>NZ_CALXKQ010000016.1 GCF_944388875.1 uncultured Brachyspira sp.
AAAGAAAAATATAATAAATTATTTATTGCGGTGCGGTGCGGTGCGGTGCGGTGCGGTGCGGTGCGGTGCGGTGCGGTTACCGTCATAATATTATTCTCCAAATTAATTTATGTTGCAACATATTAATACAATTTAGAATTAAAGTCAAACGTAAATTAAAAATATTAGCTAATTACATATTAGCATTTTGTTTTTCTTCTGCTTCTCTTAATATCTCAAATATAGCACTATTATTATTATCTTTGGCTATATCTATAGGATATTTTCCATTATTATTTCTAATCATAACATCAGCACCAGATAATACTAACTCACTTACTATATCAATATTTCCAGAATTAACTGCTTTATGCAAAGGAGTATCACCATTTTGATCTTGTATATTAAGATTCGGTTTTTTCTCTAATAACATTCTAACAATAGGAAGTTTAGAATACTCCGAAGCTATATGCAAAGCAGTATCTCCATATTTATCAACAGCATTAATATCTACTTTCTGTGTTAATAAAATTCTAGCTATATTTTCAGCTCCGCTTTTTGCAGCTATCATTAACGGAGTATAACTTGATATTCCCGCATAATTTATATCAGCCCCAGCTTCCACTAATACCTGAAGCAAATCAACATTATCATTATTTATAGCATATTCAATTAAACTTTCACCATCCTTTGTAACTATAGAAAGATTAGCTTTATTTGCTATTAATAATTTTGTAAGCTCAACATCATTATTCATAACAGCAATTGTTAAAGGACTTATGCCGTTACTATCCTCTTTATTCACATTAGCTTTATTTTCTATTAGAAGTTTTATCATATCAGTTCGGCTTGATTCTATAGGGCTATTCATAGCATAAATTAAAGGAGTTTTCTCTTCATAGCTTTCAGAATTAATATTAGCTTTATTTTCTATTAATACTTTAGCAAGTTCAATATCGCCATTGTTTGCCGCATACATTAAAGAAGTCCATCCGTCATTATCTGCAGAATTAACATCAGCACCATTTGTAAGAAGCACTTTAACCGTATCTATATATGAATTACCGCTTGCTATTATTAATGCATTTTTCCCATTAACAAGTCTATTTAATACACCTTTATTTATATTTGTAATTATTTTTTCCATTATTTTGGCACTGTCTGCAGATTTCTGCTGAACCAATACTAAATCTACAGGAGATGAACTAGTATTATTAAATTTAGAACCAGCAGCAGCCATTATTATATTTCCGTATAGATCGCTTTCCCCAGCCTCTTCTATTTTAGCTCCTTTTGATAAGAAATAGTCAACTAAAGAAGGATTAAGAGATAAAACGGCATTATAAAGTATAGTTGTGCCGTCAGCATTTTTATAATTAATATCAGCTCCATTATCTATTAAATAGCGTACTATACTTTCATCACTATTTTCTATAGCATAACCCAAAAGTGAAGGCTCTCTTTTTAAATCAAATGAATTATCTAAAAGAAGTTTTATCATATTTTTATTAGTATGAGAAACCGCATAATACATAGGATAATTATCTAAATACTTGCCAGCATAAGAACCGTATACATTTGCATTTCCTTCTTTTATAAGAAGTTCTGCTATTTTTGTATTATTATTACTTACAGCAAGTACAAGAGGACTAATTCCTGAATCATTAGCTATTTCTGTATCAGCTTTATTCTCTAATAAAAACTTAACAGCTTTAATATTATTATTTTGAACAGCATGATATAAAGGAGTTTGATTATCGCTGTCTGTTTCATTAACATCAGCACCATAATTATTAACCATTTCTTTTACAACTCTGTCGCCATATTTTTTATTATATATCTCTTCGCTGTATATTTTATAGCTGCTAACCATTTTCTCCATATCAGAATTGCCCTTTACAAATAAGAACAAACCAACCAATATTCCAGCACCAACAAGAAGTACGAATACTATGGCACAAGCTACTACAGCTACTTTGAATATATATTTTTTATTTTCTTCCGCTTCTTTTGATTTATTTATTCTTTCTATAGCACTGTCATTATTATTAACTATAACATTACTATTTGATTCATTATTGCTTGAATTATTATTAAGATCATTATTATTTAAATTATTCTCCATATTTTCCATAACCACACCTTAAACAAATTAAATTACTGAATATAATAACATATTTTTTATAAATTAAAAGCAGTAAAATTAAAAAATATATACCGCATCTACTGCAATACAAAACTTCTTGTTTCTATATAAGGAGTTTCATCAGCAATATATGATTCTATAATAGCTATATAATTGCCCCTAGGAAGAGATAATAATTCTTCTTTTGGTATAGTAAGTTTAAACACATCGTCCTGTAAAACTGCCTTATACTCTATTTCACCTCCACTTTGTAACTGAAGCAAAACTTTCACAGTAGTATTAGGGTCTGGAAGCTCCAAAGCATTATCAGGATAGTTATATGAAGAAACATAAATATCCATATTAATATCATTATTCCTGTTTGCTATAGCAGGCATTTCAATATCTTCTATTCGGCTCATTTTAGCTGATAATCTTTTAATCCAATACTCAGCAGTATAACTATAATCTTTAAAAGCGGTTAACTCTATATAATTAGCCTTTGAATCTATTCTTGATATAAAGAAAGGTCCATTTGATATATAAGCATGTCCGTATTTATCTATGAAGTCAATAGCAGCCTGATATCTTTTAACAGCTTCTTCTTTTGTTATAAAATCTTCTATGCCTGCAGGTATATATTCACTATCTCTCATCTCAATTAATTTCTCTTTTATATCCGATACGCATGTAGGATTTTTTACATCTATAGAAGTTAAAGACTGATCCTGCGAAATAGTATAAACATTTCCAGATTTAGAACCCTCAAGTACAATTTTCATTATAGCTTCATTTATCTCAAAAGGAATAACAGTATTTCTATTTGGGTTTCCTATTTTAGGACTAACTGCTGCAATAGCAATTTGTCTATCCATATCCATAGGCCAATAATAATTTCCATAAAGAGTAAAACTTCCGTCTTCATTTATAACGCTTCCAACAGATCCATCCATAGCAGAAAGATATCTTCCAGCCATAGCAGAATCATAATATTTATCATTCTCATTAGTTTTTGTTATAACATTAGCTATAAATACGCTTCCGTACATCAAATCAACTAAAGAAGATTCTATGCCATGATGCCATTTAAAACTTCTAGGCTTAAAATCACATTTTACATAAGCGGTAAGATTATCAGACTTTTGATAAACTAACTCTCCTTTTTCATTAACTTTTACAGTAAGTCCCTCTTCCCATTTCTGAGTATAAGGATTATACATTTTAGCATTTTGAGGCACTTTTATAGTACCTACTGGTATGCCGTTATTTCCAGCTCTCACTCCTATTTCTAAACTGTTAGTATCAGCCTCTCCAAGTATAAACTCTGTCTTTGCAGTAGAAGGCGATTCAAAAGTGGCTCCAGCATCGGAACAAGGACCTATCATTATTGAAGAATAAGCATCAGAAAATCCTCCTACACCTACAGGGTCCCAAGGACTTATAAATAATGAACCCTGAGCTGAATGCTGAAGTACTCTTAATATTTTTTCTCCGTTTCGGTTTGGCTTTATATCGGCACTTCTTATAGACCAGTCATTAACACCATCCCCTACTCCGTAAAGCATTCTTTTATTAAATCTCTCTTTATTAGCTACAAAAAACTGAGTCTGAGAGTTCAAATATATTCTTACAGCATCTTCAAGTCCTATTTCCTGCAAACGCATATTACCACTCCAATATTCATCAGCAGTCAAAAACCAGCCATTTGAATTCTTATCGCTTATCCTTGAAGCCTCTCTATTATCATAATTCCAAAACTCAGAAATATTTCCTCCCGGCATATAATTTCCTTCTCTTACATACATCTGTCTTAATGTAACGTCCCACCAAGCTCTTGTTGCACCTGCCCCCCAAGCCTCTGTTATAATATTCCATTCATAATCTTTTGGGTCTGAACCGTATACGACCTGTGTTGATTTATTTCTATCATATAGTAACTTTTCTACTTTTATGCCCGTTTTTTCTATCAAATCGGATATTGCATTACCAGCTGGAAGCCTTCCTGTAGGATCATCAACCCTTATAACAAATTTAATAGTTACTATTTCACCGTTATATTTCCACCATCCATTTTCTTTTACTAATTTTCCTCTGTTTTCTGGTAAGGCAGCAGCTTTTTCAATGGCTTTGTTTATATCATTAATTGCTTTCTCTTCGTTGCCGTTTGCTGTCATGCCCATTTTTGAAGGAATAAGATTATATCTGTAAGTACCTGGCTGTCCAGGTGTAGCCTGTGTAAATGAAGGCTCGCCTGCTCCTCTTAAAATTTCATCAACAAGTTTTTTTCTATCAATCAAAAAATTCATAGCAAATCTTACTTCTTTTATAGCTAAAGGATTAAAATAAGTTTTACCGTCTTTAGTTGTAACTGTATAAGGGGATTTATTAGGTACTGGATTAAATAATAAACTCCAAGAACCAGAAGGTACAGCATAAGTATCAAGTTTTTCTAAATCGCTTTCACTTAATGATAAATATATTCCTCCGTCTATTCCGCTAGCCATTAAATCAGCCCTTCCGTCTGCAACATCTTTAATAGCTATTGTCATATCTGTTCTTACTTCATATATTATTTTATCTATTAATGATCCGCCTCTGTCTATTTCTTTTTGTTCAATCTCTTCTTGATTATTTGAACATGATAAAATTATAATTGATAATATTAGAATATATAATTTATTATTTAATTTCATTATAAAGCCTCACAAATTAACATAATATATAATAATAGCATAAATAATAAATGTCAATAAATAATAATGCTTAAAAAATATGAATGATTTATAATTAGATAATATATTTGTTTCAAAAGTACTTATATAAAAATGATAAATATGCAGTCTTTTACATTAAATATAAAACTAAAGATTCCATATTAATCATAAAGCAGGTGCATGATATCCTTTATAATTACCATTAGGATGACGCATGCATTTTGATGAAGTTAATTGTTTTAAAGTTTTATATTTATTACCGCAGTATTTACATGTATATTCATCTTTTTCGCTTCCTTCATAAAGTTTATGCTTACCTTTATAATTGCCGTTAGGATGACGCATGCAGTTTTGAGATGTTAATATTTTTACAGAATTAAATCTATTGCCGCAATATTCACAATAAAAATTTTCCTGACTCTTTGGAGTTAAACTAAAAGCAAAGCAAAAAAATATAAAAGTAATAATGTATAATTTTCTCATTTTTTATTATCCTAAAGCAAATCTTTATATTTAGAATCTTTAAACTCTATATATGGTTTGGAACTTAGCATGTGAATTGCTGTTATAAGTGAATAGCTAATCCAAGCCTTTTTATCAGTTGGTTTTGATGATGAAGATTCATTTTTTTTTAGAAGTTCATTTAAAGAGGCTGATATATCATCAATATGCTCTTCAAAAAAATCTTCACACTCATCACATGTATCCATAGTAGCCTGACCTTCTACTTCTTCTATGTTTTTTCCGCACCAAACGCATTTAACAGACATTTATTTTCCTCACATAATTTAATTACAAATATTATATAAATAATTTTAACTTTGTAAAGACATAAAATAAAGAATATTACATAATCAATTTTCAGATTTTAACTCATTGTAATTTTTAGACATGATATCATACCAATAATCTAATTTGGCATTATCATCGCCTTCTATTTCATTAAAATAAAAAGGCTTTAAAAATCTTACAGTTATCTTCCTAAATGGAGTTACCTTCAAGCTCCTAGCTTTCATTATACTTCTAGTTCCATATATAACAACAGGAAGTACTGGAATATCTGGACATCTCTCTGCTATTTTTAATATTCCTCTTTTAGGTTTTTTTATTTCTCCAGTATCGCTTCTAGTTCCTTCAGGATATATAATAATACTTGTATTAGATTTTAATCTATTTTCCATATCATCTATAGATTTAGCAGCACCTACAGTACCCCTTTTAACAAATATATAATTAGCAAGCTCCATCCCTTTTCCTATAAATGGAACTTTTCCATAAGTATCCTTTGAAACAAAAGCATAAGATTTTTTGAATATCGTAAAACAGCAGAATATATCAAATGAACTTTGATGATTAGGGGTTAATAAATAAGTTTTTTTAGAATCATAATTTTCTTTTCCTTCTATCTTAAAAGATGATAAAGTTAAACGCATTATTACACTTCCCCATAATTTACCTATAGAATGAACATAATTTATAGCGGCAGCTCTTCCAAATATTCTAGTAAACGGATAAAGTAAAAATAATATGATAACCAATACCAATGTAAATATAATAGATATTAAAAAATAAATTATACTAAATAAAATCATGCCTACAGTTTAATACAAAATTTAAAAATTATCAATATATAACTTGATATATTAATCACTGTTTGTTATAATTATACTTTATTTTTAATGATAAGATTAATTTATTATGAAAAGTAATATAAAAGACAATAAAAAAATAGTTGGGATAATCGTTAACACAATGAGAGGCGATCCCAATATTATAGTGAAGAACATAAAAAAAATATTGAAAAAATATAATGTAAAAGATATAGTTATAGATTATGATATATCAACATATTATAATGTATGCAAAGCTATAAAACAATTAAAATATGTATCAATGCTTATATCTATAGGCGGAGATGGTACTTTATTATCCGCTTTAAAAATAGCTGTAAAATATGATATATCTGTTCTTCCTATATATAATGGTACCTTAGGCTTTATATCAGAAATACCGCCGAATGAAGCATATCTTATATTAGAAGAATATCTTGATAATAAAAAAACATTATATGAAATAGAACCAAGAACTCTTCTGTCTGTAAGAATATCTTCAAATAAAAAATCAAAAGTTAAAGAATATTTGGCAGTTAATGAATTGGTGCTAAGCAAATGCGGAGGAAGAGCAATTTATATAAATATTATAATATCTGGTAAAATGATATCTTCCATAGTAGGAGATGGAGTTGTAATAGCTACGCCTACAGGTTCTACAGCATACGCTTTGAGTGCAGGAGGACCTATATTAGCTCCAAGTATAGATGCAATATCATTTGTTCCAATAGCACCTCACTCTCTTACATTCAGACCTTTAGTAATACCTAAAGAAGACAGCATACAATTAGAACTTACTAAGAAATCTTTAAAAGCGATGATAACAATAGACGGATATGAAGTATGCCAATTTGATAATAATAATATTGTAAAAGCAGAAATTAGTAATAAAAGCTGCTATATATTCCAAAGTGCCAATAGATTATTTTATGATATACTTCGCAATAAACTTAATTGGGGTAGATAATGCTCAAATATCTTGAAATAAGAAATTTTGTACTAATAGATAAATTAAAAATTAATTTTCATAGCGGCTTTAATGTTTTAACTGGAGAAACAGGAGCAGGAAAAAGTATAATTATTAGTGCATTAGAACTTATAACAGGGGAAAAAGGCTCTACTAGAATGGTTGGAGCAAATGGAGATAGGCTAATAGTTACAGGATGCTTCAGCCTGCAGTCATCATCAAGCATAGTAAAAGCTAAACTAAAAGAATGGAATATAGAAATAAATAATGATGAACTTAATATTAAAAGAGAAATAACAAAAGATGGAAAAAGCAAATCATTTATAAATAATGTAGGAGTTAAGGTTGCTGAATTAAAAGAGCTTGGAGATTTAATAGTTGATATACATGGACAGCATGAACATCAGTCATTGTTTAATCCTATTAATCATTTAAATTTTTATGACAGTTATTTGAATATTGATGAAAAACTAGAAAATTACAGAGAACATTATAATAAATTAGTAAAACTAATAAAACAGTATAATGAAATATCTCAGAATAAAAATACCATATTAAAAGAAAAATCTTTTTTAGAATATGCAATAGATGAAATAGAAAATGCCAAATTAAAACCTAATGAAGATGAAGATATAAAAAACGATATAACTATGATGTCTAATGCTGAGAGTATAGCATCATCACTGTCAGCTATAAATAAGGATATATTTGGAAGCGAATCAGGAGCATATATAAAACTTACGAGAAGTATAGGTGCTTTGCAGTCAGTATCAAAATATGACAATAGACTTTCTGATATGGCATCTCAAATAGAAGGCATAACATTAAATCTTGAAGATATAAAAAATGTATTAACAGAAATCAGAGCAAAAACAAAATTTGACCCTGATGAAATGCAATCTCTTAATGAAAGACTTTTTTTCATAAATACGCTAAAAAAGAAATATGGTTCAAATATAAAAGAAATTATAAATTATGCTAAAGAAGCTAAAGAAAAATTGGAATCATTAAATTTCTCAGAAGATGATATTCAAAATCTTAAAAATGAAATAGAAGCATTAAGAGAAAAAACTTCCATATTGGCAAAAGAAATATCTGATATAAGACATAACAGAAAAGATGAGTTTATAAAAGCAATAGAAAATGAAATGAATGATTTAGGAATGTCATCTACAAAATTTGATGTAGAAATAACTCTTGATGAAGATGATGACGGTATACTTATAATAGACGGCTCTCATTTAAAAGCAAACTCAAGCGGAATAGATAATATAGAGTTTATCATAGCACCAAATAAGCAAAGTATGTTCCAGCCATTAAGAAAAATAGCTTCAGGAGGCGAAATATCAAGAATAATGCTTTCATTAAAAAGCGTTCTTTCCATTGGAGATTACTGTGAAACATGCGTATTTGATGAAATTGACGTAGGAGTTGGAGGAAGAATAGCCGAAGTTATAGGAGAAAAAATAGCATCTCTTTCAAAAAGAAAGCAGGTATTAAGCGTTACTCATTTAGCTCAAATTGCAATATATGCTAATACTCATTTTAAGGTTACAAAAAATGAAGGCGAAGATACTGTAACTTCTACAATAGAAGAACTTGATGATTCTGCAAGAGTTCAGGAAATAGCTAGAATGATTACTGGTAAGGAAATCACTGAAGCAAGCATCAAACATGCAGAAGAATTATTAGAACATGCCAAAAAATCTATTATATCATAATATTTTAATATACTTATTATAATAAAAAACATGCTGATAAAAAATTACCAGCATGTTAAAAAATCTATTTTATTAAAACACCTTTTATAGGTATATTTAATACTTTTATTTCAGAATCTATTTTCTTTTTTGAGAAACTATTTTTCATTGCATTGGAAACTTTCTTAATAATTTTTTCATCATCTTTTACTAAAGAAAGTATTGATGATCCTGCTCCGCTTATAGTAACAGAGTATGCACCTGCTATTTTTACTTGTTTAAATAAATCTTTTAGTC
Organism: uncultured Brachyspira sp.; assembly: GCF_944388875.1. Taxonomy (GTDB): domain Bacteria; phylum Spirochaetota; class Brachyspiria; order Brachyspirales; family Brachyspiraceae; genus Brachyspira. The sequence goes on from NZ_CALXKQ010000016.1 coordinate 9,393, forward strand.
CTGGAATAAACTTAGCTCTGTAATCCTGATGAAGTTTATCGTCTGTAGCAACTTCAAGCAAATCAAGTCTATTAGAAGATAATGCAGAAGTGAGAAGTGCTGCTCTTGAAATATTGAATATAGCATCTTTCAAACTTATTTCCTTAGGCAAAGCATTTCTTGCTTTCTCTGTACTTAAATGAAAATTAGGAATAGCAACTATTGCTTTTAATCCTTTAGGAGGATTTATCTTAACATATTTAAAATCCTCATTTTTTCTAACCACCCCAGATATGATTCCTCCTAATATAGCAGGAGATACATTATCAGGATGACCTTCTAATTGAACAGACATATTAAGTATATCATCCTCAAGTGAAAGTTTATTCCCTAATATATAGTTTGCAGAAAGAAGTCCTCCTATTATTGCTGCCGAACTGCTTCCAAGCCCGCGTGAAAGAGGTATTCTATTTATACATTTTATTATATATCCTTTATCTGGCTTTGCCTTTAATTTTTTATATACCAATTTCATGGCATCAAGTATCATATTATTATCTTTTGATATTTCACTTTCGCCTTCTCCGCTTATTTCAAATTCTATATTTTTAGAATTTTCATTAGAGTATATATGAATCTCATTATACAAATCTAAGGCAAGTCCTACACTGTCAAAAGCAGAACCTATATTAGCACTAGTTGCAGGTATTTTGAAAGTTACAAGTTTCTTATTTTTATTATCTTTACTATTTTTCTTTTCATCTTTCTTCATCATTATATCCCTATAGCCTTCCTTATTTCTTCTATGTTATTATCTACTTTTATAGGAGCTTCGCAAATTTTAATGGCATTATCAGGGTCTTTAAGCCCGTTGCCTGTAAGTACAGAAACTACAGTATCTCCTTTGTTTAATTTTCCAGCCTTATAAGTTTTTATAACTCCAGCAAGCGAAGCAGCAGAAGCAGGCTCAGCAAATATTCCTTCTTCTCTTGTAAGCATTTTATAGGCTTCTAATATTTCATCATCAGTAACAGAATCTATAAAACCGTTTGATTCATTAGCAGCATTAACCGCAAGTTTCCAGCTTGCAGGATTACCAATTTTTATAGCTGTAGCAATAGTCTGAGGATTTTCTATTACTTTATTTTGTACTATGGCAGCACATCCCTCAGCCTCAAAGCCTATCATTTTTGGTAAATTTGATACTTTTCCATTTTCTTTATATTCTTTAAAACCCATCCAATAAGCAGATATATTTCCAGCATTTCCAACAGGTATAGACAAATAATCAGGAGCTTTTCCCAATGTATCGCAAATTTCAAATGCTGAAGTTTTTTGTCCCTGAAGTCTGAAAGGGTTAATTGAATTTACTAATGTAATAGGATATTTATCTGTAATATCAACAACAGCTTTTAATGCTTCATCAAAATTACCCTTAATAGCTATAACTTTAGCTCCGTACATCAAAGCCTGTGCTAATTTACCCAAAGCAATATTTCCATCTGGTATAACAACTATACATTGAATACCGCTTCTTGCCGCATAAGCAGCAGCAGATGCTGATGTGTTTCCTGTAGAAGCACACATTATAGCTTTAGAACCCTCTTCTATAGCTTTAGCAACAGCCATAACCATACCCCTGTCTTTAAATGAACCTGTAGGATTAAGTCCGTCATATTTAAAATATAATTCTATGCCTCCAAGTTCTTTTCCTATTTTTTCAGCTTTTATTAAAGGAGTATTTCCTTCATGCAAGGTAATTAATGGGGTTTTATCTGTAATAGGCAAATAGTCTTTGTATTCTCTTAAAAGTCCGTTCCATGATTTCATAATATTATCCTTTCTTATCTTATTATTCTTAATAAAATAATAATTATCATTAATAGTATTTAATATAGAATATAATATAAAGAATAATTTTTCAATACTTTTATATTATATAAAATTTTTTTTATGATAAAAGTATCATATATTCATTATAAAATTGACAATAAAGTTTAAAATGTTAAAATATGATTATATTAATTAACAGAGATTTTTATATGAAAAGAGTTGTATTTTTAATTATAATTATTTTTAATTTAACTAACTTAATTTATGCCTATAGTGCAAATGATGCTGAAGGTTTTTGGCTTATGCCAGAAAAACCAAGAGGAAGAATGGAAATAGTTAAAACAATAGTAATAAATAATAAACTATACGCATACGCTGTTAAACTTCATGATGATGTAAAAAGTAATCTTGATATACATAATCCCAATAAAGATTTAAGAGATAAGGAGCTTATAGGGTTAATATTTATATATGATATGGTATTTGAAAATGGAGAATGGCAAACTGGAAGAATATACCATACGGATCAAGGAAGCATATTCTACGCTAAAATAAGTTTATCAGAAGATAAAAATACATTATTTCTTAAAGCATCATTAGATAAATCAGGTGTTGTAGGAGCTACAGTAAAATGGACTAGAGTTCAAAATAAATATAATGATGTTCCTAGAAATAAATTAAGAACTATAGAAGGTAAAACTTTATAATATTTTATATTTTTTATTGATATCGTATTGTTTTTTTTATAATAATTTATTATTATAAATACAAATATTTTTTAAGGATTTTTTATGGGAAAATTAGGAAGAGTACTATGGTTAATATTTGGTATATTATTAATTATATCAGGTATAGCAACAATGTTTAATCCAGCAGAAACTATATTAATGCTTGCTTATGTTATAGGATTTTTAACTATCTTTTCTGGTATTAGTGCAATATTTTATTTTTTCAGTATAAGACATGTATCAGGCTCTAGTTTAATTTTATTAGATGGTATAATATCTACTATATGCGGTATTATTATAGTTTCTAATTTAGCTATAAGCGGAGCATTCATACCTTATATGGTTGCATTTTTTGTAATAGTAAGGGGTATTGTATCTATATCATCATCTATAGAGTTAAAAAAACATGGCTATAATCAATGGGGGCTTTCTATGCTTAGCGGAATACTTACTTTAATAGTTGGTATAATATTAACATTCAATCCAGTACTTGGTGCTATTTATGTAAGCGTTGTTCTTGGATTATGTTTAATATTCTACGGAATAATAACGCTTCAATTATGGTTTGCTTATGGAAAATTTTTTAAAGCATAAATATCATTGATTTTATTTTCTATTTTGTTAAAATTAATTATATTTTTATAATAAATATTGGGGAGCAAATTATGATACAAAAGAATGCCAACAGCACTTTATGTTTTTGTAAAAATATAAAGTACAAAGAGGTGGTAAATGCTATTAAAAAGAAAGATTTAAAAACTTTGGAAGAAGTTATGCATACTACAAAGGCTGGAATTACATGCTGGAGCTGCAGAGGAGATATAAAAGATCTGCTGGAAGAATATAATAAAACAGGTGATATACAGATTGAAGAATAATGATTTTATATGCAAATGCAAAGAACTTTCATTAGAGGAAATAGAACTCTTAAAAAAAGAACAGGGTATTGACACTTTAAAAAAATTAGTGATAAAGACAAAAGCAGGGACAGCCTGCGGAGGATGCAGAAATAAATTAAAAGAACTTTTTAAGGACAGACTTAAGTAAAATTTTGCTATACAATAAAATATAAAAGGAATAGAAAATTAATTATTCTCTATTCCTTTTTTATTATAATTTTTTTAATTTATTATTTTAAAGCTTCGTATATAGAAGCAGCATTCAATTTATATTTATTCATAAGTTCATTAACAGTTCCTGATTCTCCGAATGTATCTTTTATTCCAAGTCTTATTAATTTACTAGGATATTCATCAGTAAGCACTTCAGATACAGCAGATCCAAGCCCTCCTATAATGGAATGTTCTTCTACACTAATTAATTTTTTATGCTTTTTAGCCATTTCAACAATAATATCTCTATCTATAGGCTTAATAGTATGAATATTGACAACTGTAACAGATACACCATCTTTTTCAGCCATTTGAGCAGCCTCCAAAGCCTCTGGTACAACTATACCCGCAGCAAATATACATATATCTTTACCTTCTCTTAATACATTAGCTTTTCCAATTTTAAAAGGAGTATCATTATTAGTTATAATATTTGTAGCAGGTCTAGCCATTCTTAAATAACAAGGTCCGTTAAATTCAGCAGCAGCAAATACAGCCTTCTCAGCCTCAACAGCATCGCATGGAACAATTACTGTCATATTAGGTATAGAACGCATAAGAGATATATCTTCTATTGACTGATGGCTTGCACCATCCTCTCCTACAGATATTCCTGCATGAGTAACAGCAACTTTAACATTTAGTTTAGGATAGCAAATAGAGTTTCTAATTATTTCAAAAGCTCTTCCAGCACCAAACATAGCAAAAGTAGAAGCAAAAGGTATTTTACCATCTATAGCAAGTCCTGCAGCTGCTCCCATCATATTTTGTTCTGCTATTCCCATATTAAAAAATCTATCTGGAAAAGCAGATTTAAAAGTTTTTGTCATAGTAGAACCTGATAAATCGCCATCTAAAACTACTACATTTTTATTTATTTCTCCAAGACGTTTTAATGCCTCGCCATAAGCATTTCTTATTGCCTTTTTTTCCATAGCACTTATTCCTCAATTTTATAATTTTTTTAATCAAGTTTATTCAACTCTTCCATAGCCTTTTCATACTCTTCTTTATTAGGAGCTTTTCCATGCCAGCCTACAGCATTTTCCATAAATGAAACTCCTTTTCCTTTAACAGTTTTAGCCATAACACATTTAGGTTTTCCTGATACCTTTTTATTAAATACCTCCTCAAGTTCAGCCTCATTGTGTCCATCAACAACATAAGTTTCAAAACCAAATGCTTTCATTTTAGCTTCTAAATCGCCTAAACTCATAACCTCATCATTCTTTCCATCAATCTGTAAACCGTTCCAGTCTATTATAAGAGTATAATTATCCAATTTATAATTAGCAGCAGCCATAGCAGATTCCCAGAAAGTACCCTCTTGTGCTTCTCCGTCTCCTGCAATAGCAAATATTTTACCGTTCTTTTTGTCCAGTTTATAGCCTAAAGCAACGCCCAATGCTATACAAACTCCCTGACCAAGAGAACCTGTAGAAGCCTCAACACCTTCTAAATGCTTTTTATCTGGGTGTCCCTGAAGTCTTGAACCTAATTTTCTATAAGTCATAAGCTCATCTACTGGAAAATATCCTCTATGTGCTAATGTAGAATAAAGTACAGCAGAGGCATGTCCTTTAGACATTATAAGTATGTCCCTGCCTTCCATATTTGGATTTTTAGGGTCTATATTCATAATCTTAAAATATAGTGTATGCATTATCTCAACCAATGACAGAGATCCGCCTATATGTCCTGAATTGGCATTATAAACCATACTTACTATATCTTTTCTTATTTGAGTATTTAAAGAAGACATAATAATTCCTTATATAATATAAATTTTTCGCAAATATGATACTACAAAAATATAATATTGTCAAACATGTATTTATCATCATACTGTAATGATATTTTATGAAGCAAATGAAAGTTCTTTAATCAAAGCACTAGGCGTATAAATAGATGAATGATTATAATCAGTATCATTTGCAAGCATCTCTACACTGCTCAAAAAATCTAATATATTTCCCGAAACAATAAAAGGACTTGCTGTATAAGATAATCTTCCGTTTTCTATTTTTATTCCTTCTGCCTGCAAAGAAAAATCCCCGCTTATGGCATTAACTCCTGAATGAGTGCCAGTAAGAGAATTTACTAATATACCGTCTTTAACTTGAGAAATTAATTCATCTTGTGTATTAATTCCATTCTCCAAAATAAAATTATGGCATGATATTCCTATTGATGACTTAAAACTCCTTGAAGCATGAGAAGTTGTTTTTATATTATCTTTTCTAGCAGTATAATTATTATATAAATAATTGTTTAATATTCCATTGCTTATTATATTCAAATCTTTTGTAGAAGAACCCTCACCGTCAAAATGTGTATTAGCCAATCCCTTATCAAATACTGGTATATCTTTAATATTTATTATATCACTTGCTATTTTTTGATTTAATTTTCCTTGAAGAAGAGATAATTTTTTCTGTACAGCTTCTGATGAAAATAATCCTAAATATGCACCTATAATAGTTCTCATTGCTTTGCTTGTGAATACTGTTTTATACTTTCCGCTGCTTATAGGCTTGGCACTCAATTTACTTACAGCATTATCTGCAATTTTTTTTGTAAAAGGATTAACATCAAATACAGCATTAACAGATGAATAAAAATCAAAAAAAGTTTTTATGGTATCAGAATCCTTTGCTATAACTTCAGCATAATATGATATGCTGTTTTTCTTTTCCTCTTTGCATATTCCATTGCTGTTAATTATGCATTTGGCAAAATTATACCTTGCTAATCCTGCTGACGGAACATTGACTATTCTTTTATCCAATGAATATAATTTATCCTCTATTGAGAGTGATATTTTTTTTAATTCATCGCTTGATAAATTAACTATGTCATTATTAATCATATCATAGCTTTTATTACTATCTTCATCATTTTCTATTAATACATTGAAATCAGGCTCAGATGCAGCATAATTTAAAGAACTTTTAGCATTATTAACAAGAATTTCAATAGACTCATTAGAATTAATTTTTTCAGTAAAACTTATACCAACCTTTCCATTATTTATAAGTCTTAAACCTATTCCTCCAGATTCTGCAAATGTATATTTATCTAAATCCCTTTCTCTAACAATAAACTCTTCTTCAGCACTTTTAGACATATATAATTCTATCTGTTCAATATCTTTAGCTTTGTTTTTAACCGATTCATAAATTTCTTTTAATACATTTAGATTATCAGACATTATTATCTGCCTCCCACAGTAAGCTCTTTAACCCTTATAGCAGGCTGTCCCACAGTTGTAGGCACAGACCCTGATACGCTTCCGCATATTCCATCAGCCAATTCCAAATTAGAAGATACAGCTTCAATATTCATCAAAGTTTCATCTCCGCGTCCTATAAGTGTAGCTCCCCTCACTGGCTCTGTAATCTTTCCCTTCTCTATCAAATAACCTTCAGAAACAGCAAAATTATAATCGGTAGTTGCAGGATCAACAGAACCTCCTCCCATTTTTTTAGCATAAAGTCCGTACTCTATACCAGAAATTAAATCATCAAAACTTGAATTACCTTTATCTATAAATGTATTTCTCATTCTTGATGTAGGAGGATACTTATAACTCTCTCTTCTTGCACTCCCTGTAATATTCTGATTCATCTTCATAGAACCAAGCTCATCGACTAAATAGCTTTTTAATACACCTTTTTCTATTAATACAGTTCTCTGAGCATCATTTCCTTCATCATCAATATTATAACTTCCCCAAGCATTCTTTATAGTTCCGTCATCAATAGCAGTAACTACATCTGATGCTATTTTCTCGCCTAACTTATTGCAAAAAACACTTGCATTATCAGCAACTGCCGTAGCCTCCAAAGCATGTCCGCAAGCCTCATGGAATATTACACCTCCGAATGCATTATCTATTACAACAGGATATTTTCCTGATTTAGGATATTTAGAATCAAGCATTTTTATTGCAGAATTAGCCGTTTCTTTAGCCATATTCTCCAAATCAATATCTTTTATTACTTGATATCCGTCTAAAGCTCCCCTAGTTCTGCTGGCGGTCTGAGTATTAGAACCATCTGATGCCATCGACATCATAACAAGTCTTATATAAGTTTGAGAATCCTCCCTAATAATGCCTTTGCTAGTACATACTAAAATATTTCTCTGCTTCTCATTATATCTGGCACTAACCTGTTTTATCTTATCAGAAACGCCTCTCGCAGTTTTATCTAAATATGAAAGAACATCTATTTTTTCATCAAATTTAATAGAAAAAGGGTCTATATGCAAAGGATGATTATTATTTTCTTTTGACTCAATAAAATTATTAATTATATATTTTTTATTATTCACAACCGAAGCTGCACTTTTAGCCAAATTAATTAAGCTCTCATCTCTTGTATCGTTAGAATATAGATATATTGTCTTTTTATCAGATATTACCCTTAATCCAACTCCATAATTAATACCCAAATTCATATCATCAACTTTAGAATCTAAATAGCTTACAGAATTAATTTTAGTATCTTCAAAAAATAAATCAGCATATTCTCCGCCATTTTTTAAAGCCTCCTCCAAAACAGTATGAAGGAAATTCTCATTAAAACTAAAATATTTCATTAATCCTCCTATTTTTTTAATTTTAAACAATTTTATCATATTTTATATAATATATAAAAATTTGATAATATTTATCTATTAATATTTATTTTTTAATAAAAAAAGAATACTATTATTAATTATACATTTTATGAAAAAAATAATCAATTGACAATCATATAATTATCATATAGTATTAAGTATAATAAAATAAAGGATATAATAAATGTATACCATTAATGTAAAAACAAAATCAAGATTTGATATAGTTGATATTACAAATGAAGTTCAAAGATGCGTAAATGAAGAGAAAATACAAAATGGAATTGCCGTAATATTTGTTCCTCATACTACTGCTGCTGTAGGAATAAATGAGAATGCCGATCCTGATGTAGTTTTTGATATGAAGAATGCTTTTAATAAATTAGTACCTCAGCATGATAATTATGAGCATTCGGAAGGTAATTCACAGGCTCATGTTTTATCATCATTAGTATCTCCAAGCCTTACCGTTATAATAGAAAATTCTAAAATAGTATTAGGCACTTGGCAGGATATATACTTCTTTGAATTTGATGGTGCTAGAAATAGAAAAGTGCATATACAAATTATTGGAAAATAAATAGTGAGGAGAATAACTTGCTCCTCACTATCTGTTCAGGGATAAATCTATTATATTAAATGCCGATTAACTGCTGTTTAAGATTTTTTCTTCTGTAAGAATTTATTTTTTATAAAATTACTAATTAAACTAATTAGCTCTATTATTAATCACATCACCTATCCTTTATACATATACTTAATAGTATATACAAAATTATATAATTGTCAATATACCCATTATATGTATTTTAAAAAATATTTATTTTTTGTATATATATAAAAAATAAAAAATAGTATATAATAACTGCATAAATTACTTTAAGGATATTAATATGTTCAAATCAAAAAAAGAGGATTTTGGAAAAAATTCATTTCTATATACATTAGAAAATAGTAATGGATTGAAAGTAAAATTAGCAGAAGTAGGTGCTTCTATAACTGGTATCTTCTTTAAAGATAAGAACAATAATGAAGTTGAAGTAGCATTTGGTTCTGATGATATAGAATTTTATACTGATAAGGCAAAAAATGGACACATGGGAGCAACTGTAGGCAGAGTGGCAGGACGTACAATGAATGCCAAATTCAAAATAGATGATAAAGAGTATAATATAACTCCTAATAAATCACCAGACCATACTCATGGCGGTATCAATGGACTTTCTTATGTTATATATAATTCAATTCAGAAAAAAGATAATGAAGTACTATTTTCTTATGCTTCAAAAGACGGAGAGGAAGGTTATCCAGGAAATGTAAACTTAATAGTAAAATATACTATTACAGAAGAAAATGAATTGATAATAGATTATATAGCAACAACAGATAAGCCAACTCCTTTAAATATTATGAATCATTCATACTTTAATTTAAATGGAGAGGGGAAAATAAATGAACATGAAATATTTATAGATTCCAAATACTATTTAGGTGATGATGAAAATGGTATAACATCAGGCGAGATACTTAGAACTAAAAATACTCCTTATGATTTCACCGTATCAAAAAAAATGGATGATATAATAAAATCCAAAAATGGATGCGATAACTGCTTTATATTTGATGATAATGATATAAACAAACAAAGAGTTAAAGTAATATCAAGAAAAAGCTCAATAAGTTTGGAAGTTTTTACTACAATGCCTTCTATATTATTTTATACTGCTAATTATTTAAATAATTTAAAAGTGAGAAATCAAGTTCTTAATAAACATGAGGCATTTTGTTTGGAAGCTCAATATTTTTCATGTTCTCTCAATTTTAATCATTTTCCAAGCATAATACTTTATCCAGACAGAGAATATAATCATAGAACAATATATAAATTCGGTTTAATTTAAAAAATGAAATTAATAAAAAAGGGCTTTTATTCAAGCCCTTTATAATATATATATTTTTTATTTAACTTATAAAATACATTCCAAATTGGAAACCTATATCAAATGATGCTAAAGAATCCTGATTAATAGTAAAGTCCTTTAATATTCCATTTTTACTTACATCTATAGGAAAATCATAATTAGCATATATTCCAAATGAAAGCATAAATTTTCTCTTAGTTTTTACCAAAAAATCTGCTGATACTTTTACATAAGGTATATAAAAAGTTTCAAAAGAGTCTTTTATATCTCCAAAATCAAAACGGTATTTACTTGAATCTCCTCTGCCTTTGGAACTATAAGTCATTGATAAAGGTAATTTTATTCCTCCTCCTACTCCTATAGAGAAAAATCCTATATTTAATCTTGGAAAAATACCTAATGATAAACTATTAAATTTATAATTTTCAACAACTCTTTTTTCATCTGCATTATTATATTTTATTTCGTATACATCTTTATTATATCCTATATCAAATAATAAAGCCGTTGATAAAGTATCATCATATCCCCAAAATATTCCTGGCTGAAAAGAAAAAGAACTTTCAAAAGCCCTAAAATCTGAAGTAAATATTTTGCTTCTATCAGTTGTAGCACTGCTCGCACCAAAACGTCCTACAAAACCTGCAACAAAATCTGCAGCATATAGGCTATTAATAGATAGCAATAAAAATAAAATAAAAGTTAATGAAAAAAATCTATTTTTCATAAATAATACTCCTAATTATTATATTTATCAAAATTAATGTTAACATAATATCCAAATTGAATACCTATATCAAATGCACTCATAGAATCCTTATTAATAATTGAATCGCTTATATAGTTATCATACTGAAAATGAAGCGGAAAATCATAATTAGCATATACTCCTATTAACCAATAATTAAATATACTAAAATCAATAGAAAATCTCAAATAAGGTATAACTGCACTCTCAAATATATCGCTCAAATCTCCAAAACTAAATCTGTAGAATCTATATTTATCATAAGAATCCAATCTGTACACAGCGGAACCTGGTATTTTTACACCTCCGCCTGCACCTAATGATATAAAGTTGAAATTAAATCTAGCATATCCTCCAATTAAAAAACTTTCAAATTGATAATTTTCTGTTGCTCTTTTTCCTTGTATGGTATATTTAAGATCATAAGAATCATGATAATATCCCAAATCAAGAAGCAATGATAAAGAAACAGATGATGATGAAATAGGCTGATTAATTCCTATAGAAAATGCAAATCCAGAATCAAAATCTCTAAAGCCTGATGGGAATATTTTTGATGCATTTGTATTAGCTCCGCTTAGTGCAAATTGGCTTGTAAACCCTAATGCAAGTCTAGCAGCATTTAAATTATAAAATGGAATTATAAATATAAAAAAAATTGTTAAAAATAGCTTTATTGTTAATTTCATAATACCTCTTTGTACCCATATATAGTATAATACAAATATAATAAAAGTCAATAAAATAACAGTATTATTAAAAATATAATATAAAAATAATTATACAAAAATAAAAATTTCCTATATCTATTTATAGAAGCAAGCACTATATTATAAATAAAGTTAATAATTATCATTACATTAAATATAATTAAAAATATATCAGAAAATATTTCTATAGTTCTTTTTAAACAGAATAAACCAAATATAGTTCCTATTATATTTGAAGCAATATATATTATAAAACATACTTTATTATGATCTTTATCTATCCTAAATAAAAACATATTCAATAAAAACAATGATAGAAATATAATACATATCAATAATAAAAAATTTGAATATCTATAATATTTCATAATCAAAATTGACGCAGCACTTATAAATAAAGCTAATACCCTAGAAACATTAATTGACAATTTAGTATTAAGCATTATGCTATAAATCACATAAGAAAAATATATTATACAAGTTTTTAAAACAACAAAAATAGATAAAATGATTTTTAAATTTTTCATATCGTTTCTTATAAAAAATATAATAAGTCTTTTTAATTCTATTTTTCCATTAAAATAAAAAAAAGCAAATATTGAAATGAATATTAAAGAGATTATAAAAAATATTAAAAAAGTCCATATAATAATTTCAGCGATCATAGTATAAAAATCAGATAAAATATAAAGTTTTTTAATATCATATCTTATATAAGACATTCCAGCTATAAAAAGCATAATAAAATTAGCAGATACAATATGAACTATCAATTTAATAAAAGCATTCAAATTATCTAGAGGATAAACCAATATATTATAATCAAGTTTATATAAATAAAATGCTGTTAAAAATATTAATACAAATGATATTAATATTGATTTAAGACTAACTGGATTAAGAACAAAAAGAAAAATAAATATAAAAATGCTTAATGGAATTAAAAAAGAAAATAATATTTTTATATAAAATACAAAACTTTCTCCAATTATATTTTCTAATAAAGCTAAATCAATATTAGAATTTAAACTTGGAATATTAATACTAAATATAGATATGATGTATATAACAGATATAATCATTATAAAACTAATGCCTATAATAATATTAAAATTTCTAACTATATTTTTATAAGCAATAGTATTTGTATTATTTTTATTGATATCGTTATTCACTATTAATTATCTATACCCAATATATTAAGCATCTCATTTTCTATCTGAATTATATCTCCATGCTTATCTTCAATAGCATTCATCTTTGAACTTATTTCATCTTTTTTATCATCATTAGCTTTTTCAAGTTCATTTCCTATAAGTTTATCTGCAATTCTCAAGGTTTTATCAGATATTATAGCTCTTTCAGAATCATTAGCCGCTTTTGACATGTCAAAACCAGCATCTGTTTTTAAAACTTCATCAAGCATTGATTCTTTCCATAATAATTTAGGCTTAAATTTATAAGTTTTATAAGAAAACTCATCTACATTAACAACTCCATTTTCAGAGAAAATATCCTGATACATATTGGCATCCATATCAATAAGAAGTATTTTATTTTTTCCATTTTCTGAATATACTTTTTGATATGTATTCAACCCCTGCCTGCTGCTTCCATTCAAAGATTTTCCCAAAGCACTTTCTAAATCCAATTCCAAATTATCCTTCAAAACTACAGTATATGAAGCTGTACCTCCTCTTCCTCCAGAATGCTCATAAGTACCTGTAAGCATTATATCATCCTTACCGTCATTATTTATATCGCATAAGAAAAATTTAGGATAATATATAGGAAAATATAATATATCATATAAATACTCAGCATACTCATCTGCATTAAACTTTCCGTCTGATGATATGAACTTTGAATTATTAGCAAAATTTTTTAAATCATTAGCTTTTATGTATTTAATATTATCCGAATTTAATTTCCTATCATCACCTAATCTAAAATTGAATGTTTCTTCTGTTTCATAAGAAGCATATCTTGTATTTTTTATAAACTTTGGATTAAAATAATATATTTCTTTTAACTTATCTTCATAAATAGAATAAATAAATGTGTTTTTATTAAACTCCAAAAAATATAAATCAGAAGTTTCATCATATTTTTCTTTTGGAGATGAATTTTCAATATTATAAAAATTCTCATAATTGTATGCTCTATTTCCAGTAATATACGTTCTAACATATTCATTCATTATATTCGTATTTACAATATCCTTTACAACTCCAATATATGAAATATGTGCTGTTCCTTCATAAATTATAGAAGAGATATTATAATTATTTTCATTATAAATATCTAAATATCCGCTATCCTTAGATATATATTTCAAAAATTTCTTCTCATAAGCATCAGCTATTAATTGCTCAACTTTTAAATCTTCAGGAGAATCAATTATATAATTGATTAAATTCATTTTGTTGGAATAAACTTCATTTATATTTTCATGTTCATTTACAATACCAATTATCATATTGATATTAGTTCCTCCTGATTTTTTCCATTCTTTTATATATTTCTGCATATCAGAAAAGCAATACAATGAATCAGTAGCTAGATGAGATAAAAATAAAGCAAAATAAATATCAGCATCTTTATTTTTTATATTTAGAAGCAAATCTCTAGCCTTCTTCAAAGCCAAATTCCTTTCAACATATACATATTCATATGCATAATATGAAGTGAAATCCTCGCCATACAAATCAAAACTGTCTATTTTAGCTTCATATCTATTATGATATGCATTAGATATAAAATCTATAGAATATTTTTTAATATCATTATCCCCTACAAGTTTTTTGTTAAGGAAATCTCTATTTCTATTTAATATATTACTGTAAACTTCATCCTGATAATAATTGCTGAGTGCATTGCTGAAATTATTTTTATCCGTTCTTACAGCTTTATAAACATATTTCATATCAAAAAAATATGTATACTTCTTTTTACCATTATTTAAACTTAAATTTTCTTTTTCAATATCATTATTGTTTTCATTTCCATTGCATCCGTAAAAAACTAATATAGTAATAATAGAAATAATATAAAAGAAATTTTTAAACATAAAAACCCCAACAAAATATTTGTATTATTATATATATAAAATACTTTTTTACAAGTATAGATAATTTTAAAGGATAAAAAATAGGACTAAGTATTAAAATAATACCCAGTCCTATTTATATTAAAAAGATATTTATTATATTAAAAGATTTTGTTCAGTATCTTTATCAAAAATATGAAGTCTATTTAAATCAAATTCCATGAAAGCATGCTGATCTCTCTCATAATCATCAGAACTATTAATACGTATCGTTATTTGAGAGTTTCCAAAATTCATATATAAATAACTTTCAGAACCTATCATCTCTATAACATCAATTATAGCTTCTATTAAATTTTCAGACTTATCTTTATGCAGTATAACATTCTCAGGTCTTATTCCGAGTATAACTTCTTTTCCATTGTAAGAATCATCCAGTTTCGATATTCTGTCATTATTTAATTCAATATCATACCTATCAAAATTAGCATGCCATTTGCCGTTATTTTTATTAACTACCGCATTAATAAAATTCATCTGAGGAGCACCAATAAACCCAGCTACAAATAAATTTTTAGGACTGTTGTAAAGAGTTTTAGCATCATCAACTTGCATAATATCTCCATCTTTCATAACAACAATTCTAGTACCCATAGTCATGGCCTCAACTTGGTCATGCGTAACATATACAAAAGTAGTTTGAAGCTGTTTATGAAGTTTAATTAATTCAGTACGCATTTGAACTCTCAATTTGGCATCAAGGTTGGATAAAGGTTCATCTAATAAAAACACTGACGGATTTCTCACCATGGCTCTTCCCAAAGCAACCCTTTGACGCTGTCCTCCTGAAAGTGCTTTAGGTTTTCTGTCTAGTAAATGTGCTATATCAAGAACTTTAGCAGCCCATTCTACACGTTTCTTTATTTCTTCTTTAGGGGTTTTTCTTAATTCTAAACCAAAAGCCATATTCTTAAATACTGACATGTGAGGATACAAAGCATAATTCTGAAAAACCATAGCTATATCTCTATCCTTAGGAGCAACATCATTAACCAATCTATCTCCTATATACAGCTTGCCGTCTGTTATATCTTCAAGACCAGCTATCATACGAAGTGTTGTAGATTTACCGCATCCTGAAGGTCCTACCAAAATGACAAATTCCTTATCGTCTATATCCAAACTAAAATCTTTAACAACCTCTACATTATTGTCATATACTTTTCTAATATGTTCAAATTTAATACTAGACATAATTCCCTTCCTTTTGTAATAATTTATAAAATACTACTAATAATAGCAGATTATTTTATTGTTATTGGTTCCATACAAAAACATATAAAAGCTTCATTACAAGTCAAAATTAATAAGTATTAAAATGATTTTTGAAAGAAGCTATTTAGTATATAAGTTATAGTATATTTAGTATTTTTATATTGTCAAGACATTAATTGTCTATTTTTTATATAAAATATCATATTACAAATTTTTTAAACTCATCAGCAAGTAAATTGGCATCGGTTCCAACAATTATATGCACTTCATTATTATTAATTTTCTCTACAGCAGGATAATATTTTTTTATCTCTTCTATATTTATTTTATCAGCATCTTTAATCTCAAGTCTTAATCTGGTAGCACAATTATTAACTTTAATAATATTTTCAATTCCGCCAACTAAAGGAAGAAGCAATGATGTTTTTAAAGTTTGACTTCCTAACAATTTTTCTAAATCTTCAGCAAGTTCGCTTACTGAAGTACCAACTATTATATGCAATTCTGTATCACTTATTTTTTGTACCGCAGGATAATATTTTTTTATTTCTTCAGCATTTACTTTATTAGCATCTTTTAAATTGAGTCTTAATCTAGTAGCACAATTATTTACTTTTACTATATTTTCTATTCCTCCAAGCATAGGAATAAGCAACCAAGCTCTATTAGAATAATCTGTATTAGCATCAGAGTCATTTAAAATCTTTGATAATTCATCAGCTAGCTCAAAAGCCTTAATACCAACTACTACATGAACCTCTGTATTACTTATTTTTTGTATTACAGGATAATATTTTTCCTCATTAACCTTATCAGCGTTTTTTACTTCAAGTCTTAATCTAGTAGCACAATTATTAACTTTAATAATATTTTCTCTTCCTCCAAGCAATGGAAGAATCATCAATGCCATATTACAAAAACTATCATCAGAAACTATAATTTTTCTTAATACATCAGCTATAACACTCGCATTTGTACCTACAACTATATGCACTTCTTTATCACTAATTTTTTGTACGGCAGGATAATATTTTTTTATTTCTTCTATATTTATTTTATTAGTATCATTTACCTCAAGTCTTAATCTGGTAGCACAATTATTAACTTTAATAATATTTTCTCTTCCTCCAAGCAATGGTACTAAAAAACTAATTTCTTCTTCATTGGAATGATTATCAATCTTTTCTTTTTTATTAAATAAATTAAACAACATTATTAACCCTCATAATTTTGATAACTGTATAATACTAACATAATATTTATTTTTTTCTAGTTTAAATAAAAATAATTTATTTAATAAAATAAAAGACAAGAGAATTAATTTCTTAACTCTCCTGTCTTTTTAAGATAGGTATAAACATATATATAAATATTTGATAGTTTTTAATATTAACTATTCATCTAAAGTAATTAAAACCTCTCTAGGCTTACTGCCATTTTCAGGTCCTACTATACCCTGACGCTCCATTATCTCTACTATTCTTGCCGCCCTATTATACCCTATTTTCAAACGTCTTTGTAAGAATGAAGCACTTGCTTTTCCTGTTCTTGCCACCAATTGAACAGCATCATCCCAAAGCTCTTCATCAAGTATATCCTCTTCATCACTATTTTTATCATCAGCATCGCTTCCCTCTAAAGCAGCAATCAAGCTCTCATCAAACATAGGCGACATCTGCCCAGATAAATAATCAACAACCTTTTTAACTTCATTATCAGATACAAAAGCTCCCTGCACTCTATCAGGCATTTGACTTCCGGAAGCACAGAATAAAGCATCCCCCTTGCCTAGCAGCTGTTCAGCTCCAGACATATCAATGATAATTCTTGAGTTAGTTTTGTTAGGTACTTGGAATGCTATTCTTGTAGGCAAATTAGCTTTTATAACTCCAGTAACAACATCAGCAGAAGGTCTTTGCGTTGCTATTATCAAATGTATTCCAACAGCTCTGCTCATTCCAGCCAAACGTGATATTAAGTCTTCAACTTCTTTTGATGCTACAACCATCAAGTTATGAAGCTCATCTATAACAAGAACTATATACGGAAATAGCTCTAAAGGCTCTCCGTTAAACTCTGTTTCTCCCTCTTTAAGTAATTGTCTAACCTTTTCATTATATGTCTTAACATTTCTTACAAAAAATCTCTCCATTCTCTCATATCTTTTTTCCATTATATCTACAATATATCTCAATACTATAGTAGCTTTCTTTTCATCGGACACTACAGGCGACATCAAATGCGGTATGCCGTTATATATAGAAAGCTCTACCCTTTTTTTGTCTACAAATATAAACTTGAGTTCATCAGGTCTGAATTTATATAAAAGTGAAAGTATTATAGTAGAAAGACATACACTTTTACCAGAACCTGTAGTTCCAGCAACAAGTAAGTGAGGAGCTTCCGACATATCAGATATAACATTATTTCCATATATTCCTTTTCCTAGTACAAAAGGTATATCAAGTTTTGATTGTCTGAAATCGCTGCTTTCCAATACATCTCTTAAGAAAACTGCATTTCTTACTTTATTAGGTATCTCTATTCCTATAACAGAACGCCCAGGTATTGGAGCTATTATCCTTACGCTCTCAGAAGCTAATGCCAAAGCAATATTATCTGTAAGATTTGATATTTTTGACACTCTTATTCCAGAAGCTATTTCAAGTTCGTATCTTGTGATAACAGGTCCTCTTGATACTCCTGTAACTTTTGCTTCTATATTAAAATCTAATAATGTATGTTCAAGCTGCATAGCTGTTTGTTTTATAGATTCCATCATAGCACCGTCATTGACTGGTATGGATCTATTAAGTAAATCAAACGGAGGGTGTTTATAATGCTTATCAACATACTTTGTATCAAAATTAGACTGTATACGTTCACTGTCCATATTTTTTATATTTTTAGTACCAAGTATAACTTTTTTAGGCTTATTCAATGTATCTATCGTTTTTTGAGATTCCATATTTATAAATCCTGCTGCTTCTTCCGATGCAGTATTCTTTTGAGAAATATCATCAAAAACATTACCATTTTCTTTTGTATTTATTTCTTTATTTACATTATTTACATTCTCATCTTTTTCTATTTCTTTTGTGTGTTCTATATATTCTTCATCTTTTTCTCGCTTTTCATCAATATTGACACTATTTGCTAATTTATTATGCTCCGTCAAATTATTTAAATATTCTGCATACATATCATCATCTATATTATAATTATTAGGCTCATGATTAATTTTAGTTTTTAATCTAACATCTTCTATATCATCATCATTAATATGATAAAGTTCTTCTTCATCCAAATCAAATTCATCTATTTTTCCATCTGCATTATAATGATTGTTATAATCAGGTATATGATCTGCTCTGTTATATTCTCTCTTAGAGGCATATCCCATAGCAAATTCAAAAGGCTCCTTCCTTTTATTATCTGATGTTTTTGGCTTATTATCATATACAGAAACATATTCTTCATTACTATTCTTTATTTCATTTGATGTACTAGAATAAATTTCTTTCTTTTTATTTAATTCTTCTAATTTCTTATTGAATTCATTTATTACATTATTATTATCTTCTTCATTATTATTATTTTCTTCAATTATTTCGTTTATTTCATCTAGCTTATTATCTTCTCTCTTATTCTCCTCTACAAGTCTTTGTAACTTCTCAAAACTATCATCATCCTCTTCTTGATATCTAGCTTTTATATACTTCTCTCCAACATTATATTTAGCATAATTATCAACGGAATCCTCATAAGCAGCTCTTTTAAAATCTGACTTCCTTAAATAATTTATATTATAATCAAGCTCTTCAATATGATCTTTTATTACATCTTCATTTTTTTTTTTATTGATAAAATCATTATAATAATCTCTATAAAAATCATCCTCTTTTTGCATAGCACTCTGATATTGAGAAGCATTATAATTATTATTATGCACTCTCTCCTTTCCAAATACTGCTTCTGCTAAAGTTAATCCTAAATCTTCTTCTTCAGTTTCCATTGTATTTACATTAATTCCTGTAAAATGATTGTTTTTTAAATCTGAAATTATATTATCTACTTCTTTGTTTTCTGCATCCGTTTTATTAAAGAAATTATTTATAGAATTATTTTTTTTATATAGTTTTTCTCTATAACTTTTTTCATCAAAACCATAATATCCTCCATCAGCTTTCTCTATAAAAGGAGCAGTTTTAAACTCTAATTCACTGACATCTTTAGCATAAAATAATGGCAGATAATCTTTAGTATAACTTTTTTCAGAATCATTTTCTTCATTTTTAGCACTCTTTATTTCTAAATCTTTTATTCCATTAACAACTTTTTTCTCTATACTTTTAATTTTTTCTAAATCAACATTCTTTATCATATTTCTAAAATAATTTACTAAATCCATTATAGAAACTTTAGTAAATACTATAGCAGTTATTAAAAGTGCTGATATAACTATCATAACAGCACCTGTCTTGCCAAATACTGATACCAAAGAGCCGCCAATAAACTCTCCCATAATACCGCCCTTATTATAAAAATCCAAATTTCCTAAAAATATATTCAATAGTATGCTAAGCAGTATCATTAATATAGATGATGATAATGCAGATACCAAAACTTTATCTGTAGAGTTTTTTAATATAATATTGACTCCAGCATACATAAAAAATGCAGGTATTATATATGATGAAAAACCAAATGCCAAAAAAGAATAAGAAGATATATAAGCTCCAAATATACCTAATAAATTTGTTATTCCATTTCCAGAGTTTAAATCCTCCATATTCATACTAAAATATGAAAGCAGAAGTATTCCAGAAAATAATAGGCATAAAAAACCTGCTATATCAAAAAATATATTTCTATTTTCATATTCATCTTCAAAAGATTTATTTTCCATCTCTCTTTCTTCAGCTCTTTTTTGTATTGTTAATTTTCTTTTAAATAATTGCATAATAAAACTCCAATACTAAAATCACACTTTTATAAAATATAGAAAAACTGCCATTCCTACTATCATGCAGTAAAATCCAAAAAAGAAAAGTTTACCTTTCTTTAAAAATACAAGTAAAAACTTCAATGCTATAATACCAAAAACAAATGCCGTAACAAATCCAATCAAAGCATAGGTAATATTAAAATCAGCAATATCCTTTATAGAAAGAATAAATGCACCGAATATAGCAGGAAGCGATATTAAAAATGAAAATCTGCCTGCTAAATCTCTGTTTAATCCTAAAAATAAAGCAGCACTTATAGTCATACCAGACCTTGAAATACCTGGAAAAACAGCAGCAGCCTGTGCCAAACCTATAACAAATGCATTATAATATGTCATTGTAAATATATTTTTTGAATCATTGCTGTAAGTATTTTTATCCAATTTTCTAGTTAAAAGAAGTATACATCCTGTTATTATAAGATTAAGCCCTATTCTTTGTAATTCTAAATTACTTAAATATTTTTCTAAAAGAGGTCCGACTACAGCAACTGGTATAGATGCTATAATTACCATAATAGATGTTCTAAATCCTTCATCATTTTTGATGGAATTTTTTACATCTTTTAATCCTTTAAAAAAACCTGTTATAGCTTTAATAATATCTTTATAAAATATAAGGCAAGTAGCCAAAAATGTGCCAAAATGAAGAGCTACTTCAAATGATAATATGTTTTCTGCATGATAATTAATAAAATATTCAATTATTCTTAAATGACCAGAACTAGACACTGGTAAAAATTCCGTTACAGCCTGCACTAAACCTAATATTACAGCTTTAAGCATTAAACTACCCCATTGTTTACATAATACTGTAATAATTCTCGGATAGTTTAAAAAAAACAATATAAAAAAATTATGTAAACTTATACATAAAAAAATGACAGACCTCAATTCAAGCCTGTCATTATTCTTATGAATAAAATATCAATAAAATTAATTGTCAACGAAATAGAAACTTATTTGTCCTCCCAAATCAACAGCACCTAAATCATTTTTAGTAAATCTTGAATCATTAATCTTCGGTCCGAAATCATATCCAGCATAAAATCCTATTCCCAAAGCACTATCATCACTGAAGAAAAATAAATAATCCAAAGTAAGTTTTATATAAGGTATTACAGAGCTTGCATATTTACTTTTTAAAGAACTTAAATTGTAATAATAATTAGCATTTTCAAATTGGCTATACTGAGTATTATAATTTTGTGTTGATTCTCCTCCTGCTAAAGGAATTTTTACCCCTGCACCTAATCCTATAAAGAATTTAGCAATATTGAATTTAGGTAAAATACCAATAACCAAGCTGTCAAAATAATATGAAGTATTAACAGTCTGATATGCTCCTCCAGCACCTGCTGCTTTGCTTTCTTTATATGAATATACATCTCTGTGATAAGCTATATCCAATGCTAAAGAAAATCCCATATAATCATCAAATCCATTATATATTCCAGGAGTTATTCCTACTCCCCATTCAAAACCTGCACCTGTTGTCAGCTTTCCCTCATTATTATTAACACCTAATCTATAGTCCTGATAGCTTTGCGAAATAGATGCACCAAGAGGTATATACAAACCTATTCCTGCATTAAAATCTGCAAAGAGGTTTGATATATGAGTTAAAAAAATTATACTAATTATAATAGATACCTTTTTCATAATATCTCCCATGTTTTATATTATAATTATATTATAATATATTGTAAACAAAATGTCAAGAAAAAGTAAATATTTTTTACTAAAAAATACGAAATGTAAAAATTATTTTTCTCTAGGTATACCAGGGAGTATATAATCAAATAAGGCATAATTAGCCATATAAAGTGTATTTCTATCGCTGGAATTTATAGTATTAATAGAAACTCTGTTAGTTTTTATAAATCTGTACGCATCTATTATACCATAATCAAAATTATTATACAGATATTTCATAACAGTATAATAATCTCCTGAACTATTGGTTGTATAAGTAAACATAAGTTTTGTATTATTTCTAGCTTTCAAATATCCGAAAATATCAGCATTTCTTGCAGGAGATAAAAATAAATCTCTGTCGTCAAAAGGCTTATTCCTATTGGTATCTATTCCTATATAATGAGTTAATGCAGTATTTCCTTTAGGCTCTCTAAAAGCCTCAACAGCCAAAGTTTCCAATGAAGTATAGAAATTAGTTTCAGTATTTAATTTAATACTAGGCTTTCCAATATCTAAAATAGAGCTAGGAGAATATTCAAATTCTCTTATTTTTACAACATCATTATTTTTAAAAGCATCCAAATAAGCGAAAGGAACTGTAAATAAATTAGCATAAGAGCCTGTTATATAAATTCTCTGAACTCTCTGAGCATCTTTAATAATATCTGATGAAAGCATTCCTCCCTCGATAGATTTTAATGCATTTCTTCTATCCCTTGCCTTTGAAACATTTGTAAAGCTTTCTAAATAACCTCCTAATTTCTTCATATCAATTAAATTAGCTTTCTTAACTTCAGCATCTCCAACTACATAACTATATGCTGTATATTTATTGTTTTCATAAGCATAGAATATAAACATCGTATTTGTATTCTCATTAGAAAATATTGTATATGCATTTTCTATATTCTTATCAAAATCACTCTCTGGTACTCTTATTTTATTTAAAAGACCATATATATATGCAGAATTAGTTTTATATAAAGAATAGAATCTGTCTGCAAAAGATGATACTGTTTCTGTTTCAAATATATACTGATTGCCGTATATATAGTTCATAGTTATAAATATATCGCTTTCATTTGTTACAGAAGTATTAAGTATTGTATTTGCAACGGTTAATATTTCATTTGTATTTTGCATTCTATTAAGGAAATTAGTTACAGTATCAATAGGAGTTTTAGCATATATCAGATCATAAAGAACAGCTACCTCCAAAATTTTGTCTTTATTATCTCCATCAACTTTGCCAGCTATATAATTTAAATATCTTACAGACTCTTTAGGATCATCCTTGGCCTTTAAAAATCTTGATAAAGTTCTAGGAGTAAAATATTCATCAATTAAGTCATAATTATTGTTTGTATATAAATATATAAAATGCAATGCTCTGTTTGCCCCCTTAACAGCTCCCTCTTCTCCCATTCTTCTATAAACAGGAAGCATTGATTTAATAAATCTATAAGCATTTGAATCACTTATATTACTGTATGAAGCAGCAAAGAACTTGTATCCATCCTCAGAAAATAAATACGCTGTATTAGTATCTTTAGCATTGTATCTGTCTTCAACAATTCTTGCATAATTATACATTTTTTCATCATCGCTTTGAGAATATGCTATAACATTAGACATCATAGAAAAACTAGGATTAGAATTATTATCATAAGATTCATAAAGTCTTGTTTTAAAACCGTATGCAGCATTTGATAATGATGTCATACTGTAATCAGGCTTTCCATATACAGTAAATAAATTATGGTCATATCCTTTCATACTGTTTTCTAATGAATTAGTCAGCAATTTTCTAAAATAATTAGTATAGAACATCATTCTTGAATCTCTGCCGCTATTTCCTACAATCAATGCTATATTATTAATATTTCTCAAAACTCTTCTATTATTATCGAATGTTTCTTTATCGCTATAGACTATATATAGATTTTTACTCATAACATTTGATATATCAGAAGCACTTGCACCTGTTATATCCACAACTAAAGGCACATAGGAATTAGTTGGTATATCTTTTATTTCAATAAATCTGAAATTTCCTCTCCTTCTTCTATTCGTTTCAGAAGATGAAGTATTACTATTAGTTGAAACATTATATGATACATTAGTATATAAATTATCTTTTGAAGAATAGCTGTATGCATTAGTGTTGCTTGACATACTCATACTGCTGTTTATTTCTCTCTCAGTACTTCTTGCTGTTCTAAGGAATGAGATTAATTTAGTATCTATATATGCAGTTTTAGGAGGAAGCATATATTCTGTAGAATCATAAAGCTCTCTTACAAAGACATTTCTATTGCTTATAGCTATAGGTCTGAATCCTATATGAGAAACATAATTTTTGGTTTTAGGCATGGCATTGCTTTGTATATAAAATGAAGTTTTTCCATTTTCTCTTACAAATCTATATCCTAAATATGTATCCCATATTAAAGTTTCATCATTACGCATAGATTTATCAATGTCTTCAGGCTTAACATCACATACAACTATTGATTCTATAGGAGTATTTGAAAATTTTTCTACAGCCTCTTTTTCATAATTAGAAATTTCTTTAAGCATTGCAGATTCTGTCTTACTGTCATAAGGAGTTGCTACAGCATTTAAATATCTTTGATATGCATAAAGAGCTTTTTCATAAAGATCATAATACTCTCTTAAATAATAATTATTTTCACCCAATGTATAAAGTCTTCTGTCCAAAAACTTTCTTCTCATATCAATAGCATCAAACATAGCAAGTATATTCAAACTGGCATCAGGATATTTATCCTGAAGAAACTCTATAACTTTATATTTTGCCTGTCTTAATATAAAATTATTTCCTTCAACAAATGTTATCATAAATACGCTTTCTCTTAATCTCTGAAGTATTCTAAATACATACTGCACAGGATAATCTAAGCTGTCTGGATATCTATCTCTATATTTAGTACTAAAATCAATCAAAGTTGTAAGTATGGCTATTTCTTCAACTGCAAAAGCTGAAACTTGTGCCTTTGAAAATGCCGACATATATTCTCTTGCCGCCTCTTCAATATATCCTGCAAGTTCATAAGCCTTAGCTAAATTGTATCTAACTATTATTTCAGTTTTTAAATCAACTGGGAAATTAGAATTTGAAGAGAGAATATATTTATACCTGTCAATAGCATCCTTAAGCATTGTAAGTCTTTGCATATTTATATCATAATCGGTCATATCTGTAGGATCATCATTCTTTCTTCTATTGTATTCTATACTGTTGTCAGCTGTAAGTTTGAATGCCATTATATATTGGAACGCTGCTATATGAGAATATAAAAGCAGTCTGTCTTTTATACTAACGGCATTATTAGTTGACAATATTTGAAGTGTTTTTGTTGTATTAAATAATTCTATAAAAAATTCTTTTTTAATAGATGTTAAATCATTTTCTGATAAATACCTTAAATATAAAGATGATAAGCTAAGATAATTTTTGGCATCATTTTCAGCATTTTGATACTGAAGGCTTGGGTTATTAGCAAGTGTTTTTGCATCCAAAGTTTTTTTATACTCTTCTATTGAAGCTTTAAAAGACATAATAGAATTTGACTGATCTCCCTGCTGATAATATAAATATCCTTCATTATTGTAATATGTAGCAAGCATCAAAGGCTGAATAGATTTTTTAGGCTTATCCTGAATAATATAATTTCTATAAGAAGATAAAGCCTCTCTTGCCTCAGAATATCTGCCCATTTTTTCGTATAATTCCTGATATATAGAATAAAGCATCTGCTGTTTATCAACGTTCAAAGGCTCTCCCGGTATATATCCTCCAAAAGAAGCAAGTCCAAAATTTACTATATTTATATTAGCACCGTAAAAAGTTATGCTTAAATAGTTAGGCGTATACAAAGAAGAATCCAAACTGTCAATCTTAGCTTTTACATTATCACAGTACATTAAAGCATTCTTATAATCTTCTAATTTTAAATAACATGCTGCAAGCAGAAGCTGATTAAGTTCATTTTTATCAATATCATTCTCTGTAAGTTTATCTCTTTCCAATAATGATTCTATAGCCTTTTCATAATCTTCCTGCTCTATCGCAGCTATAGAAGTATATCCTACTATTTTGTAAATGGATTCCTTATCTCCCAATTTTTCAAATAATTTTCTAGCAAGCTCATATTCTCTATAAGCCCCATTTACATCATTGTTCATCCAAAGAGAATAGCCGTAAAAGAAATGATACCATGCCATACTCTTATCACTGCCTGCTTGTCTAAGCAAACTCTCAGCCTCTTTATATTCATCCACAGCATCAGAATATCTGCCGTTTATCAAATATGAATTAGCAAGCATTATAGAAATTACATTAGGCTTAGTCTTAACCTTACTCTTAGCCATTATTAAAGCATCTATTATTTCAGAATCCAAATTGGAAGTTTGAAATGCAAGCATATTATATCCCATATACTTGTCATTAGTAATATTATTATCCCTATATGCAGGCACAAGCTCTATTACGCTTTTATATGTTTTTTGATCCTGCAACACCTGCATCTTCAATGCTTGGGCAAATGTAAGCATCTCAGCTTTTTTTACATAATAATCTTCATTATCAGGATATAAAAATATTGCAAAATCAATATATGAATTAGCTTTATCAAGTATTGTATTAAAAGATTTATTCAAATACAAATAAAAACCGTCTTCTCTCTTCTTTTCGCTTAAAACATATCTGTCAGGACTATACTGCTTATCTATAGCCATACCATAATATCTATTAGCTAAATAATAATAAGCATTAGCGAGTTCAGCATGTGCTTCATGATCTGAATACTTTGTAGATAAAATATTTTTTTCTCTCTCAGCAATAGTCATTTCAAGAGATTCTATAGTGCTGTATGCTCTAAGTCCGCTTTCTATCAACCTTGATGATGAGGAAGTATCATTAGGATTATATTTTAATACCTCCTGATAATTATCATAAGCAGCTGCATATCTGCCTTCATTATAGGAACTATCAGCCAAAGATTTATAATAATCAGCTAAAATTCTTTTGCTTTCTTCCGCCTCAGATGTAGAATCAAAATCATTGCCTCCTGAACTCAAAGCGTTTTTAAATAAAGCATAAGAACCATCATCTTTTTGTTCCAAAAGAACTTTAGCATTTGCATAATAGCCTAATGCAAGCATTATATCATTTTTTGACTCAATATAAGGCTTAAATAGATTTGTTGCATCCTCATAATTTCTTGAAAGTATCAAACTATCTAAATATGAAAGTCTTGCAGCAACAGATAATGGAGAATAAGGATGAGCATTATCTAATATAGAAATAGAAGAGATTTTAGTATCTTTTACAAAATCTTTTGCTATATCCAATCTTTCTGAAAATATCAAATCCTTTCTTTTATAAGGCGTATTATAAAGGTCTTCATAATCAGGATATTGATAGCCGTTATTTTCAACTGAATGCGAATATAATTTTGATATAAGTATATATAAATCTTTCTCTGTATTTAAATTTATAATATTGCTTAATATAATTAATGTACTCTCATTTCTGCTGTCTGCCTTATATTTTTCATTTGCAGATATATATCCAGCCCAAGATACAAAATTAATTATTTCATCTCTCTTGCTGTTAGTTAAAAAATATTCATTAGTAAAATACTTTGTATCAACCCAATTATTATTAGTATCAAAGTTCTGATTTATTTTTGAAGCTAAAAAACCAGAAAAAGTTTCTTTATATTTATTAGTTAATATTCCAATAGATTTATTATACTCAGCAGTATTTTTATTAGTATATGATGATATCATTACATTAAAATAGGCCTTAGCAACACTGCTTTCATCATCATCAAATGGAAAATATTCAGCAAATCTATCTATAGAATCAATTTTTCTATCATAAGGAAGCTCAGTAAATGTATTATACATTGTTTCCGCATTAGCATCTTTTATAAAATATTCTTTTGTAGAACCAATTGTAACTATGCTTGTAGAACCCTCATTAACAACATAAGCCCCTACCAAACCTGAGGGATAAGCAACATTAAAGGTACTTAATTTTGTGTCTTCTGATAATACATAATACTGATGAGTTGATAGTGAATATGACATTAAGCGTCTTTTATCATAGTATGTCAAATTACCATCTCGGTCTGTATCTTTTTCTATTTCAAAAAATATAATTGTATCATCATTATAGAATGTAGGATTAAATTTGAATGTTTTAGTGTCAGTTAAAATAGTTAAATTTGTTGCAGAATTAGTATCAGCATTTAAATCTAAAACAACAAGCTGTGAATATCTCTCCCCTACTTTAGAAGTTATAAAAGCTATTTTACTGTCATCAAAAGAGAATGCTGGAGAACTTGCTTCTATATCTGACATTTTTTTCAATTCTTTACCGTTAACCCTCATAGTAAACAATTTTTTTACTCCGCCATCTCTGTCTGAAATAAAAGCTATACTATTTCCTTTATGAGAAACTACAGGGTCTACATCATATCCTTTATAATCAGTAAGCCTTACAATATTTTGCTCTAAATTCTCCAAATTATTTTTTGAAGTTCTTATTCCAAATATATTTACAAGTTTATAAAGATAAATATCTCCAAATGCATCATCTCTGGTAGATGTAAAGACTATATATTTTGATTTATCATCGACGGAAACAGATGTATCTATACCTGGACTTCTAGTTAATCTATAGTTTTCAAGAGTATATGAGTCAACTGCAAAAATATCGGTATTTCCTGCATTTTCTCTTGCATAATATATCCAAGTACCTTCTCTGTCAATTACAGCATCTAATACAGGATTAGCCTCTCCTGAAGTGAGAGAGTATCTTTTGTATTCCCTTAGGAAGGGTCTGCTGTCAAATACAGAATCCGAATTCTTTTGACTGGATGCACAAGCAAACAATACAAAAGAAATCAAAACTAAAATTTTAAACTCTAAAAAATTTATTATCTTCATAAAATAATATTCTAATATTAGTATTTTTTCATATATGTAATATTATACAAAAAATACTAATAAAAGCAATATTAACAATATTAAAATGCAGCTAATGCATCATCTACAGATTCATAAACTTCAAACAAATCTTCTAATTCAACAGTCTTTAATATTTTTTTAATAATATCTGGAACACAAGCTAGTACTAATTTTCCTTCTTTTGATTTTATTTTTCTCATTATAGAAATAAATACTCTGATTCCACTGGAGCTTAAATATTCAACACCTGATAATTCTAATATTAATTTTGTAGAACCTGATTCAACCAATTGCTCCAATTCTGTTTCTATAGATATAGATAAATTAACATCCAATTTACCCTCTAATTTTATAACTTTAGCATTTCCTTTATCTTCTATATTTAGACTCATCTTTCAACTCCTTCTTCATAATTATAATATTTTAAAATTATAGCAAATAAAAATATTAAAGTCAATATAAAACACCTATCTATTTTTATTATGACAGCAGTCCAATCATAGCCTTTTTCTCCCAATTTATATCATTATATTGAGGAGAAGGAAAACTATTCCATTTTATATTTTTTTTAGCAACCCAAACTTCTTTAGATTGAAAAACTCCATTAAGCTCCATCCATTTATGAAGTCTTTCATAATAAGAAGATTTATAAGCATAAGTGTAATATAGTCTATTATTTTCAACAATATATCCTTCCATAAAAGTAGCCTTTATAGAAGGATATCCTGAAAAAATTAACATAAATTTATTCAAATAATCTGTATTACTGTATACAGCCATATTATTATATTTAGCCTTAATAAATATTAATTTCTTTTTATTATCTACAATAAGCTCAGCATCATCTTTAAACAAATAATATTTATCAGAATCAACAGTTCTATTTCTAACCAGTTTTACCCATTCATTATCATAAGATACTACTTTCTTATTATTGATAAAAAATAAAACTGCAAGAAGCAATATGATGACTAAAATAATAAAAATATATTGCATTTACAGTTTTTAATTAATATAAATCTCCTGCATACTCTCCGTCTGCCCAATTAACATCTTCAGGCTGAGGTACTGGATAAGAACTCCAATCAGCATCGGTATTAGCAACCCATCTGTTATTAGTATAAACAGAATTGGCTTTTTTCCATGAATCCAATTTACCTTGATAGCTTCTTACATATTTAGAATATCTCATAACTTTTCCCTCTTCAATAGAGTATCCTTCAACCAAATTAACTCCTAAAGCAGGGGCATTATCATAAAACATAGATATAGGAACCTGATGAGAATAATAAGCATGATTATCTGATCTTGCCCCTACAAATTTATACATTTTTATAAGCAGCATAGGAGTTCTTCCTGAAACTAATTCTAAATCTCCTCCAGGTCTTCCCTCATATAATGCCCCTTTCATATCTATTGTCTTTTTAAAAACAAAACTTGCCCAATTCTTTGAATAATCACTGTCTTTTGTAATGTTTTGTCCATTTAACAAACTAAATGATAATATAAAAAACATTGACAAAAATACCATTATCTTCTTCATAATTGTATTCTCCTTATTTCATAATTACACCTAATTAATTAAATCAATTAAAGCGTATAAAAGTAAAATAATTATTTTATTTTTTTATATTATCGACATTGGAATATTTACTTTAAAAGTAATATGAATATTTTAATTTAAAATGATTTAAATTATTCTGCAAAAACTCTTTGCATTATTATATCTGATATATATACAGCCAAATCTTCAACAGAGATGAAACAGTCATTTAAAATCCAATCTGTAAGAACTGATATAAAAGCTCCTGAATAAAAACTGCCCATAATTCTCATAACATTTTCTTTATCATGACGTATAGTTTTAAAATCTTTTATTCCTTCTATTACATAAGAAGCTAAGTATTCTCTTAAAATTTTAGTAATACTTCCATCCTTATTATTCTGAAATATTATCTTCAAATATTTTCTATTCAAATAAAAATATTGAAGTATTTTTTCCATTATATCTATATGAGAATCTTTTAATTTATTTTCTATTTTATATCTATTTAAATCTTCTAAAAATTTGGCTTCATATTCATCTAACTTTGATTTTAATAGTTCATATTTATCATTGTAATAAGTATAGAAAGTGCTTCTATGCATATTTGCCTTTGCACATATATCTATTACTCTAATATCTTCAAAAGGTTTTTCTTCTAATAAAAGACCTAAAGAATCTTCAAGTAATTTTTTAGTTTTTCTTACTCTTGCATTATTTTTGTTTGAATCATTTTTCATACACAATGTTCCTATAAACTATAAAAGAAAATAATATTGTTAATTGATTTCAAATATTATTGACTATGATTATTATATTATAATCTTATAAAATGTAAACTGTTAATATAACAATAATAAATGATAAATGAAAAAAATTTATATTATAATCAACACTATAATATTTATGTCTATTAATTAGTCTAAAAATATACTATTTTATAGACATATTTTAATTTATGTCAAAGTAAAAAATAATAATTATATTTTTTTATTTTAAGAGGTATAAATTCATATAAAAATTTATATACTATCTTAATAGGAATAATTATTTAGAGATTTTTAATACTATGAGAAATTTAATATATTTTTTTGCAAATAATAGAATGCTGGTAAATATCATAATATTTGTATCTATTATGATAGGACTATATTCGTACTATAATATAGATAAAGAATCATTTCCTTCTACAGATTTAGAATTAATGATTTTACAAGTAGTATACCCTGGTGCCTCTCCTTTAGATGTTGAACAAAATGCAGTTATACAAATAGAAGATCAATTAAGAACAATATCTGGAATAGATGAATTTACTTCTATAATAACAGAAAATGCAGCAATAATATTTGTGCAATTAGATATGGAAATAGATACAAGCAAGGCAAAAGACGACATATTCAGAAAAATGCAAAGTGTTCCAGATATGGCAGAAGATGTTGAAACTATAGAAATAACGGATATAAACCCAAAACTTACATCTATTTACAAAATAGGAGTTCATTTTAAAAAAGGATTTGAAGGCGATGAAAAAGTTTTATATGATTTCAGTAAAGAATTAGAAAGACAATTAAAATATGTTGACGGGGTTGCTGATATAACTGTGCAGGGAAGAACAGACCCTGAAGTAAAAATACTTGCTGACCCAAAAAAACTTCAGGAATACTACATCTCTTTAACTGATATAGTAAACTCTCTTTCTGCAAGAAATATAAGAGCTACAAGCGGAGATTTTAAAAAGCCTCTATATACTGAATTAGAGGAAAATGAAGAAGAAAAAACGATAGTAACAATGGGACAATTTGAAAACCCTGTAGAAGCAACTAATGTTGTAGTGCGTTCCACTTTTAACGGACAAAGAGTAAGAATACAGGATTTAGCAAAAGTTGATAGAGGATTCGTTGAAAAGTCTATATATGTAAGAATAAATAGTATAGAAGGATATTCTCTAAGCATACAAAAAAAAGAAAATGCTGATATAGTAAAAACTACAGAAAACATTAATAATTTCTTAAAAAATAATCAAAAACTAATACCTGAAAATATTGAAGTTACAACTATGGGAGAAACTTCAAGGATGGTATTAGCACTTACAAATGTGGCAACTAGCAATTTGATATTTGGATTTATAATAATACTTATAGTTCTAATAATATTTTTAGATTTCAAAAGTGCATTATTTACAAGCATTGGAATGATAGTTGTAATATTTATAACATTCTCATATATTAATTTTTCTGATTTAACTTTTAATATAATATCGCTTGCAGGAATAATTACTGTAATAGGTATGGTTGTTGATAACAGCATTGTAGTATGCGAAAATATATACGATTTCCAAAAATCAGGAAAAACTGGATTGGATGGTACTGTTGATGCTGTTAAGGATGTCGTAAATCCTATAATGGTTGCTACCATGACTACAGTTGTTGCATTTATGCCAATGCTTCTAACTAAGGATGTTGTAGGTAAATTAATAGCTCCTTTCCCAAAAGTTGTAGTGGTGGCATTACTTGCTAGTTTGTTTCAGGCAATATTTTTACTTCCAAATAACTTGCAGGATAAAACGAATAAAAAATTAGCATTCTTAAAAAAGATTAAAAATCCTCTGGACTTTGATAAAGAAAAACTTTTCAATGCTATGAAAAATCCTTTTAATAAAGCATTAAAGACATTATTAAAATTCAGATATTTAGTAGTTTTATTTTTTATAGTTCTTTTAATATTTTCATTCTTTTTGGCTAAAGAAAGCCTGCAGAAGTTCATACTTATATATGATACAAGCTCTGACAGTATAATGATAAATATTGACTCAGGTATAGGAAACTCTATAAAGAATACTATGAAGTATGTTGAGGAAATAGAGAATGTTATATACAAATCGGTTGATCCTAAAAACTTAATAGCAGTCAATAGCGTTGTAGGAAAACAGGTAAATCAGAATATAGTTGATATATCAGAAGAATCAGCTAATCTTGCAGGCATAACAGTTTATCTTATATCATCAACAGAAAGAAAGAAAACAGCTTATGATATAATGGATGATATAAATAGAGAATTAGAGAAAACAACTTTAAGACAGCAGTTGGATGCTTTAATGGTATCAGTAAAACTTCCTATGGACCCTGGCAAAGCTGTGGATATAAAAATAGTTGGAAATGATATAAACAAAACCAGAAAGGTAAGAGATGAAGTAAAGGAATATTTGCTTAGTTTAGACGGAGTAATAAACTATTATGATGATGATAAAATAGGCAAAGATGAACTTAGAGTTATATTTAATTATGATGAAATAGCACAATTAGGAATGAATGTAGCTAATGTTGCAAATGAATTAAGAACAGCATATAGCGGAACAGTTGCTACATATATTCAGGAACTAGATTATAGACTGGATTTCAGGGTTCAATTGGATAGAAATTATATATTTGACACAAATGTATTGAATAATCTTGTTATACCTAATACATACAATAGACTTTTATATTTAAAAAATGTTGCAAACATAATTAACACAAACGGCGTATCTGCTATTAGGCATTATAACGGACAAAGATGCATAACAATAACAGCAGATTTAATCCAAGGAAAAAATACATCAATACAAGTTATGTTTGCTGTAAAGAATAAATTTAAAGATATAAGTCAAAGATATCCCGGTATAATAATAGGTTTCGGAGGAGAGGCGGATCAAACTGTAGGAGCATTGGACGGACTAGCATCTACATTATTAATAGCTATAGTTTTGATATATTTAATACTATTACTGCAATTTAAAAAATTCATTCAGCCTTTGATGATAATGTTTTTGATACCATTCACATTAACAGGAGTATTTATAGCATTCTATATTCACGGAATGCCTATGTCATTTATAGGATTTATAGGAATAGTTGGATTATGCGGAGTTCTTGTTAATGACGGAATAATAATGATAGATTTAATAAACAAAATCATAGAAGTGGGAAAAACTGATTCAGAAGCATTAAGCAATCCTAAAAAATTTGCATTCAATTCTATAGTAGAAGGTGCAACTCAAAGACTTCTTCCTATATTTTTAACTACAATAACAACAGTAGGAGGGCTTCTTCCAACAGTTTATGGTATAGGAGGACGTGCTGACTTGATAGTACCTATAGTTATGAGTTTGGCTTACGGACTTATATTCTCTACTCTTATAACTTTAATATTTTTACCATGTGTATTTATGATAGCTGTAGATTTAAAACTTATAAAATTAAAATAATTAATGTATTGAAATTAATTATTATCAAACCTTGATTCAGCAAGCTTATCATAAAGTCTTTTAGACATCACCTCTACAGTAATGAATGTCATTCCGCCTGATATTACTCCGCCTGCTATAGGTATAATCTTAGAAACTGTTTTTGCTGCTAAGTTTTTCGTTAATCTTATACCAAGTGCTTTTAAAATACTCTTTATCATTTGATATCCTACAACTTTTGTTAAAGCTATCTTAGGAATTTCTTTTAAAGCAACTCCTGATAAATACTTAGCAAGTGTTTTTAATGCCATTGCAGCCTGAGATTCTCCAAACATAACACCCAAATATATCAATACTATATTAGCTTCTTCATCAGTCATATCATTAGAATCCGAAAAACCAGGCATTCCAGATAAATATGCTAACTTCTGAACAATTCTCATACAATGACCCATAAACTGGCTTAAATCTGCAGGTATAGTACCAGCCATGGCAACTCCTCCAGGTAATCCTGTTAAAAATGAAATAGCTGACGCTTTTGTTCTCTCATAAGAGATTGCAAATTTAGCTTTCTTTTCTATAACATCTATAGGAACTCCTGCTTCGTAAGGACCTTTTTCTAAAATATCATCCATTATATGATAATAATCTTTAGAAAATTCTTTCCTTAAATAATCTTCCCTGCTAACTTTTACTAACGGTAAATTTGATGTGGTTTTAATTAATGTAATAACTTGTTCATCTGTTATCTGCGGCATTCCCATAAAATACTCCTAATAAAAATCACGTTCTATTATAATATAATACAAATAAAAGTCAATAACATTATTATTTTTTACATATTTATTGTTATAAAATAATAATATACTTTAAAAAAAATTATTATATAATATAATGAAAAAAATAAAATTTATTAAGGAAAATAAACTACAATAGATGGGAAATTTTAAAATAGAATCCAATTTCAAACCATCTGGAGATCAAATTACCGCAATAGAATCTCTAGTAAAAGGACTTGAAAATAAAAATAAATATCAAACTCTTTTGGGAGTTACAGCAAGCGGAAAAACTTTTACTATAGCAAATGTTATAGAAAAAGCAAACAGACCCACTCTTGTAATGTCGCATAATAAAACTTTGGCAGCTCAGCTTTACAGAGAACTTAAAGATTTTTTTCCTAATAATGCTGTAGAATACTTTGTTTCATATTATGATTATTATCAACCTGAAGCCTATGTACCTGCTAAAGATTTATATATTGATAAAGATGCTTCAGTTAATGATGAGATTGACAGATTAAGGCTTAAGGCAACTACTTCGCTTCTGGAAAGACGTGATGTTATAATAGTGGCTTCTGTTTCATGTATATATGGTTTGGGTTCTCCTGAAGATTACAGAAAACTATACATATCAATAGAAAAAGACGGAGAATATGACAGAGATGAAATTATAGAAAAATTAGTTTCCATTCAGTATGAACGTGTTAAAGATGTACTTGAACGTGCAAAATTTAAGGTAATAGGTGATACACTAGAAATAATGAGTGCCTATTCTGATGAGGTTATAAGAATAGAATTTTTTGGGGATACAGTAGAGCGTATAATAAAAATTAATCCTATTACAAGACAAAAACTAGCAGAGCAGGAAAGAGTTGTAATATACCCTGCCAAACACTTTGTCACAGGCGGGGAAAAGCTGGCGGCTGGTATCAAATTAATAGAAGAAGAACTTGAGGAGCAATATAATAAATTCAAATCTGAAGGAAAGTTAGTAGAAGCAGAACGTATATACGGAAGAACTAAATATGATTTAGAAATGCTTAGAGAGGTTGGATACTGTGCTGGAATAGAAAACTACTCAAGACCATTATCAGGACGTAAAGAAGGAGACAGACCTGCTTGTTTAATAGACTATTTTCCAAAAGATTTTTTAACTATTATAGATGAATCGCATGTGAGCGTGCCTCAGATTAGAGGAATGTTTTTTGGTGACAGAAGCAGAAAAGAAACTTTAGTTAAATACGGATTCAGACTTCCTTCTGCACTTGATAACAGACCTTTATTTTTTGAAGAGTTTGAAAAGCTCACCAATGATACAATATATATAAGTGCTACGCCTGCTGAATATGAACTTAAAAAAAGCAGTCAGGTTGTAGAGCAGATAATAAGACCTACAGGACTTCTCGATCCTATTATAGAAGTATATCCTATTGACGGACAAATTGATAAAATACTTGAAGAAATTAGAAAAACTGTTTCAAATAATGAAAGAATATTTATAACCACACTCACAAAAAAAATGGCTGAAGACCTCACAAAATATTTAAATGAAAACGGAGTTAGAACTCGTTATCTGCATTCTGATATTCAAACTGTTGAACGTGTAGAGATAATAAGAGATTTAAGACTAGGTGCTTTTGATGTACTTGTAGGTATAAATCTCTTAAGAGAGGGACTTGATGTACCCGAAGTATCTTTGATATTAATACTTGATGCAGACAAAACAGGTTTTTTAAGAAATACAACCACCCTAATACAGACTATAGGACGTGCTGCTAGAAATGCTAATGGCAGAGTTATAATGTTTGCTGACAGTATAAGCGATGCTATGAAAGTGGCAATAGAGGAAACAGAAAGAAGAAGAAAAATACAGATGGAGTACAATAAAGAGCATAATATTACTCCGAAAACTATTATCAAAAAAATACAGGACATAATAGAAAGAGAAGAAAAAGTTGAAACTTCTTATGAACTTCATTTTGATTTCAGACGCTTTAATGAGAGGGTAAAAATTGACCCTAAACAGCAAAGCGATGATTATATAAAAGAGCTTGAAAAAGAAATGAAAAGAGCTTCTGACAGTTTAGAATTTGAAAAAGCTATTGAGATAAGAGAAAAAATTAATCAGCTTAAACAATTAAAGCCTACTAAGAAAAATGTACATAAGAATATAACTTCAAAAAATCCTAATGGAAAAAAGAGTAAAAAATAAATTAATATAATTATATTATTTAAATACAATCATATCCTTATCAGAAAAGGCTTTTTTTAAATCATCATCTATATCTTTAGATTTAAACATTACAGATAAATTATCATCAATTAAAACTTCTTTTTTCTCATTATTATATAATGTACATATTATTTTATAATAATCTCTATCTTTTGATATTGTAGAAACAGCTAAAATATTGGCATCAGATTTTAGATTTTCCATAATATCTTCACTCTTAAAAAATGTTATCAAGTCCTCCATTTTTAGTATATCTTTTTCTACCACATTTTTTAAATAATCCTCTTTATTAAGAAAAGGGAAAAAACTTAAAATTTTTTTTACTATTTTATACAGCATATTTTTTATACCTTAAACTTATTGCAATATTATCATATCCTTATTACCAAATGCTCTTCTAGTTTCACTGTCTAAATCCTCAGCTTCTATACCAACCGCATCCTCCTCATAATCAATAACTTCCCCTCTATTTTTATCATATAAACAATTTATAACATTGACATTCCCATCCTCAAGATTTTGCTTAATAGTAGTTGCTAAAACATTTTTATCCTGCTGCAGTTTCTGCATTCTATTTCTATTTTTAAAGAAACTGAATATATTTTTTACAAAACTAACAATCTGAACAAATATGTGTTTAATAAAATCCCATATAGAACTTATTATCTCAAATATAAAAGAAAACATATAATATTACTCCGATTAATTACTTCAACACAATCATATCTTTATTACCAAATTGATTTATCAAATTATTATCCAACTTATTTGTATAAATAAGCCAGCGTTTAGAACCGCCATCTAAAATAGGTTCATTCTTATTATCTATAAAACATATATGAATTTCATATTTAAACTTTATACTTTTATCAATATTATTTTTATTCAAAATACAAGCTGATGCATTCTTTTTAGGATTAAATTCTGATTTAACTAATTCTATGCATTTTTCTAATGTTAATTCTTCTAATTCTAATTCCTCAAGATTCCAAGATTTCTTTAATTCTTCTATAAGTTTTTCTTCAGGTACTCCATTAAACTCATCACCTAAATTAAGTTTTTCCAATATATCTTTTATACTATCACCTAATTTAACAGTAAATTCTTCTAACTATTTTTTTAATTTTGTTAATGAATTTTTATCAAAATTATATTGCATTTTTATATCTCCATTATTAATTTATATTTATACATTCTTCTCATCATTTAAATTATCATTATTTTCATTACATTTATCTGAACTGTCATCAATATCTTTAGCATCTACATATTTGCCATCCTCTGTTTGAACATTATAATTTTTATTGTCCAAATTATCTTTTATCTGCGAACTTAAATTATCTTTTTTAGCCTTTGATTTAGCTTTTAATTGCTCAAATTTTTCCTTTGATTTACTGAATACCTCATCAAATAATTTTCTATCCATTTTAGCATTTTTTTGTATACTTGATATACAAACTTCTAAAATAGTATTTTTTATCTCTCTAGGTGAAAAACCATCTATTATTTCACTCAAAGACATTAAATATTCATCATCAAATACTTCTCTATCAATAGGAGCTTTTGACGGTATCATCTTTTTTATAATTTTCAATCTTATATCTTTATCAGGAAGTTCAAATTTAATATGCCTTAAAATTCTGCTCTCAAAAGCACTGTCATAATTTTCATGCAAATTAGTTGCAAATATTACAACTCCATTAAATGATTCTAAAAGTATCAGCATCTGACTTCTCAAAGAATTAACTGCCTGATCCGAACTGGAAGATACATTTGTAATACGTTTACCCAAAAAAGAATCCGCCTCATCAAAAAAATAAAAGACAATTTTCCCTTTTAGCTATTTCAAATGCCTGAACCAAATTTTTAGGGGCATCTCCTACAAATTTTGATTCAATATCAGAATAATTTAAAGGCAATATTTTTGTATTCAGCTCACTTGCTATTATGTGTGCTGACATAGTCTTTCCCGTACCAGGAGGACCATAAAAATTAACTATACATCTTGGAACAGGGTCTATTTCAGAAAATCCCCAATCATAATAGATTTTTTGTATATTTTTTATTAATGTAGAAACCTTTTGTATCTCTTCAAATGTAGAATCATTCAATATAATTTGACTCATATTATATTTAGGCTCTATTGGAAATACATTAAGTTTGACTTCTTCTTTTTTTGAGTTATCTGTATTTATAAAATATTTATTTTCTATAACCTCTTTTTTACAATTAAATGCGATTATTACTTTTACATCTAATTTGTTTTCTTTAATAATATTTTTTTCTATAAAGTCTATCTGAGTTTTAAATAGAGATATTTTTATTTCCTGCTCTGAATTAAATTCAACTTCTTTTTCATAAGCATATATAATATTACCCCTATTAGAAATGTTTTTAAAATCATTAGGAGAATAAACTATATAAATATAAAAAGTATTCAAATTATCATCTTTAATCTCAAATCTATTAAGCTTATCTAACAACTCATCATATAATAATTTATATGATGAGTTATTATTATGAATATCATTTTTGTTTATTTCATATAATTCTTTAATAGAATTAGACATAATAAACACCTTCTTTTACTTCTGTTTCTAGAGGAACATTACCCAAATAATCGCCATTTTCATCTTCCACATATACTCTTTTAAGTATTCCTGCATCTATATAATTAACATTGTTAGTCTTCAAATTCTCATTTATTCTTTTATTCAAAGCAATTTTTTGTTCCTCTGTATATTGTCCAACTTTAATTTTTTTAGCATTTGAAAATAGTCCTGTAATATATCCAATTACCCCAGCCACACCAGTACCAACAGTAGAACATAGTCCGTATACTATAGCATCTCCGCAATCAAAAATACCATCTAATACATCTTCAGCAATATCTCTAACCCCATCAACAACATCCCCTACAGCATCACCTATGGTTTCTCCGACATCCATAGCTACTTCAAGAGCTTCACCTGCAAGATCTGTTACTGCATCAAAAGCATCCTCTAAAAAATCAAACAATCCCATATTTTTCTCCTTTTATTAAATTTTTTATTTATTGCAAATTTGTATATTCAAATTGCTAAAATAACTAATTTGAAAATTTATTAATAATAAAAATTTATTTAAATTAATCTGATAAAATGCAATACAAAAATGAATAATGAACTTAGGTATCATTAATATATAAAATAATTTATAAATTTTATTTAGATGCGATGCGATGCGATGCGATGCGATGCGATGCGATGCGATGCGATGCGATGCGATGCGATGCGATGCGATGCGATTATGCATTATAATATCCTTAATAATTCTATATATTAGAGTATATAATATTTTTAGCATTTGTCAATATTTTTTAATATATAAAACAAAAGCCTCAGTAAAATACTGAGGCTTTTTCATTTATATGATTATTTTTTATTCTAATCTTAAATAGGCTGTTTATTAATACATACCGCCCATTCCGCCGCCAGGCATTGGAGGCATTGCTTTTTCTGGTTCAGGTATATCAGTAATAATAACTTCAGCAGTTAATACTTGGCTAGCAATAGAAGCAGCATTTTGTAAAGCACTTCTTGAAACTTTAGCAGGATCAATAATACCAGCTTTAAGCATATCAACCCATTCATTAGTAAGAGCATTGAAACCCATATTACCTTTTTGTTTTTTAGCTTCAATAGCAACAACAGAACCATCTAAACCAGCATTTGTAGCTATCATTCTTATAGGCTCTTCAATAGCTCTTTTTACTATATTAACACCAACCTGCTCATCAGCATTATCTACAGCAATAGATTCAAGTTTATGCTGAGCATGTAAGTAAGTGATACCGCCGCCAGGAATTACACCTTCTTCAACAGCAGCACGAGTTGCAGATAAAGCATCCTCTACTCTAGCTTTTTTCTCTTTCATTTCTACTTCTGTAGCAGCACCTATATTTATAACAGCAACACCGCCTGAAAGTTTAGCTAATCTTTCTTGTAATTTTTCTCTGTCATAATCACTGTCAGTTTCTTCTATTTGTTTTTTAATAGTAGCAACTCTAGCCTGAACATCTGCCTTGCTTCCAGCACCTTCAACTATAGTTGTATTTTCTTTATCTACAGTGATTTTTTTAGCTTTTCCAAGCTGTTCTATAGTAGCATTTTCAAGTTTCATACCTAATTCTTCACTGATAACTTGTCCGCCAGTAAGAATAGCGATATCTTCTAACATAGCTTTTCTTCTATCACCGAAACCAGGAGCTTTAACAGCACAAACTTTTAAAACACCTTTCATTTTGTTTAATACTAAAGTAGCTAAACCTTCATTTTCAATATCTTCAGCAAGAATAAGGAATGGTCTTCCAGTTTGTACTATTTGTTCAAGTATAGGAAGAAGCTCCTGCATATTAGATATTTTTTTATCATAAATAAGAAGCAAAGCATCCTCTAATTCTGCTGTCATACTATCCCCATTAGTTACAAAATATGGAGAAATATAACCTCTGTCAAACTGCATACCTTCTACTAAAGAAAGGCTTGTTTCTAAAGATTTAGCTTCTTCTACAGTAATAACACCTTCTTTACCAACTTTATCCATAGCATCGCTGATTAAAGTACCTATTTCCTTATCATTATTAGCAGAAATTGTAGCAACTTGAGCAATTTCTTCTTTGCCTTTAATATGTTTAGCTTCAGATTTAATATGAGCAACTATTTCATTAACTGCTTTTTCTATACCTCTTTTAATAAGCATAGGATTAGCACCGCTTGTTACATTTTTTAAACCTTCTTTAACCATAGCCTGAGCTAAAACTGTAGCAGTAGTTGTACCATCGCCTGCAACATCGTTAGTTTTAGTAGCAACTTCTTTAACTATTTGAGCACCCATATTTTCAAATGGATCTTCTAATTCTATTTCTTTAGCGATAGTTACACCATCATTTATTATAGTAGGAGGACCGAATTTTTTGTCTATAACAACGTTACGTCCACGAGGTCCTAAAGTTACCTTTACGGCATTAGCTAAAGCATCTACCCCACGCATAAGGGCACGTCTAGCTTCTTCATCAAATAATAGCTGTTTTGCTGCCATACATTTTTCTCCTTAAATATTATAAATAAAAATTATTAGCATATTAAACTTTTAAAATTATTTCATTTTAAAATTGAATGAATTATACACTAAAAAATAAATATTTTCAAGTATACTGTATTTATTAAAAAAGCATTGATATTAAAAATACCAATGCTTTTAAATAAAAAATACAGATGACTATTAAAGTAAACCAAGTCTGCGTTCTTTTTTAATTTTTCTTTTCATTCTTTTAAGAGCTTTTTCTCTCTGAAGTTTTTTCTCAAGAGAAGGCTTTTTGTAGAACTGCTTTTCTTTAAGGTCTTGTAAAATACCTTCGTTCTCACAAGCTCTGCGGAATCTTTTAATAACGCTTTCTATTTGTTCACCTTCATTAGCGAATACACGTACCAATTAACTCACCTGCCTTTTTATAAAATATTAGCGGCGAAGGGACTTGAACCCCTGACACTGCGGATATGAGCCGCATGCTCTAACCACCTGAGCCACGCCGCCGAAAAACAAGCCTAAAATATTTTCGGCTATTAGCGGGGGCAGGACTTGAACCTACGGCCTTTGGGTTATGAGCCCAACGAGCTACCAACTGCTCCACCCCGCGATGTAAAAATATACAATATTAAACATTTAAACTATTTTACATGTTTTCAAAAAAATGTCAAGTATTTTTATACAA
This sequence comes from uncultured Brachyspira sp., assembly GCF_944388875.1. Taxonomy (GTDB): domain Bacteria; phylum Spirochaetota; class Brachyspiria; order Brachyspirales; family Brachyspiraceae; genus Brachyspira. Next base: position 53,609 of record NZ_CALXKQ010000016.1, read on the forward strand.
ACTTACTTAAAAATTCATCGGGTTTGTCATTTTTACCAGATTCAAATAAATCTATTATATATTTATTAATAAACAATTTTTCTTTTTTTATCTTAGTTTCTACAAAAAGACCCTCATCCTTTAATCTTGATAAAAATCTTGCTGCTTTATCACGCTTCCATTCAAACATATACATTAAATCTACTATTTTTATATATGGTGTTGTAAATATGATAGAAAATATGTTAGGATTTGCTGCTTTCTTAAAATTCTTATTTTTGGATAATCTATTCTTAAGCTCAAGTAAATTCTTATTCACAAATTCTATAGTATCAACAGCATACAAACATATACCTCGTAAAAATTTTAAATATGTTTTAATAGATTCTATATTAGAATCATTATTCATACAGTTTACAAAAAATTGATAAGGATAAAGTATAGGATTATCTAATAACTTTAATTTACATGAATAAAGATTAAAAACAACTCTGCATATAATAAAAGAACTCTTTAATTCCTTAACATATTCATAAGATACCCTTTGATAAATTAAAAGTTTTAATAATGGATCCAAATCCAAACTATCTATATATGCTATATTATCATCATAAGATTTATCAATAAAAATATCTCTATCCTCAAGCATACTAACTATTTTAGAAAAAATTTCAGAATTATAATCCTTATATAAAAACTCATTTAATATTTTAAATTCCTTATGCTTAGACTGATACTCCTCTAATATGCTGTATGATATAATAGCAATATCTTTAAACTCATAATGATTATCAGGATTTAATATTAATGATAAAATACTTAAAAGATATTCAGAATTTTTTAATGATATACAGGACATTCTAAAATTATAATAAGCATGCCAAGTTTTAGCCAATTCTTTTAACACACCTACATCATCGAATATTTCTATATTAAATTTACTATCCATATACGTATATTAACATAAAAATGCTTATATATCAATATTAATTATTTACATACTATTAAGTTTTTTTATAGCCTCTTCTATTGCTTCCATTTTGGCATCATATTTATTAATATTTTCTATTCTATTTATGCCGTCGCAAGCCTGCCATAATGAAACTAAAGAAACATAATCTTCTGCTTTATCCTTAGCATCATATTTATCAAAATTATATGTAATACCTGATAATACGCATTCAAAATCACTTATAATAGCTTCGTATATCTTTTCTGCCTTTTCAAAGTCCTCTATCTCCTCAAAACATAATCCAGTCTTTATCATATCAGGACCAACTAATCCTCTATAATTAGCCATAACATTGCATGTAATATAACTTTTATAATACATAACTTCTGCCCTAGACCTAGCATCTCCTGCTATTTCTGAAAAATCTGAAAGCACATCAAGTATACTTCTATATATAGATGCTGTTATAACTATACTAACCTTATTAATATAACTAGTATTAAGAAAACTGCTTACCAAATTATGAGAAATTTTTGAAATAAGCTCATATACACTTTTTACAAGCAAATTAAGCTCTTCTCTATAACCTCCAAAATAAAAAGCATAAATAAATCTTACAAAATCTCCGTAAAGCAAAGCATTATTAGCTGTTAAATCAAAATCTATATTTTCAATGCCAGCTATGTTTTTATTATCAATCAAATCTTTTATAACCTTCAAAACACTGCCGTCATCTTCATAATTTAATTTAGAATTCTCAGAAGTAAATAACTCTATCGCATGCAGTTTCTTTTTCTCAGTGAACTCTCTCATATAAGATTCTAATGTAGATCTTACTAAAAAAGTATTACCTGCTGATAAAGGCTTTAATATATTCGAATATTCTCCATTGAATAATTCATCCCTTAAATGTTTTATCTCCTTATGATCCATAAATATACCCCATGATAAACTTCATTTAAATTATACTATATATTATACATTATATTTAAAATAATAATATAGATAATAATATTTAAATTAATATATACTTTTTGCTGATTTTAATATAGAATAATTAAAAACTAATTAGGATATATAAAAAATGGAACTTTTGGCACCAGCAGGAAATAAAGAAAAATTAGAAGTGGCATATCATTATGGAGCAGATGCAGCATATATAGGCGGATCATTATTTAATTTAAGACATCAAAGCAAAAATACTACAATAGAAGAATTGGCGGAATGCGGAGAAACAGCAAAAAAATTAAATAAAAAAATGTACTTAACTTTAAATGCGTTTTTGCATGAATATGATAAAAATAATTTGAAAGAATATCTAAAAGAAATTAGAGATATAAATATAGATGCTTTTATAGTTTCTGATTTGGGAGTACTTGGTATAGTAAAAGAAATAATACCTGAAGCTGATATTCATATAAGCACTCAGGCTTCCGTTACAAATAGCTATTCATGTAAAATATATGAAACATTGGGAGCAAGCAGAATAATACTTGCAAGAGAACTTTCATTAGATGAAATAAAAGAAATCAGAGATAATACAGACTTGGAATTAGAAACATTTGTACATGGGGCTGTATGCATGTCATATTCTGGAAGATGTCTGCTTTCCAATTTTTTAAATAACAGAGATGCTAATGGAGGAGAATGCTCTCAGGTTTGCAGATGGAATTTCAAAACATACATAGAAGAAAAAACAAGACCTGGCGAGTTCATGGAAATAGAAGAAGGAGAAGATCATTCTACAATATTAAGCAGCAGAGATTTACAGATGGCAGAATATTTGCATTTACTTCAGAAGGCTGGTATTGACTCAATAAAGATAGAGGGAAGAATGAAAAGTGTGTATTATGTTGCTAATACGGTTAGAGTTTATAGAGTATTATTAGACTTACTTGACAGAATAGGATACGAATCCTACCCTGAAGCAATAAAAAAAGAGCCTATTGCAAGTTATTTAAAAGAACTTGATACTATAAGCAGAAGAGAAAGCGATACTGGTTTTTATTTCGGAAGAGATAATATAAAACCAACTCTTAAAGGATATCTTAAAGGAAGAAGACTCATGGGTATGATTGCTGATGACGGAGATGAATATGCAAAAATTACCGTATACAACACTATAAAAAACGGAGACAATTTAGTATATATAGGAAAAGATTTTATAAATCATAATGATAACAGATTCAAATTATTTATAAAAACAGAAGAAAATGAGTTTGTAGAAGTTGACAATATTAGAAATATAGATAATGCCTATATAAAATCAGGAGCTCATGATTTTAAAAAATATGATATTATAACAGCAGAAGAATAATATGGAAACTGTATTAGGAGTAGATTTCGGTAGAAAAAAAACTGGAACTGCATTTGTGAATATGGATATAAAAATTCCTTTTCCATGCAGACTTATAGAAGAAAGCAATGCAAGAAAAGTTAAGCGTGCTTTGATGGATATAATAGAAGAAAAGAAAATAAATACTGTTGTTTTTGGTCTTCCTCTATCTGATGAAGGAAAAGAAAGTGAATGGTGTTCTGAAATAAGACGCTTTTCTGAGTTTCTTTTAAAAAGTGTAAAAGTTAATATTGTTTTTGTTGATGAATACGGCACTTCTAAAGAGGCTGATTTTATACTTAGAGGAAAAAAGAAAAATGTCAAAAAAAAAGCAAATGATTTAATTGCTGCTGTTTTAATATTAGAAAATTATTTAAATACATTAAATAAACATAATAATTAAAAGAAAAGAGAAACTTCCAATCCTAATTTATTTTCCATTTTTCTATATGCATATAATTGTCTTGAACGCATATATTCATATTTAACACCTATTACAAATCTGTAAATCTCTATTCCTATTCCAACTGAAATAGAAGGAAACCATTTATCATAACTATTCACTATATTGTATCCGTCAGTATTATTTCTTCTTAATACAGTGTTGATCCTATCATAGCTTGCTCCTAAATAAAATCCTGTTATTAAGCTTATTTCTCCCCATAACGGATATCTGAAATCTGTACCATAATATAATCCAAATAAATTTACAAAATTAGACTCGTCAAATCCTGTCATAGCAAATGAGAAGCCTCCGTAAAATGTAAAATAACCATATTTATAGTGAAGAGAAAAATGCATAAGTTCTATACTCGAGTCCCTAAACTCTTCTTTGTTTCTATCATAAAGTTCATTATCTCCTAGTATATCCCCTCCTATATGAGTACATATATGACGTATTGGCGTAAATCTAAACCTTAAAACATCATTGTATATATAATCAAAGTATGCTTCTACTTGCATATAAGTGCCGTAAAATAAACTCTCTCCGTAAAATATTTTATAATCTGGATTATAAACTGATAAAAAAAATTGTGTTAAAAAACCTACACCTATTTTGAATCTATGCTTATCTTTATAATTAAATACTATAGGATTTATTTCTGTAGCTAAAGTAGGCTGATGAAAAAATGACATTTTATCAAAACGGTAATTTCCATTATTATACATATCTTCTATACTAAATATATCGCCTATCCAATATTTACAATTATAAACTTCAGGATCAAGCCATCCATACAAATATTTATCTGTTTCATAAACTCTTAAAGGATTAAATTTCCACTCTGATTTAACCTCTTTAGAATGAAAATCCATTTTTTCTTTAAATGAATTAGTTTGAGGATATAATTCACCTAAAAATATTAGTATTAATATAATAAATTTATATTTCATAATTAAAATCTAACTGAACTTAATGAGCTGCCTATCCTAATAATTGAATCATGTAAATAAGATACTGGAAAAGTATAATTCAATATAAAATAATAATCATTTTTAGGTTCAAAAATTGTATATAATAAAAATGTATTATTGTCCATATTTATTTTAAATTGAATATTTTTCCTGCCGTTTATTATATAATACTCTTCTGTAAAATTATTACCGTTTTTCATGCTTCTTATAAAATTAATAAAATTATCCAATGATACCTCATCTTTTTTCATATAGGCTGCCAAGCATGTTATTTTTATATTTTCATCTATAAACATGCTGTCTGTATAAAAATAATCCTTACCGTATCCTGTTTGAGATATGATATCATCTCTTTCCTTATCAGACAATTTAATAGAATTTATAGGAGGAGCAAATTTTACTCCTGCATTTGAAATAGAATATTCATTGGTATTTTTTACTGAATTATCTTCTTCATTATTCAATTCCAAATTTTTAAAAATTATATCCCTATTTGAAAATATATCTTTAGAATCATTATTGCTCACAGCATCATATTCTTTATTATTGTTATTGCTGCAGCTTAATGTAAATAATACAAAAATTAAAGAAATTAAAAAATATTTATTCATACAAGTCCGTTTATTTTAGGGCTATTAAATTATATTATAACAGCCCTTATAAATTATGATTGATTTTTACTTTGTAACTGTAACAGTTCTACTTGTGAAAGATACTAATCCAGTTAAAAGGTTTAAGAAAAAGTCGCCGGCATTTGATCTAGTATATACCTCATAATTTTGAGCATTTCCTGCTAATTGATGAGTATCCACAAAACCTACAGGAACCAATCCCCATAATGCATACCACTGCTTTCTTGATACTGAAACTCCTGTTTGAGGACCATTGCCTACTATATGCTTATGCTGTGCTATGCATGATGTGGCAAATAAGGCAACTATAAATACTAAAACAAGCATTTTTTTCATCTGCTCTCTCCTTTGTAATTAATGATTTTATTTTATACTGCTAAATAAAAAATGTTAATTATATAAATAAAATCAGAAAGGATTGCACTATATATATGAATATGTAGATATATAATGTAAATTATGATTTTTTTAGATTAAAAGAAGTTTTACAATAAAAATTACGTATTATTTTTTGATAATTTTGAATTTACTATTATTAATAGATACTGTTTTATAATGAAAATACTTTACAATTATATCATTTTTAGTATAATATATTAACTAAAAAAGGAAAATATTTAAATGATAAATAAAAAATACATAACTCTAATCTCTATAATAATAATTTTAACTATAATACTAACAATAACAATATTCTTAAAAAATAAAGGATATTCATTACCTAATTTAAAAGCAATAAATTCAAATATAACAGAAATAAAAATAAATAGAGCTGATAAAGAGAATATATCAATAAAATTAACAGATAATAAATGGACTGTAAATGATAAATATAATGCAGATAATTCTTTAATAGAATCAATGACAAATGTATTATACAATATACAGCCTGTAGAAATAGTTTCAAGAGGCGATGCAGAAGCCTTGCAAAAATATAAATTATCAGATGATGAAATATTAACTGTTACGGTACTAGACAATTCTTCAAAAGAAATTAGAAATATAAAATTCGGAATGAAATCAACGATAGGAAATACTGTATACGGTCAAATAGCAAATGATAAAAATATATATTTGCTTGGAAATACATCTTCAAATCCTAAAGATATATTCGATAAAACAGAAAGCGATTTTATAAATAAAACAATATCTTCCATACGACATGATAATATACAAAAAATAACTATAGAATACAATAATAACTCATACACTTTAGAAAAATCAAAGGATGATGAAAACAGCTGGATTAAAACTTGGAATAACAATTCAATATCTGTAAATGATGCCTATTCAAGTGTATTTGCAATGGCTAATTTAAAAGCTGACGGATTAATAGAAGATAATAATATGGCAAAAAATCAATCTTTATACAAGATAAGCATACAAACATCTGAAGGCAGTACTTTATCATACAGCATTCTAAACAAAATGAATGATGGAAAATATGAAATTACATCAGATAATGACAGCAATAGATATTATTTATCTGATTCTGCTTTTAATAATTTAGAAGAAGCTATCAATAAAATAACAGCATAGATTATAACAAAAATAATTTGTAATAATAAATATTAAAAATACTTGTTTTTTATAGATTATATTTGTTTCAGGAAATTTATTACATAATAAATTATTTCAAATTTTTATATTGATATATACAAAAAATAATATAGAGTTAGTAAAAACATTAAGGAGTTTAACTATGAATAAAATAACAGCTGTATTATTTTGTATAATATTTATCATTTCATGTTCAAATAATAATACAGAAAAAACTTCTTCATCTAATAGCGGCATAAAAGAAGCTGTAACAATAAATGTTGAAGGCACTTCCTCTCCAGAAAGTATTAGATTAAGAAATGGAAAACTGTATATTTCAAATATTGGAGAAGATAATAAAACTAGAGATGGATTTTTTTTATGTGTTAATGAAGACGGCTCCAATCCCATAAAACTTTTTGATGGAGAACTAGATGGTCCTAGAGGATTCTATTTTATAACTGATGATATTATTGCAATTGCAGATCATGATAGAGATAATGGTTTATCTGGAAATGTAGTTCTAGGAAATGTTAAAGATAATACCATAATAACAAGATTAACTATAGATGAAGCTAAACTATTAAATGATATAGTATCCATAGATAATGAAACTATAGCGGTTACAGATACAGGAAACAGCAAAGTATACATAATAAAAATAGAAAATAATTCATCACTTTCTATTATAAACACTGTTGATAATGTTTATGGTGCTAACGGCATAGCATTTGATAACGGAATACTGTATGTTGCCACAAGCGGATTTATGGGAGGAGATAATACAGGATATATATATTGTTTTAACTCTGATGGTACAGGATTAGATAAATGGACTGATTCTATAATAGGAAGCGGAGGATTAGACGGTATAGCAGTATATAATAATAAATTATATGTTACAGATTGGGGAGAAGGCGGTACTAATGCATGCATTTATACATTCGATTTAAACACAAAAGAGCAATTAGAAAAAATAGAAGGCTCATTGAAAGGTGCTGCTGATATAGATGTAATTAATGAAACCATATATATACCAGAACTTGCTACAGGGTTAATCAAGAAAATAGAATTATAATTTATTAATATATCATATTATAAGCATCCTATATACTCAAATATATAGGATGCTTTTTATAAATTGTAAAAAATATTTATATTATATCTTGTAATTTTTTAATATTTATATTATACTATACATAAATATTATTAGTTTAATAGGATTATAAATAAATCTTTTATGCAGCGGTTTAATTATTTAAAACTCCTAATTATTGTTAGGAGATAGTACTTTCAATACTTATCATTCTTTAAAACATAAAAATATATTTCTATATTATTTTAATATGCAATTATTAATCAGCAATATTTTTAAAAAATTATATATAAAGGATAAAATATAAATGGATATAATAATAATAATAGTGTTAATACTTTTAAATGGTATATTTGCCATGTCTGAAATAGCGGTAATTTCAGCAAGAAAAACATCATTAATGAAAGACAGTAAAGAAGGTAATAAGGGAGCAGCCACAGCATTATCTCTAGCCAATGACCCAGACAAATTTTTATCTACTATACAGATAGGAATAACGCTTATAGGTATATTAACAGGTATATATTCAGGAGATACTGTTGCAAAAGAGCTTTCAAATATACTCACAAAAATTCATATACCTCAAACATATACCCATATAATAGCACAGGTAATAGTAGTGGCATTAGTAACATATTTAACTTTAATATTCGGAGAACTTGTACCTAAAAGAATAGGAATGGTTATGCCTGAAAAAATAGCAAAGGTTGTGTCAAGACCTATGACTATACTTTCAAAAATAGGTGCTCCATTTGTTTGGATACTGTCAAAAAGTGCTTCTATAGTTTCAAGGGTTTTGGGAATAAAAGATGATAAAAGCCCTGTAACAGAAGAGGAAATCAAATCAATGATAGAAGAAGGAAGACAAGGCGGAGAGGTTAAAGATATAGAACAGGATATTATAGAGAGGGCATTCTTTTTGGGTGATAGAAAAATTGAGTCTATAATGACACATAGAAGCGATATAGTATTTTTAGATATCAATATGAGCAATGATGAAATAAAAAAAATTATATCAAAACATTCATTTTCAGCCTACCCTGTTGTTGACAATAATCTTGATAATATTGTAGGGGTTATTAGAGTAACAGATGTATTTGATAAATTAAACAATTCAAAATCAAAAATAGAAAAATTTGTTAAAAAGGCTAATTATTTTCATAATAACATGGAAGTATATTTAGTTCTTGAAGAGATGAAAAAGAATAAAACTAAAATAGGTCTTATATCTGATGAGTTTGGAAATATAGACGGTATGGTAACTCAAAGCGATATATTTTCAGCATTGGTAGGTTCCGTATCAGAGGGTAAGGAAAGCAAAGATATAAAGAAAAGAAAAAACGGCGGATGGTTTGTAGACGGACAATGTCCTATATATGATTTTTTAGAATATTTTGAAATAGAAGATGAGAATGCATCCAACACATATAATACTATAAGCGGATTAATACTTGAATTACTGCAGCATGTTCCTTCTGAGGGAGAATCTATAGAATGGAAAAATCTAAATATAGAAATTGTTGATATGGATGGTGCTAGAATAGATAAGGTAATAGTAAATAAAATAGATATAAAAGAAGAAAAGGAAGAAGATTCAAAATAATAAAAATATGAATTTGCTCGAGACTGGACTTGAACCAGCACGGTGTTACCCGACAGCACCTCAAGCTGTTGTGTCTACCTATTCCACCACCCGAGCCTAAATCATTATAAACGCATTATATTATATACTATAATCATATTTTGTCAAATACTTAAAATATAGTAATAACATTATTTAAGGAGTACTTGACAAGATTAGATATAAAAATTATTTTATAGAAATGTTAAAATTTCGTATTTTTATATAGTTATATTAAAAACGTGCGGTTAGTTCACAATAAATTTAAAAAATACTTGGGTGGGCAGTTATAATAACAGAATTAATTAAAAAGAAAAATAAAGCAGAAATTACAGGTTAAAGTAGAAAATATGAAGGGTGGGAAAATGTAAGTAAATTTAAAATTTTTTTAAACATACCCTCCTTATAAATTTTTTGCTTTTATTGAAAATAGAATTCTAATTAATTTTACTGTCTAATTACAAAAGCATACCCTACCTAGCTTTTATTAAATTTGTAATTTTCATTAACGCACGCTGAACTCAGTTTTTAATATAAAGAAATTTGAATTGCAAATAATTATATATTTTTAAATTCGTTCTGCGTGCGGTTAGTTGACTATAAATTTAAAAAACGATTGGGTGGTCAGTGCTATAACTATTTTTAACTAAAAATAAAAATAACTCATAAATTACAGATTAAAGCAGAAAATATGAAGGGTGGGAAAATGAAAATAAATTTTGAAATTTTTATAACATACCCCGCCCTTATAAATTTTTTGCTTTTATTGAAAATAGAATTCTAATTAATTTTACCGTCTAATTACAAAAGCACACCCACCCTAGTTTTTATTAAATTTATAATTTTCATTAACGCACGATAAACCAAATTTTTAATATAACATAAATTTGAATTGCAAATAAATATATAGTTTTAAATTTGTTCTGCGTGCGGTGAGTTGGCTATAAATTTAAAAAATACTTGGGTGGGCAGTTATAATAACAGAATTAATTAAAAAGAAAAATAACGCATAAATTATATATTAAAGCAGAAAATATAAAGGGTGGGAAAATGAAAATAAATTTTAAAATTTTTATAACATACCCCGCCCTTATAAT
>NZ_CALXKQ010000017.1 GCF_944388875.1 uncultured Brachyspira sp.
ACATCAAGAACAGATTCTTTTAAATTAATATTTTCAGGCAGATTATGAGGATTAATAATCTCCAAATCATGAACTTCATCAAATTTTGAATCTCTAAGTACACAGTTTACTATATTTTCTAATATATCTTCATTACCAAGAGAGCCTAAAAGATAACGCACAAAATAATCGTTCATTCTGTTAATATTTCTCATACAAAAATTATAACAAAAAGAAAATAAAAGTAAATGTTTTCTTAAATTGCATGTATCATACTCTATAAAATAAAATTATTACTTATTTTTTTTATTATCATTATCCCTAAGGTATTTACTAATTCTCAATGCTATAAATGATATTATACCGCCAGAAAAGAAAGCTAATAATTCTAGTACGCTCTCTATACTTCCACCCATATTAAAAATAGCCATGTTTCCATGTATTTTATAAATAATAGCCAAACTCATTATAAGAATTACAGCAAATGTAATAATATAAAATTTATAAGAGTAATTTTTAAAAAAAAGCATATCCGCCAAAATGCCTATGACAGCACATCCTATAAAAAATATTATTACCAATCTAATAAATAAATCTTCTGAATCCTTTTTAAAATCTACATTAGGATGCTCCCTATAATCTCTCCATCGGTGGCTTCGGCGAATTTCTTTAGTTTCTATATCACTATCAAAATCATAACTATTTTCTAAAATAATATTATTATCACTTAGTATATAGTTTCCATTATAAATGTTGTTTTCTTCATCATTACTTTCTTCTATTATTATATTTGTTATATTAGAATAATATTTTGTCATTTCATTATAAAATATAATAGAAAGAGTAATTAATATAACTGCTAATACACTAATTTTCATAATCCAACCTTCTTAATAATTATTAACTTATAATAAATTTAAATAATTTTTATTTCAAGCAAATTTACTATACCCACACCCTCTATCTTTTTTACCTTATTCTAAATTGTTACTTTCCTATTTTTTAATGCTTAATTAACATCTATTAGTACCCACCCAAAGTGTTATTTAAATTTTCAGTCTAATTTACGCACGCAGAACAAAGCTAAAAAATAAAACTATTTTAATAATTCTAATTTAATTATTTTTTTATTAATCAGTTTACCGTGCGTTGAATAAATTGCAGGCTTAATAAACACTTGGGTGGGCGTTAAAAAATATAAGTTAAACTTGTAAAATAAGTACAATATTTATACCCAAGATAAATGGTAATAAAATATCAATTTTTTACAAAGAATATTGCAAAAAAAACGTAATTATAGCATACTATCAGCAATATTTTAAAGGATTTTATTTATGAATAATATAAATAATATAATAATAGAAGAGTTAAAATTTGATGATAAAGGCTTAATACCTGCTGTGATTATCGATTATTACACTAAAGAAGTTTTAACATTAGCATATATGAACAAAGAAAGTTTAAAAATAAGTATAGAAGAAGGGAAAACCTGTTTCTACAGCAGAAGCAGACAGAAACTTTGGAGAAAAGGTGAAACTTCAGAAAATTATCAGTATATACAATGTATAAAAAGCGACTGCGATAATGATGCCTTAGTTGTAGAGGTAATTAAGGATGGACCTGCATGTCATACAGGATCAGAATCATGCTTTATGAATGAAGTTTATTCTAAAGAAGATTATAAAGACTTTTCTATAGATAAACTCTATGAACTTATAAAAGGAAGAAAAATTAATCAAACAGAAGGCTCTTATACAACATATCTGTTTAAAAGCGGCATAGATAAAATACTGAAAAAAGTAGGAGAAGAATGCACCGAAGTTATAATAGGTGCAAAAAATGACAGCAAAAAAGAAACGATATATGAACTATCTGATCTGCTTTATCATAGTTTAGTGCTTATGGTTGAAAAAGGAATAAGCATTAATGATATAAAAAATGAACTTGCTGGCAGGGCTGTAATAGACAAAAAAGAAAAACAAAAAAGCATGAAAGAGTAATGTTTAAGGATTTTAGCCTAAAAACATATAATAGCATACAGATGCATAACATTTTTTTTACAAAAAAGTAAAATTTTTATATAAAAAATATTGCAATATTTTCATAATGATTTATTATATAAATAATAAGTTATTTTATGGAAATATCACATGAAAAAAATATCTATCATACTAATTATATCATTCTTATTATTAATTTCATGCACTAAAGATTTCGGTGTAAAAGTAACGAAACCTGGTGCTGATTTAATACTTTCTAAAATGCAAAGCGGTAAATGGTCTGGAGCTACAGCAAGCGGCAATAATCTTAATATCTCTTCAGGTGGTCTAGTTGGAAATTATACTTTTGATGAACCTGTACTAGGTATAGGAGCGGTATATAAAGACAGCAATGGAAATTATATAATGGCTACCCCAGTAGGGGATACTCTCTATGCTATAAAAATGAATGCAGAGGCAAAAGCTGCTGTTGATACTATATTGGATATACTTGATGATGCAGGCGGAGAAGCAGTTGTTGGAAACTTAATAAGTGCTGTTATAGATAATGGTGCTGACAAAATAGATTTAAGCAATTCAGATAAAATACTTGCAGGTACTAATTTAACTCCTGATAAAGCAGCAGAAGTTGAAGCTATATTAAAAGCTTCTGCTAATGGTTTTAGCAGCGGTGAAGCTATAAAATAATAATCAGAGTTCTCATTATGAAAAAATATTTAATATTATTAATCATTCTATTCAATAGTTTTTCTTTATTTGCTAAAGGACTTCCTTTATCTACTGAGGTAACAGGAGAGGATTACAGCTGGATAAAGGGAAGACAAATGATAAGTGTTAATCTTAATCCGGGCGGAGCAATATATTTCCCATTATTGTTCAATACTGCAGCAAACAATGCTGTAAATATAGCAGGATTAATTGGAACAGATTTCGGCGATGTGGCTAAATATTTTGATTATGCAGATGTAAAAGGTTCTGCTTGGTATATACCTGCCATTTCTTATTCTATATTTGTACATAATCAAATAGCTATGGAGGCTGGAATAGGGGTTTACTCAAGCACTTATGATTTGAATATATCAAAAGAAAATGCAGGAAAATTATTAGAAGCATTAGGACAGGGAAATTATTCCAGTGTAGTAGGAACCGATACAAAGTTTAATGCCTCATTTGTATTTATGCCTGTTACATTCGGCGTAAAATTCTACGGACCTAAAAGACAATTCTATAATGCATTCCGTTTCGGCTTAGATGCTTTCTTTTATACAGTTTCTACAGAAAATGGATTAACTGGTATAAAAACAGAACATACAGTTTATGATGCCGCTTTATATGTTTCTTATGAAATAGGATGGAATATAGAATTATTCCCTACAAGAGAATGGAGAGTAAAACCTACTATAGATATAGCATTACTTGAAATAGGGTATTATGTAAGACCTTGGGCTGAAAATGTATATAATACTGTAACTGGAGGAACTACTTCATTAACTGCTGGTTTCTCAGCATTTAATATTCCTGCTTGGAACAGTTTTCCTAGTTGGGTGAGAAACTTCGCTGTAAATGTAAGATTTGCCTTATTCCCAAGAATAGGATTTAGTTTAAGATTTTAATGGATTTGAAATATGAATACTAAAAAAATAATAATTTTTATATATTTGCTAGTTTTTACTTCTGCTTCTGCAGTACATGCTCAGGATTACTTAAAACATCATATAGCTGTAGACTTTGGTACTACTTTATTTTCTATGGGAACTATACCTATTATTACAGACTTAGTATTTAAACCTCAGGAAGGAGCAGGCGGAAAAGTTTATGACGGTAAATTCGGCATAAGATTATCATATAATTATACCTATCTTCCAAAACAGTCAATAGATGTAACATTAGGTTTCTATGCTTTTGATACACATTATGGTGATTACGGCGATCCTAGTGTTGATAGTGCTACAGGAAATATTATAAGTTCTGCCTTTTTAGGAAGATTTTATAACGGCAGCACAATAGCAATACCAGCATCTATAGGTGTTAGATTTTACTTTAATAAGAATGATAAAGCTAATGGATTTTTCTTATTGCCAAAAGTAGGTATGACTACATTTATAGTTAATGGTAAAGAAGTAAGAGATGACGGCAGTATTAAATATAAAAGAACTACTGTGTATGATTTTTATATTTCAGGAGAAATGGGTTTTAAAATAGATTTAGGCGGAGATTGGAATGTACGCCCTTTCATAGATATATCATTGCTTGATATAGGTTATTCTTTTACTCCGGGCATAAGACTAATACCGCTTCCAAGATTGGCTATAGGTATATCTTTTTAATAATTGTAGAAGGTTTTTGTCATGAAAAGAATTTTATTGATATTAATAATAACTTGCTTTATGAGTTCATCTCTATTTCCATTGATTGAATCATTTTATATAGCTCCTAAAATAATTTATAATTTTAATGATTCTGGTATATATAATTCTAAAAATCAAAGAGTTATGAATAATTATCTTGGTGCAGGAATTTCTGGAGGATTTGATTTTTATAGATATCAGAAGTCTGTACCTGTAAGAGTGGAATTAGAATATGCTTTCAAAGATGGTATGACTGGAAATTATCATCAAAATAATATACTAAAGCAATCACAGCATACTATACTTGCTGCTGCTTATTACAGCTTTCATATTTATCATATAAAAAAGAGTGAATTAAAAGTATTGACAGCTGATGAAATATACAGAAGAACGCCATTGATGTCATTATATTTAGGCATGCTTATAGGAGCTAAAATAAATGCTAATACTTATGACAGATGGTTTGAAGACGGAGGAAAGGTTAAAGCTACTGTAACTAAACCTGAAGCTACATTTACAATAGGTGCAGGCTTTGGACTTGATTTTTATGTTGCCAGCTTTCTTAATATAGATGTAGGATACAGACTATTATATAGTTTAGACAAAGTTTTAGCACATGAATTTGTATTAGCAGCCAGATTCCCATTACCAGACCTTAGGAAATAAAATATTATGAAAAGAAGAATTATTTTACTACTAATTATTTCTATATTTATTTTTACATCCTGTAAAACTGGTACTTTAGTTATAGTCCCTATACCTAATATAGAAATACCTATATATCCGCCTCAGACTAATTTAAGTTTGAATACTAACATATTTAATAATTATTATTTAGGATTAGGCGGCTTTAGCAGTTTTAATAGAAGTTTATTTAATAATAGTACTGTTTTTTTTAATGGTACTACTAATAATAATTTATTTAAAAAGAATTTTGTTTACTTAAAATAAAAGGGTTGTTATATGAAACGATTAGTGATTGTATTATTATTTTTTATAGCTGCTTTTTCAAATAAAACTTTATTGTCAGCAACATTTTCAGGTGTTTATATAGCCCCTAAATTTAATTTTAAGCATGAAGCTTTAAAATCTACAAATATAGAAGAAACTATGAAAAAAGGTTCTGTTGTTTTTGATAAAAATAATTATTTAGGACTTGGTTTTGCCGTAGGTTATGATTTATTTAGAAAAACAAGATTGATTCCTCTTAGAATAGATTTAGAATATATGTTTCAGGGTATGGTTGCTGGGAAGGATAAAGGCTATTTTATGCAGGACATAATGGCAAGCATTTATTATGATATTAATGTATTTTTCCTAAAAAACAGCGAACTGGATACTGTTACATCAAAAGTGCTTTATCAAAGAACACCGCTTATGAATATATATATAGGGTTATCAATAGGAAACAGATTATTTCAAACTAGATATAATTATTCAGATATAGGAGATGCACTTATTACTAGAAGCTCCTTTGTATTTGGAATTAATGCTGGTTTGGTATATAATATTTTTGATTGGTTTGCTGTAGATTTGGGATACAGATATATAATAGGCTTTGGATTTAATAATGCCCATGAAGTTTTAATAGGAACTAGATTTACTATAAGATAATTAATTTAGAAGAAGTATAATTATGAAAAATAATATATTAATATTGATTTCTATGCTATTTTTTGCTGTATCATGTTCTACTGCAAGCCAGAATGTTATTATTGTGGCTTTCAGCAAACAGCAGCATGCAGTTATTTATAATGATAATAGCGAATACAAAGATATTCCTGAAAAAAACAACAACACTGCTGCAGTTAAAAAAACAGATAGCGGAAATACTATATTAATTACAGATAATGTAATAAATTTTGATTTCGATTCATACGAATTAAAAGATGAATATAATGATGGAATAAACGAAATCTATTCATATTTAAATAATAATAAAAATGCCATACTAATAATAGAAGGTCATGCAGACAGCATAGGAGACAGTAATTACAATATATACCTTTCTGAAAACAGAGCAAGAGCAATATTTGATGAATTAAGAGAAAAAGGAATAGAAAGAAGAAGACTTAGATACATAGGATACGGTTCTACACGTTCAGACCAAAACTATGATAAAAATAGAAAATGCCAATTTGTAGTAATCAATAGTGCTGATGAAGAGAAAGCATACAAAGAAAAAAATGAAACTGATACTATTAAATTAAAAAAATAAAAATATATATTTTTTATAAGCTGTCAAACTTTATAAATAAATAATTTTTAACAATGAGTAAAAATTATATAATTTAATATATCTTCTATATTTCTTTGAAAATATTTTGTGCATATTAAATTATTTTCTTTATAAACTTCCATTTTATATCTATTTTCAGAAGATAATTGCTCTCCGTAAATTTTAATAGTTTTATCATCTACAGATATATGCACATATGGCTCTTCATAAGAGTATTGCCAAATATAATCCATTTTAATATTACTATTCAAATTTTGATTTTGAAAAAATAACAGCAGCAAATAAGATAAAAATTCAACATGATAAGAAGACATTTTTGAACGAGTTATAAGATACAATTTATCATTTTTATTTAAAATCCTTCTAAAATCATTCAAATTATAGTAATCATTTATTAATAATTCTCTCCAGTCTTCTACATTACTATTATTTATTATTTTCAATAAAGAATTTTTTATATCGTTTAAAGATATATTATTTCCATTATAATATTTATATATTTCATCAAAGATATACTTTATTATAGGAATAAAATCATCCTTTTTTAACATCCCTTTCCAATATCCCTTGCTCTTATTATAAAAATTATTTTCCCATTCTAACAATAAATAACATTTCCCTTTATATGTTAATAATGCCCTTTCAAATAATCTTTCTTCTTCAATATCTTTATTAATACATTTATTATCATCCTTAGCATCGAAAATACATTCAGCTATATTTTTATATTTATCAAATAATTCAGTATCGTATTCTCTGCTGTCATTAACAGACTTAACAGACATATCAAGCAAAAATTTTATCTGATATTTACAAAATTCATTTTTTTCCATTTCTATTATTCTATTTTTCCATAATTCTTCATTTTCAGTAATAAGATATGCCTTAATTTTTTCTTCTTCTCTTTGATAAACATCAAAATATTTAATATCTGTATTTTTTATAAACTCTAAAATATTATCTGAATTTTTAATAAACTCATCAATAACCTTTATATCTCTAATATAATTATCTTTAGTACTATCTGTATTTTCTGTATAATTTACTATAACTCTCATAAACTCATTAAAGTTATATATAATAGTATTATCATCATCTAAAATTTTATCGCTATACTTTATTATATATCTGTATAAAGCAGCAAAATTAATTCTATCCATAAAAGTAACATTGTTATTTAATATTTTACCAAGATTTTGAGAAATATCATATCGTCCATATTTATTATACTTATCAAAAAAATCTTTCATCTTTACTAAGCAGTCTAAAAATACAGTTATTTCTTTTATACTTTCTTCGTTTATGACTTTTGAACAGTAATAATCTTCAAAATATAGAACTTGTTCTTCTTTATTATTAAAATAGTCTTCTTTATTATCTTTATTATCCTTTGAATATATTTTCTCATAATATTCATTATAAAAAATGTTATGAAAAATATTCATTACTTTTTCATCAAATAGCTTCTCATCATCTTTACAATATGATAGAAAAAAATCAGACCAATCTGTGTCTATTTTCCTTGAAAAATACTCACGCAAATTAAAACATTTATCAACTATTTTATACTGTAATTGTACTCCATTTAGATATTGTTCCAATTTTGCCTTAAAATTTTCAAAAGCAGTTAATGGTATTCCTGTAGAATTCATCTTTATATAAATATCATCAGATAAACTCATACTCTTATCTTCTAAATCCAAAAATTGAAAAGATATAAGTTTGTCTTCATTTTTAATTAAATCATCAAAAATACATCCAATATCCTTAAAATCTTTAAATTGACTATGAATAACATCCATTGTATTAAGCATAGCTTTTATAGTAGGATCATAATACCATAAATACATAAACCAATTTTTATTTTTTATAATATTAGAAATATTTTCACCATTATTAAAATCACTATATAAATCTTTATTTACTATAGCATTGCAAAAATCTAAAGAACTTGCTCTAACTTCATACTGAAGTTTAGACTTTAATATATCATTTTCTTTTAATGTAAATTTTTCTCTAAACTTTTCCATTTTATCGCTTTTCTGTGCCAAATACCAATATAGTAAAAATAATGTAGTTATTCTCTGCTGTCCGTCTAATATAATATACTTATTATCTTTTTTTACTCCGTATATAAAATCAAGCTCGCATTGTTTTTTATTTAATAATGCTTCTTTTAAATAACTAATAAAATTCTTTATTACATTTTCTTCTTTATCACCGCACATTCTTCCCTGAACATAATCTCTCTGCATCGCTGGTATTAAAATAATGAATTCATTTTCAATAATATCAATTAAACTTTTTAATTTACTCATATTATATTTCCTCAAAATATTCTTTTATAGTTTTCTCTATCTCTTTTTGATATGCATCTGCATCTTCATCACTCCAATGAAAAAGATTAGTTAAAGCAGAGCTGTAAACTTTAGTAAAAACATTTTTTGTAGCTATAGGTATAAAATAACCTTTAGAATCTTTTTCCAAAATAGTTTTTCTTTTAAAAGGAAACCAAGCATTTTTATATGATCTGTTAGTCTCATAATCTAATAAAGCTAAATTACCGATAGAATTGATATTCTCAAAATTATCATCAAAATTAAAATAATCTTTTACCAAGCTAAATAATTCATTAAAATCATCATTACTTTTTGACTGCTCATATTTTTTTATATATTCATCTATTTCGTATATTTTTTTATAATCATCATTTTCTGTATCATCATCATTATTAATATCAATATTAAAAAAATTTTTTATCATTTTGAACCAATTATCTTTACTTGTAATATCTTCTTCTGTAGCTTGAGAATGTATATGTTCTATATCCCAGCTATTTTTTTTGAACTCATCAAATGGAAATTTTATTACTGACTTATTCTTAATAATGATTATTAAATTAAATAAAAGCAATATTTTTTTTATAATATATTTATCTTTATACTCTATATAATCTAAGGTTAGTTTATGATTATTATCATGTATTTTATTTTTTATATTTTTGTATATAATTTTTTTTATTGATTTTTTAAAATCATATTTAGTTTCAGCTCTATTATATTCATCTATAATATATTTTATTGACTTAATATTAAAACACATAATAAAACCTATTAAATGAAATAGTTCTAAATCATTATAAAAATAATCAAAAATATACATTATATCTTTTACTTCCTGCCATTTAATATCAATGATAAATTTAATATTATTTTCACTATTTTCAAAAAAATCATTATAATATTCATTGAATGTATATCTTATTTCTTTTTTATTATCTAAATTATTCTTTATTATATCAAATATATATTCAATTCTATTTATATAATTTTTTTTATCATCATTTATGAAATACCAAAAAGAATCATTTTGCAAAGTATTTTCTATACTATCCCATTCATTTGATATTTGTATATGTTTTACCTTAAGAAGCTGCTGATCGCTTTCATCAGGCCAAGTTTTTAGAAATAAAGCTTTTATTAATTCAGCATTTGTAAGCTCTATTTTTCCTATATTTAATCTTGAAAATATTTCATACTCTTTATCAGAATTTTGAGTATCATTATCATCTATTTCATACCAAATAAACCCTACATTTTTATTATTTTTATCACTTTCTCCTTTAAGCAATTCTTTTATATTTTCAAATGCATTTTTATTATCTTCAAAATATTTTTTTATAGTATTATATGCCTTTACCATATAATGGAAATCTATATTATCTATATTTTCAGAATTTATCTTTTCATCTATTTTTTCTAAAAACTCTTTACTTTTTTCTCTGCTTTCATACGATAATTCATAAGATATAGAACTTTCTAAATATTTAAGTATCATATAAATAGTAGTAAGTCTTTGCTGACCATCTATAACTTTATAATAATCATTATCTTTTTTTACTACTAAAGGCTGCAGACAGTAAAAAGTATTATTAGATTGATAATGCTCATATAAATCTTTCAAAAGCTGTTCAACTTGTGCTTTTCTCCATTTATATCCTCTTTGATAGCTTGGTATTTTAAATTTATATCCTGATATACCATTTATATACTTAATAGTTAAATCACTCATATCATACCCTCAAAATACAAAAAAAAATATATATTACTGTTTATAACATAAAATATATAATAATGTATTTTTATCAAATATCAATATTTTTTAAGAATTTATACAAATTATAGGCTTAAAATCATAAAAAAATTTGTTTAACTATATGCATATAAAAATTAATTGTAACGGAGTTTTATATGCATACAAAAATATATTCAGAAGCTCTATATGGAATAGAAGGCATACCTATTATAATAGAAGTAAATATATCGGAAGGACTGCCTAAATTCGATGTTGTAGGTCTTCCAGATCAGGCAGTTAATGAAGCAAAAGAGAGAGTAATTGCTGCAATAAACAACAGCGACAGATTTTTTCCTCCCAAAAGAATAACTATAAATCTAGCCCCAGCAGATTTGAAAAAAACGGGAAGCATGTATGATTTAGCATTTGCTTTGGGAATATTATCTTCAAGTGCTCAGATATTTTTCTCTGACTTTATGGATAAAACTATTATACTTGGGGAATTAGCATTGGACGGAAGCGTGAGAGAGGTAAAAGGTATATTTTCAATGCTTCTTAATGCTAAAGAATTAGGGATAAAAAACGCCATTATTCCATTTAATAATATGGAAGAGGCTAATATAATTGACGGCTTGAATCTATATCCTGTAAAAACTCTGAAAGATGCAATTGACTCCATTGAAGGAAAAAAAACTCCAATAATTTCTGATGGTAAATTTAATTTTAATAATGATTATGAAGAAAATATAGATTTCTCAGATGTTAAAGGTCAGGAATATGCCAAGCGTGCGGCAATGATAGCAGCAGCAGGAGGACATAACTTTATAATGATAGGCTCACCAGGATGCGGGAAAACTTTGATAGCAAAAAGAATACCTACTATACTTCCCCCATTAACATTTGAGGAAGCTATTGAAGTTACAAAGATATATTCTTCTTACGGACTTTTATCAAAAGATATGCCTATAGTAAAAAAACGCCCGTTGAGAATACCTCATCATACATCTTCTTATGTAAGTTTAGTAGGAGGCGGAAGAAATATAAAAGCTGGGGAAATTACTTTAGCTCATAACGGAGTATTATTTCTTGATGAGTTTGTGGAGTTTCAAAGCTCAGCACTTCAAACTTTGAGAGAGCCTATGGAAGAGAAAGTTGTAACTATAAGCAGAGCAAACGGCAGTATTTCTTTTCCTGCAAATTTTACGTTAATTGCAGCTATGAATCCATGTCCATGCGGATATTACGGCGATGAAAAGCATATATGCAGATGTTCAGAAATAGCTAGAAAAAGATATATAGCAAAACTTTCAGGTCCTATACTTGACAGAATAGATATTTCAATAGAGGTCCGTGCCGTTGATTATAATAAAATGATTTCTAAAGCCGATGGAGAAAGTTCTTCAGCTATGCGTAATACGGTTATTGCTGCTCGTAAAAAACAGGAAAAACGATTCAAAGAAAATGGAATTAAAATATTTTCAAACTCTTCTATGGGTATAAAAGATATAGAAAAATTCTGCATAATGGATGATAAGGCTAGAAATATACTTAATATTGCCATGGAAAAATTTTCAATGAGTGCAAGAAGCTATAATAAAGTATTAAAAGTATCAAGAACAATAGCCGATTTGGAGGATAAAGATATAATAGGTATAGATCATATAACAGAGGCTTTACAATACAGATTCAATATAAATTGATAATGCTATATATTTATACATTAAAAATATAATATATAATTTTCACTATTTTTATTAAGCTAGGTTGATAATATATAATATATATGTTATTATTAGAATACACAATATAGGTATAAAAAAAGTGGATATGGTATGAAAATTGTATCTGGGAGATTCTTATCAAAATCGGAACTCAAAAATAGAATATTAAGAGATGTAGTTATAGCAATAATGTTCGTTTCTATAGTATTTTTAGTTTATGTCCAAATGAGAAGTCCTGTACCTATAAAATTTATATTTAAATCACTGTTTCAGGATGTGAAAACTTCAATAGTAGAAGAGTATTCAAAAATATTCTACCCTACATACTACTTTTCCATGCAAATGACGCCTATATTTGATATAGTAAATCAAGCACCTGAAGCATATAAGATTCTTATAACTAACTTCTTTCCAAAACATACATTTATAGAAAAAGCAGCCATGCAGGTTGGAAATAATTATATGTCTATAACCAAAGAAGGAAACGGATATAAAGTAGTCGGGCATATTGTAACAAACAGCAATAATAATCAATATTCTTCCGTACCTTTTGAACAGCTTAGTATAGATTCATTTTATATAAAAGACGGAAAGCCTTATATACATCTAATATATATAGCAAATGAGAACATAGCCTTTGAATATATATCTCAATTCAATGTTAACTTTAATGAAGTTGAACTTAAAGATATTGATAATATATATGCATATCTTGTTACAGGCAATAGTAAAATAACATTCCCAATTTCATTTTCTTCAAATACGAATAATAAAATAAATGATTTGGATTATATTGCAATAGCTGATATTATGACAAAAGAGTTTAACGGCACCAATGAAGATATGATGAAAGTTTCATATAAGGATAATAATTATTGGGGATATAAAGGCACTTTTTCTGTTGCTGATAATAATATTGAGATAGGAATTATTATACCAGAAAAAGCATTAATAAATAAAATTCAAATACCTATAGTTTTATTTTTAGTGATATTTGTAGTTGTTACGATTGTATTAATAGTAGTGCTTGCTATACATTATATAAGAATAATTGAAGATTTAAGAAGAAATCACATGGATATAAAGAAGATTATTGAAGAGGGAGAAAACACCAATGTAGAGTTTAAATCTTCTTTACGGTATGACAGCAGTACAGAAAAAATTAATAAGGCTTTGGAAGAAGTTATTATGAAATCTATTGCGGCATTCAGCAATACGGAAGGCGGAAGATTATTCATAGGTATTTCAAATGACGGTGAAATTTTAGGGCTTGAACATGATTATTCTACATTAAAGCATGCCAATCAGGATTTCTTTGAACTGCATTTAAGAACTCTTATAGAAACATACTATGGAAATGCATTCTCTGCTGAAGGTATCAGAATAGATTTTATTGTTGAAGACGGAAAAGACATTTGTATAGTATATATAAGTAAGGGAAGAGAGCCTGTATACACTAAGATTACAAACAAGCAGGGTGCTAAAGAGGAAAAATTCTATATTCGTGTTGGAAACTCATCGAGAGAATTGGCTAATGCAAGTGAAATAATAGCCTATGTTAAAAAACATTTCAAATAATAAAATGTTTGAGGCATCTAATTTGACTATTTATAGTCAATATTATATAATAATTATTACTAATAATTAAAGGAGTGTTTCTATGTCTGAAAATGTATATGACAGCATTATAATAGGCGGAGGACCTGCTGGTTTATCTGCTATGTTATATTTGGGAAGAGCTTTAACTAATTCTCTTCTAATAGAGAAAAAAGGGGCTGGCGGACAGATGATGAGTACGGATACTGTTGAAAATTATCTAGGTTTTCCTGAAGAGATGAGTTCTTTCGAGCTTGTTGCTAGAATGCAGCAGCATGCTGAAAAATTTTCTAAAAATGAAATAGTTTATGATGAAGTTACAAAAATAGAAAATATAAAAGAAAAGATAAAAAAGGTTATTACAGCTGACGGCAAGACTTATGAAACAAAAACAATAATACTTGCTATGGGCGGTTTTGCTAAGAAATTGGGTGCTAACGGAGAAGAAACTTTTTCTGCTAAGGGTGTTTCTTACTGTGCTACATGCGATGGGGCTTTTTACAGAAATAAAACTGTTGCTGTAGTAGGAGGCGGAAACAGTGCTTTTGATGAGGCTTACTTCCTTACAAGATTCGTTAATAAAATATATTTAGTTCATAGAAGAAAAGAATTCAGAGCTGAGCCTATAAACGTAAAACATTTAACAGACACTGGAAAAGTAGAATATGTACTTGATTCTGTAATAGATGAGATTTGCGGAGATGGTAAAGTTAATAGCATAAAAATAAAAAATGTTGTAGATGGTTCTATACACGATCAAGCTGTAGACGGAGTATTTGTATTCGTAGGTCAGGAGCCTGCAACACATTTCTTAAAATACACTGGACTAGAATTAAAAGAAACTGGACATATAGTAACAAACATGTCTACAATGGAAACTAACATTGAAGGCGTATTTGCATGCGGAGATTCTATATTAAAACCAGTTCGTCAGGTTGCTAATGCTGTGGGAGAAGGTGCTGTTGCAGCTGTCAGTGTAACTCATTATTTGAATAAAGCTTGATTTTAAATTTCTAATAAAAAAGAGTTTAGCTTTTAATAAGTTAAGCTCTTTTTATTAGATAATTTTGTATATTTTTTATTATGATTGTTTCAAAGCCTATTTAAAAATAATTTCTTCAAGTTTTCTATTTTATATTAAAATTATACAATACTAATTATTTCATAAAGCAAGTATATAAGTTAGCACTGCAATATGATGCTTACCTGATAAATAGAGTTAAATAATTTTTGTTATACTTATAATTTTAAAAGTTTTTATATTACTAAATCAAATTCTCATCATGGCATATTTCATATTATTACGTGCCTTATTATTATTTGGATTTAATTTTATAGCTATATTACAATCCTCTATAGCTTCTTTATATAATCGAAGTCTAGTTTTTACATATCCTCTATCGGCATATAGATTTGAATTATTAGGGTTTAATTCTATCGCTATATCATAATCTTTAATAGCTTCTTTATATAATTGAACTCTAGCTTTAGCAAATCCTCTATTATTATAGATGCTATAATCATTTGGATTTAATTCTATAGCTTTATCATAATCTTTAATAGCTTCTTTATATAATTGAACTCTAGCCTTAGCAAATCCTCTATTATTATAGATACTATAATCATTTGGGTTTAATTCTATAGCTTTATCATAATCTTTAGTAGCTTCTTTATATAATTGAACTCTAGCCTTAGCAAATCCTCTATTATTATAGATGCTATAATCATTTGGATTTAATTCTATAGCTTTATCATAATCTTCAATAGCTTCTTCATATAATTGAAATCTAGTTTTTACATATCCTCTATTATTATATACATAATAATCATTTTTATTCAATTCTATGGATTTATTATAATCTTCAATAGCTTCTTTATATAATTGAACTCTAGCCTTAGCATCCCCTCTATTATTATAGATATTATAATCATTTGGATTTAATTCTATAGCTTTATCATAATCTTCAATTGCATCTTTATACAATTTAAGATCCTCTTTAGTATATCCTCTATTATTATAGATAATATAATTATTTGGGTTTAATTCTATAGCTTTATCATAATCTTCAATGGCTTCTTTATACAATTTAAGTCCAGCCTTGGCATCCCCTCTATTATTATAGATATTATAATCATTTGGATTTAATTCTATAGCTTTATCATAATCTTCAATGGCTTCTTTATACAATTTAAGTCCGGTCTTGGCATCCCCTCTATTATTATAAAAATCTGCATTATTTGAATTTAATTTGATTGCTGTATTAATATCATTTATTGCTTCGCTATACTGATTTAAAATATTTTTTATCCTGCATCTGTAAAAATAAGCATCAGCATAAGTAGGATATAATTCTATTATAGTATTTAAAATAATAAGTGCTTTATCATACTCTTTATCATCAATTAATTTATCAATATTGTAGGAATTATTTTTTAATAGATTATTTTTATCATAAGAAAGTGCATTATTTTTTAAACTATTAATGAGTATATCAATTCTGCAATTATTATATGCAAGTTCTTTCTTGATATTTTCTATGCTGTCAAATAAATCTCCTTTATTTTCTAATATACATTCTTTTATGCTGTGAATTTCATCTGCATCTTCACGCATTATATCAAGATACTCTAATTTATCATAAAAAGAGTCTATTTTTTCTACTAATATTTGTATTTTGTTATAAATATCATTTAAATTTTTATTATTCATTGTCTAATATAGTATAAAAGTATTCTAATAATTGCTCTTTTTCTTCGTATTCTTTTCTTTTTGGTTCTATTTCTGCTTCTTTTAATTTTCTATTTTCTTCTATCTCATTTTTAATATTCTCTATACTTTTTTCTATACTGCTTATATTATTATTAATTGCTGCACTTATAGATTTTAAAGAATCATTTGTTATTTTATCTATGTTTTTGTAGTATTCTTCTTTGGCATCATTAATTAATTCTTCAATATATGAAGATATTTTTCTTCCTCTTTCAGATGAATTTGAAATAGAAAGAAAAGATGAAAATTTTCTATCTGATAATGCTATATGTCTGGTTATATCATCAGAAAAAGTATTTTTAAACCTTTTTATAATATTTTCAAAATCATACTCCACAGACTTAACATTGAAGTCTATTTTATTTTTATCAACAATATTTTTTATTTCTTCTATCATAGTATCAAATGTTTTTCTGCTGCAATCTATAGTTGCTTTTTCTATATTGTTTAATTTATCATAATATTTATTTCTAGTATCTGAAACAACTCTGTCCATTTCAACAGTTTCATCAACGGTTGCTGTATGTTGATTATAGCTTCTTTCTCTTTCAAATGTCTGAGCTGTTTCGTTATAATCGACTCTGCTTGGTTTATTTCCTGCGATAACATTTGCAAATGATTTAACCGCTGATTTAATAGCTCTGCCTACAGTAGATGCAAAACTTTTTATTGCTCCCCAAAGTCCCATAATTAACCTCCTTATTAATTATTTTAAAGTTTCTTTTAATTCATTATTTGCTTCAAGCCATTTTTGCTTTAATTCATTAAATGCATTATTAACTTCTATCTTGCTTTCTTTTAAACTTTCCATCTCTTCATTTTTTGATAGAATATAGGCTTCTTTTTCATTCTCGCTCATATCTAAAGTGCTTTTCATATCGGCAGTTTCATTTTTAAGCTCATCTATTTTTATTTTTGTATCTTTTATAAGATTAGAGAATTTTTTATTTAGATCTTTTAAAACTATATCGCTTGAATGAACTAAGATGCTGTTTTTTAATAA
Source organism: uncultured Brachyspira sp. (assembly GCF_944388875.1). GTDB lineage: Bacteria > Spirochaetota > Brachyspiria > Brachyspirales > Brachyspiraceae > Brachyspira. Next base: position 17,731 of record NZ_CALXKQ010000017.1, read on the forward strand.
TTTGTTTATATTATTAATATTAGTACTTTCTTTTATTTGCTGTATATTTTTTTTAATAGCATTTAATTTCATCATTTTATATGCTTCTTCTGGATTTAAACTCTTATCTATATTAGAATTATCTAGTTTTAAATTAATATCAAAACTTTTTGCAAATTTATCTATAATGAATATAGCATCTTCATCTATATCTTTTCCTTTTTCTATATCTGACAAATGTTTATCCACATAAGAAGAAACACCTAATATATTGCTATTCATTATATTTTCATCTTTATACTTATCAATTAAATAATTAAACCATTCTTTTTTCTGCTTTAACCAATCAGATTTAGGGCTGTTTAATATATCCAATTTAGTACCTAATACTATAACTTTATAAATATCTTTTCCCACATTTTCAAAAACTTTTAGTATAGTTAATAATTCATCATTTGTTAAATTAGATGACTGAACACATACTATAACAGCATTAGCTCTTTTTATATAATTATTTGTTATATCCGAACGGTAGCTTACAACATCATTTAATCCGGGAGTATCTACAAACATAACTTCTTTAGGAATATTTTCATTATTAATACCTACAATGATTTCTTTTACAAAATAATGCTTAGCACTTCTTTTTGAAGTATATTCTCTTACTTTTTCTACTAAAGAGTCCATATCGGCACAATTAATAGTTAAATCAGACTTATTTAGATAATCATTTTTTATTGAATCAGCATTAACAGATTCATATTCTCTTTTAAACACATTGCTTCTAAACTGCTTATCAGAATCTTCAACGCTATCCCAAAGCTCTTTCCATTCTTCACTTGTATAAAATCTTATAACAAGATGATTTTTATCTGAATATTTAAATTTTGTTAGAGATGCCGTTTCAGGTGTAACTTCTGTTGAAGCTATATTTTCTTTTAAAAAAGCATTTATAAAAGTTGATTTTCCTGCTTTTATGCTTCCTACTATAGCAACTTGTAAATCAGGTTCTTTTATAAAATCTTTATGATCTTTTATCTGATTTTCTACATTAGAAAAATCAGAATTGCTAAATACTTTTTTAAGATTATTTATATACTCTTCTAATACATTTAATTTCCTGATCTGTCTTTTTGTTTCTGTAGTTATATTATCCAAACTAGACATATTAGATCTCCAAAAATATTATTTTAATTTATTTAATACCATATTAATATATTTTATAACATATTTTATTATAAATCAATATAAAATATATAAAAAAATTATTGACTTAAAATATATAATACTGTATAATAAAAGATGTGGGGGTAATGGTTTTTTAGGGTTCGATTCCCTTAACTCCCACTGGTTATAAATTAATATAATATTTTTGATTTTATTACTTATTCAATATATCAATCTTCAATTAAATCAAACAAAAATTTTTTTATTTGCAGGCATACACTAGTACATTTAAAAATTTAATACAAATAAGCATTAAAAAATCTATATAAACCCTGCGAGTCATATTCCACGCCCTTTAATGTTGGTGATACTAATAATGCCTCAGAGTAAAAATATATTGGTATTACAGCATTATCTTTTATAAAAATATCCTCTGCCAAATGAAGTGCATGCATTCTTATATTATTATTTTTGTTTGTGGAGGCTATGTCAATGTAATCATCAAATGCCTTATTAGAATAAGAGCCGTAATTATTAGGAGCATCGCTTTTAAAAATATTCAAAAAATTAATAGGATCATTATAATCAGCATACCATAAATAAACAGCTAAATCAAAATCTCTATTATACATATTCTGAAGATAAGAAGCCCATTCATGTTTTACTATCCTAACATCAATATTAAGTGCATCTTTAATCATGTTCTGCACGGCATCTGCTATATTTACATCAAACTCTCTTGTCGCTATAAGCAAATCAATAACAGGAAAGTTTCTGCCGTTTTCATATCCAGCTTCTGCTAATAATTTTCTTGCCTCTTCAATATTTTTTTTATAATCATCAATATTGATATTATCTCCGCCTTTTTCTCTGAAATCTCCATTAACATCATTAATACCATAAGGAACCAAACTTCCAGCAGGACGCTCACCGCATTTTGTTATTGATTTTACTATATAATCTCTGTCTATAGCTAAAGATAATGCTCTTCTTACTCTATTATCTTTTAAAGCTTCTTTATTGTTTAGATTAAATCTATAGTAGTATGAGGCAGCTACTGGTACTATATGAACTACTTTCTTTTTCTTTAGAGTTTCTATATCATTTCTAGGAAAAGGCTTTGCAAAATGAATAGAACCATTAAGAACTCCGGCAAGAGAAGTGTTAGGCTCTTCCATCAAAAGAAAAGTCAATTTGTTTGGCTTTATATTTTCATTGTTCCAATAATTGGTATTTCTTTCTAGTATTATACTTTTATCAAAATTTATCTCTGTCATTTTAAAAGCACCGTTTCCGATATAGCTTTCAGGCTTTAATGTCCATTCATCGCCGTATTTATTTATTATATCCTCACGCACTGGATAAAATGGAGGATAAGCAGCAAGCTCTAAAAAGTACGCTGTAGGACTGTTTAATTCTACTTCAAAGGTATAATCATCTATTGCTTTAACTCCAAGCTCCTCTATAGATTTTTTACCGCTTATTACTTCTTTTGCATTTTTTATCACTTCAAAATAATAGCTGTATTTATTAGCAGTTTTAGGATCAACCGCACGCCTCCAAGTATATACAAAATCATTAGCTGTAACACTTTTTCCGTCGCTCCATTTTGCATTAGTTCTTATATGAAAAGTATAAATATTTCCTTCATTATTAATATCCCAGCTTTCTGCTGCTCCGCCTATTATTTTATTATCTGCATCTTTTTTTGTAAGCCCTTCAAAAGCATGAAGAATATATATCATAGTAAGATTATCAGTATTCAAAGTTGGATCAATAGTTAAAGGCTCAGGTGCAAGATTTATCACTATATCATTATTTGTATTAATTTCTTTTTTTGAAACTTTTGAACATGATATTATTGAAAGTATTAGTAAATTGAAAGTAATTATTTTTTTTATCATATATTTTCCTTTTAAAGTTTTAAAGTTAAAATTTTTTTATAAGAAGCATACTTATTATTTTTATTGATATATTGAAAATTTTTAAGTTTGTCAATTTTTTATTGTTCTTTTTCCCGCCGCAAAAAGAACCAAAAAGTGCAAGTATTAAAATTATTATTAAATCATACTAATTATGTTTTATATGTAGGGTAAATTACTAAATTCAGTGTAAAATGTAGCCTTTTTGCTTCTCGCCGAAGGGGGTCTGTGCCTGTGGCAACAAAAGAAGTGGGGGGGTGCGGAGGCTAGTCCCAACAAATACTAAAATTTAAAAATTTTCAGTACATACTACGAGGTTAAACAAAATTGTATTTTTTAACCTAAAATATCACTTATAGACTTTACACACAAATCAACAGCCTTATCTATCTCTTCTTCATTAATTATCAAAGGAGGATTAAAATATATAACATTACCCAAAGGTCTTAATAATAATCCTCTCTGAAGTGCTTTTTTATATATTTGATAACCCATTCTGAGTTTAGCGTCAAAACCTTCTTTTGTATTTTTATCAGCAACTAATTCCATTGCATTAATAAGTCCTATATTTCTAATCTCTCCTATATTTGTATGATTTAATAATTTTTCTTTTAATTTATTATTTAAATATTTTGCCCTTATTTGTGCCTTATTTATAATATCATCTTCTCTTAAAACTTTTTGTACAGCCAAAGCAGCAGAGCATCCCAGAGGATTACCGCTGTAGGTATGACTATGCATAAAAGCCTTGCCTTCATTATAGTCAGCATAAAAGGCATTGTATATTTTATCTGTTGTGATTGTTATAGCCATTGGCATGTAGCCTCCAGTTAAACCTTTTGAAACACACATTATATCAGGGCTTATGTCGGCATGATCGCATGCAAACATTTTTCCTGTTCTTCCGAAATTTGTAGCTATTTCATCAGCAATAAAAACTACATTATATTTATCACAAAGCTCTCTTAACTTTTTTAAGTATAGAGGAGGATATATTCTCATTCCAGCAGAAGCCTGAAGCAAAGGCTCTATTATAACAGCACAAGTTTCATCAGCATATTTTTCAAACTTTTTCTCTGCATCTAAAAAGCATTCGCATTTGCAGGTTTCTCTGTTTTGATTATATTTGCATCTATAACAGTCTGGAGCTTCTATATGAATAGTTTCCATAAGCATAGGCTTGTATATTTTTGCATACAAGTCCAAACTTCCAACGGATAATGCACCTATAGTTTCGCCATGATAACCGTCAGTAAAGCACATAAACTTTATTTTTTTAGTATTGCCTATTTGATGCTGATACTGAAAAGCCATTTTTAAAGCAGCCTCAACAGATGATGAACCGTTATCTGAAAAATTAAATTTAGTGAGTCCTTTAGGAAGTATTTTTACAAGCTCTTCGCATAATTCAATAGCTCCTTCATGTGAGAAGTTTGCAAATATTACATGCTCTAATCTGTCAAGCTGTGATTTTATAGAAGCATTTATTTTGTCATTGCAATGCCCAAGAAGATTGCACCACCAAGAACTTACAATATCAATATATTCTTTTCCGTTTTTATCATAAAGATATATTCCTTTTGCTTTATCTATTATTATAGGAGGAAGCTCTTCATAGTCTTTCATCTGTGAGCAGGGATGCCAAATATATTTTAAGTCTTTCTCTTCTAATGTCATAATAAAACCTTGTTATTCAAAAAGAGATGATAAATTATCAGCATGAAATTTGTTTTCTTTCTTTAAAGTATTTTGTATAACAAGCCCTGCTGTATTTATTCCAGTTATCTCTTCTATCATTTTTTTATTGTCTTCATGCATTACATTTCCTATTTCAAATCTATTTAATATAATGCCTTTAATCTTAATTTTTTTACTTCTCATATATTCTACGGTAAGTACAGCAGAATTAATTGTACCAAGTCCTGCATCAGCTACTATTAAACAAGGCAAGTCAAGCTCTTTTATAATATCTTCTAAAAATATTTTTTTATCATTATCATATCTTATAGGACATATTATACCGCCGCTTCCTTCCACTATCATATAATCATGCTTTTTAGATATATCTTTATAAGCCTTTTTTATTACTTTCATATCTGTGGGATTGCCCTCAATTTGTGCTGCCAAATGAGGAGAATATGCATGCTTATAAGTATAAGAAACCATTTCATTATACTCATCTTCAAGATTTGCCTTTCTTTTTACATACCAAGCATCGCTGTCTTTTATATCACTGCTTCCGCTTAAAGCTGCCTTATAATAGCCTATATTAAATCCTTCATCTTTCATACGTTTGCAAATAAGTGCAGACACATAAGTTTTTCCTACATCAGTACCAGTTGCAGTTATAAAAAGAGCTTTAGCCATTAAAAATATCCTAATAAAATATTAATCTTCTGTTAATTCTATTTTATATCCTAACTCTTCAGCCATTTTTTTGTCTGTTTCTATTGAAATACCCGCGGTAGTAAGCATATCTCCTGTTATAGCAGCATTTGCCCCAGACAAAAAACATGATCTTCCTTTATCTTCTAAAAGTCCCCTTCCTCCTGCAAGTCTTATAAATGCCTTAGGATTAATAAATCTGTATACAGCTACTATTCTTCTCATATCATCTAAAGTTAAAGGAGTAATGTTTTCAAAAGGAGTGCTTGCTATAGGATTAAGCATATTAACAGGAATAGACATTATACCAAGCTCTCTTAATTCTAATGCCATATCAATTCTGTCTTCCCAACTCTCCCCCATTCCCATAATGCCTCCGCTGCACACAACCATTCCAGCTTTTTGAGCAGATTTTATAGCATTTATTTTTTCATCATAAGTATGAGTAGTACAAACATTAGGAAAGAAATTTCTTGAAGCTTCCAAATTATTATGCACTCTTCTAAGTCCTGCCTCTTTCATTTTTTTAAATCCTTCCTCATCAAGAAGCCCCAAAGATGCACATACATATCCGTCAGTTTCTTTATTTATAGTTTCTATTGCATCATATACTTTATCTGCTTCTTCTCCATATAATGCCCTACCTGATGTTACTATAGAGTATCTTAAAACACCTCTATCAAAATCACTTTTACCCTGCTCCAATATTTTATCTTTATCTAAAATATCATACTCCTCGCATTTGGTATCATAATGAGCCGACTGAGCACAGAACTTGCAGTTTTCAGAACATTTTCCGCTTTTGGCATTTATTATTGAGCACATATCAAATACATTAGAACAAAAATGCTTTCTTATAGTATTAGCAGAAATGCATAATCTTTCTAAAGGAGCTTCAACTAATTTTAATGCCTCTTCTTTAGTTATATTATATCCATTAAGTACTTTATCTTTTAATTCCTCTAAATTTATTTCTGTTTTTATTAAACTTTCAATATTACTCATTTTTTATGAACTCCTTAATTTATGATAATCTATAGTTAACACTGCCAGATGTAAGCCTATCAACTTTACCATTTTGCAATTCTATTATAAGGGCAAAAGTTTTATCTATATCCAAAACTTTAACTATATTCTCTGCACCATCTATATTAACTGCAACCTTCTTACCTATTAAAAAAGAACGCTTTTTATATTCTTCATAAAAATTAATATCATTAAAATAATATTCGTACAGATTTTCTAATATCCTTGCTATTAAAATATTTCTTATATCAGAATTTGAATTATCAGAATTAATAGATGATGCTATATTGTGAAGTTCCTTAGGAAAACCATTCTTAGGAAAATTAACATTTATACCAATACCTATAACAGCATAATCAAGTCTTCCGTCCTCAAAACTAAAAGCACCCTCTGTAAGTATGCCGCATACTTTTTTCTCATTGATAAATATATCATTAACCCATTTTATCTGTGTGTTTTCATTCGTTATCTCTTCTATAGATTTTGAAACTGCCATAGCTGCTGCCGTAGTTATGAATGAATTATTAAAATACTTATTCTCATTTCTTAAATTTAGTATTATGCTCATATATATACCTGTACCGTAAGGAGAGAAAAAAGATTTTCCATTTCTTCCGTATCCGCTTGTCTGCTCTTCTGCAATCACTACAGTACCGCTGTCAGCTCCGTTAATTGCAAGTCCTCTAGCTATTATATTAGTTGATTCTACAGTTTTATATATGAGAAAATCAAACTTATCCCTGTATTTAATCATATTATCTTTTATAATTTTTGATGAGAGAATATCCGTTTCCTTTGACATTGCATAGCCTTTATTGGATACTGCATGAATATCATAACCTTCATTTTTAAGAGATTTTATTGCTTTCCATACAGCTGCTCTGCTTACATTAAGCTCATTTGCTAATTTTTCACCTGATATAAAAAGTCCTTTATTTGACTCTAATATAGATATTATATTTTCTTTTATGTTTCTGCTCATAGAAATAGAATAACATACATAAAAATAATTGTCAACTTTAAAAAATAAAAAGGTTTACAATTTAAATAGATTTACAAAAACAATATTATAGTTACATATATTATAAATTTATTAATACAGGATAGTAATAACTTGACAATACTAAAAAATTAAATATATTATTTTTATAATAAATAAATATTATGAGTACTAATATGTCATCATCAGAAAAATATTATGAAGAAGGTATTAATTATTATAAAAATGGAAAATACGAAAAGGCTTTAGAATATTTTGATAAAGCAATAGAACTTGATAATACAAAGTCAAAATATTATAGTAATAGAGGCGGAGTAAAAAATGAATTAGAACAATATAAAGAAGCCGTAAAGGACTATGATAAAGCTATAGAATTAGACCCTAATAATAATGCCATTTATAATAACAGAGGAAATGCTAAAGCAAATTTAAAACTATATGAAGAAGCTGTAAAAGACTATGATAAAGCTATAGAGTTAGACAATAATGACAGCACTGCATATTATAACAGAGGAAATACTAAATCAGATTTAAAACTATATGAAGAAGCTGTAAAAGATTATGACAAAGCTATAGAATTAGACCCTAATTATGCCGATGCTTATAATAATAGAGGAAATGCTAAATCAGATTTAAAACTATATGAAGAAGCTATAAAAGACTATGATAAAGCTATAGGGTTAGACAATAATGACAGCACTGCATATTATAACAGAGGAAGTACTAAATCAGATTTAAAACTATATGAAGAAGCTGTAAAAGATTACGACAAAGCTATAGAATTAGACCCTAATTATGCCGATGCTTATAATAATAGAAGTGTTGCTAAATTTAATTTATTTCAATATGAAGAAGCTATTAAAGATTATAAAAAGTCTTTAGAATTAGATTCTAAGAATAATATTTCTATATAAAATATTCAAAAATATATATTGTTTGAAATAAAATATAATTATTTGTAATTTAAGGTATTATTTAGAATTGTTTAAAAAGTACTTTATAATATTTTAATAATTTACAAATTATTAAAATAATGTTTTATATGTTGTATAATTTATTATTTAATATATCAATATGCAGTATTTCATCTACTGTAGGCACACTTCGCGGGGTGTACTTCGTCGGTATGCAGAACACAATTATAATTAAAAAAATATTCAATCAAAAACTATAAGTATTAATAAATTGAGTTTTAAAACAAGTATAGCTTTTGAAAAATAAAAATATATAAGTACAAAGTATATACATGTTTTTATTATGATTAATTTATAAGTATAATTAATATACAAAATAGATTTTTAAAGCGTATATAAATAATACATATTTTTATTATTATAAATATAAAAATTAAAAAACAACAAAAAAACGTATAATTAATAAACATGTTTTAAAATTTAATTGGTACAATTATTGCATATATAATAGTGTAAGCGATGATGAAAAGCTAAAAGGCTTAAATAAATTAATAATCGCTTAAAATAATAAAATTAAGAAATATAAAAAAGTTAATATAAAAAAGGAGTTTTAACTATGACTAAAAATGTATTTTTACCAGCTTTACATACTATATTAGATGATTTTAGAGGTTTTGATGAGGCATTTAACAGCTTATATAATAGCAATGAAATAAGAAAAGTATCCCGCTGCAATGTGGAAGAAGATGATAAAAACTATTTAATAGAAATGGATATGCCTGGTGTTAAAAAAGAGGATTTAGAAATAGGCATAAAAGAAAATATATTGTCTGTATCAGCAAAACGCAAAAAAATGATGAAATCAGAAAACGGTGAATCTAAAGAAGAAGTTATATCAAGCTATGAACAAAGCTTTAATATTAGTACAAAAGGTATTGATGTAGAAAATATAGAGGCTAATTTAAATAATGGAGTTTTGACTATTACTCTTCCAAAGAAAGAAGAAGTTAAATATGAGAAAAAAATTAATATAGCTTAATTGCTTAAATCAGAGGTTTGTGAAAAATACTTAATGATGATAAGAATTAATAAAATAAGGAGATTTTAATATGTCAAAAAGAATATTTGTACCAACTTTGCATTCAATATTTTCAAATACTAATAGATATAATAATCCAATGCATTACAGAGATTATGAGCATAGAATGCTTGACTACAGAATAGATGAGGATGAAAAGAGCTACTGCTTGGAAATAGATATGCCTGGTGTTAAAAAAGAGGATTTAGAAATAGGCATAAAAGAAAATATATTGTCTGTATCAGCAAAACGCAAAAAAATGATGAAATCAGAAAATGGTGAATCTAAAGAAGAAGTTATATCAAGCTATGAACAAAGCTTTAATATCAGTACAAAAGGTATTGATGTAGAAAATATAGAAGCTAATTTAAACAACGGAGTTTTGATTATAACTCTTCCAAAAAAAGAAGAATTTAAATATGAGAAAAAGATTGAAATTAAAGGAGAATAAAAAACTTAATATAAATACATAATTATTTCAAATTCATAATAATAATCCATAATAAGAAAGGAGGCGTATGCATTAAAACATACGCCTTTTTTATTTTATAATAAAAACATTTAATTCAAAAGTTTTATATATTATACAGATTATCATTTGATATAGTGGAGGAATAAGAATAACTTTCTCTGCCAATATTAAAGTAAAAGATTAAAACTTTAATAAAAAGTTACAGAGTATCTTACTTATCATTTATATTTTATATAGGCGTATCATTTGGAAGAAATAATAAAAATTATAAACAGCATATTGACTTTATTTTTTGTAGATATAAGATTTTCATATTATAAAAAATAAATGCGTTTCAAAACTATCATTAACAAAATATTAATTAATTATTTATTATTGAAGGATTTTTATGGAAAAAAATAATATACAGGAATTGACAGAAGGCAGTGTCAGCAAAGGACTTATTAAATTAGTTATACCTATGATATTGGGCAATCTGCTAAACATAGCATACAATATAGTTGATACAATTTGGATTGGACAGATGATAGGTCCTAAAGGACTTGGGGCAATAGCCGTAAGTTTTCCTATTATATTAATATTAATGGCTATTGCATCAGGCATAACTGTTGCAAGCAATATTTTAATAGGGCAGTATTTCGGTGCTAAAGATTACGATTCGGTTCTTCATGCTTCCAAAGTTTCAACTACTATAAGTTTGATAACAGCTTTAACTTTGGCGGCACTTGGATATATATTTGCTCCTCCTATAATGAAATTCTTAAATACTGCAGACAGCATAATGGAATATTCTGTGAGTTATTTTAGGATAAGCATGATAGGTTTTCCTTTTATGTTTTATTATTTTTTAGTTTCTGCTTTGCTTAGGGGAATAGGAGATACTGTAAGACCTTTAATATTTTTAGCCATATCTTCAGTACTAAATTTAATATTAGACCCTCTTATGATAAAAGGCATAGGACCTATTCCTGCTATGGGACTTAATGGGGCTGCTTATGCTACGGCTTTTTCTCAGTTTGTATCCGTTTTGGTAAGCATGATATATTTAAAAATGAAAAACAGTATAGTTAAAGCTAATCCTTTTAATATTACTTTTGATGTTAATATAACAAAATTGATGTTTAAAATAGGCATGCCTTTTGCTGCTATGCAGTTAATAATATCAATAAGCTGGATATTTTTAAATAGACTTATAAACACTTACGGAGAATCAGCTTCAGCTTCTGTTGCCGTATCAATGAGAGTGGATTCATTATCCTTTCTTCCTCTTTTTGCATTATCTGCAGGAATTGCAACTATGGTAGCTCAGAATATAGGGGCTGATAAAATGGAAAGAGTTAAAGAAATATATAAAGTAGGCACTATTCTGTCAGTGGCTATATCATCATTTATGGCTATTTTTGCCGTATTATTCCCAGAAATTATAGTAAGAATGTTTACTGATGATATGAGCGTTTTAAAATATACTAGAAGCTATATTTATGTAGTAATGCCTTCTATAATAATGCTTTCAGTGATGTTTGCTACTAATGGTGTAATAAATGGAGCTGGAAAAACTTTTACGCTGATGATATTTGCTTTTATGGCACATATTTTAATAAGAGTTCCTCTTGCATACATAATATCTCCTAAAATGGAGCTATGGGGAATATGGACTGCTATGGCAATAAGCAATTTATTCAGCATGACTTTCAGCCTTCTTTATTATTTCTCTAACAGATGGAAAAAAGGAGCTAATATAGTATCGCAAAATTAATGATTAAAAGATTGCTTTTTTTCATAAAAGTATTATAATTAAAAATTGTGTGATTGTTTACATAATTATTTTAATTAAAATAATGAGGTGTTATATGGAGTTAAAAGATTATATAAGAAATATCCCCGATTATCCTAAAAAAGGAATACTTTTTAGAGATATAACAACATTGCTTCAAAATAAGGATGTTTTTAAGTTCGCAATAGATAAAATGTCAGAACAGGTAAGCAATGAAAAAATAGACTTTATAGTAGGAGCAGAAAGCAGAGGTTTTTTAATAGGTGCTGCTTTAGCTTATAAGATGAACTGCGGATTTATACCTGTTAGAAAAAAAGGCAAACTTCCTTATAAAACTATCTCAGAAGAGTATGCTTTGGAATATGGTACGGATACATTATTTATGCATGAGGATGCTATTAAAAAAGGAGAAAGAGTTTTGATAGTTGATGATTTAATAGCTACTGGCGGTACTGCTTTAGCTATGATAAAAATGGTGGAAAAACTGGGCGGTATTGTGGTTGGTTCTTCTTTTCTAATAGAATTAAAAGAATTAGACGGAAGAAAAGAAATATCAAAATATCCTGTTAATGTTTTGATACAATATTGATATTATTTCTTATTGACTTTTAATTATTTTTATTATAGAATTATCCAAAAATTATAAAGAAAAATTTATTTAAATAAATATATTTTAAGGAGAGAGTTATATGGCATCTATTAAACCATTGGCAGACAGAGTGCTTTTAAAAGTATTAGGACAAGAAGAAAAAACTTCAAGCGGAATATTTATTCCAGATACATCTAAAGAAAAAACTCAAAAGGCTGAAGTTGTAGAAGTAGGCGACAGCGAAGATATAAAAGTAAAAAAAGGCGATACAGTTATATACGATAAATATGCTGGAATACAAATAAAAGAAGGCGATACAGAATATTTAATAGTAAAAAATGAAGAAATAGTTGCTCTTATAAAATAATAAATAGCTATAACTAATATATAAAAAAGAACACTAGCTTTAAAAAAAAAGCTGTGTTCTTTTTTTACTTATCGGTAATTATTATAGTTATATAATTGTTAATAAAACTTTTTCGTATCATAAAGAATTAATAAGGTTAAATAATATATAAATTATATTATTTAATTTTATTAATTTGTTTCATAATAATGCAGCTGTCTGGGAGTTTATTTATAAATGCTAAAATATTTTGTAATATTTCTTGCAGTATTAAATGTTATATATGCTCAGGAATCTACAAATCAAATTAAAACATCAGAATATACTTTTATCTATGAAAAAGAAAACAGCTTCAATATATCCGATACTAATGCCTCAAATGAAGTTTCAATAATGATAGAAAGAAGAGGACTTCCTCTTGTTAATAGATTAGTGAGATTTACATCATTAAAACCTGAAGTATTTACATTTGAAATACCTAGTAATGATGATATATCATTAAAAGACATAGATGAAGAAGAATTAAATACCAATGATGCAAATCTATATACAAATATTTATATTGTTCCTACTGATGAAAACGGCGTAGCAAAAGCTAAACTTAATTTAAGCAATACTGGAGAGGGTGTTGTGCTTATGCATATACTTTATGTAGGATCAACTGGAAATACCAATATATCTTATGAAGAATTTGCTTATGTAAATGTTGAAGATAATGATAATGATTTATCTTTTAAGTTTTTAAATGGCGACGGAGAAAGTTTAAATGTTAAAGGTTCTATGATAATGACATTAACCCTTTTTCCTGCATTATTTTTAGTTGCTATGGCATTGATATTAATAAGCTATTTCAAACATATTTATGATGAATACAGAACAGCAAAATCAAAAATAATAATGTATACCTTCTTCGGATTCAGCTCTATAAAAAAGAATTTTATACTTATGATAGTAATTATATTAATAGAACTTATTATAGCAGCAAGTTTCTTATTATTAAACAGCTATATTTTCTCAGTATTATTAATAACATTCTTTATAGCTGGATTTATAGTAAAGAGGGAAAAAATATACTCAATAGCATTTTTTATATTGGGATGTATTTCAATGATATATTTATACCTTCAGACATTTATGAATTATTTGGGTATAGAATGCTTATTTCACTATAATATAATGGGAAATCCTGTATTTATATTTTTATTATTCACAATATTAACATCATTATCTGGAGGAATATATATACCATTATCTATATTAATTTTATATAAAACTATATTTAGTATAAATGATTTATCTTTAGTGACGGCATTAATAGGAATATTTATATCATCTGCTTTATATATTGTTAAAGTAAAAAAAGATATACCATTTTTATACTCTTTAAATCTATTAAAAATAAAAGATTGATATTATGTTTTTTGATTTAATCAGAGATTTGGAACTGCTTTTATCAGATATTACCTTTACTGGTATTAATAATATAGATGCTAATATAATAGATAAAATATATTCCATATCAAAACAATTTGAAAAAATAGGTATGAATCATTTAAAAGATTTATTGATAGATTTGTCAGATTCTATAAGAGTTTATAAAACTGATGAAAATAAAAAAGAAAATATAAAATCCGTTGTAAATAATATATCTAAAATAGAGTTTTATATAAAAAATACTTTATCTTATGAATAAAATAAAAAAACTATCTCTTAATATATCTTTCCATTTCTCTGTCTAAAGTTTTTCTTTTTAGTGTTTCTCTCTTATCATGCAGCTTTTTACCCTTAGCAAGTGCAAGCTCTACTTTAACTTTACCGCGTGAAAAATAAAGTTTTATAGGTATAAGAGTAAGACCTTGTTCTTTAATTTTTCCATTTAAACGTTTTAATTCGCGTTTCTTCATTAAGAGTTTTCTCTCACGCAAAGGCTCATGATTATTTCTATTGCCGAAATGATAAGGTGATATATGCATATTAACTATAAAAAGCTCACCTTTCTTGTTAAAAGAAGCATAAGAATCAGACATATTAACACTGCGTTCTCTCAATGATTTTACTTCTGTACCAAGGAGAACAATACCTGCCTCAAATTTCTCTATAAGCTCATAATTAAAAAGGGCTTTTTTATTCCTTACTATTTCTCCAGATGAAATACTATTGTTAGATTTTTTATCTTTTTTAGCCATCTCTTATTTACCAAAGTATTAAAGTATATAAGATTATACAAAAATAAATTAATTTGTCAATTATAATAAAAAAGGCTAGAATAGAAATTCTAACCCTTTATATAATTATTATTAATTATTAGTCAATGTGCTTAGTAAATTATTCATATCAGATATTTCTTTTTCCTGAGCAGATATTATTCTATTAGCTATCTCTTTTATTTTTTCATCTTTTGTATATTCCAATATCTTTTTAGATACATCAACAGCTCCCTGATGATGAGGTATCATTCCTTTTAAAAAATCAATATCATTATCAGCAGCAGCTTCTATAGAAGACATATCAGCCATCATCTTATTCATAATGTTTTCCATATCATTTCCTATAGAAACAGTATCTATATCTTCATAGCTTGTATTTTTTGCTTCTAATTCTTTAATTAAATCTGTAAATTCAGCAACCTCAGCCTCCTGAGATGTTATTATATTATTAGCCAAATTAATTAATGTTTGATTTGAAGTTGTTTCCAATAATTTCTGAGAAGATAAAATAGCTCCTTTATGATGCGGTATCATATTAGCTAAAAAGTCTATATCTATATTGGCAGTTTTTTCAAAAGGCTGTTCCATCATTGGGGCATGCATTAGGCTAATTATATCAGAACCTTCCATATTATGATGATTAGCATGAGTATTAGTTTCTGATGAAGTTTTGCTTGAGCATGATACAGCGAATATAAAAGATAATATCATAAATATAAAAATTATTTTTTTCATTTTTCCATCCTTAAAAATTTTATTTTCTTTAATAACTATTTATTTTATTAATTGTAAAAATATTATAATTGACTTTATAAATGCATATATTATAATTTTTAAAAAAATATTAACGGAAGGACTAATCATTATGAAAAAGTTACTATTTATAATTTCTTTATCTTTTTTCATCAGCATAATTTCATGCTCGAAAAAATCAGAAAGCACATCTTCTTTTCCTAAAGGAACTGTAACAAATATATCAGTAGAGGATGCTGAAAAACTTTTGGGAGATACTAATTACATATTTATAGATGTAAGACAGGAATCAGAATATATAGGCTGGAAAGTTAATTCAATAGAAGGCGGACATATAGAAGGAGCTTACGATTTTACTGCTGATTGGTTTGATATGCTTGCTTCAGATAAGGATGCTTTAATAGAATTAGGAAGAAAAAAAATATACCCTCCAATGAACTTAATTATATATGATACTAAAGATACTGATACTAATGTTGCCAATAAATTTGCTAATTTAGGTTTTAATGTAATGACTCTTGACGGAGGAATAGATGCTTGGATAGAAAAAACTAAAAGACCTTTAAATAAGATGCCTAATTATGAAATTTTAGTTTATCCTAAATGGGTTTATGATTTAACACAAGGAAATAATGCAGATATACCTAAAGATAAAAAATTTGTTATAGTTGAGCTTAGCTATGGGGATATGGAAGCGGATTATGAAAAAGGTCATATACCTGGTGCTGTTCATGTTGATAGTAAAGTTATAGATGTATCAGGACCTCAAAATTTGGAGGAGTATGAATTTCTAACTTTAGAAGAAAAAGCTAAATTTTTCAGAAGACCTGATGATGCCAGCATAGAAAAAACTTTATTAAGTCTTGGAATAGATAAAGATACTTTAGTTATAGTATACGGTCCTAAACCTTATGCTAATACAAGATATGCACTAATTATGAAATATGCAGGTGTAGAAGATGTGAGAGTATTAAACGGCGGAATTAAAAGATATAAAGCGGATAATCTGCCTTTAGAATCAGGAAAAGTAACTCCTACTCCAGCAGCAAGTTTCGGAGTAAAAATACCTGCAAATCCTCATTATATAATAGACTTGGAAGAAGAAAAACAGCTTATTAATGATACAAATGCAGTTATAGCATCAGTAAGAAGCTGGCCTGAATATTTAGGAGAAGTAAGCGGATATACATTCATAGGCGAAGCTAATGATATACCTAATTCAAGATTCGCTTATGCTGGTTCTAATCCTTACAACCTATTGGACTACAGAAACCCAGATGAAACTATGTTTAATTATCAAATAATAGAAGACAGATGGATATTATGGGGAATTACTCCTGATAAAAGAATATCATTCCATTGCGGTACTGGATGGAGAGCAAGCGAAACATTATTCTATGCTTTAGCTTTAGGATGGACTAATGTAACATTGTATGACGGCGGATGGTATGAATGGCATTTATATGAGGAGCTTCCTAGAAAAGAAAAAGGAGTTCCTAAAGATGCACCTGAAACTCCTGTATTCCATTATACTTGGTAAAATATTTAATGAAAAAAATAATATTTGTTTTATTATCTATATTATTTTTAATTTTAACGCAGTCAGCAAAAATCTATATACCAAATGCAGGATTTTTATATATCAACATTGTATATATATTTCTGCTGACTATAGGTTTGGGATTATGGCAAAGTATATTATTTAGTTTTATATATTTTGCCGTAATGCAATATTTAACATTAAGAGCAGGCGGAAGTATTAATATTTCATCATTTTTAGTTGCGGCATTTCAATCTTTAATAATATATTTATGCTGCGGAAAAACTTTTGATATAAAAAAGGCTGTAATTACTCCGATAGTATTGTCTATTACAGCATCTCTATTTGGTATAATTTTAAACTCGGCTTTAAGCGGTAATATATACAATATTCCTAAAAAATATATTGATTATATGATATATTCTTTAAAAAATGGCTCTCTATTTTTTAAATATTTTTTATCAAGTATAATAGCTTATATTTTATATAAAATAATTTATTTTAATAATAAAAAGAGGGTATCATAAATTATTATAATACCCTCAAAAATATATATTAGTCGATTTTTACCATATATGCAAATTTATTAAAATATAGAATTTACCATATCATTAGTGTAGAGCCCCAAGTAAATCCTCCGCCAAAACCTGTAAGAAGAACTAAATCTCCTTCATTAATTTTATTATTTTCTAGAGCATCAGTTAAAGCTAATCCTATGCTTGCAGAAGAACAGTTGCCGAATTTATTTAATACCACGCTTACCTTTTCCATAGGAAGACCTATTCTCTTAGCAACAGCCTGCGTTATTCTTAAATTAGCCTGATGAGGAACAAAGAAACTAACATCGGATAATTTCTTTCCAGTGCTTTCTAATACTTTATCTATGCTGTTTGAAAACTCAGTTACAGCTCTTTTAAATGTTTCAGAACCTTCCATATATATTTTAAACTCAGGAGCTTCCAAATCATCTGCTCTTATAGGACATACGCTTCCGCCGTTAAGTACGATACTCATATCAGGTTCGCTTTGCATGTGCATTCCTATAATTCCTTTTCCATCATCTCTAGTTGTTATCAATGAAGCAGTAGCAGCATCACCAAAAAGAATAGCAGTGCCTCTGTCCTTCCAATTTATATCCTTTGTTAATTTTTCAGAAGAAACTATAAGTACATTTTTACATTGTCCGCTCTCTATCAAAGCAGTAGCTGTATTTAATGAATATATATATCCAGAACAAGCAGCAGATAAATCTAAAGCAAAACAATGCTTAAGTCCAAGCATTTTCTGAAGCTGACCTGCCATAGAAGGGAATATATAATCTTTAGTTACAGTAGGAACTAAAATAGCATCAACCTCTTTTAAATCCACTCCCTTTTTCTCTAAATTTTTAACAGCATTCATACCCATTTCAAATATAGTTTCATCAGGTCTTGCCATGTGTCTAGTTTCTATTCCAGTACGTGTTATTATCCATTCATTATTAGTATCCAATATGCTTTCAAAATATTTATTGTCCAATATCTTTTCTGGTACATAATATGCTATATTTTTTATATATGCTTTACTCATACAACACTCCATATTTTTAATGTACTTAAATACAAGTTTTCATTATAAAAGTGTAGCTAAAAATATAAAAAAATCTATAGCTAATAATAACTATTTTGTTTAAATTCTATAGCTATATCATAATTTTTTTAACAAAATATATTAATACTATAATAAAAAATAATAAATAAATTAATTGCATAATAAATGATATCCATTATAATTATTGAATATAATAAAAAAGAGAGTTATTTTTATGAAACTATTTGTCAGCGATTATGATATGACTATATATATACATGAGAAGATAGATGCCAGTGTATTTGATGCTATTAAAAAATGGAGGCGGGAAGGAAATATATTTGCCATTGCTACAGGAAGAAATAAGTTTTCTATATTTGAACATATTGACAGGCATGGATTAGAGTTTGATTATTTGATAGCTAATAACGGAGCTTTAATTTTTAATAATAAGAGAGAAGCTATATTTAAAGATACTATTGATAATGATGTTTCTTATGAGGTTATAAAATTTTTACATGATACTTTCGGCGGAACAGTAGAAATAGTAGATGATAAGCATATAATATCTGTAAAATCAAAAGACGGAAACGATATACTACCTTTCAGAGTTGATGAAAAAATAAATATTGATGATATATACAATATAAAAAATATTATACAGATAAATAAAATGACTGCTGATTCAAAATCTACAGAAAATGTAGCAAATACAATAAATGATAAATTTGATAAGGTTATTGCTTATGCCAATATACGTACAGTTGATATAGTAAAAAATAATGTAAATAAGGTTAATGGAATCATGTTCATAGAAAATTTAATACAGAGCAATAAAAAAATCGAAAAAATATTAGTAACAGGAGATTCCAATAATGATATAGAGATGATAAAAAAATATGACGGTTATGTTCAAATAAATGCAAGAGAAAATGTAAAATCTATAACAAATAAATATTTTAATATTATATCTGATATTATTTATAAAGAATTATAGGACAAGTATTGATTTAAATACATATATAGGGTATTATGCAAAATAAAAAATGGAGTACTATATGTGAGTAATCGGTCTGATTATAGCTGGTATTGTAAGTTTATTTGATAAATTTAAAGGCAATAAAGAATAACCCTGTATTATTAAAATCTAATAATACAGGGCATTTTATAAATAAATTAATTATGCTGCTTGATAAACTAATTTTCCGTCTATATATGTTTTTAATACTTTAGTTTTAGTAATATCTGTAGGAGCTATTTCAAGTATATTCTTATCCAATATTATAAAATCAGCTTTTTTTCCTACTTTTATAGAACCTAAAGTATCTTCAGCAAAGTTCTGATAAGCACCATTTATTGTAGCACAGTCCATCATCTGTTCAACGCTAACTATTTGATCCGCTCCAAGAAGAGAATCAGCTTCTCCTTCTAAATTCATTCTAGTAGCACCAATCTGTATTCCGTCTAAAGGTCTAGGAGGCACTGTTACAGGATAATCGCTTGCAAGAGAAACAACACATCCAGCATCAAATAAATCTTTCATAGGATATTCTTTACTAGCTCTTTCTTCTCCCAAATAAGGAAGCTCTAATTCATAATAGTATCCGTCTTCTTTAAAAAACCAATAAGGATTAGCAACAGCAACAATATTTAATTCTCCCATTCTCTTTATATCATCTTTATTAACAACTTGCAAATGTGTTATAGCATGTCTTTTATTAGTAGCACCTGTATTTTTTTGTACATGTTCAAGTGCATTAACAGATAATCTTGCAGCAGCATCCCCTATTGAATGTATATGTATTTGAAGACCTAATTCTTCAGCTTTTAAACATACTTCATTCATGGCATCCTGCTCCCAAAGTCCTACGCTTCTAAATCCAGGATCGGAAGCATAATCATCAAGCAAATAAGCAGTTTTTCCTTCTACTACACCATCAGCAAATAATTTTACAGTTGTTAATTTGAATTTATTTCCATTAGCCTGCTTTTTTAAGTCAGCTATCACATTTAAATTTGATATAGGATCATTTTCTGCAAGCACCTGATAACCAGAAAAATAAGTTAATTTTAAATCTCCGCTTTTATCAAGTTCATTTAAAGCAGAAAATAAATTTTTTCCGTCTGTATTCATATTTAATAAAGGATTGAATATAGATGTAACTCCATAAGATAAAGCCTCATCCTGATACGCTAATATACCATTTTTATATTCTTCAATGCTGTAATCAGGCAATTTAGTTAATATCAAGTCCTGAGCTTTTTCTCTGAATGTTCCTGTAGGCTCTTTTGTAACTGGATCTCTTTCTATTACTCCGCCTTCAACATCCGGAGTATTGGCATCAACTCCTGCAATTTCCATAGCTTTAGAATTTACCCATATAGAATGATAATCCTGAGATGTTAATACTATAGGAATCTCTGTAGAAATTCTATCCAATACATCTTTAGTAGGACCGTTTTTAGGCGTATATCCATTGCCCCATCCTGAACCTCTCAATATTTTCAAACCCTCATGCTCAGCAACAAAGTTTGAAACTATTTCCTCATAATCTTTCATAGACTTTCCGTCATATAATTCTACTTGGTATAATTTACCTATACCGCCTAACTCAGCATGTGCATGAGCTTCAAAAAAACTAGGCATTGCCATACCGCTTTCTAAATTAATAACCTCGGTATTATCACCTATAAACTCTTTTACTCCTTCTTCATCTCCAACATATTTATACACACCGTCTTTTATAGCAACAGCAGACACCATTTTTTGATCTGCTTCTGAAGTGTATATTGTGCCTATTATAACAGTATCAGCGGCACTATTACCGCAGCCAATAATAATAAAAGAGAAAATTAGTAAAATGATTGGTAATAATGTTTTTTTGTTCACTTTTTGTAAACTCCTTTAAATTAAATTTTTTTAAAATAGAAATACAATTTTATATTAATTTTATACTATATACAATAACATATATATACTTTTTTTAATTATTATTAAAATAAATTTAATTTTTTATATAGTTTTGTATCAGATGAATAATAATTAAACAAATTTAGAATTGCTTTGTAAATGCATCGCAAATTAAAAATCTGTCTTTAGTACTTAAATCTTTTTTTACTTGAACATTTTTTATATTTAAAGAACTGCATATATCAATCAAAGCATCTCCTTGATTATAACCTATCTCAAAAAAGAAAGCTCCATTATCTTTTAAATATCTATCAATAATACTTAAAAAACTTTTATAAAAATCAAGACCATCCTCACCAGAATATAAAGCATTAAAAGGTTCAAACTCTAAATCCTTTTGAAGAGAATCTTTATCTTTTAATGGAACATAAGGAGCATTTGAAACTATTATATCAAATTTTTTATTTGGTAAATATTTTAAAGCATCAGTATTTATTATATTTATCAATTTTTCATTACCTAATATAGTTAAAGCATTTTTATTTATAACTTCAAAAGCTCCATTACTAATTTCAATCGCTGTAATATCAATATTTTTATTTTCTTCTAAAAATAATTGTTTTAATGTTATAGAAATATTTCCGCTTCCTGCTCCTATATCGCATATAGAAATATTATTTTTATTTTTTGTATAATCAAGTAATAAATCAATAAGCTCTTCAGTTTCAGGTCTTGGTATAAGCACATTACTATCAACATAAAAATCAAAGCCGTAAAACTCTTTTCTATTTATTATATATGATAAAGGCTCATAATTAAGGCGTCTATTTATAAGGCTTTCTATTATATTTATTTCTTCTTCAGTTAATTCTCTTAAACCTTCAGATATTAATTTGGTTTTACTAATATTCAAAGAATGCATTATAATAGTCTGAGCTTCAATATAAGACACTTTATAATCGCTATTAATTTTTTCTAATTGTTTAGAATAATATATTACAGCCTGATTAATATT
The DNA here is from genome assembly GCF_944388875.1 of uncultured Brachyspira sp. GTDB lineage: Bacteria > Spirochaetota > Brachyspiria > Brachyspirales > Brachyspiraceae > Brachyspira. The sequence goes on from NZ_CALXKQ010000017.1 coordinate 40,378, forward strand.
CATAAATAAATTAATTATTTAAAAAATCTTCTCTATGAGGAGTAAAAGTATCTAATAGTCTGCCTTTTTTAATACATCTACATCCATGAGTCATATTTTTAGCAAAATGAAGACTATCTCCAGATTTGCATGAATATTTTTCACCATTTACCGTAAACTCAAACTCTCCGTCTATAATATATGTAATTTGTTCATGATTATCATGGAAATGTTCATCAGCTAAAGCACCCTCATCAAATTCCATATAAACAGTCATAAGGTTTTCAGAATGAGCTAATATTCTTCTTTTAAGTCCATTTCCTAAATTTTTTAATTCAGTTTTATTAAAATCTTGATACATAATTATTTCCTAAATATATAATATTATTAGTTTAACAACTTTAATTTAGAAATGCAATAATATTTTATCAATATAAAAGAAATTAATTATTTATTTTTAAGATCATCTTCCCATATCTTTGGAACTATAGAAGCATTAGAATATGTATGAAAAAATAATTGGAACTCTCTTTTCTTAAAATCACCATTATATATGAATATCTCTTGTATTTTTTCTCCAGATTTCATCAAATATCCAGAATTTATAATATTAGATTCTCTGCTGTTATTATTTTCTTTAGTAACTGAAATTATTATTTTATCATTTGGATATTTTTGCTTAATAAGATTTAATATTTTAGAACCATATCCTTTACAACGCGTATTCTCATCAACAGCCAAAAACATAATAAATAGTATATTATTAACTTCAGCCATATAAGTAAAACCAATCAAAGTATCATCATCATAAAAAGCAAAAAAGTCTGTAGTATTGGTAAATGATGTGAAAAACATCATCCAAAAAGGTATTCTCTCTTCTTTAGGAAATGAAGAATTATAAATTTCTTTAACTTTCTTACGAATATTACCTTTTCTAACTTTTTTAATTATAAGTTCCATTTATAAAACAAAAAAACCAGCCCATAAGGCTAGTTTATTAACGAGGTATAAAAAATATAATATGGAAAAATTCTTTCAAATATGAATAGCAGTAAGATTTAAGTCGGACAATCTCCGAATAAAGGAGGTGATCCAGCCACACCTTCCGGTACGGCTGCCTTGTTACGACTTCACCCTCATCATCAGTCCCACCTTCGGCACCGCCCTCCTTGCGGTTAGGCTAACGACTTCAGGTAAAACCAACTCCGATGGCGTGACGGGCGGTGTGTACAATCCCCGGGAACGTATTCACCGTAGCGTTCTGATCTACGATTACTAGTGATTCCAACTTCATGGAGTCGAGTTTCAGACTCCAATCCGAACTGAGGCAACTTTTTTGAGTTTTGCTCCACCTCGCGGTCTTGCTTCTCTTTGTACTTGCCATTGTAGCACGTGTGTAGCCCTGGACATAAGGGCCATGAGGACTTGACATCATCCCCACCTTCCTCCCACTTGAACGTAGGCAGTCCCCTAAGAGTGCCCGACATTACTCGGTAGCAACAAAGGGTGAGGGTTGCGCTCGTTGCGGGACTTAACCCAACATCTCACGACACGAGCTGACGACAGCCATGCAGCACCTATGTAAAACGTCCTTGCGGTCTGACTTATCTCTAAATCATTCATCTTACAATTCAAACCCAGGTAAGGTTTTTCGCGTATCATCGAATTAAACCACATGCTCCACCACTTGTGCGGGGACCCGTCAATTTCTTTGAGTTTCACCCTTGCGGGCATACTCCTCAGGCGGTACACTTAAGACGTTAGCTACGGCACTTCTATTTAAATAGAAGCACCTAGTGTACAACGTTTACGGCTAGGACTACCAGGATATCTAAGCCTGTTTGCTCCCCTAGCTTTCGTGATTCAGCGTCGATAAATGCCCAGATGACTGCCTTCGCTATAGGTGTTCCTCTCGATATCTGCACATTCCACCGCTACACCGAGAATTCCATCATCCCCTACAATATCCAAGACTTACAGTATCCGAGGCGTTTCCGAAGTTGAGCTTCGGTCTTTCACCTTAGACTTATAAGTCCGCCTACTCACCCTTTACGCCCAGTAAATCCGAGCAACGTTTGCCTCCTACGTATTACCGCGGCTGCTGGCACGTAGTTAGCCGAGGCTTACATTATCTACTGTCAATCATTCTTCGATAATTTCCGAGGTTTACAACCCGAAGGCCTTCATCCCTCACGCGATGTCGCTCCATCAGACTTTCGTCCATTGTGGAAGATTCTCAGCTGCTGCCTCCCGTAGGAGTCTGGGCCGTATCTCAGTCCCAATGTGGCCGGTCACCCTCTCAGGTCGGCTACCTATCGTTGCCTTGGTGGGCTTTTACCTCACCAACTAGCTAATAGGCCGCAGGCTCATCGTAAAGCGGATTGCTCCTTTCCTCTACTCTACTTGAGTAGCAAGAGTATATGCGGTATTAGTCCATGTTTCCATGGGTTATCCCCCACTCTACGGCAGATTACCTACGTGTTACTCACCAGTTCGCCGCTAACTTATCCAGTTGCCCGAATAAGCCCGCTCGACTTGCATGCTTAAGACGCATCGCCAACGTTCGCTCTGAGCCAGAATCAAACTCTCCATGCTCACTTTTGTGAATCAAGTTGATTCTTTTATATTATCATTCTGCTGAATGATGATTTACTTACTTAAAGAAATGTTACAAATTGTAACTGTTGGGTCATAGAACTTAATCTAAGTTCATTTACACCAGTTGTGTTTTGTTTTTCTTAAATTGCTTCTGCTATCCATATTTCAAAGAACTTTGTTGTTTCAAGCGATGTTTTTTATTTCTTATCGTTTGTTTTATTATTATAGCACGAGGCTAAAAAAACACAATAGTTAAAACAATTATTTTTTATATTTTTTTATTCAAAAATATAAAATGCTATATTATATTATACATATAATACATATTTTTACTCGTTTAATATAAAACAACAAAAAAATGCTCAGAAGAATACAGAAAAACAGCCTAAAAATACAGAAAAAACAAGAAAAAATACCAGAAAATACAAAATTTTAATATGATTAATAAGAAATTTATAAAGATTTTCTTTTTTCTAATAATAAATATTAAAAACTATTAAAAAAAACAGCTGAATAAATTTAATAAAAACAAATCCGATAAAAATCCACCGAAACAAATAAAAAATAGAACTTGATTTTATATTGATTTAGATATATTATATAAGGGCATATAATTTGGAGAGTATATTTTGGAAAACATGATAGATATCATTAATATAGCACAGCTTAAGAACATAGATGAGGATACTTTCTTGTCTATAGCTTCAATATGTTCTTTTATTCCGAAATCTATCACTGAAAACAATACTTGGAAAAAACTGCCTTTATCGGCAAAAGAAGTGTACAGAACTTTAGTAGCCAATTATGATTATAAACTAGGCATATCTCAAATAACTCATTCTCAAATACTTAATGAGGCAGGCATAGGCGGAAATGCTACCATAGTAAAATCATTGGATACTTTAGAGGAAAAAGGTTTTATTACAAGAGTAGAATCAAAAGTAAAAAGTCATCATTATTTGATGCCTTATCAGGAAAAATTTTTTGCTGCTGTATGCAATGCAGAAGTTAGAGATTTTTCATCTCTCTATACTATAAATAAAAAAGAAAAAAAAGATGCACAAATAAAGCAGTCTATTGATAAACTTTTTTTCAAAGTTTGTTATAATTTAAGCTGGTTAGAAATAGATAATCCGCAGAAACTGATAGATAAGTATTCTTCTGACGGCAATCAGCTTAGAATAATACTTTCTATGTGTAATTCTATTTATATAGCAAAAAAATACGGATTAAGTAAAGATATAAATTTAAATGATTATCTTATAGACTCATTAAAAAAAGGAAATATAACTGAGAATCTATTTGATAATGAAACTATGAATACTATTAAAAACATTCTAATAAAGAACAAACAAAATATAACAGAGTAAAGATTATGGCTACAAAAAAAACTACAACTAACAAAGAAACAACAACAAAAAAAACAGCTTCTAAAAAGACAGCAGAGGAAACTACTAAAAAAACAGCTGCTAAAAAAACTGCTAATGATACAGCTAAAAAAGAAGATACTGTAAAAAAAACAGCCGCTAAAAAGACGGCAGAAGAAACTCCTAAAAAAACGGCTGCTAAAAAAACTGCTAATGATACGGCTAAAAAAGAAGATACTGTAAAAAAAACAGTTGCTAAAAAGACAGCAGAAAAAACTGACTCTAAAAAAGAAGATATAGTTAAAAAAACTGCAGCTAAAAAAACTTCATCTGTAGTAAAAAAAGAAGAAACTAAAGCCATAGACAATACAGATAAAGCAGAAAAAACTGAAACTAGAACATTAGATTCTATAATAAAAAGAGATAAAGATGATGATAAAAAAGAAGAGAAAAAAGATTTAAAAGATTTATTAAAGAGTTCTCAGGATAGAAAAATATCATTAAAAACTTCATCACCTGTTAGAAAAATAGAGAATATAAAAACAGAAAATAATGATTCCAAACCAGAAAGAGAATCTATAACTTTATTAAAAGAGGCAATAAAAGCAAAATCAAAAAATGTATCAAGACCTGTAAGCGTAAAAAAACGCATACTTATAGAAGATGATGATAATGATGTATCTGCTAATGATATACCTATGAATATTTCAAAGCCTGTATCATCAGGATTATTAAATAACAGCATTAATGAAGATGCCAAAAAAGAAGATACAGCATATACATTCAATAGATTTGATGATGACAAAAGAGATAAAGATGATAATTACTCATCTGTTTATAATGCTCAGACATATAATTTTGAAAAACTTTCAGATGAAAAAGATGACAAGAAATATGAAGATAAAAATATAATAAATAATGATATAGATGATGCAAAAGAAGATATAAACGAAGCTGAGGAAAAAATAGAAGATGACAAAACTGAAGATATTAGAGATGAAGAAGATGAAAAAATAGAAGATAACAAATATAATGCGGAAGAAGATAATGAAAAAGATGATGCTGATGATGTAAATGAAGTAATAGAAGAAGTTAGAGAAATAGAAGAAATAAAGGACGAAGTTTTAGACAGTGAAGAAGAAAAAAGTAATAAGGATAAGATAGAAGAAAAAGTAACTTACAGCAAAAGCGATATATTTAGAAGAGTTGTAATACCTAATTTGAATGATAATGAAGATATACAAAGATCTAAATTCAATCAGGAAGAAATAGATAAGGCCGTTGAAAATGCCCCTATAATAGATGAAAATGAAAAAGTAGAAAATTATCAAAATTACGCATCTGACAATAAAGAAAAAGAAGATGAAAAACTTCAGGAGCTTAGAGAAAAAGACATTAAAATTATAGAAACAGAAGATGAATTAAAAACATCCTCTTTGCCTGAAATAGAAAAAAAGCCTGTTGAACCTTATTCTCTTCCAGAACATTCAATTGATGATGATGATAATAAAAAGCAAAGTAAAATTGTTCCTATAATTGGTATTATTATTATTATTTTAGGTTTATCATTTTTGGGAATACAATTCTTCTCAGGAAGAAATAATAATAATACAGATGATGATTTCTATGAGATTGTAACAAATGAAACAATAAACAATAATAATACAAATAATAATTTATCAGCAATACAGTCAAATAACAATGCAGTTAGACCTCAGACTAACAATACTGCTAATACTCAAACTAATGCAGCTAGACCTCAGACTAACAATGCTGCTAATACTCAAACTAATGCAGTTAGACCTCAGACTAACAATGCTGTTAATACTCAAACTAATACAGTAAGACAGCAAACTAATAATGCTGTTAATACTCAAACTAATACAGTTAGACCTCAGACTAACAATGCTGCTAATACAGCTACGCCTCCAACTCCTCCTAAAGAGCCAGAGATAACTCCTCCTACGCCTCCAACTCCTCCGCCTAATCCTCCAACAGCAAATAATACAAATGCATCAATATCTGGATTAAGACAAAATAATACATCAGCATACACATCTGATGTTAATACATATAAAACTCAATGGAATGATACCCTATCATCAATAGCTACAAAAGAGCTTGGAGATGGAAGAAGATGGCCTTCAATATTTGTAATGAATCAGGATGTTATGAAAAGTCCTGATGATATAGTATTCAATATATATATAAAAATGCCTGAAGGCGGTAAAAAAAAAGTTGATGATATGACGGACAGTGAAAAAAAAAGTTTATATGATGACTATATGAAAGTTGCTGAATTATATTCTAGAATCGGAAAAGAAAATCTTGCAAATACAATTAAATCTCAGGCGAATTCTCTATTAAAATAAATTCAATAAAAATCATATTAGCGATACAAAGATGAAAAGATTTAGTAAAAATAAAAATGCGGTATTAGAGTTCTCATGTACAGGATGCGGTATATGCTGCAGAGAAAAAGGATATGTGTTTTTTAATGATAATGATATAATAAATGCTGCTGAATTTTTAAAAACATCCCCTATGGTATTCATTAATAAATATTTGGAATATGAAGAAAATTATGGATACTACATAAAAATATCTGAAGGAGAAAGCTGTACATTTCTTGACGAAAATAACAGATGCACTATAAACGCTGCTAAACCAAATCAATGTAAGACTTTTCCATATTGGAAAGAATATATGGATAAAAACGGCAATTTAATAGCTGGTAAATTCAATAGACCATGTCCCGGTGTAAAAATAAAAAAATAATATTTTACTTATTTCATTTTTTTTAAAATATTATATAATATATTGTTAATGTATAAAATTTTAGGAAAAATAAATAATGAGTAATGACTTAATTAGTAAATATGATGCTTTATCCGTGAAAGAGATAAAAACCATTAAAGATCAATTAATAGCACATAATATACCTCTGTTTAGACTTGATAAAGAAAAAAATATGATAGCATTTCCAACAGAACAATTAAGCATCATAATAGATAATGATAAATATACAAATTTAAAATTATATATCCCAAAGCATTTCTCAGTATTTATAGAAGAATTTAAATCCATAATTAATGCATCCTCCAATAATCAAAGCGAATCAGATGCTCCTTATGTGTTTAGAACACCAAAAGAATCTGAAAAAGAAATGGGTAAGAGAATATCTGAAATCTCTAAAATGACATATAAGGAAAAAGTTGATACAATAGAAACTTATAATAAAGAACTTAGAGAAATAAAAATAGATGAGCAAATAGGATTAACAAAAAAAGCAGCTCAGCAAATAGTCAATGTAGGAAATGACGTAGGATTAATAGCCAAAGTTACAATGTTTGAAAGCATACAGAAAATTAAAGGCGAGGAAATTACTCAGGAACAGGCTAAGATAGAAAATCAGGAAATAACTGAAACTACTACAAATCTTGTTACTACAATAGTTGATATGCTGGCAAATAATACAGAAACTCAAAAGGTTTTTGATGAACTTAGAAATTATTCTGACGGCGGTGTAATGTCGCATTCAAACAGGGTTTTCATTTCTTATGTTAATTTCATGGCATTCTATAATAACCTTATAAACAGAAGGCATTTAGTTCATAAAATAAGAACTTCATATACTAATAAATATAAAAAATTCTATGAACAAGTTGAGGCTGTATTTAGTAAAGCTGATATAAGAAAAAATCTCTCTACAGTTGAAGATTGTATTGATAAGGGGATAAAGGTTATAGGAGAAAGAGAGATGAATCTTTATGCCGTAGGCTCTCTCCTTCATGACATAGGAAAAGTTAAAGATTTAGATTATTTTGAAGGAGCTACTGGAAGGGATTATGAAAGAATAAAAAAACATTTATTTAACAGCTATGCCCTAGTAAGCCAAACTTCAGAATATCCTTTAGAGGTTATATTGACTGTAGCACTTCATCATGAATATTATGGTTTAGGATATGGTCCTTATCAGCATTTATACGAATTAAAACTCGCTAAACATCCTAATTTTCAAATACAGAGAATAATGACTTATGATGCAAAGGCTATAGATGAATGTGATGCATTTGCTTATTTCCCTGCTAAGATGCTTGAAGTTATAGATGTATACGATGCCTTAATAGACCCTGCACGTAAATACAGAGGCGGAAAAACATTCTCTCCTGAAGAAGCATTAAATATAATGAGAGAAGACTTTATAGAAAAGCATGTTAAATTAGACCCTATATTGTATGATGTGTTTGTTGAGTTTTTAAGCAACTCTATAGAACAGGATTTAATGACATGCAAATTAATATAATTTAATCTAAAAAAATGAGCCAATCATGGGAATCGAACCCACGACCCACGCATTACGAATGCGTTGCTCTGCCAACTGAGCTAGATTGGCTTATAATAAACTTTAATTATTATTATTTGTTGATTGCAATTCTTCTAGTTTAGCCATACCTTCTTTATAAGCAGAAAATACAGTCTGCCAATTAGTAGTTGCTAAAGGAGAAATATATATATCATCATAAGTTTCTTCATTAAACTCGTTTATAAAATTGAATCTTATATTAGTAATTTGACTATTAGCAAAACTATCAAATTCAGCATCATCATTAAATTTATATCTCACCTCTACATCATAAAATCTAACCTTACCCATCATAAAAGGATTATAAATAACTTTCTGTATATTAGATAATTGAACAGTGCTTCCATTATTAAAAGTAAATACTATAGGAGTACCTCTATTTACTGATATATGGGCAGGATACTTATATCTGAACTCTAATGTTATTGTTCTTCCTGCTCTTTTATAGAATCTAAATTTATTATCTCTTAAATATTCGTATGTATCTTTCCATGATGTGTATATATTAATTTTTGAAGTTAATTTATCTCTTTCTGTAAAAAACAATCTGCTTTTTAAAATATCATTGGTTTCATTTGAATTATTCATCTGCTGCGAATACAAAGATGAAAAATATATAAATATAATAAAAAATGAAATTAGTAATTTATTCATTTTATTATTCTCCATAAGTTAATAACATATATATCATTAAGAACGGAATATTAATACTTAAAATTGAAGATAAGTCAATATTTTTTTATAAAAATTATACAATAATATTGACAGCATAGAAATATTTGTTAGAATACTATAACAAATATTTTATATATAAAACTTTAATAAATAAAGGATATTATAATTCAATGGAAAGCATAATAATTATAACAGTAATAATAATAATAGGTGTTACAGCATCATTAAGCTATATAAAGAAAATGAAATCTGGAAGCTGCTGTTCAGGGGAAATAAACTGCCGTATAGAAAAAGTTAAAGTAAAAGATAAAAATAAAAATAATTATCCATACAAGAAAGTATTAAAAATAGGAGGAATGAGCTGTACAAACTGTGCTAGAACAATAGAAAATAATATTAATAAAATTGGAAATGTATATGCTAAAGTTGACTTTGATAAAGAAGAAGCTGAAATACTTATGAAAGAAGATATTGATAATAAAATATTTGAAAATATTATAAAAGAATCAGGATACAGATATTATATAAAAGATTAAAAAAGGAGGCTTTTTAAGCCCCCTTTATAAAAATTAATTATTTACTTTCTTTTCTTCTTCCTCTTTTTTATCTTCATCGCCTTTAGCAACTACAGAAGTTTCTTCCTTCTTAGGTCTTGCTCTCAAAGAGTTTAATAAAGTATAAGCAACAGCCACATTTTCTTCACCAGAAGAAGATGCTACTCTGAAAGCCATAAGAGAAGAATATCTGCTTCTTCCATAAGCATATCTAAATCCTATTTCAATAGTTTCACCAGGGTCAATATCCACTTTTTCACTGTCAAGTACTATTGTAGATAAAGCCTGCGACAAATCAGTTTTAATAGTTACATCATTTTGTCTTTTTGATGTTCTATTAACTATAGTAAGCACTCCTGTTCTATTGCCCTCATTAAGCTTAACAGTAACATTAAATGGGTTTTCAGAATATTTCTCTTCTATTCTTGAAACTATAGAAGCATTAATATTAGCCCATTCTTTTATATTGTTTCCAGAACCTCTGAATTTAGACCATAGCATTCTTGATACATCATGGAAGAATACTCCTCTTATTCTGCTGCTTCTATTAAATTTAGCTTCAGATTCATATACTCTTCTCATATATTCAAGCTCTGGTCTTAAACTTCCATCCTGAAGTCTGTTGTCTATCATATTTCCAACCAATACATTGTACTCGCCTGATAAATACTGAGGCCAAGCAGCAAGCATTCCCACATGCTGAGCACGGTTAGCTTCATATATCATAACTGCATCATAATCTATACCAGCATCAAAGAACATATAAGGGTCTTGTCCATGTTCCTGTCCATGATTCCATCCCAAAGTAAATGCCCATAATTTTTTCTTTATACCAGAATCTTTTATAGCTTTTATTATCAAAGATTCTTTATGTGCTCTAAACCATCTCCATTTCATACCTATTTCTTTTCTGCCTCTATTTACAGCAAGCCAACGCATACGTGCAGCTTTACTCATAGTAGACCAATTAGCTGGTACATAAACACCAGTAAGCTCAACCATCTCATCAACCATTTCATATCCGTCAACTTCGCCTGTACGTATAAAGTCAAGTCCTAAATAAGATATATTAGGGTTGGAATCATATCTTTTTAATATATCTATAATATCCTGAACTCTCTTAGGATCAGCTAAAGATATATGTCTGCTTTCTACCAAACTTTGTGTAGCAGAACTATATCCCACTGATACATCATAACCGCCTTTTCTAGCACCTCCGCCTGCAGCAAAATAACTCATAACATAAGCACCAAGCTCAACATTTCCTTTAGCTCTGCTGTCAGCTAAATTCTCAATATTTTTTATCATAGCTTTAGCCCAAGGCTCTTCAGGAGTTATTCCAGCAGTCCATCCTGTAGTCTGTCCCCCTATAGCCCAGAACATATCGCATTTCATATATCTAATCCAATCGTATATAGCATCATAAGTTGTAAGCTCGCCTGTTTCTACACTAGGTATCTTTTTGGTAGTTAAATCTATAGCATACTCTAAAGTAGCTATTTTCTTAGTTTCTTTAGCAGGAGGGGACTGTCTTCCTTTAACTGTAAAATCTTTTGTATATCCATAAACTCCGTTTTTAGTTTGAACTAAAACTATAGCCTGATATTCACCTAAAACTCCGCCGAAAGGATGCAGATATGTTCCTTTGTACTGAGAGTTTTTAACTTTAAACACATTAATAGGATATCTTTCATCCCCATTTTTTCTAACTATTCTGTCTTTTTTGTATCTTACATAAATACTTATATTTTTTACAACATCTTCAGTATATACTGAAGCATTTATAACTACTGGCTCATACCTAAAAACTGATATTTTAGATAAATCTATTGATACCCTAGGAGCTTCCCTATTTCTAGAATTAAGTATTGCAGCATTGATTGCTTCGCTAAGTTTATCAGCAGCTTTATCTGTGGTATTAGCATTAAATACCATAGCTGGAAGTATATTAGGATTAGGCATTCCAGAACTGAACTCATCATCGCTTAAAAGCAAATCCTGACTTAAATACTGTATATCCTCATCAGCACTTATCTCTTCATCTGTGTAAATATCTTCTAAATCTACAGATAAATCATAATCATATATAGGCTTAGCTGTAACAAGAGAAAGAGAATCAGGATTATACATATCTATCCTATGATTCTTAGGATCATCATTATCAATCTCATAAGTATTATCATTATTATAACTAAGTATGGTCATTCTCTCGCCTATTCCGAAAGTGAGAGAAACGAGTGCTACAGATACGAGCAGTAATATAGTAGTGGCTATTATGCTTTTTTTCATATTGACTTATTTCCAATTTTTTATTTTTATTTTTTATATAAATATGTAATTAAGTGTTTTGTCTAGTATGCTTTGAATGTTTAGGATGCTTGGCTATTTGCTTTTTCAAATGCGAAGAATCCACATGCGTATATATTTCTGTAGTTGTTATATCAGAATGTCCCAGCATTCTTTGAACAGACCTTAAATCTGCACCATGCTGTATAAGATGAGTGGCAAAACTATGTCTTAATGTATGAGGATAAATATTTTTTTCTATGCCGCTTTTTTTCATAGTTTCTTTTACTATTTTCCAAATGCCTACTCTTGAAATCTTATCGCCTCTAAAGTTTAAAAATAATTCACTTGTCTTTTTACCCTTAACCATTATTACCCTGCTGGTTTGTATATATCTTTGCAAAATGTCTAATGCTCTGTCATTAATAGGCACTATTCTCTCTCTTTTCCCCTTACCGCATATTCTCAAATACTTACCTTCAAAAAATATATCGTCAATCTTCAAAGAACAAATTTCACTTACTCTTAAACCAGATGAATACATAAGTTCAAAAATAGCCTTATCTCTTAAACCCTTATCCGTTTTTTCATTATGCACTGACAATAGATCATCCACCTCAGTTGTAGTAAGAGATTCAGGCAGTACTCTTTTTAAGCGTATAACCTCCAAATTATCTGTGGGGTTTTTAGAAAGATAATTTTCCATTACCAAAAATTTATATAGATTAACTATACTAACTTTATTTCTAGCTACAGTTCTGGATTTTGAACCTTGCTCTTTTCTCTCGCTTAGAAATTTCTCAATATCTTTTCTTGTGGCTTTTAAAATTGTCTTTTTATTCCTACTTAAAAAATCAAGATATATAACAATATCTCTTTTATATGATTCCAAAGTATTTGATGATAAGCCTTTTTCTACAGCCTCATAGTTTAAATACATTGATAATATTTCTTGATCTGAAACCTGTTTAACTGACATTGAAATCTGCCTCTTAATTTAAGATATAATATACAAATTAAAGCTGACATTAATATTTAAGGATATTGTCAACTTAAAATCATTATCGACAATATTTACTATTTATTTAAACATAATACATAGCTTGATAAAAATATTACATTAACTAAACATAAAATTTAAAAGTGTAAACTAATTTAAAAATAATCAGATAATAATAACAATAATAATAATTTTGATAATTTATAATTTAATATAAAATGAACAAAAAAATTTTTTTAGATAAAAATGAAAATCCATACAAGCCTTCAAAAAATATTATTAAAGAGCTTGAGAAATTTGATGTAGATTCATTAAAACTCTTTCCTGAATTTATACCAGAAAAATTAGATAAAGAAATGTCTAAATATCTTAATATAGAAAATGAAAATATAATATCTGTTAATGGAATGTATGAAGCATTTACATGTATAATAAGCTCTTATGATAAATATAAAATATTTCTTCAAGAACCTTATAGGGACTTATATACAAGAATATTAGAATACTGCACAATTAATTATGATGTTATAGAAGCTAAAGAAGACTATAATATAAATCTAAAAAAAAATATAAGAAATAAAAGCTCAATCATAATAACAAGCAATCCAAATGCAGAAACTGGAATGTTTATAAATATTAAAGAAATAGAAGAGTTCTTAAAACATTATGAAGGAATATATGTAATAGACGAATCATATATAAACTTTGCAGGAGAAAGTGCAATCAATTTGATTAACAGCTATGATAATTTGATTATAATAAGATCTATAGCACATTCTCATTCTATATCAGGGCTTAATATTAATTTTATAGTTTCAAATAAACAAAATATAGAAAATATGTCAAAATTAAGACAAAAATATGGAATTAATAAAATATCAGAAACAATAGCAATAGCAGCTTTAAAAGATAAAGAAACATCATATAAAAACATATTTAATATAGTATTAGAGAGAAACAGATTAGATACTATATTAAGCAAGGAAGGGTTTATCGTAATACCCTCTAGGGCTAATTTTCTTTTGATAAAGCATGTAAACAAAAATTCAGATTTTATATATGAAGAATTATTAAAGAGAAATATATTCGTAAAAAAATATAATAATGAAAGCATACTTGCAGACTTTCTAAGAGTTACAATATCATCGCCTAAAATAAATAATATTTTTATAAGCGAGTTAAAAGAAATAATAAATCTTCAATAACTTATGCTATACAAAAAACTGTTTTACTATATCTTACAGATACACTTCGCAGTAATATATAATATTAAGTCATAAGATTTATTACTATTCATTACACAGTGAAATAAAACATTAAAAGATAAACCCAGAACTAAAAAGAAAACAAAAAGAAACTAAAGAAATCAAAAACTAAAAAGCTAACCCATACCCAAAGAGCTAACAAAAATAAATAATAAAAAGAAAAGAACTTAAACCCTCACCTCACCCGTAAGAAGCCTCTGCATAATACCTTTCTTCTGAAGTTTGCGTAATTCTAACTGCTTTTTGAGATTATCAATTTCAGCGTCTATAGTAGAAATCAGTTCAGATATTCTTTTTTGTTCTTCTAGATTAGGAACTTTTATTTTAATAGATAAAAAATTTTCAGGACTAACTGATTTTCTTTCATAAACAGTACCCTTTTCATATCTTCTGACATTATGAATAAAAGATTTAGATTTAAAAATATAAGTAAAAAAATCTGCATCAAATTCTTTATTTACTTCAAAAGTAACATATATAGGTGAAAATATACCTTCTCCATAATTATTCTTACATATAACGCCAAATTTTAAATTAGCTGGATTATAACAAATATCATTTATTTTAGTAATTTTATATTGTTTATTTTTATCTTTCACTAAAAAATCTCTTTCATATCTTTCTGTTTTTGGTATAATACCGTCTTTAGTTAAAGAAACATGCTCTAAACTTCCATCTTTAGATTGATAAATTTTTCTTTCTTTTAGAACTTCATATAAAAATATATCTTTCCACTCATCAGTAAAACCGTTAAATCTAACCTTACCAGTTAAAACCCTTTGCATCACTCCTTTCTTGTAAAGTTCTTTTTTTTCTATAAGTTTAGCAAGGTTTTCTATTATGTCATCGCATAATGAAAGTATATCGGCTATGCGTTTTTGTTCATCTATTGGAGGTAATGTAACCATTAACTTTTCTAATGATGAAGCGTATACATGTACAACAGTATGTCCCTGTCCCATTATACTAATTTCTTTTCTGCATCTGCCAAAATTCAATATATAACATAAAAATAAACTATTTAAATCAATATTTGGTCTAAAAATTATAATATCTCCTCCAGCTAATACTTTGTAATCATCTAAAAAAGCAGCAGACTTTCCTATCTCTTCCGCTGTTTCGCCAGAACCTGCAAATAATATATCTCCTCTTTTTAATTCTGTGCCTTTTGAATTTGTATAAGATGAAATATTTTTTATTATAAAATCATATTTTGTATATATATCTCCATATCTTACAGCTGGTACCCCAGTATCAGATAAATCTTTTTTAGATATTCCAGAACCTCTTAAAAAATAACCTATATCCTTTAATTGAAATTCCCGCCAGCCGCTTGGTAATTTGACATCTTTCATAAAAGACCTTGACATTAATTAATTACAAAATAAAAAACAGTATATTGCATTTTTAATATTTATTCAAGTTCAGAAAAAAATTATATAAAACTATTGACATTGGAGTGTACTTCAATGTTATAATACTGTTATATTTTTTAAGGAGTTTTTATAATGCTGCTAGATAATAATTTGGAAGAAGCTAATTCTGGAAAAAGAATCAATGCAAAAGGATACGCAGTTCACAGCAAAACAGATACATTCAAGCCATTTGAGTTTTCAAGACATTCTATGGGTGATAATGATATACTTATAGAAATAATGTATGCTGGTATTTGTCATAGTGATATACACTCGGCAAGAAGTGAATGGCATGAAGGCATATATCCTATGGTGCCTGGACATGAAATTGCTGGAAAAGTTGTAGCTGTTGGTAAGAATGTTACTAAATTCAAAATAGGTGATTATGCAGGCGTAGGCTGTATGGTAAACTCATGCGGAGAATGTGAAGCATGTAAAAAAAGCCATGAACAATTCTGCGAAAGAGGACAAACTGTACTAACTTATGACTGTAAAGATCATTTTCATAATGATGAGCCTACTTACGGCGGATATTCAAACAACATAGTAGTAAGCGAGAAATTCGCTATTACTGTACCAAAAGATGCCCCAATGGAAAAAGTAGCCCCTCTTTTATGTGCTGGTATTACAACTTATTCGCCTTTAAAATTCTCTGAAGTTAAAAAAGGCGATATAGTAGGAGTTGCTGGCTTTGGAGGACTAGGCTCTATGGCAGTTAAATATGCTGTTAATATGGGAGCAGAAGTTTATGTATTTGCCCGCAATGACAAAAAGAAAAAAGAAGCATTAGAGATGGGAGCTAAAGATTTATTTACTTCCACAAAAGATGTTAAAATACGTTTTGATTTAATAATATCTACAATACCTACTGGATATGATGTTAATAATTATGTAGATTTGCTTAAATACGGCGGAGAGATGGCTATTGTGGGACTTCCTCCTGCTGAACTTAAACAAAGTATAGATTTGGCAAGATTAATATTCTCAGGCGGAAAAAAAGTTTATGGTTCTATGATAGGAGGAATTAAAGAAACTCAGGAGATGCTTGACTTCTCTCTTAAGCATAAGATATACCCAGAAACAGAAATAATATCTGCAAACCAAATAGATGAAGCATACAATAAACTTACTAATGGACAAGCAAAGTTCAGATATGTAATAGATATGAAAACATTATAATTTTTATTCATTAGTTTTTCTTAATAAAATAAAGCAGTAGGCATTATACCCTATTGCTTTATATTTTATAGTATTAACAAAATAATAAAAACATATATAATATAAATATATGATTAATGTAAATAATAAATATTTAAATATTCTTTCTAATAAGAATCAAACCCAAATAAAAGATGGAGATATAGTAAGATATTCTGTAATGCGTAAATTAGATTCTGATAAAGCATTAATAAATGTTATGGGAAATAAGGTTATAGCATTATTTAAAAATGGAATCACAGAAAAAGGTTTTGCTTTGGTATCTAAAAAAAATGGAGAGATAACGCTTACTATATTAAAAGATGCCAAAAGCATTAAAGAAGCCAGAGAAAATATAAACAGTCAGAAAAATGCTGATTTAATAGTTAACATAAATACAGAAAAATCAGAAACGGCTTTATTATTGTCCCAAAGAGGTATAAAGCCTAGCTATGAAAATATAAAATACTTTGAAACAATATTAAAATATATTCCAGACTTGGATATTAACAAAAAAAAGTTTATATTAAATGCAATGTCTAATGGAGTATATTTAACGGTAGAAGAAATAAACACTTTAGGAAATATTTTTAAAAAATTTGATGAGATTATAAGCGTTATAAAAAACTCTAACAAAAATAGCGAAACAGCCGAAATATTACTAATGCTTGCTGATAAGGTTTTGCAGCAAAATAATAAAGAAAAATTGGACAACTATATATCTACAAATGCTAATTTTGATGTATGGTTTATGCTCTTTGATATGCTTCATGGTGAATTATCTTCTGATAGTTCTAATATGCTGAAACTGCTTTTGAAAATACTTTCTGCAAATAAGAGAAATAGAAGTTTAAAAGAGTCTTCATTCATGCTGCCTATACCATTTGTAATAGAAGGAGAAATAAAAGAGGTATTGCTTTACATCAACAGAAACGAAGAGAAAAGAACAAATAAACAATTTACTTTTATAGCTTATGATAACGGCAAAGAGTTATGTCAAATATCAATATCTAAAAACGGCAATGATGATAAGTATTTGATAAGTATTCATTTTTTTGATAAAAAGCTATATAATAAATGCAATGATATAAAAGAACGTATAGAAAGCGATTTAAATAATTTTAAAGATATAAAATTGGAAATAAATTATATTAATGGTGTAAAGACAAATGAAGAATAGTAAAAATATTGAAAATGCTGTGGCTCTTTTATATAATAGAGAAATACATCATGCCCCTGTTGTTATATCTAAAGGCAGTAATTTCTTAGCTAAAAGAATGGTTGATATAGCAAAAAAACATAAGGTGCCTGTTGTTTCAGATGAGGAAACTGCTAATAGTTTAATGCATTTAGATATAGGAGAGGAGATACCTTATTCACTTTATGAGGCTGTGAGTATTATATTAAGACATATATATAAATTAAAGGCAGAATAAAACGATGGGAAATTTAAATACTATAAAAACACAGGATATAAAAACTAAAGCTGAAAAAAAAGATGTTTATTTAGATAATGATTTTCTTGCGATTACTGGATATATAGCAATCAAAGATGAAGATATTAAAAGACTTAATAAATGGAATATAGAAGAGGTATATGTTGAAGATACAGCTTCTATAACTATTGATACCAAATCGGCTGCCGACTTTAATAAATTTATAAGAGAATATAAAGTATTTAAAAAAATATATTTAAACATAATCAAAAAAGTAAAAAATTCACTAGGTAATTATAAAAATAATAACATAGTAAATATCAATGAACTTAATGAAATTATAGATGAAATATTAGATATTATGAACAGAAATTTAAATAGCGTATTGCAGCTTTTTAATTTAGGCGGTTTGCCTAAAGCTGATGAATATTATGTAAGATCTTTAAATGTTTCTATGATATCAATGATTATCGGGCGTTCTATGAAATTTGCTGAAAGCAGAGTAAAAAGGCTTGGGGTTGGAGCTATGCTTTATGATATAGGATTAACTAAAGTGCCTGATAAAATTTTGGGAAAAATAGGAAAGTTCACAACAGATGAATATAATGAAATAAAAAAACATACCGTTTACGGCTATAAAATAATGAAAAACAGTTTCAGATTCGATGATGAGGTAGCTATGATATCGCTTGCACATCATGAATATTTTAACGGCAAAGGATATCCTAGAGGACTTGCAGGAAATCAAATACACATGTATGCAAAAATTGTAGCCATTGCACATGCTGTAGAAAAAATGTTAAAAAATAACAGGCTGGAAACTCATAAGCAAAAAAATCATGAACATAAATCTACTTTCAATTTAATGCTTGAACAAAGTTCTGAAAATAAAAAGAAAGATGTATTTTTATCCGATGCAGTTAGAGAAATTATACATGGTGCTAATACAAAATATGATCCTAATATATCAAAAACTTTTGTAAGCATATTCACAGTTTATCCTATAGGATGCGTTATAATTTTAAATGATAAAAGGAAAGGATTGGTTTTTGCAACAAATCCTAATTTCCCTATCAGACCTATAATAAAAATAGTATCTAATGAAAATGGAGAGTTCATAGATGACGGAGAAACCATCAATTTATTAGAAACTAATAAATTATTTATAGTTGCTGTTGATAAAGACCATAATTTTTTAGAGGAGGTAAAGACAAAAATATTCAGCACTGAAGAAAAAAAGTAATATTAAAAAATGGCTAATAAAAAAACTATAGGCAATCTAGGAGAGGATATTGCCTTGAAATATCTCGAGGATATAGGTTTTACTCTATTAGAAAGAAATTATAGAGCTAAAAATACTAGAGGAGAGATAGATTTAATAATGACAAAAGGAGTTGTTATTGTGTTTATAGAAGTAAAATATCGAAGACAGGGAAGTTTTGGATATGCAGCTTACTCAATATCTGAGCGAAAAAAGAAAAAGCTCTATAATACAGCTGAAGAATACTTAATTTCTAAAGGATTAGGTTTTAATCAAAAATGTTCCTTTGGGGCAGTTTTAATAGACGATACCCACTATAAAAGAGAAATATCATATATAGAAGATATATTTATTTAGGGGTATCATTATGAAAACAGCAGTAAAAATTAATCCTGAAAAAATAGACCTATATAAAAAAAAGTTAAAAGATGAAAAATACATCAATAAGGCTATAGAAAGATTGGCAGAACACTTAATAAGTAAGGTTATAGATTAAAAATATAAAAGGTAAACAAAAAATTAGTATGAATATAATAGAACGCGGAAAAACTACTCTTTTACTGGAAAGCGAAAATCTTAAAAAATTATCAGACAATTTAGACTGTAATTTTGAGAATGCTGTAAAAGAGTTATATCAAATAAGCGGCAGAGTAATAACTTCCGGAGTTGGCAAAAGCGGACATATTGCAAGAAAAGCAGCAGCCACTTTTGCCTCTACTGGAACACCGAGTTTTTTCGTTGATCCTAATGAATGTATGCATGGGGATTTTGGAATGATTACAAAATCAGACTGCTGCATATTATATTCTAAAGGCGGAGAATCAAGAGAAATTATAGAGCTTGTTAATTGGTTATGCAGACAGAATATACCATACATAGCAATCACAAATGAAATAAATTCTACTCTGTCAAAAAATGCAAAAATTACATTGCTTACTTATGTAAAAGAAGAAGCCTGCCCTCTAAAACTTGCCCCTACAGTAAGTACTACAGCATCTTTAGCTTTATCAGATGCATTGGCTACAGCTTTAATGGAATTAAGAGGCTTTAAAGCTGAAGACTTTGCTGTATTTCACCCTGGCGGAAGTTTGGGAAGACAGCTTGCAAGAGTTAAATCTATTATGCATACTGAAAATCTGCCTATAGTTAATCTTAAAACTACATTACAAGAAGCATTATTTAAAATAATAGAATGCAAATTGGGAATAGCTATAGTTGTAGATGATAATAATATACTAAAAGGTGTAATTGTAGACGGAGATTTAAAAAGGCTGCTTGTTAAAGATAATAACATACAAAACATATTATCTGAAGAAGTTCAAAATATTATGAATACTTCCCCTAAATTTATTTATGAAGATACTCTAATCGGAGAAGCCTTACATATGATGGAAGGAAAAATAACAAATCTTATAGTAGTTGAAGAAAATACTAATAAACCTATCGGAATAGTTCATATACATGATATATTAAAAATAAAGGCTTTTTAATATATTATTACTTTAATTAAAAATACTTGTTATTATAATAATAAACTTATAAAAATAAAAATAACAAGATGAAGCAAAGAAAAAAAACATTTATATTATCATATTTGGCATTTATAATTATAATTTTCTTTATTATTTCAATTTTAATTATACTTGGAAATATTCAAAGAATAGGATATTTATCTAATTTTAATCATATACTTGAAAATAAATACTATTTTAGACTTGAGTTTGAAAGCAATATATTTAAAAACAATAAAATATATACAGTTTGTCCAAATACTAATGAAATGCCTAAAAATGTTACTAATATAAGATGGGCTGGTACATATTATGGTAATTTAGTTCTTGATGACAATAGCATACAGTTAAATAAAAATGATAAAATAGAAGACATAAAATATAAATTAAAAATAAAAAAGGATGTTATCTTTTTTGTACTATTTATTATAATACTTTTTCCAATACTTTATTTTTATATAATACCAAACATTTTTCACAATTATAAAATGTATATATTATTTTTTATAATCAATTCTGTTCTTTATGTTTCTGTTATAAAGTTCATTATGCCTTCCTTTTCAATGATACATCTAAAATTTAATATATATGATTTTTTATATTCTTATATTTTTGTAATGACTGCATATAATCTGCTTGCATATAATCCATTAAATAAAAACTTTAAAAATATAAAAATATTATTGACTGCCCTATTTTGCATAATATCAATATTTTCTTTTTTTGTAATAGAAATTATCAGCCTAACAGTTCTTAATATGGTTATATTATTTTCTGACATGCCTAATCTTTATGCTTCTCTTATTACAGTACTTCCAATGTATTTGAAAATAATAACAATAACTGTAAGCATAATTTATTTTTCTTCTTTAATAATTTTTATATCATTATTTATTTTTAATATATACAAAATGTTCAGAGAAAAAAGTAAAATATCATCATTAGTTATGACAGCTTCTATAATGTTTATAATATTCATTTTATTTTTTAAGCCTAAAAATATAGATATATGGAGTATAGATTTTCTGCGTAATGCTGAGAGAAATGGTATAATGAACACTATAAATTACAGAATAAATTATGACAGATTAAATAATATAAAGCCAAGCAAGGAATTAGTATTAGAATCAATTAATTTATTAAAAGAATATGAGGCAAAAAGAGATATAGAAACTCTATATTTAAAATCTACAAAGAATATTTTTAATAAAATAAATAATTTGGAAAATAACATACATTCAATTTTAATTAATGCCTCAAACAAAAATACAAATTTTATTTATAATAACGAAAAAATAGATTATGATTATATTGAAAAATTAAAAAATAATTATTCAGATGTATACAGCAATATATCAAGTGATTTAGAAAAAATAGAAGATTTAAATAATAGTTTTAAAAGAGATGTATATTTAATATTTTTGGAATCATTTTATGATTATTCTCATTTCTCAAAATTATTTGAAAAAGACCCTTTCACAAAAGAATATAGAAAATGGGCTAATAATTCAAGAAAAATAGCTCCTAATGTAAACAATGGAAGTTTTTATGCAAGACTTTCGGGACTTACTGCATCCTCTCCGCTTTATCCTAAAACTCAGTCTGAAAAAATAGAAAATACTCTTCCAGACTTACTCTCAAAAAACGGATACTATACTATAGCTTTGGAAGAAGCATTAAATACATACAATTTAAAAACATTCTACCCTTCTATAGGTTTTAAATCTCAAATATTCGGACTTGGAACTACAAATATAAATACTTATTTAAGTACAAATATTGACAATTTGGAAAGTCCTGTATTTGCTGCTGGATTTACTATATTGGGACATACTGACTCACATTTATCAAATGATTTAAATATAGCAGAAAATAATAAAAAGTTTTTAGAATACTTTGAAGGAAATGATAAACTTCATATAATGGAAACACTTGATAATTCAGCTATGACAGCCATTGAAATAATAAAGATAAGAGATACAATTTTAAAAACTTCTCCTAATGCCATTATAATATTTAAGCATGATCATCTTTACCCTTATTTGAAAGCAATAATACAGCGTTCAAGTATAGATGAAAAAATAAAAACTAACTTTTTAAATGATTATAAACCTTCGCCTATACTTATTTGGGATGGTACTAATGGGGCATATAAAGCTCCTGATAATTTTGTACCAGAAAATATACCTATGTTTATAGCTTTAAATGCTGGCGTTACTAATTATAAAAATAGTATTATATCTTTGCTTTATAAAGAAGAGATAAACGGATTTATAAGTACTTATCATAAATATTATAAAGTTACAAATGATACTCTAATATCGGAAAATAATATCAGTAAAGATTCTGAAATATTCAAATACGAAAATGCCCAGAGAATATTATCACAGGATATTTTTCAAGGCAAAAAGCATTATTATGATATCAAATAAATAATTTGACTATATATTTATTTATGGTATAATGTAAGAATTGGTAGGTTTAATTATGCAACAAGCAACAAGCAACAAGCAACAAGCAACAAGCAACAAGCAACAAGCAACAAGCAACAAGCAACAAGCAACAA
>NZ_CALXKQ010000018.1 GCF_944388875.1 uncultured Brachyspira sp.
TATTATGTCGATTAGTGGAAATTTTGAAACTCGTACCGCTTTCCATATTCTTTTGAAATTCGTTAAAATTATTATTTATCAAATACATATTAATTATACTATTTTTTCATTATTATAAATATATTAAATAATATACTATATATTAATATTAAAGTCTTAAATAGTACTAAAATAAAAATTATCGGTTACTTATATAACAGTTATGGTACCTAAAACACTAATTTTTTTAATATTTATTAAAATATATTTGCTTTTAATATTATTTAGTTTATAATAAGTTCCAATATTCTAAAATAAAATGGATATTTTTTATGTGTACTTTTAATAATTACAAATTATTTTCATCAGTAATATTCTATAAAAACTACAAAATCCCCGAGAAAAAATAATTATAAGTAGGCAGGCTGTCTATATAAAATCAAATACACCAATTCTTATATGGTTTCAAATATAATAATTTTTATAATTAAAAATTAATATTCTAATAGTTATCAATATAAATTTTAAGGGGAATATAAATAAATGAAAATAATAATAATTTTTATGTATATTATTTTGATATCATATTCAAATGATCAAATATATTATTGGCTGTTAACAAACAGATAAATTAAAAAAGTTATTATAAACTTTTTAATTAATAAATAAAAAAATTGTTTAAGGAGTAAATATGAATGGCATATTTAAACATTTATTATTTTTTTGTATGATGATTGTAATTGCATCGTGCGGAGGAAATAATACATCAAAAGAAACAACTGCAAATACTCAGGATGTAATAAGAGTAGCAACACCTGGCACTCACCCTCTTTTTACAAGAGTAAATGCAAATGGAGAATTAGAAGGATATGATATTGATGTTTGGGAAGAGATAGGAAGGCGTTTAAACAAAAAAATAGAATGGCATCAATTTGCTTTGGAAGGATGCTTTGGTGCTTTAGATGCGGGCAAAGTAGATACTGCAACTCAGCAAATTAGTATTACGCCTGCAAGATTGGAAAAATATATATTTTCTGAACCATATTTTTTAAGTCCTTTTAAACTATATGTTGTAGGAACTAATGATACAATAACAAAATTAGAAGATTTATACGGCAAAAGATTAGCACTTGTAACAGGTTCTGCTACACATGAATATATAAAAGAATTAGACCCTGAAAATAAAATAGAGATTATATCATTAAGAGCAGACAGCACAGCTACTATTCCTAGCAATGTAGTTAATGGAAAAGCTGAGGCAGCTGTTACGGCAGTTACTGTATTTCCTGATTTAAAAGAAAGTTCAGGATTAGATATAAAAATGGTTGGGGACATATTATTTACTCAAGTTAATGGTTTCCCTTTTAGAAAAGATGAAGCTGGTCAGAAACTACGCGATGAAATAAGCAAAGTTGTAGTAGAAATGAGAGAAGACGGTACTTTAGAAAAACTAGCTGTTAAATGGTTTGGATATAATCCTATGGAAGGCTTAGATCCTAAAGCTGAATTAGATAAAATAATGGCTAAAGTAAATACAAATAACTAATTAATTTTAAGGATTAAAAAATATGAAACATTTATTAAAAATATTAATTACTATGATATTTGTTTTAATATCATGTTCAAACAGCAATAATCAAACTAATAATTCTAATACTGCAGCAGAAAATAATTCTGGAATAATTAAAGTTGCTACCCCTGGAGTTCATCCTTTGTTTAGTCAAATAAATGAGGCTGGACAGCTTGAAGGATACGATATTGATGTTTGGGAAGAGATAGGAAAACGTTTAAATAAAAAAATAGAATGGACTCAATTAGCTTTGGATGGATGTTTTGGTGCTTTAGATGCAGGTAAAGTCGATACATTAACTCAGCAAATTAGTATAACAAAAACTAGAATGGAAAAATATTATTTCTCTGAACCATATTTCTTAAGTCCATATAAATTTTGTGTTGTATCCAGTAATAATTCTATAAATAAGTTTGAAGATATGTATGGTAAAAAATTAGGATTGGCATTAGGAAGTGCGGCACATGAAAATATAAAAAGATTAGACCCAGAAGGTAAAATAGAGATAGTTTCATTCAGCCCTGATACAATTATTACTCTTCCTAATAATGTTGTTAATGGAAAAATAGATGCATATATAGAAGCAGAAATAATATTTGATGATAGAAAAGCTAAAACTGGATTGGATTTAAAATTAACAGGCGATACTGTATATTTAGAAGTTAATGCATTCCCATTTAGAAAAGATGAAGCAAGCAAAAAATTATGTGATGAAGTTAGTAAAACTATAGTAGAAATGAGAGAAGATGGCACATTAGGACAACTTGCTGTTAAATGGTTTGGATATAATCCTATGGAAGGTTTAGATGCAAACGCTGAATTAGAAAAGTTATTAGCAACTTTTTAAAAAATAAAATTAATAAACATTACAAATATTTGAGGAACTAAAATGAATAGAATCTTAAAAATTTTAATTACAGTTATGAGTATTATTTCAATAATATCATGCTCAAACAGCAATAATAAAACTAATAATTCAAACACTGCAGCAGAAAATACTTCAGGAGTAATTAGAGTTGCTACACCTGGTGCATATCCAATATTTAGCGAAGTAAATGATAATGGAGAATTGCAGGGTTATGATATAGATATATGGGAAGAGATAGGAAGACGCTTAGGTAAAAAAGTAGAATGG
The DNA here is from genome assembly GCF_944388875.1 of uncultured Brachyspira sp. Classification (GTDB taxonomy): domain Bacteria; phylum Spirochaetota; class Brachyspiria; order Brachyspirales; family Brachyspiraceae; genus Brachyspira. The sequence continues at coordinate 2,685 of NZ_CALXKQ010000018.1, forward strand.
ACTCAAGTTGCTATGGATGGATGTTTCGGTGCTTTAGATGCTGGCAAAGTTGACAGTGTTACTCAGCAAATAAGTATAACAAAAGCTAGAATGGAAAAATATTACTTTTCAGAACCATACTTTTTAAGTCCTTATAAACTATACGTACCTGGAACCAATAGTTCTATAAACAAATTTGAAGATATGTATGGAAAAAAATTAGCACTGGCTTTAGGAAGTGCTGCTCATGAATATATAAAAAGATTGGATCCTGAAGGTAAAATAGAAATAGTTTCTTTTAGATCTGACAGCCTTGTAACTCTTCCAAATAATGTAGCTAATGGTAAAGCAGATGCTTCTATACAATCAGTTGTTACATTTGATGACAGAATAAAAAAAACAGGATTAGATTTAAAATTAGTTGGGGATGTTGTATACACAGAAGTTAATGCCTTTCCTTTTAGAAAAGATGAAGAAGGTAAAAAGTTATGTGACGATGTAAGTAAAACTTTATTGGAAATGAGAGAAGATGGTACTTTAGAAAATATAGCTGTAAAATGGTTTGGATATAATCCTATGGAAGGTTTGGATTTCCAAGCTGAATTAGAAAAATTATTAGCAACATTCTAAATACTGCAATTTTATTTATTTATAAAAAATAAAACAAAAAAGGAGAAAAAAATGAAAAAATTATTAAGTTCATTATTTATTGTTTGCATGGTTATGGCATCATGCTCAAACAATAATCAAGCAGCATCAGAAACTGAAACTGATGTAATTAGAGTTGCAACACCAGGTATGCATCCATTATTCAGCAGAGCAAATGCTGAAGGACAATTGGAAGGATACGACATTGATGTTTGGGAAGAGATAGGAAGACGTTTAGGCAAAAAAATAGAATGGACTCAAGTTGCTATGGAAGGAGCTTTTGGTTCATTAGAGTCTGGAAAAGTAGATACTGTTACTCAGCAAATTAGTATAACACCTGTAAGATTAGAAAAATACATATTTTCTGAACCATATTTTTTAAGCCCTTACAGATTTTATGTTGCTGGAACAAATGATTCTATAACAAAACTTGAAGATTTATTCGGCAAAAAATTGGGACTTCAAACAGGTACTTCATCACATGAAAATATAAAAGCATTGGACCCTGAAGGTAAAATAGAAATAGTTTCATTCAGTCCTGATACTGTTGCTACAATACCTAATAATGTTGTTAATGGCAAAATATCAGCATCTACTACAGCTGTTATTATATTCCCTAATTTACAGGAAAGTACTGGATTGGATATAAAAATGGTCGGAGATGTAATATTCACAGAAGTTAATGCTTTCCCATTTAGAAAAGATGAAGCAGGTCAAAAGCTGCGTGATGAAGTTAGTAAAACTATAGTAGAAATGAGAGAAGACGGTACTTTAGAAAAATTAGCTGTTAAATGGTTTGGATATAATCCTATGGAAGGTTTAGATGCTAATGAAGCTTTAGCAAAACTTATGGAACAATATGAGCAGCAAGGTTTATTAAAACAATAAAAATGCAGTTATATGATGGTTAAATATTTTTATATATAAATATTTAACCATCTAAAATATAAAGCTTATTAAGTTAAATAAGATTTATAAAAAATAATTAAGAGGTTAAATTAAATGGCAAATTTTAAGTTTGATTACTTTTTATCTGTTTTCCCTAAACTTCTGCAGTATCTGCCTATTACATGTCAGGTTGCATTATTGGCATTTCTATTTTCTCTAATATTGGGATTAATAATAGCTTTAATGCTTCAATATAAAATTCCTGTACTATATCAGATTGCAAATGTTTATGTATCTTTTTTCAGAGCTACTCCTTTTATTGCTCAATTATTTTTATTCTATTACGGATTTGCTCAATTTAGTAAATTTATAAGCAATATGTCAGCATTCACTGCCTTGGTAGTAGTTTTAACATTAAACTATGCTTCATTCATGTCGCAAGATATTAGAGCAGCAATAAATTCTGTTGATAAAGGACAATTTGAGGCTGGGCTTTCTATAGGTATGAGATCTCTTGATGTTCTAAAAAGAATAGTAATACCTCAGGCTGCAAGAGTTGCTGTTCCAGGACTTTCAAACAGCTTTATAAACATATTCAAGTCAACATCTATGGGTTTTGTAATAGGATTAAAAGATATGATGGCTGGTGCCAGTATAGAAATAAGCGTAACATACAGATATATGGAAGCATATGCTGCTGCTGTTATTATATATTGGGCATTAATATCAATATTTACATACATACAAAGCATTTTAGAGAAAAAATTGAACAGAGCTTATTAATAGGAGATTGTATAATGATTGAAGTTAAAGACCTTAAAAAAAGCTTTGGCAGTTTAGATATATTAAAAGGTATAAGTTTTAATATAAAATACGGAGAAGTATTAACAATAATAGGACCTTCAGGTACTGGTAAATCAACGCTTCTCAGATGTATCAATTTTTTGGAAAAACCTACTAATGGTACTATTACCATAGGAGATTTAACAGTTGATACACAGAAAGCCACTAGAAATGAAATATATGCTTTAAGAAAGAAAACTTCTATGGTATTTCAAAATTATAATTTATTTAAAAATAAAACTGCTTTAGAAAATATTATGGAACCTATGGTTACAGTTCAGAAAATGGACTTAAAAAAAGCAAAAGAAGAAGCATTGCATATTATAGAAACTGTAGGATTATTAAATAAAAAAGATGAATATCCTTCAAGACTATCAGGAGGACAGCAGCAAAGAGTTGGAATAGGAAGAGCTATGGCAGTACATCCAGACGTTATTCTTCTTGATGAACCTACATCTTCACTAGACCCTGAACTTGTAGGAGAGGTATTGAATGTAATTAAAGATTTAGCTCAAAAGCATACAACAATGCTTATAACAACACATGAGATGCATTTTGCAAAAAACGTTGCTAATAAAGTAATATTTATGGCAGACGGATATATTGTAGAAGAAGGCACTCCGAATGATATATTCAATAATCCTCAAAATGAAAGATTAAAAACATTTTTAAGAAAAATAAATGAGAGATAATAATAAGTAATCAAAAAAGAGGAACTAAATATTAGCTCCTCTTTTTTGATGAATTGTTTATTTTATTAAATGCAAATACTCTTTTTCTTTTTTATTTACTTTTCCTATTATAGAAGCACATTCTATTCCATCTCTCCATAAATCTGCCAATATATTTTCAGCATTATTCTTATCAGCACATATAAATAATCCGCCAGCTGTTTGAGGATCGAATGACAGCATTTTTAAATTATAATCCACATCATCATCAACTAATATATTATCTCCAACATAACGCATATTAGTGAAAGCAGCCCCAGGAATACATGCCATATCCAAAACTTCATAAGATTTATTAAACATCGGCAAAGCAGAAGAATTAATTTCTATACTTACATTACTAGCCTTAGCCATTTTATAAGCATGTCCCATAAGTCCGAAACCTGTAATATCAGTGGCACATTTAACATCATATTTATTCATAATAGCACAAGCCTTTTTATTCAATGTTTTCATAGATTCAAAAACATCCTCTATATCCGCATCTTTGACAAGTCCCTGCCTCATAGCAGCCAAACATGAACCAGTGCCAAGTGCTTTTGTTAATATTATAATGTCGCCTTCTTTAGCAGCAGAATTAGTTGTTATTTTATTAGGATTAGCAAAACCAATAACAGCCATACCGTATTTAACTGTGGTATCTGTTATAGTATGCCCTCCTATAACCAAAACTCCAGCCTCTGTAGCTTTATCCTGTCCGCCTTTTAATATATTGGCAAGTATATTAAGAGAGTCATCTTTAGGGAACATAGTAATATTTAAAGCTAATCTAGGTTCTCCTCCCATAGCATAAACATCGCTTATAGAATTGCATGCCGCAATCTGCCCAAAACCATAAGGGTCTGCTATAACAGGAGGGAAATAATCAACAGTAAATATCAAAGCATTATCATCTGATATCTTATAAACTCCAGCATCATCCCCTATATCAACATCTGAAAGTAAATTAGAATCAACTTTAGTCTGCATAATTGGAGCTAAAGTTTTTTCCAACAAATCAGGCGGAATTTTAGCAGAGCATCCCCCCTCTAAAGCACATGATAATAATTCAATTTGTTCTTCCTTATTATTTGTAATTTTGTCCATAAAAAACACCTATAATTTATTTTTGATATAAAGAATAATATACTAATAAATAAAAAATTCAAATACTATATAAAAAAATATCCCAACTATAATAAAATAGTTAGGATAAAAATATACATTAAATAATAAAATTACTCAGTAACTACACTAATAGCTTTCTTTCCAAATTTATTAGTATGAAATTTTACATAACCAGAAGCTGTAGCAAATATAGTATGATCGCGTCCCATATCTACATTCTTTCCAGCATGGAATTTAGTACCGCGTTGTCTTACTATAATATTACCTGCTATAACCTTTTGTCCGCCATAAGCTTTAACGCCTAAACGTTTAGATTGACTATCACGTCCATTCTTAGAACTTCCGCCGCCTTTTTTATGTGCCATTTTTATACTCCTCTTTGTATTTTATAAAATCAGGATACTCTTTTATCAAAGATTTTATACCTATTAAATATCCATTACTAACTATTTTATATTCTTCTTTTTTCGTATCTTCAAGTCTATCAAAATCGATAAGTTCTAAATTTAGAAACCCATCTTTTATTCTATAACTTAAAAACCTTTTACCTACTATAGTAAGTAAAGCCCTATACATAGCCTGTGTCAAAGCACTTAAAGCTATACAAATCTCATATCCCTCGCCTGATTTTTTTACTCCAGCATGACCGCTAATTGTAATACATTCTATAATAGATTCACTATTATAAACTATATAAACAAATGACGACATTAAAGAGAGATATCTTCTATGGTAATTTTATGGTATTTATGTCTATGACCTGTTTTTCTTCTATAGTCTTTTCTTCTTTTATGCTTTCCTATTACAACTTTATCGCCTTTCATCATTTCAACTATTTTAGAACTTACTTTAACGCCATCAACATAAGGTGTACCAACCATAACACTTTCATCATCTTTTTTAAGAAGGAGTGTTTTTATTTCTGGAGCTTCCTTTGCATCATCGCCTAGATATTCTACCAAAATATCCTGACCTTTTTCTATCTTGTATTGTTTGCCTTTTACTTCTACTATTGCATACATGGTTGTTTATCTCCGATTTATATATATGTTTTTATATTTTATACTATACTATGAGTATTTCATAATACTATATAAAAACATTTTTGTCAAGTAAAAAACTAAAAAATAAGAGCCTCATTTCTTATAGATTTTTATATAAAAATATTATATAATACATGGCAAATAAAAGGTAAAAAATTATGAAAAGAAAAATAGTAGAAGAAATAGAAAAACTACATAAAGAAAACAAGCATGATAAAATCATACAAATTATATACTCTATGAATGAGAATGATAGAGATCATACTATTATATCATTACTTGCAAGAGCATTAAATAATATTCAAAACTATGATGAAGCATTAAATCATTTGATGTATATAAGAGAGGAAGCTATTGATGATCCTTTATGGTATTTTAGAACAGGATATGCATACTACTATAGCGGAAATAAAGAAACAGCTAAAATGTATATAAAAAAGACTATAGAATTAATAGAAAAACAGAATATTCAAAATAATGAATTATATGAAGAGAGCGAAAGATTATATAAATTATGTTTTGAAGATGAAGATAATAATATTTCATTTACTCAAAGAGTTGATATGTTTTGGAGATGGTTTGACGAAAATGAGTATGAAATATCTCAAATGATTGAAAATAAATCTAATGAACTAATTGATTTTGTAAATAATGGAATAAAAATAATATCTGATGATATATCTTTTAATATTAACAAAAATTATGAGTTTATATTTTATGCAGACGGTAAAAATTATCTATTTTATTTAATACCAAGAATAATATATGCAATGCCTGAAAAATTTTATGGTAAATGGTCATTTCTTCCATGTATTCCTAGCTCCAATGGAAATGATTTTTCTATTCAAATAAATGGAAACTATATAAGCACAAATGAAATTCTTGTAAAAATGGAATTTGATGAAGAAAATGATAAATTTGATTTAATATTTTATAATGAATATTTTAATACTATAGACACTGAAGAGGCATATAATATATTTTTACTAATGATGGAAAACTCTATAGGCGAAGGATTGGCAAAGGTATATATAAGATATGCAGATATAAGCAATAAAAAGTTAAAAAATATGATGCCTCTTACAGAATTAGAAGAATATATAAACAAAACTCTGATTTTTTTTAGAAAAGAATTAATAACTAAACCAATAGATCAGCATTTTTCATACACTTTTGAACCTAAAGATATAGAATTGCCAAGATATGATATAATAACAGGAACCACATCATACTATGAAACTATTAATGATTATTATAATGGTATTGTAGATGATATAGTTGCAATATCTCAATATGGGGCAAGAGCTTTATTTTTAACATACAGTTATGATGATGATAATGATGATAAAGTAAAAAGAGAAATACTTAATGAAAGATATGAAATTCAATACAGATTAGAAAAAGAGGTGCTTGGTGAAAAAGAAAGCGGAGAATGTATAGGTATTGTATTAGGCGGTGCTATTGGTATATATAATATTTATATAGATTTAATAATTTACAATGAAAAAGAGTTTATAAAAAGAGCAAAAGTGTTCCTAGCAGAATACGATAGAAATTTCTACATATCAAAATTAAGAAAATACGCTGACATGAAAAACATATTTGATTATTACATAGATGAAGAATAAAATAATTTAATTAGAGATTGAACTAGCCATTCTTTCATCAAATTTTTTCTTTATTCTGTCAAATTTATCTCTAGTTCTGTTAATTTTAGAATTCATCTTATTTATGGCTCTTTGATTAGCTGTATAGAAAGTCAATGATTTCCTTGCATAAGGTATCATTTCATTTTTTTTAGTTTCATCTAAATTAATTAGCTTAATTATTGTATTATAATAACCCTCATTAGCAGCTACCATTCTATATTGCTTCATCTCCATATTGTTAATAGCTTTTTCTCCATCCTCAGCACTAACCAAAGATGTAAAACTATCATAATCATCCTCATAAGAAACACTTTCTAAGGCTGTTAATAAAGTTTCAAGAGTATTTATATAATCCTCTCGTGAAACCTCTTCTCCCCTATTAAGAAACACTACAGGATCGCTGTCCGTACTCTGCTTTACAATACTAGATTTATCATATATTGTATTAATATATGCCTGTTTAGGATTTAAAACAGCTTCATCTTTATCAGTAAATACATCTATATTACCTTCAGAAAGCACAACTATAGTAGAACCATCCTCCGCAAATGCTACTTCAAATTCAGTCCCTTTTACCACAGATGAAGTATTTGCCGTATGCACCTCTACTGAAGAGCCTAAATCCTTAGTTATATTAACTTTAATATACCCCTCTAATAGAGATAAAGACACTCTGTTATCATCTTTATATATAGGGGCATTAACTAATAATATTGTATTTTGAGGAACTATAATCTCCCCTATCTTATCTCCCCTTCTTGTAAGACTAACCTCTACCTGAGTATTGCTTGTAGTTCTTAATCTATATTCTCTATGTATCTCACTTCCCCTGAAAGCCCTTAAAGATTTATTTATATCCATTTTCTCTATAAAAGCTAACCCAGATATACCAGTAACCTTGAAAGATATATCTTGAGAAAATAAACTGCTAAATGATAAAGCAAGTATTATAAGTAAAAATAAAAGTCTATTTACCATAAAATACCTCCTTTGATAAAACATATAAATCTCTCTATACTAATTTTATAACAGTAAATAAAAAAGTCAATACTGCTAATTTATATGTCAATATCTATATTCGGTAAATACGGATATGAAAATAAAAGATTTAGATTGAAATCCATAAGTTTTAATATAATATCATCCTCTTTCTTATCCTTCATATCATAACATAAACTTACGATATAGGAATCATCCAATATAAACGAAGAAAAAAACAAATTATCTGCTTTTTTTATAATACGCTCTGTTAAATCAATTTCTATAGAATTTTTTATATCAAATATAGTTTTGCCAAGCATTTTTATATATGATTCTTTAAGAGTCCATATAGTAAAGAAATCTATTTCCAATTTTAATGAACTCTCTAAATATTTACATTCATTTTCATAAAAATATTCTCTTGCAATAGATAAATAATCCCTCTTTCTTATCTTTTCAGCATCTATACCAACATTGTTTTCATCACTCATAATAACAGCAAACAAATCAGAAGAATGCGTACCGTTAAAATATAAATTATCACAATTTTTAAAATAAGGCTTACCATTATCTGATCTGTCTATAATTAAATCATTCTTTTTATAATGATTTTCAGCCATACCAAAAACAATATTTTCTAATATTTGCCTAGAAGAATTCCTATTATCATTTTCATTAAAACTATATTCTAAATATATCATAGACTATTTTTTTGCTATATTAAGTATTTTAGTTTTAAGTTCATTTTCTATATTTCTAAGTTCAGCCTCAGCAGCTCTTCTCTTCTCTCTTCCCTCTGTTTGAATTCTCATAACCTCGTCTAAAGTAGATATAAGCTGTTCATTAGTATATTTTAATGTTTCAATATCAACAATACCCCTCTCAGACTCTTTAGCAGTTTCTATAGTTGAAGTTTTTAACATCTCAGCATTCTTTTTTAATAATTCATTAGTAGTATCAGTAACAGCTCTCTGTGCTTTTGCCGCCTCAGTAGAATGATGAAGACCTATAGCTAAAACCATCTGATTCTTCCAAAGAGGTATGGTATTTGCTATAGTGGATTGTATCTTTTCTGTCATTATAACATTATTATTTTGAACTAAACGTATTTGAGGTATAGTTTGTATTGATATTGTTCTTGTAAGGTCCAAATCATGTATTCTCTTTTCAAATCTAGTAGCCAAATCTTTCAAATCTCTTGCTAATTGTGCATCCTGAGCAGAATTGCTTGCCATAGCCTTAGCCTCTAATGCAGGTATTTCATTAGTCATTAATTGATTAAGTTTTTGTTTTCCTGCCTCTATATATATTTCTAATTCTTTTAAATATTCTAAATTATAATTATACATCTGATCCAAAATGCTTATATCTTTAAGCAAATTTCTCTGATGTGCTTCCAATGTTTTTACTATATTGTCTATATTTGCCTCTACATTTGTATATTTAGTTTTTAATTTAGATATATTATTTCCAGCTTTCTTGAAAAATCCGAATATGCCTTTTCCTTTTGTTTCATTTTCTATATTGAAACCTTTAAGCTCAGTTACAACATTAGTAATAGCATCACCAACCTCTCCTAAATCCTTATTCATAACATTACTTAAAGTATTTTCTGAAAACTGAATCATCTTATTCTGGGCAGCTGCTCCGTAAGACATTATAGAAACTGAATCTTTTAAATCTATACTGCTTGATAATTCATTTATTTTATTTAAATCTTCCTGTGAAAATTGAGATGATACGGCTTTATTAACTTCATTGGATAATGATGCACTCAAATTCTGAGGCAGATTTACTATAATTTCAGGATTTGCCTGATTAACATTATTATTTTCTAAATTACTATTATTATTTTCCATAAAAAATTCCTCCAATTTTTATTATAAACCATCTTTTTCAAGCATATTCTTTAATACATCTATATCGCTGTTTATATCTATTAATCTATTCTGATTCATTTCAACAAGCATATTTTCCAAAGCCTTATTTAGTTTTATTATAACATCCTCTATTTCTAAAGCAGTCTTTTCCATATTCTCATTTTTTACAGGAAAATTACAAAAATCTAAATAAGAATTAAGCATTTTTATAGCTGTAGGAAGATGATATTCATTAATTTTTTCAAGTTTCTTCTCACCCTCTTTATTTACTTTAGAATAATTTACCATCTCTTTTAATATTTTTATCATATCCTTTAAAGCAGGTGTGAGTTCTGCATCATCTATCTTTTGAGAAAAATCTGATATTTTATCTATGTTTCTCTCTGTTTCCAATATTATTAAACTTTCTTTATTGGAATAATATTCAGGCTTACTATAATTAGAAATATCATCCTCTCTAGGAAAATTTCTTTGAACATTCATTCTAAGTTTTTCAAAAATAAAATCGTCCTCATCTTTCATCATTCATAAACACCATTATTTTTTATACCTAATATTATAAATAAATTATGATATTATTGCAATATATTTTTAATTTGATGTGAGAATTCAAATTACACTTTTTAAGTTATTATGGTATAATAATAAAAAATATTTTTAAGGAGGATAAAAAATGAGTGAAGACATATTATTTTCAAGAAGAAGCATAAGAAAATATATTAAGGGAAAAGAAGTTGAAAATGAAAAGATAGAATATATGCTAAAAGCAGCAATGTACGCACCTTCTGCTAATAACAAAAGAAACTGGGAGTTTATAGTAGTAAAAAATAGAGATACACTAAATAAAATAATGTATATGCATCCTTATTCTAAAATGCTTGAAACCGCATCTTTAGCCATAATAGTATGCGGAGATATATCCGAAGAATCTGGAAAACTTTATTGGCAGCAAAACTGTTCTGCAGCATTAGAGAATATAATGCTTGCGGCAAAAGCTAAAGATTTAGGCACTGTATGGCTTGGTGTTGCTCCTCGTGAAGAGAGAATGAACGATATTATAAAATTATTTAATTTACCAAATCATATAAAACCTTTAGGAATAGTTGTAGTAGGATATCCTGACGGAGAACCTAGCATGCCAGAAAGGTTTGAACCCAGCAAAGTTCATTATGAAAAATATTAATTTAAGGAGAATTTTATGAAAAAAGTTATTCTTGCTGCATTTATCATTATTATATCGTCTTATATAAATGAAAAATATGCTCAAACAAGTTCTAAAAAAGTAAACATTAGTTTTGATTATACAAAGAGAGCAGGATATTCCAGCAATCAAATAGCTGTATGGGCAGAAGACAATAATGGCAAATATATAACAACAATATATATTACAGATTTTACAGGAAAAAGAGCAGGATGGACTTATAGAAAACAGTCATTGAATAATTGGCAGAAAAAAGCTAATGCCGCAAATATGGATAAAAAGATAATCGATGCTGTATCCAAACCAACACCAAAACAAGGAAAAGTTAATATAACATGGGACTGCAAAGATGCTAATGGAAATATTTTAAAAGACGGCACATACAAAATAGTTGTAGAAGCTACAATATATCAGGATAATAATGTATTATACACTTCCGTTATCAATATAGGAAATACTCCTAACTCTCAAAAAGCCGAAGCCAAATATTCTAAAGCAGAAGCCAAAGATATAGATATAATAAGAAATGTTAATGTTAGTTTTATGCCTTAATATTTTAATATTTAATAATCTATTTGCAAATAATAAGCCCTAATAAAAATATTAGGGCTTAATTTATATTATTTATTTATTTTATACTGCATTATTGTAATGTTATTACATAATTCCATTGAGGAAGAGGATATCTTCCAGTTTTACCAACTGACATTCCATTAGCATCTGTAATTTCTGCTTCAGCATATAATAAATATCTTCCTCTTGGTAAATAAGTTCCTCTTGCAGAAGTTCTTCCAGCAAAATAGAACTGAGTTTGTGCCTGTCCGTCTAATACATATATTTTTGGCAAATAGAATACTAAATCTCTGCTTAATATATTATAATTGCTGTCTACTCTTCTAGCATATACTCTTATTTTAGCATATCTTCCTTCTGCAGGAGATTTTACTGCCAATGTTACTAAAAGAGGATTATTCCTAGTTGCTACAAATCTGTCATTATAATTTATAATAAATGAACTTATTCTAACACTTTGATTAGTATCTGCAGCATTTGTCATATACATATCATTCATCATATTATTATTAGGATTAAGAGTATTAGAAGAAGTTACTAAAACAGTATTTTCTGTATTATAAGTATAAGCTGTACTTTTTCCTCTATTCGGATTGGATGCAGGAGGTATATCTGGAATATCATTAGTATTAACTTCATACAATCCGCTGTCAGACAAGTTTATAGAAGAATCATTGCTGGCAGGCATATCCATATTATTATCAGGAGTTATTGTATTATTAGTTGCTAAAAAATCTTTTTCTTCAGGTGTTATAGTATCGCCGAATATATCATCTGTAGTTAAAGGATCTTCAGTCATCATATCATTGGTATCATTATTTCCAAAATCCAACATTGGTATATTTCTGCTTCCTAATATACTTTTGGCAATAAAAAATCCTGCTACCAAAATAACAAGAATTATTACTATTATTATAATTGGTTTTAATTTAGCTTTCATTTCATTAGACATAAATTTTCCCCCCATAGAGTAAGTAAAATATATGTTAACTTGTCGGATAAAATAAAAATAGTTTTATGAAAAAATATAAATTAGTCCCACAAAAAACTTTTTAATTCTTTAGATAAACTCAAGCCTTCTAATTTTTTTAATGCCTTTATTTGAATTTGTCGAACTCTCTCTCTTGTTATATTCAATTCTTTACCAGTATCTTCTAATGTTTTTGCTTCCTTACCATAAAGTCCGTATCTTGATATTATAACAGTTCTTTCTTTTTCATCTAAGCATTTTAAGGCTTCTGTTAAAGTATCCCTTAAACTATCCATAAATGCTTTTTGATGAGGCGAAGGGAAGTTCTTATCCTCTATGACTGAAGTCATATCATTATTATCAGAATTTTTAAAAAATGAATCTACGCTTGCTGTATCCTGTGTGAATATCATAATATAAGATAGTGTTTTTCTGTCTATTTTCATCTCTTTAGCTATTTCATCAATACTAGGCTCTCTTCCTAACTGCTGAGTTAATAATTTGGAAGTTTGTATGCTTTTTTTGATGAGTCTTGCTATATGCATTGGAAAACGTATTATATGTCTTTTACTTGATATCTCTTTTACTATGCTTTGCTTTATCCACCAAACTCCGTAAGTAGAAAACTTAAATCCTTTTTTATATTCAAATCTTTTAACTGCTTCTATAAGTCCTATATTTCCCTCATCTATTATATCAATGAAAGGCACTCCGCTATTATAATATCTTTTTGCTATACTGATAACAAGTCTTAAATTAGACTTTACAAGTTTATGCTGTATAGAATCTATTTCTTTTTCTACTTCCAGCAATTCTTTTTGAGAACTTTCATCATTACTATCCGCTAATAATGCTCTCTTTTCACGGCAAACTTCAAGACGCTGCCATAAATCTAATTCTTCTTCCTTACTGAGTCTTCTTATTTCACCTATTTGCTTTAAATATACGCTAACAGGTCCTTTATACTCTTGATTAATGTCTTTTTTCAACAATCATTCGCCTTTATTCTTAGAAAACATAAAACTTTACTATAGGATATAAGATTTTTTCAAATTGTCAAGTGATATATTGTTAATTTAATACATATACACACATATTAAAGAGGGCAATCAACAACTGATATATTTTTTATATTTTCTATAAATTTTATAAAAATAGAAAAAATTATTGGATCTATTTTTATTTTATTCTCTAAAAAATTCTCATACATAAAATTAATAACCTTATTATCTATACTGCCTTTAACTTCATCCTTAGAAAAATTGCTATACAATACATCATAAGTATCAATAATTTCTAATACCTTAGCAGGGAAATACGATAAAGCAGATAAATTATCAATATCATTAGGATCATAAGTAAGTATATTTTCTATATTATTATATTGTTTATTTGACAGCTGCTTATTATAAGCATTTGTAAATATTCCGTATCCGTTTCCATAGTATTCATGATGAAGCCCGACTGTAGTATAAACATATTCATTTTGTGCCATACAATATTTAAGCAAATTAAAACCCAATATAGCATGTACATCCCCGTCATTATTTTGCATAATTGGAATATTAGGAAGCAAATCTACAAGTGCTATATCATGCCAAAATGCCGCCCTAGCATAATACTTCATTTCATTCTGCTCTATCTTTCTAAACCCAACTTTAGATATATCTTCAATCCTATCAGCTTTTGTCAGCAAATTATATTTTTTTCCAATCTCATAAAAAATAGTAAAAAATTTCTTTTTATAATCTACTCTTAATTTAGATGCTATACCTCTTGATATTTCTTCATTATAGAAATGCAGAAATTCAACCATCATAACAAAAACTCTATTACTATGACTTATTATATTGTCATCCATAAAAGAAGCAGAATCATAAAAAACTCTAGGATCAGCATATTCTTTATCTAATATTGAAACTATAGTACCTATTATATCTGCAAATATTAAATCGTCTTTCTTGACATTTTGATAGTTCTTTAAATCAGATATATTGTTTTGCTTTATATAATTCAAATGATATATAAGATTCAATCTCTCTATAATACCAATGTCCGTTAATATGTTTCCTATTAATTTAGATAGCTCTTTATCTATTTTAGGATGATTAGTATACATTTTTAATTTATTGAATGAATCTTTCAAATAATCTATTCTTTCTCTATGTCTTATAGATATTAATTTTTCAAAATGTTTATTATAATATTCTTTATCTAATTCAAACTGACAATTTTTATACACACTATAAAATATATTTTTATCATGTATATCAGCATGCTGTTTATTTAAATCTATTGTTTCTCTTGAACCTATAATTGTAATCAATGATTTATCAACATAAAGTTTACATTTTCTTATATATTCGCTTTCGCTTAATGGAGAAATAATCTTTTCTATTTCAGAAAAAGGTACAAAACTTAATATACCATTTTCATTTATAATTATAATATCTAATTCCTTATCTACTATAATATTAATATATTTTCTTATCTGATTTAAATCAGCTTCTATATATTTTTTTAAATCTATTATCATATTTCATCCATTAATGATTTATAGGCAATTTATATTTTATATTATTTTGAATTAATTACTAGATTATTTTTATTTTTTAGACAATTATTTTATTGATATTTATATAAAATTTTGTTATATTTTATATATAAATATAAAAAAATCATTTTTTAATAATTATGAATAGGAAATTTACAGCATTAATAATTCTTATATTATTTACTTTTTCATATAAAGTTTTATTTCCATATTATAATGACAGTACAGCAGATAATTTGCCTGAACAGTCTATTAATTTTATAAAAGATTATTTTGATACTAATAACATAACAAGGATAGAAGAATTAAATGAATTTTATAAAGTATTTTTCAATAATGGTATAATAATATATTTTGATTCAAATGGATTATGGCAGGAAATTGACGGACATTCTAATCCTATACCTACAAGCTTTATTAATAAAAATGTTTTAAATACTATAAAAAATACAAATCCAAATGCTAATATCATCAAAATAAAAAGAAGATGGAATATGTATGTTGTTAGTTTAGATAATTACATAAATGTTTTTGTTGATTTTGCTGGAATGCTTATAGGACAAAAAGTTCCAGATTAATTATTCAAAGAGGTTATATGAATAAAAAAATATTAATTTTATTTTTCTTTTTATCAGTTTCTGTGCTTTATTCTGATGAAATATATATTGCTCCTAATCAGCTTCCTGCTGCTATACTGCAGTTTGTAAGTTTATATTTTAATAATTCTCAGATTATATATGCTGAAATGGATAGGAAAACTTATGAGATTGCATTAGATAATGGAGTAGAAATAGAATTCTTTAGAAATGGAGAATTAAAAGAAATAGAGGGAAATTACACAGCATTGCCTTCAAATATACTTCCTCAGCCAGTAGCAAATACTGTTTCAAGAACTTACCCTAATAACGTAATAACAAAAATAAAAAAGAAATGGAATCTTTATGAAGTTAAACTTAATAATATGATGGAACTTTATATAGATATTAATGGTCAGCTTCTAGGACAGAAATTTGACGATTAAAAAAAGGATATCATCAAAAGATGCATATCCTTTTTATATTTATAATATATTAATTTCTAAGCGTCCTTTCCATGACAGTATTTATATTTCTTACCGCTTCCGCAAGGGCAAGGATCATTTCTTCCTATTTTCTGAGTCATTTTTACATTAGGCTGTGCTGTTTTTACTTTGTTTTGAATATTTTGATTATTTCCGCCATTCATTGCACTTATATTTCCTTTTTCTTCCACTCCGCCGTCAAAAGCACTCTCTCTATTCATACTATCAAATGAATTAGGAACTATTCTAACTCTCATTATTAGATTTACAAGCTCTTCATGTATAGCATTCATAGTTGCTACAAACATTTTATATCCTTCAAGTTTATATTCTGTAAGCGGATTTTTTTCAGCATATCCTCTTAAACCAATACCCTCTCTCAAACTGTCCATAGCAAATAAATGATCTTTCCATCTATTGTCTATTATTGAAAGGAATATATTTTTTTCTACCTCTCTGAATATTTTTTCATCAACCATTTCAGATTTCTTTTTGTATGCTTCTAAAAGTAATTTAGTAAGGTTTTTAATAGTGTTGTCCACCCCGCCCTCTACAGCCTTATTAGCAGCATCCTCATCTATACCTATTAAATAACTATTAAGCCATTTTGTAACTTCAAGAGGGTCTACTGTTTTATTGTTGGAACTTATATCTCTTATAGTAGATTCTGTAACTTCTCCAATTATCTCTTCTACTCTAGGAGATATATCATCAGAGTAAAGTATATAATCTCTTTCTCCATAAACTGCCATACGCTGCTGATTCATAACATCATCATACTCAAGCAAATGTTTTCTTATATCAAAGTTTCTGCCTTCTACTTTTCTCTGAGCATTTTCTATAGATTTATTAAGCCATTTATGACCAAGCTCTTCTTCTTCACCCATTCCCATAGCAAGCATCATTTTTGATACTCTCTCACCGCCGAATAAACGCATTAAATCATCCTCAAGCGATAAGAAAAATACACTAAGTCCTGGGTCCCCCTGTCTTCCGCTTCTTCCTCTAAGCTGATTATCAATACGTCTTGCCTCATGTCTTTCACTTCCTATAACATGCAAACCGCCAGCAGCAAGTACTTTTTCTTTGTCTATTTTAGATTTTTCATTTATTTGAATAATTCTGTCAATTTTTTCTATCATTTCAGAAGCATTATTTTTCTCTGCCAATTCTTTAGCTTCTTCTATTTTTCCAGAAATAACACTTCTTACAAATGCTTCTTTATAAAGGTCTATAGCTTTTACTTTTTTTGTTAATTCTTCTTTTTTATAAGGATCACGCTCTTTAAATGCTTTATCTTTCATAAGTACAAGCACCTGTTCTATTTCAGAAACACCCTTAGCAACAGGGTTTCCGCCAAGTACGATATCCGTACCACGTCCTGCCATGTTTGTAGCAAGAGTAACAGCTCCAGGTTCTCCAGCCTGTGCTATTATTTGAGCCTCTCTTGAGTGGTTTTTAGCATTTAATACTTCATGATTAATTTTATGCCTTTTGAATACTTTAGAAAGCTCCTCGTTCATCTCTACTGATACTGTACCAACAAGTGCAGGTTTTCCAGCATCTTGAAGTTCTTTTATATATTTTGCCAATGCTTCAAATTTTGCCTTTTTAGTTCTGTATATTTTATCTGATAAATCCTGTCTTGCTATAGGTTTATTAGTAGGTATAACAGCAACATCCAATTTATATATTTTATAAAACTCTTCTGCTTCTGTTTCGGCAGTACCTGTCATACCTGAAAGTTTAGGATACATTCTGAAATAGTTTTGGAATGTTATTGTAGCATAAGTTTGGGATTCATTTTGTATAGCAACTTTTTCTTTAGCTTCTATTGCTTGGTGAAGTCCGTCGCTGTATCTTCTTCCTTCAAGCACACGTCCTGTAAACTCATCTACAATCAAAACTTCTCCGTCTGTAACCATATAATCAACATCTTTTTTGAATACTTTATGAGCCTTTAAAGCCTGATTAACATGATGAACTATTGTACTGCTTTGAGCCCCATATAAATTTTCTACATTAAGGAGCTTTTCTACTTTATGTACCCCCTCTTCTGTAAGGTATACATTTTTATCCTTCTCATCAAGTACATAATCACCAGTACCAGCAACCTCACGCATTCTCTCATCTACTTCTGCCTGTTTAAGCATAGGTATTATTCTGTCAATTTCATAATACATTTTTATGTTTTTTTCAGCTGGTCCTGATATTATAAGAGGAGTTCTAGCTTCATCTATTAAGATACTGTCTACCTCATCCACTATAGCATAGTAAAACTTTCTCTGAACTTTATCCTCTTTTCTTGTAACCATATTATCTCTTAAATAATCGAATCCAAACTCATTATTAGTACCGTAAACAACATCGCAGTTGTAAACAGCACGTCTTTCTGGGGAATGAGGTCTAGTATTATCAAGTATGCCTACACTTATTCCAAGCATAGAATATATAGGAGTCATCCATTCAGCGTCCCTTTTAGCAAGATAATCATTAACTGTAACTACATGCACTCCAAGTCCTGTTAAAGCATTAAGATACACAGCAAGCGTAGCAACAAGTGTTTTACCTTCACCTGTTTTCATCTCAGCAATTCTTCCCTGATGAAGTACTGTTCCTCCCATCACCTGAACATCAAAGTGCCTCATGCCTGTTGTTCTTATACTGGCTTCGCGTACCACAGCAAATGCCTCTGGAAGTATACTATCTAATATATCCTGAAGTTTTTTCTTATTTTCTTCTTTGCTTAAATCTAATTCTTCTGTCTTACAGCCTATATGTTTTTCTACTCTTTCTCTGAACTCTTTAGTCTTATTTGTAAGTTCTTCATTGCTTAATTTTTTTATCTCTTCTTCAAATGATAATGTCTTTTCTGCTATAGGTTTTAATACTTTAGCGTCATTTTGTTCTTTAGAGCCGAATATCAATTTGAATACTAAATCCATTGCTCCCATTATTCACAAACTCCTTAAATAATTAAAGTAAAAAATAGAATAATTCATTTAATAAAAATATTGTATATTAAAACTCAATGATAACATAAAATGTAAATATAATAAAGTAGAAAATTATAATTTTAAATACAATATTATTTTATATTGCCTTATATATTTTTATATGTTATAATAAATGAATTGTTAGGTTAAATTAGGAGTGGATAATGATCAATAATCAGAAAAAATTTATAGATATACTCAATAATTTATATACTATATCGCAAAAATCAGATATTAGTAATAACAAGATAGAAGAATCTATTGATTTAATAAAAAATGTATCTTTAATTGTACCTGTAGTCGGAGATTTTAGCTCTGGAAAAAGTACGCTTTTAAATAAGTTTATAGGAAAAGATATATTACAAGTTAATATTAAACCTGAAACAGCAGTTCCATGCGAATTATATTATTCAAAAGAAGAGTATGCAATAGGCGTTGATGAAAATGGAAATGAAATAAAATTAGAAGAAGTTAATACAGAAAACACTAAAGATTTTTTATATATTAAAAGATATGTTAATAGTGAAAATTTAAAAAAGATAGATCCTATAATATTAGTTGATATGCCTGGATTTGATTCTCCTTTAGAAAATCATAACAGGGCAATAATGAGCTATTTAGATAAAGGCATATATTATATTTTACTTACACCAGTGGATGCCGGTACTGTAAGCAGATCTATGATTAATCAGATAAATAATATAAAAAACCTTAAAAAAGATTTATCAGTATTTTTAACTAAAACAGATTTAAGAGATGAAGATACAGTTCAAAAAGTAAAAAGAGAAATTCAGGATAGATTATCTGATATTGATATACATAAAACTGTTAATACTATTAATGAAAAAGAAATAGATTTATTTGATAAAATGATTAAGGAATTAAATACAGAAGAATTATTTTATTCTATATTTGCTGATTTAATTAAAGTTATTTGTCAGGAAACTGAATCATCATTAAAAATAAAAATATCAGCTTTAAAAAGTGATGTAAATCAGAATAAAGGTACTATAGAAGAATTGGAAAAAGCAATAAAAAATTTAGAAGAAAAAAGAGAAGAGCTAATAAAAGAACAAAAATCTAAAACTTACACAGCAGAAATAGATGTTATAACACAAGAGATAGGAAACAAATTAAATAGTAATATAAAAGAATTAGTTAAATTGGCTAAATCTGGAGATGGTGATATATTAAAAGAAGAAATATTGAATATAGCACAATCCGTTGTTATAGAAAAAATAGATTCTATTATAGATGATATTAATTTAAATATTAATACTTCTTTTTCAAAAGAGGTTGCATGTTTAGATTCAAGTTTAAACAAATATAACATAGCTGAAGTTTCAGGAAATATTCAAGACCTTATAAGAAAGTATAATAAAATAGAATATGTAACAAAGCCTGTAACTACTAGAAAATTTTTTAAAAGTGAAACAGCTTTAACAACATATACTACCGCTACAGGCATATTTGCTGCTGTTTCAAGTTCTCTAGTACCTGCAATAGAAATTGGGATAATAGTTCTTCCTATAGTGATATCTTTAGTTGTAGGTTTAATTGATAAAATCAAAGAAGATAAAGAAATTAAAGATAAAATTGTAGCAACATTCCCGCTTGTTAAAAGAGAAATAAGAAATAAACTTAAAGAAATACTTGAAATAAAAACTAATGAGGCTATTAATAACATATACATTCAGTATAATGAGAATTTAGCAAGCAAAGTAGAAGAGTTGGAAAAAGCTCAGGAAGAACTTAATAAAAACGGAGATGTAAAAGCTGTAATAAGCGGCTTAGAGAATAATCTAAAAGAAGTAAAAAATACATATTCAAGTATAAAATAATTTTATATAAGGTATTAATATGAGCGTAAAAAATAAAGATAAAGAAATATTAGAAAATATATTAAAAATACAAGATAATATAGATAAACTTAAAGAAAAATATAAAGATGATTTGGAGTTTGTAGATGAAATAGAAACTTCATGCTATAAAAGTTTGTTTAAAGGAAAAAATAGAATAGAAGAAGATTTTAAAGAGCAGGTAAATACTGATAGAAATATAAGAGTCGGAATAGTAGGAAGGGTAAAAGCTGGAAAATCCTCTTTATTAAACTCTCTTTTATTTGAAGGAAGAGATATTCTTCCTAAGGCTCCTACGCCTATGACGGCGGCATTAACTCAAATGGAATATTCTAATAAGAATTATATAGAAATAGAATTTATAACTGAAGATGATATAGCTTTATTAAAACAGCAGAAAGAAGAATATAAAAAATTATTTGAAAGAGTAAGGGAAGAAATAAATATAGAAAAAGAAGGAAAAGTTGAAGATTTATCTAAGGAAGCTGAAGACAGAATAAAAGCTGATGAATCAAATGAAATATTAATAGCTTCTAAAGAGATATATTATAACATAAAAAAAATTAAAGAAAATAATAAAAATATATATGATGAAGTAATGTCAAACACTACAAAAAAAATTGACTTTAATAATATAGAAGAAATAAAAGATAAATTGAAAGATTATGTATCTTCAGATGGTATTTATGTAAATTTTGTAAAAAGTTTAAAACTTTATATCAATTTAGATATATTAAAAGAAATAAGCATACTTGATACTCCTGGATTCAATGATCCTTTGGCTACTAGAAATGAAAAAGCAAATCAGTTATTATCTAAATGCGAGGCTATATTAATACTAACTCCGTCTACTCATAATTTCAGCAAATCTGACATTGATGCTATTAATAGAATATCAAAGAGAGAGGGAATACAGGAAATATATGTTGTTATCAGTAAATTTGATGATTCATTATTATCTGATGATATAGTAAGAAAAGCTGATGATAATTTGGATAATGCTATAGATAATGTGCTAGATGAATTGTATGACAACATAGAAGATAATTTTAATAAAATTAATAATGACGGGGTTTTTGACAATATATTAAAAAATATAAAAAAAAGAGTTACATATTCATCAGGCATGTGTGCTAATATGTTTGAGACTTTTGAAGATAAGCATCAATGGGATAATGAGAAAAAAAAGGTTTTTGAAAATTTCTCTGAAAAATATAAAGATTATTTTTCAGAAAAAGAAAATGAATTATCTATTTTAAATTTAAAAAAATTAGGAAATATTGACAAAATCAGAGAAATATTAAAAGATGTTGAATCAAAAAAAGAAGATTTATTAAAGGATAATCTAAGAAAATTTGATAAAAGATATAAAGCTTCTGCTGATGATATAGTAAAAGAAATTACTAATTATGCAGCTAGAAAAGAAAGACAAATAGACAGCGGAACTACAGAAGATAAAACTAAAGAAATTAATAATTTACTTAAAAGTTATGACAAAATAAAGCCTATGATACATAGTGCTTATTTAGATACTATAAGATCATGGGCTGTTAGTATTGATAAAGATGCCGCAAGCAGATTGGATAAGTATTATAGGGATTTAGAAACAAAAATAAATTCATTCATTGAAGAAAAAGATGCTATGTTCGGAAAGAAAAAAAGATATATTAAAGTTCAAGAAATTAAAAATTCTATTAATAATTATATATATGAATTTAATAATTTTAATTTAAATTTTAGACTTGAAAGATATCAGGAATTAGAAAGTACTATATCCAAAAATATAATAAATATATTCAGCCTTGAAATTCCAGATAATACTGAAATAAATAATGCATCTATAAAAATATTAATTTCTAATATCACTATGGAACATCAAAATAAAATAGAATACGGTTATTTTGATGAAGTTCTATCGAATTTTTTCCATGGAACTGTAGGTAATATTAATATGATGAAATATATTAATAAATTTGAATTGGAAGGAAAAGATGCTGATAATTGTATTATTGGTATTAATGCCATAAAAGAACATTTAAGGCATCAATTTAGAGAACAGATGAATAAGAGAATTGATTTGTTCTCAAAAGAATTGAATGAATTAGATTTTGCCTCTATTTTGCTAAGTAAGTATAAAAGTAAATTAGAGAATGAATTAAGAGAATTAAAAGATAAATCTTCATCAATAGATAAATGGAAAAAAATAAAAAAAGAAATTAGAAATATAATTTAGGATTAAGTTATGAATACTTCATTAATACTATATTCTTCATTTGGCATTGTTATTATTGTTCTTTTAATTATTATTAAAGTTTTAAATAACAAAAATAAAAAATTAATTCAGACTGCTTCTTTAGACAATAATTATTCTTCAGATAATAATGACAATCCAAATAATTATGAAAATAAAATTTTATCGCTAAAAAAAGAATTGGAAAATAGAGATTTAACTATTAAAAAATTAAATTCTGATATAAAAGATCAAAATGAAAAATTATATAAATATCAAAATATAGATTCGCAGCTATTAAATAAAGATAATGAGATAAAAAAATTAAAAGAAGAATTAGAAGAGAAAGAAGATGAGATAGAAGATATAGAAGATGATATAGAGGAGCTTAAAGATAAAAATAGAGAATTAGAAGAAGACTTGAACGATACAGAAAGTGATTTATATGAGCAAAAGAAGAAAAATGAGGAATTGAATAATGAAAAGGAAAAGGAGAAAAGAAAAAGAGAAAAGGAAGAGAAAATAAAAAAGGAAATAGAGAGTTTACTAAATTCTATTTCTGTAATTTTAAGCTCTAAACCTGAAG
Source organism: uncultured Brachyspira sp. (assembly GCF_944388875.1). Classification (GTDB taxonomy): domain Bacteria; phylum Spirochaetota; class Brachyspiria; order Brachyspirales; family Brachyspiraceae; genus Brachyspira. Next base: position 26,463 of record NZ_CALXKQ010000018.1, read on the forward strand.
ATAATGATAATTTATACAAATATAAAGAATTATATAATGAATATTTAAATCATTTAAAAAGATATAATAATATTTCTGGTATAGATATCTATAATGTTTTTTTGAATACCGAAAAGGAGTTATATGATATATCATTAAATGCATTTATTTATAAAAAAAACATAGTTGCAGTAGGAGGAGGATTTAGTTCTGGAAAATCATCTTTTTTAAATAGTTTGATAGAAGATAAAAGTATAAGACTTCCTACAGATATAAAAGCACTTACATATATACCGTCTTATATATTTAATAGTGATAACAATAATGTATCTGTATTATCTTTGAATGATAATAAGATAAATATAAATATTGATATATTTGAGAAATTAACAAAAAGAATTGTAAATGTTGAAAATCTTAATTTTAACAGTAAAAACTTGATTAAGCACTTTTTTATAGCAACTACTCTAAAAAAAGAATATCAAAATATATGCTTTATAGATACACCAGGGTATGATCCGGGAAATGATGACAATGAAGAAGATAAAAAAATGGCTTTTGAGTATATTAAGCATGCAAATAATTTATTATGGCTTATCAATATACAGGCAGGTACTATTTCAAAGACAGATTTAGCTTTTTTAAATGAAATTATAAAACATGATAAAAATAAAAAAATATATGTTTTACTAACACATGCTGATACACGTGATGATGAAACTATAAGGAAGGTTATAAAGCATATAAAAGAAACTTTGGATCAAAATAATATTAAAATAATAGGTATTTCTCCTTATACTTCAAGTCAAGGAAAATATGATGATAATAAACAGATATATGAAGCTTTTACAATAGGAAGAAGTTTACCGTCTTTTTTAAAAAACATGGAAAATAAAGAAAACTCAAAATTGGAAAATATTAAAAAAGATATAAAAAATATATTTGATAGTATAATATCAAAATACAATGAAGAAATTAAATCTATAAAAAGTGAAATTACTGTTGTAAATAAAATAAGACTTGATAATATGATTAATTTAGATACAAAAGATATTATTATCAATAATTATAAGTCATATTTACCTGAAGATTTTAAATTAGAGGCAAATATAAATTTAAAAGAAAAAAATATTGATAAATATAAAGATATAGATAAAACTATTTATAATATAATAAACAAATATCAAAATAATATAAAAATGTATAATGAATGCATATCTTATTCAAAAAAAATGCTTCTTGAAATCGAAAATTGTGTAAATGAAATTTTTGATTTATAATATTGATTTATTAAAAAGATAATATATTATTAAAACAATCATAATTAGTTTTAGGGTTATTATTATGCAGTAAACTTCATCAAATTCATTTTTTTATTCTAAAATGATCATATCTAACTAAATTTTTTTACAATATTACAATATATAGAGGATTTCAATGTTAAATGTTTTACTAGTTATAATAGGCTCTATTGCTTATGGTTTCTTACCGATTTTTGTTAAAAATATTATAGCATATAATTATTCATCACTTTCTATAGTTTTCTATAGATATTTTTTTACTGCAATTTTTTTACTGCAATTTTTTTATTTATAATTATACTTGTTACAAGAAAAAGTTTTAAAATAACAAAAAGACAGTTTATAGAATTATTAATATTCAGTACAATAGGACTTGGAATAACATTTTTCTTATTATCGCAGGCATTATTATATATATCAGCAGGTCTTACAAATATGATACATTTCGGATATCCTGTAGTGGTTTTGCTTATAATGATATTTATGTACAAAGAACAAATTAATATATTAAAAATTCTATCTATGATTTTTGCCATTACTGGTATAATCCTGCTTACTAAGGTAGTAAAAGTAGAATCTTTTTTGGGTGTGATATATGCATTAATGACAACTATTACTTATGGTATTTATATGGTTGCTAATAAAAAATGCAGTTTTTCTAATCTTGACACTATGGTTTCTCTCTTTTATATGTCTGTTATAGTTTCTGCAGCTTTTTTTATAGTTGGAATATTTACAAAAAGTCTTCAGATACTAAATAATTTTTATGTATTTTATAATTTTACAGCAATATCTTTAATATGCACTATATTCTCACTTGGACTTTTACTTTATGGAGTTAAAAAATTAGGTTCTTCATTTGCCTCCATACTTAATATGTTTGAACCTACGACTACAGTAGTTGCTTCCATATTTATATACAATGAAGAGTTAACTATAAATATAATAATAGGCTCAATTTTAATAATATTTTCAACTATAAGTATGGTTATAGGAAACAAAAATACCTAATTATTTATAAGGAATAATAAAAATATACTTTTTATTGTATTAGTTTCAAAACTACAGCAGCAAATTATTTTTTAATCAAATGATAATATTTTAAATGATGTATAATTAATAATTATAAATTTAATGCTTTATCTCACTTATTTAAGTATTATTATTCATAATAAATTATTATTCATATACAAAAAAAAATATACAAAATAACAAAAATACATGTTTTTCTATTGACAATTTTTTTTTAAATGTTAGAATAGACAAACACTTTGTAAATATGTTATAATTTTCTAAAATATTAAGGATAAAATTTTATGAAATTAACTGATTTAAATATAGAGGAAGGTTTTGTAGTAGATAATGTAGCCACAAACGGAGAAATTAGACAAAGAATCATAGAAATGGGATTTACTCCTGGAGCTAAAGGTTGGATTGTAAGAAAAGCTCCTTTAGGCGATCCAATACAAGTTCATATAATGGACTATGAAATTTCTCTAAGAAAATCTGAGGCTAACGGCATAGAAGTTGCAAAATCTAATGTTGAAATAAAAAAAGACAGAGTATTAAAGCATAATGAACATAAAGAAATTAAAGAGGAAGAAAATTCTCTTGTAGAAAATAAAGATGATATTGCTAAAAAGATAAAAGTACCATCCAATAACACAAAATTAAAAGTAGCACTTGCAGGAAATCCTAATTCTGGAAAAACTACGATATTTAATGCATTGACTGGAGCAAATTATAAAGTTGCCAACTATCCAGGTGTAACGGTTGAAAAGAGGCAGGCTAATATGCTTTATAATGGATATACTTATGATTTGATAGACTTACCGGGTGTTTATAGTTTAAGTGCATATTCTCAGGATGAAGTTGTGGCATGCGATGTACTTCTTAATGAAAAGCCAGATTTTATAATTAATGTTATAGATTCCACAAATTTAGAAAGAAATCTTTATCTCACTTTACAGCTTGTAGAATTAGGTATTCCTATAGTATGCGTACTTAATATGTATGAACATGCTGAAAAAAATGGGGTTAGAATTGATGAAAAAAATTTAACTGAGCTTTTTAAATTTCCTGTTATGAAGGTACATGGAAATAAATATGAAAGTGTAATAATGATATTAGAAAAAATAGAAGAGATGTATAAATCAGGAAACAAACTGCATCAGGACTCAGCTATAAGATACGGAGAAGAAGTTGAGAAATCAATAAAAGCAATCACAGATAAAATGCAAGGAGATATAAGCGATTTGCATAAAAGATGGCTTGCCATTAAAACTTTAGAGAAGGATGAAAGAGCAATCCATTCTATTAGAAGAGAATGTAATAACGGAGGGGATGTTATAGAAACTCTAAATAGAGAAATTATAAAATTAGAAAACTCTATGAATGCTAAAACAGACTCTATAATGGCAGATAAAAGATATTCATATATAAGAGGTGCTTTGCAGGAAGCAGTACAAAAGGATAATATACAGGCATTTAATTTTACAGAAGCGGCTGATGTAATATTTTTAAATAAATGGCTTGGTCTTCCAATATTTTTAGTAGTATTATGGCTCATATTCAAAATAACATTTACAGTAGGAGCATATCCTCAGGGATGGCTTGAAATGGGCATAGGGGCATTATCTGGATTTGTAGGAAGTCTTCTTCCTGATGGAAGTTTGATACAATCTGTTGTGGTTGATGGTGTTATAGGAGGAGTTGGTGCCGTATTATCATTCCTTCCTCTTGTATTAATATTGTTCACTGGAATTTCATTTTTAGAAGACTGCGGTTATATGGCAAGAGCTGCTTTCTTGATGGATAAAATAATGCATAAATTGGGACTTCATGGTCAGTCATTCATTCCGCTTTTCTTAGGTTTTGGATGTACAATTCCTGCAGTTATGGCAGCACGTACTTTAAGAAGCAAGAAAGACAGAGTTGTTACCGTGTTAATTACTACATTTATGAGCTGCGGGGCAAGACTTCCTGTTTACATATTATTCATAGGTGCTTTTTTTGATCCAAAGATGGCAGCTTCTGTGATGTTCAGTATATATATGATTGGGGTCTTAATGGCATTTGTGATAGCATTCATATTTAGAAAAGCATTCTTCAAAGGGGAAGAAACTCCTTTTGTTATGGAGCTTCCTCCGTATAGAATACCTAGAGCAAAAGCAGTATTAAGACACATGTTTGATAGAGGATGGATGTACATTAAAAAAGCTGGTACTTATGTATTTGCTGCCTCAGTTATCATTTGGGCATTAATGACATTCCCTCAATATAATCCTACTGATACTGATAATGAAAGACTTATGAATGAAGCTAAAACATTAATGACAAGTCAGGGTTTAGATATTAATGATGAAGAAGCTGTAAATGCTGAATTTGAAAGATTAGTTGCTTCTGAAGGATTGAGAAATAGCTATGCTGGAAAAATAGGTACTTTTATAGAACCTATATTAAAACCATTAGGATTTGACTGGAGAATAGGTATAGGGCTTGTGGCAGGAGGAGCTGCAAAAGAAGTATTTGTTTCTACTATAGCTCAGATTAAATCTATAGAGGACGGTGATGAGTCTGTACTTACAGAATCTTTAAGAAATGATCCTGTATTTAATCCTATAGTGGCATATACATTACTATTATTTGTTCTTTTATATTTCCCTTGTTTTGCTGCTGTAGGGGTTATAGGTTCTGAAATAGGAAAAAAATGGATACCTTTCTTAATGATTTATACTCTAGCTGTTGCTTGGATAGTAAGTTTTATCTTCTACCAAGTTGCTGGAAGAATAGCAGGCATCATATAAATTTGCATCCATAAGATAGTTTTTTAATATAGTGTTTAGCTCAAGACTTTATTACATAGAGTCTTGGGCATTTTTATTTTTAAAACTATAAATATTTAAACTTTATTCTAATACCCCACCCTATATATTTAATGCCAATTTAGTTAATAAAATTTTATTTATTCTTATTGCTTGCATATAAATTTATAAAACCCGCCCTAGTTTTAATTATATTTTTAATATAATCAACGCACGATGAATGCATTAAAAAATATACACAGATTAAATAATACAATTTAAATCTATTATAAAAATCAACAAACCGTGCGTTAAATAAAATTCCAAATTTAATAAATACTTGGGTGGGTATGCTTTTTATTATTTAATATTAAATATAATAAAAATTAAAATACATAAGAAATAAAAAATATAAAGGGCGGGGTATGTAAATAATTTTATATATTTAATTTCCATCCCTCATCATTATGATATATCATTAATTTTGTCATACCTCCATCTACTGTAATATTCTCTCCATTTATAAAATCATTGCAGCAAATAAACCAAGCTGTACTTGCTATATCATAAGTATTTCCGACTTTAGCACTAGGATGCTGTAAAATATCTTCATTGCTAAAATCAGCATTGTCAATAGTATTTATCCAACCAGGGCTAATTGAATTAACACGCACTTTATGAGATAAACTAACAGCCATAGCATGAGTTAAAGCTACAATAGCTCCCTTAGCGGCACTGTAACTTTCACTGTCCTTCTGAGACATAAAAGCTCTAGTAGAGGCAATATTTATAATACATGCCTTATCATTAAAATAATTCATAAAATTCTTTGTAATCTCATAAGGTGCAGCAGCTCCAATCTTTAAAATCTCCAAAAAATCGTCATAACTGCATCCGCTTAAAAGTCCCTTATTTGAATAACATGCATTATTTATTAAATAATCAATATTACCATATTTTTCTATTACTTTGTCTGTAAATAGCTTTATGGATTTTTCATTGTCAATAGTATCATTTATGAATAGGCTCTCTCTATTCATTGATTTTATTTTTTGATATACTTTAATCCCATTTTCATTATCTTTATCTATAAAAGCTATATCGCAATTATTCTCAGCAAATAAAAAAGCAATTTCTTTTCCTATTCCATTTGATGCCCCAGTTATAACACAAACTTTATTTTTCATAATATATCTAACTCCATACACAAAATTATATTAATAATATATGTATTTTATTATATATAAAGAAAGATAAAAATCTAGTTAAATAAGAAAGAGGGTTATTGATATAACCCTCTCTTATAAAGTATTTTTCATAAATTAGCATTCATTCTATAAATTAGTCGTCAAATTTCTGTCCCATTAACTGTCCGTCAGCAGTTATAAATAGTTCCATGAAGTTATTTAATTTAACTTTGTAATTACCCCATTCTTTTTCTGCATCTATTACTACAGCCTGAGGATAAGTATTTTTGATAGTACTTACTACAGCCTGAGGTAAAGCACTGAAAGGAACTGTGTTATATTTACCGTCTATACTCTCCCACTCTCCATTGTATAAAAACTCTATTTTAGAACCGTTTGATAGTTTAACTTCAAATTTTCCGTCATCTCTTTCCACTTTCCAAATCTGTGCATTAGGATATACTTGCTGTATGAAAATTCTTGAATTCTGAGGAAGCGAAGAAGCTGGTACCATCCAATCAGCAAAAAGATTAGAAGCAGAAAATAAACTTAAAGTTATTAATAAAGCGAATAATTTTTTAGTCATAGTAAAATCTCCTTTTTTATTTATAAGTATTTTGTTATCTCTATATATGTAAATTATCTTTACAATTATAAGTATAGCCTATATACAGAAATTGTCAATATAGTTTACATTAATTTTACTAAAAATTTACAATAATTATATAAAAATAACAATATTAGAATACAAATAATACATATAATATTTACAACTATGTAAAAATCTTATAAAATGTAAATATTATTTACTTTTATCAATTGTTAAATTATTAATAAGTCATTGAAAATATTTATAAAAATTAATAATTTTTTTAATTCTTACTAAAAAATTATAATTTTATGATATAATTATAGACTATGAATACTTTAAAAAATAAAATCAAATTAATAGCAACAGATTTAGACGGAACACTTCTTAACAGCAATAAAGAAATTAGTGATTATAACAAAAAAATATTATTTGAACTTATGTATAATCATAATGTAGAATTAATATTATCAAGCGGAAGACCATTTGAGGGATTAAAAAGCTATAAAGAGCTTCTTAAAATTAATAATTATTCTATAATATTCAATGGTGCCTCAATAGTTGATAATAATGAAAACATTGTATACAGAAAAACATTAGATGAAAATATATCAAAAACAATTATAGAATTATCAAAAGATTATAATGTTTGTATTCATGTGTATGATAATGGAAAATATATAGTTTCAAAAGAAAATTTTTATATAAAATCTTATGTTCAAATAGAAAAAACTGTTAATGTATTATACGGACTTAATAATGTAAGCGATTATAGATTTGATAAAATGCTTATATTAGGAGAAAGAGAAATATTAAATGAATTAAAGCAAAAAATAGATTCTAAAATGGATATTAATTCATGTTTTTCAGGAGAGAAATTTTTAGAAATAATATCCAAAGAAGCTAATAAAGGCAATGCTTTAAAATGGATTTGTGAAAATAAAGGCATATCAATAGAAAATGCAGCAGCTTTCGGAGATAATTTTAATGATATAGAAATGATAGAATATGCAGGAATAGGTGTTGCTATGGGTAATGCTGAAGAAAATGTTAAACAAAAAGCCAATTACATTGCTCTTTCAAATGATGAAGACGGGGTTGGAAAATTTTTAAAAGATGCATTTGAATTATAATAAATATTCATCAATTATAATCTCTTTTATAATTATGTCATCACTGCTTTTTAAATTGTTATCATAGTAATATATTATACCAAAATTATCACTAAAAAAACAATTATTAGTGTATAGTGTTGATATATTTTTTAATAATTTATTTTCAAGATTATAACAATTAATATTTATGCAATTATCCTGAAAATCTAAAGATATTAAATTATTTTTATAGCAATATAATTTTCCATGTACTTCATTATTTTTATCTACACTAAATAAATTTTCATCTATAGTTTCACAGCTTTCTAAATATCTATACTTATCACTATCATCTATTTTTATATCATCTATATTATAAAACATTAATTGATTATAAACAAAATCTTCATCATTAAAATTTGTATTATCGCAAGCCAAAACAAATTTTTTGTTATCTATAAAAGTTAAAGGTCTATTCCAATTATAACCGCTTATATATTCATTAACAACATCTGTTTGGCATTTCTCATATTCTCTTAAAAACTCTTCAATATTAAGATATATTATACAGTCAATAGGATTCCATACCTATATATATAAAAAAAATGTTTATAATCTTTTGATACTAATAAATTGCTGTGAAAATAATCTATGCAGAACTTCTTTTCATCTCTGTTTATATCAGTTATCATCACTTTAGTTTTTAAATTTATTATATTAAGAGTATTCCATTTAGTTTGAGTGATAAGATGTATTTCATTATTAATAATACAAAATTCATTAGAATAGCTTGAATATTTAGAACAGTAATCCTCTCTTTGTAAATTAATAATATCCAATGTTTCTATATTTACAACAGCAGAGTTTAATCCTTTCTCCTCAGTTATGCATATATAAGGATGCATTAATTTTAAAACTACCGTTTCTTTATTGGCATTGATATTTTCTAATTTTATTAATTGCTTATATTCATTAGTTTTTTTATTATAAATAATTAAAAAAGAATTATCTGTAAATAAAAAATATTCATCTGTGTTATTATCATTTAATATAATACTTTCTATAATCATAATTAAACCATAATGCTTAATAATAATATATATTGAAGTTAATATTTTACAATATATAATGAATATATGGAAGAGTTGGAGATAATAAAAAATAAAATAAGATCTATAAAACAGGAACTAATTGATATACGAAGAGATATACATTCAAATCCTGAATTGTCATCCGAGGAATTTAGAACAATGAATGTTATATCAGAATATTTAACTTATCATAATATAAAACATAAAACCAATGTTGCAGGTACAGGCATTATAGCAGATATATACGGAAAAGACAAAAGTTTCACAGCAGCATTCAGAGCCGATATAGATGCATTGCCGATTAATGATTTAAAACACTGCAGTTATGCTTCAAAAAATAAAGGAGTATGTCATGCATGCGGACATGATGTTCATACTGCAATTAATATGGGCATAGCTAATATATTTTCAAATAACAATAATAATAAAATAATTCCTCCATGCAATATAAGACTTATATTCCAGCCTGCAGAAGAAACTGTAGGCGGAGCATGGCAGATGATAAAAGAAAATGCATTAGAAAATGTAAATGTTATATATGCACTTCATGTATCTCCAAATATAGATACTGGCTATGTTCAAATAAATGATGATATTGTAAATGCTGGATGCTTGGATTTTAAAATAAAAGTATATGGCAAAAGTTCTCATGGAGCTAATCCTGCAGGAGGAGTTGATGCAATAGTAATATCATCAAAAATAATAAATGATTTGCAAACTATAATAAGCAGAAATGTTCATGCAGAAGACAGTGCTGTTATAACTATAGGTACAATAAACGGAGGAAATGCTTCAAATATAATATGCGATTATGTAGAGATGACTGGAACTATAAGAACATTAAGAGAAATCACTATGGAAAAAATCAAAAACAGAATAAAAAAGGTGATAAAATGCATATCAAATTCTTTTGACGGCGATGCTGAGTTTATAGAATTAGTATACTACCCTAGCCTAATTAATTGGAAAGATGCTTCTAATATTGTAAGAGAGAATGCTGTAAATTTGCTTGGTGAAAATAAAGTATTGAAATCAAAGCCTTCATTAGGTTCTGAAGATTTTTCTTTTTTTGTACAAAATAAAGCAGGAGCCTTTTTTAATATAGGTTCAAGAAATGAAAAAAAAGGCATTATACATAAGGCACATAATGGGTTATTCGATGCTGATGAGGATTGTATAGAGATAGGTCTTACTCTGCAAATAATGAATCTTTACAGCAGCTGCTTAAAAAAAGATTTATTTTGGATTGGAAAAGAAAGAAATTAAAATATTTATTTCAGAATATACGATTTAATATGAAACTATGCTTGACAATACATCAATATAAAATACAATTGAACAAATTACTATACTAAGGATAGGTACAATGAAAAAAATTTATTCTATTTTGATAGTTTTTATTATTCTAATATCATGTTCAAATAATAAAAGTATAGACAGCAATACTGTATATGTAAATTTAGGTGCAGAGCCAAAAACAATAGACCCTGCACTAAATATAACATTGCAGGGTTCTACTTATGTAACACATTTGTTTGAATGTTTAACTACAAAGTATAAAGATATAGAAATTCAGCCCGGAGCAGCAGAAAGCTGGGATATTTCTGATGATGGGCTTACATATATATTTCATTTAAGAACAAACGGTAAATGGTCTGACGGCAAGCCTTTAACTGCTCAGGATTTTGAATATTCTTGGAAGCGTGTAGTTGACCCTGATACAGCAAGCGAACCTAGCTATTTATTCGAGCCTATACTAAACTTCTCTAATGTTAATGGCGGATATATGCCTGTGGATGAGTTTGGTATAAGGGCTATAGATGATTATACTCTTGAAGTAAAATTGGAATACCCTACTGCATATTTTTTGGAGCTTGTTAACCTTCCTGTATTTTCACCTGTAAGAAAGGATATGGTTGAAAAAGACCCTGATAATTGGACTAGAAATCCTAAAACTTGTGTAGGAAACGGAGCTTTCGTTTTGCAGGAAAGAAAGCCTGATGAAAGCATAACTGTAGTAAAAAATACAAATTATTGGAATAAAGATACTATTGTAGCTGAAAAAATTAAATTTGTACTTATGGATAATCCTAATTCAGCTGTTGCTGGTGTAAAAGAAGGCTCTCTGCATTTCTCAGATCAATTCCCATATCAAGATATAGATACATTAAAGGCAGAAGGATTAATAGACATTGCAACTAGAATAGGAACTCAATATTATGCACTAAATACTACAAATGAAACTTTGAAAGATAAAAGAGTAAGAAAAGCACTATCTCTTGCAATAGACAGAAATTATATAGTTGATAATGTTCTTAAATCTGGAAAACCTGCAGGTGCTTTAGTTCCTTGGGGGGTTACTGATGTTGAAGGATATTTCAGAGATAATGCAGGAGAATATATAAGCACTAATAAAGAGGATTATCAGAAAAATGTTGCCGAAGCTAAAAGACTGATGGCTGAAGCTGGATACCCTAATGGAGAGGGATTCCCTGTATTAGAGTTCTTCCTTACTTTTAGTAATGATATACCTATGTTTGAGGCTGTTCAGAATATGTGGAAAGTCAATCTCGGTATAGATGTAAAACTTACACAAATGGAATTTGCTCCGTTTATTCATGCATTTAGAACAGAAAGAAATTATACTATGGCTAGTGCAAGCTGGACTGGAAGCTATAATGATCCTACCACATTTTTGGGAATGTTTGTAAGCTATTCATATAAAAATCACTCATTGTTCACAAATGCTGCATTTGATGAAGCTATAAGCATTGCATCTAAAACTATAGATCAAAATATAAGAATGAGAGAATTGCATAAAGCAGAAAAAATACTTATAGAGGATGAGGCTGTTATAATACCTATAGCATATTTTGAACCTGCTGTATTAAAAAGTCCAAATTTGAAGGATGTATTTTATATACCTTTTGCTCAATATAAATTCTCATATTCATATTTGGAAAAATAAAAATCTATAAGTTAAAAAATATACTGCTTGTTTTTTATATAAAATTTTATATAATATATGAGTAAGGATAATGATAACTTTATGGAAGATGTTTTTATAGGCAAATTAATAAAAGAATTACATACAGCTTTAGATAATAGATTTAATAGTTTTTTAGAGAAACATAAATTAACCGCTTCACAAATGGATATAATTATGTTTCTCTATCATAATGAAAATAAAATAGTAAATCAAAGAGATATAGAGGGGTTTCTAGGTCTTAGCAACCCTACTATAGCTGGTACTTTGTATAGATTAGAAAAAAAAGGATTCATCAAAAGAAAAGTTAGTAAAGAAGATAAAAGATACAAAGAAATATATCTCACATCAAAGAGCAAAAAACTTAAAGAAATCGTATTTGAAGATATAAGAAAAAATAATGAAGCTATGTTTTCTAATATGTCATCCAAAGAAAAGGAAACTTTGGTATTTATCGTAGAAAAACTGCTTAATAATATACAAAATAAAGATATGCCTTTTTAATATTCACAAATATTAAATATAAACACTTATTATTTTTATATAACAAGTGTTTATTTATTTTATTATTTTAAATTTTCATTAAAGAATTCTTCCAATTTATCAAAAGGTATTAAATCTGTTCTATCATAGAGATCAACATGATTGGCATTAGGTATTATAATTAACTCTTTTGGATCTTTAGCTTTTTTATATGCATCTTCGCTGAAATATCTTGAATGAGCTTTTTCACCTGCTATAAAAAGTATTGGTCTTGGAGATATAAACTCAATATTTGCCAAAGGATAATAATTCATCAAACTAATACTGCTTATAACAGACATAGCAGTTGTGGCACGAGGGTGAAAACCTCTTTTTGTACGGTAATAGCTGTAGAACTCTTTTGCTATATCTGGAGAGTTTTCATCTATAGTTTCAGGAGTACCTATTTGAAATTGTTTTTCTCCGCCCTGATATTCATTCCATCTTTGCATAGAAGTCTCTTCAATCATCTTTTTTCTCTCTTCATCGCTTACAGAATCATTTATTCCATGACGAGCTGCTCTTCCCATATCATACATACTTGCTGTAGCTATTGCTTTTATTCTGCTGTCAATTTGAGCGGCACTTAAAACAAAACTTCCGCTTCCACATATTCCTATAGCTCCTATTTCGTTTTTATCAACATAGCTTAATGAACCTATAAAATCTACAGCAGCACTGAAATCCTCTGCAAATGCCTCAGGTGAAGCTGTATAATGAGGAGAGCCTCCGCTTTCTCCATTGTATGATGCATCAAATGCTATAGTAATGAATCCTCTCTCTGCCATAGCCTGAGCATATACTCCTGCAGCCTGTTCTTTTACCGCTCCGTATGGACCTCCTATAACTAATGCTTTATATTTTTGATTGGTATTAATATCTATGGGTGTGTATAAGTCGGCAACTATATTTATGCCTAGTCTGTTATAGAATGATACTTTTTTTACATTTACTTTATCACTCTTTTTAAAAGTTTTATCCCATTGTAATGTATTATTCTGTGCCATGATACTTCCTATAGGAAAAAGCATATATGCTGAAAATAATAAAATATTTTTAAACATTATAATATCCTCCTCTTTTAATTATTTTATAGAATATAATAAATAATTATCTATAGCAAATATTTATTGATTATGAATATATATACTTTTTAGGTATTGATTAAAAACTAATAATTTTGTATTATGATAATTATGATATAAGTAAAGGAGATTCAAATACATGGAGATAAGAGCTTTAAAATATTTTTTAACTGCAGTAAGAGAAGGAAATATTACAAAGGCGGCAAAATATCTTAATCTAACACAGCCTAATTTATCTCGTCAGATAAACATGCTTGAAAGAGATATAGGGCATAAATTATTTGAAAGAAAGCATAATAATATAGAGCTTACTCCAGAGGGTATTTTGCTTAAAAAAAGAGCAGAAGAAATATTAAATATGATAGATAAAACTAGAGCCGAGTTTAATTTTGATGATAAAATTATAGCAGGCGATATATTTATAGGTGCTGGTGAAACTTGGGCTATTTCATTGCTTGCCTCTATTATGAGGGATATGCAAAAAGACTATCCGCATATAAAATATAATATTTACAGCGGAAACTCTGAAGATATTACAGAGAAGCTAGATAAAGGATTATTAGATTTCGGCGTATTAATAGACCCTGCTGATTTGTCGAAATATGATTATTTAAAAATGCCTGCCAAAGATACTTGGGGACTTATTATGAGAAAAGATTCAAAGCTAGCACAAAAAAAATATATTATAAAAAAAGATATTCTTAATGTTCCTCTCATAGTATCAAGGCAGACTATTCAAGATGAGATGAAAAACAATGATTTTTTAAAATGGTTGGGAGTAAGTTTAAGCAGTTTGAATATAACAGCTACTTATAATCTTATTTATAATGCCTTGATTATGGTACGCGAAGGTATGGGGTATGCTTTTGCTTTGGACAGGCTTATAGATAATATGCCTAGTAATGATATATGTTTTTTGCCCTTAAAGCCTAAATTGGAATCTGGGCTTAATATTGTTTGGAAGAAAAATCAGGAGTTTTCAAGGGCTTCTAAAATATTTTTAGATAAAATGAATAAAGCATTTTTATAAAATAAATATATTTTCATTTAATAAACGCTTGGGCGGGTGTGCTTTGGCAATTTAGGTTTTAAACATAGGTAAAATTACTATTACAAATATGGCTATAAATTTTAAAGGGTGGGGAGTTAGAAAAAAGTTTTTTATATAATTGAAATTATTATTAATTTATTGGATAATACATATTAAAAGGAGTACGAATATATGCAAAACTTTATATTCCATAATACTACTAAAATAATATTTGGGAAAGATGCAGAAAATAATACTGCAAAAGAAATAAAAAACATATATGCTAAAAAAGTATTTATAGTATACGGATCTAAAAGTGTAAAAGAGAATGGGCTTTTGGAGAAAATTGAAAATATATTAAAAAATGAAAATATAGAATACTATTCATTTGGAGGAGTAAGAGCTAATCCTTCATTAGAACATGCACTAGAGGCGGCAAAAAAGGCTATAGATTTTAATACTGATTTTGTACTTGCTATAGGTGGCGGAAGTGTAATAGATACGGCAAAGGCTATAGCACATGCAGCGGCAAATAAGGATATTTATGTTTGGGATTTTTTTACAAATAAACAAATACTTTCAAAAAGCATTCCTATAGGATGTATACTTACAATATCTGCTTCTGGAAGTGAAATGAGTGATGCTGCTGTACTTACTAATAAAACAGATTCAGAAAAAAGAATACTTCATTCTGATTTTAATAAACCTGCATTTGCTATAATGAATCCGTATTTCACTATGACGCTTCCATACTATCAAATAGCATGCGGTATAGTTGATATGATGATGCATACTCTTGACAGATATTTTGGATATAGTGATTCTTCAAATGAAACTACCGACAGTATAGCGGAGGCTATTTTAAGAACTATAATAAAAAATGGTTCTATAGCCATGAAAGATAAAAATAATTATGATGCTATGAGTGAACTTATGTGGCTTGGAAGTTTATCTCATAATGGATTGACAGGGCTTGGAAATAATTTTGATTTTATAACTCATAGATTTGCTGATGAGATTGGAGCGAAATTTGATACAGCTCATGGGGCTAGCCTTGCAAGTATATGGGGTTCTTGGACAAAGTATTGTTATAAAAATAAAAATGAAATGTTTATACAATATTCTAAAAATGTATGGAATATAGATGATGATACGGGCTTAAAAGGAATAGAAAAAACTATAGATTATTTTAAAGAGATAAATATGCCTACAAACTTTAGTGAGCTTGGTATTGGAATTCAAAGCGATGAAGTATTAAATGAGCTTACTGATAAATGCATGCTTGGAGGAGATTTTAAGTATTTTGTAAACTTTAATAGAGATGATGTTTATAATATATTAAAAATGAGCAATAATTAAATTCATGCAAATATAATAATCACTTGGGCGGGCGTGCTTTGACAATTTAGGTTTTAAACATAGGTAAAATCTATTACAAATATGGCTATAAATTTTAAAGGGTGGGGAGTTAGAAAAAAGTTTTTTATCTTTTTAATATTATTCTAATTGCCCACCCTTATTCTTTACTGTGTTAATTAAAAATTTTTATCTTTAATTTTTTAATTGCTAAAAATAAAAAAGCATTAATCACCCAAGTGTTATTTAAATTTATAATACTACAAACTAATAATAATTTTTGTAAAATATTGACAAATGTTAATTATATTATATACTTAATTAATGAAGATACTAATATAAGGTTTAATTGATTATGTTATTTAATCGCATCGCATCGCATCGCATCGCATCGCATCGCATCGCATCGCATCGCATCGCATCGCATCTAATGTCTTATTAAACTTTATAATTTTCTTATATCAAATCACTATCAAAAATTTATTTCAATCTTTGGAAATACTTAAATATATTAATGCCATTTCTTTTGGCATTGCAAAGAATTATTTAAAACAGCAAGTATTAAATTGTAATTTATTGCAATTTTTTATTTATATTAAATTTAATTTAAGGAGGCTATTATGATGCCAGATTACACAAAAATGCCAAAATCTACATTAGAAGCTACACTAAAAGGAACTTATTCTAGAAAAGCAAATGCTGAAGCAAGAGTGCAGAAAAATCCTAATGATATTAATGCTAAAAGAGATCTTAATGAGTTTGAGAATACGATAGCTATTATCACTAATATACTTAGCGGATTTGGTAAAAAGTAATAAAAGTTAATTTCTTAAATTAGTGGATAATACTATATAAATATTATCCACTATATAAATATTATAAAATTGTATATTCAGTTGATTTGTTTTCTGATGATATATTTTAAGTAAAATAAAAAATTAATTTAAGGAAATTTTTAAAATGGGATTATTAGGTAATTTTGGAAAAGTAGCAGCAAAAGTAGTAGTAAAAAAAACTGTTCAAAATTTAGCATATAAAGCAGCAAATGCTAATGATAAATTGAATGAAAATGCTAAAGAGTACACTGTTAAATTTGAACTTTATACTAGAGGAGGAGTAAATAATTATTATAGATGGGAGTCAGATACTAAAAATATTAAAGCCAATTCAGAAGAAAATGTTTTGGAGAGATTAGAAAGAGGTTACGGACGGGTAAGAAATGTACAAATATTATCTGTTCAAGATATAGATAGAGAAGAAAATTATCAAAATGAAAATCCATTGCCAGAAGATTATGATGAGTTATTAAGACAAGGAAAAGCATATTATAATAATAAAGAATATGAAGAAGCTATAAAGTATTTTCAGAAAGCTGCTGAATTAAACCCTGATGATGAAGTTAATTTGTATTGGCTAGGCTGTTCTTATAATAGAAATAGAGAATATGATGAAGCTATAAAATTTTTAATCAAGGCTATAGAGTTAAATCCTGATGATGAAAGTAATTGGAGTTGGTTAGGTGCTTCTTATAATATGAATGGTGATTATGAAGAAGCTATACGATGTTTGAATAAAGCAACAGAGTTAAATCCTGATAATTATTGGAATTGGGCTTGGCTTGGAAATTCTTATAATAAAAATTGTCAATTTAAAGAAGCAAAAGATATTTATAATAAACTGCTTGAAAATAATAAGGATAATAAAGAAATTGCAGAAAAACTTAATTTTATAAAAGATAGCGGAAATATATCCAAAAAGAGCTGGAAGATTGCTTTAATTTTAGCTATAATACTTCCTTCGTTTCATAGATTTTATGCTGGTAAAATATTTACTGGCATAATAGATTTAATAATTTTAATAGTTTCTTTTAATACCCCAAATTATTATGTATTTGGATTTTTTTATCTTATAGATATATTTTTCTTGTTAATAGGAAAATTTAAAGATAAAAACGGTCAATATATAATACCATATTAAAATAATAACTATATTTAGGAGCAAAAAAATGAAAAAAATAATTTTATTAAGTTTAATTTTAATAAATCTAATTTTTACAAACTTATATGCACAACCAGACGGTTATTATAAAAATTTTCCATACTATGAAATGGATCGTATAAAACCGCTTATAGACAATATTTATGATATAAGATATGGTGTAAAAAACGCAAGAGAAAATAATTTTTATAAATTTTACTTTCTTATAACTCATGATTTTGAAGAAAAATTAAATGATAAGGCTTTTAACGACTATAATAAATATCTTATATCTATAAGAAAAGAGGTTTTTGAATATGATTATGTAATCGAAAGTATTTATATTGATGATGATATTATGTTTGTTGGATTAACAAATAGTCATTAAATAAAAAGGAGTTCAAATATGAAATATTTGAATGAACATAATATCATAATCCTAAAAGATAAAGATTATGAAAATTCAACAAGAGAAAGTTTATCAAAAACAATATTGTTTATGAATGATCATTTTTTATGGAATGTTGACAAAGATGAAATAAAAAACTTAAAGAATTAGGTGCTAAAGAATAGAGGATTAACAGATGAAAAAAATTTTATTATTTTTGTTACTAATTTTTAATTCTATTATTTTTGGACAAGAAAATATTCCCAAATATTCTTTTAATTATTCAGATAAAAAGAAAGAATATTATGAAGAAATTAATAATCCTGTATTATTTACAATAGGTTCTTTTATAATTAACGCGAAATCAAAAATGTATTATAGTTATTATATTCATATTTTTATGGATCCATTGAGACCTCATGATTTTAGAGAATCAGATATTGAAGCTTATGAAGAATGTATAAAATATACTGAATTTTGTTTAAAAAACATTAGTGTGGAAATAGAATTAGGTACTACATTTTATTATATCAAAAATATTATGATGGATGAATTTGGAATGACTATTTATATAGAATTAGAAGACATAATTGATCATCCATATTCAGAAGATTTTGATATATAAAGTAGAAAATTAATAATTAAGGATAAAAAATGAAAAAACTAATTTTATTTTTAGTAATGTATATAAATATTTTCGCCATTGATATTAAATATCCTACAGGTTATACCCAATATTCTATAGATCTAACAAAATATAATAGTGCTAATTCTTTTATAGAAGATTTTTCAAAATTATTTAATGGAGCTATTAATGACAGTCTTTTTGGGTTTTACATAAAAATTGAATATATTGATAGTTTTTATAAAGAATTTAGTGAATGGTGTGATACTTTTGTATTTATAGAATTATCTAAAAAATATTGTAAAAAATTTAATGTTAGAATGACATACGTATATATTAATGATAATGATATTAGAATATATTTTGTAAAAAATTAAAAATTTTATATAGTCTATTTTTAAACATAGTTAATAATCAACAGAATTATTAACTATGTTTAAATTTTTAATCTGCTTACCGTGCGTATTGGCGTATTAATAAATAAAAATTAATCTCCAAAAACACTTTTCACTATACTGTAAATTGAAGAAGCAAATCTTTTTTCCACTTTTAGAGGATTAATCAAAGTTTCAATGCCGTCATTTATCTCGCAAAACTCTATATCTCCAAATTCAATATCTTCATTAGCGTCCATTCCAAAGTACATATAGTCGAATGAGAGATGAACTGATATATTGAGGTAAGTATCTTTTAATATGTACTCGCAGAAAGTTCCTCCGTCCATAGCTTCGCCTCTTGCCATATCATACTTAGTAGCTAATGACATCAATACACCAGCCTTTATTGTTTTAGAGTCAAGAGAATGAATCTTATCTTCTTTTATGTCTTCTTCTTTAATCTCTTCATATTTGAAATCAAGCTGTTCTATAGGCTGTGATATCTCATAATCGGATAATTGAGTTTTCCATTTTGCTATAGTGTCAGAGTTTAATTCTGAAGGGTGCACTAAAGTTATTAAAGCATTTTCTTTGAGAGTGTATTCTTCTTCATCAACCGTATTGAAAGTGCCGTCTTCCATATATCTGAAACTTTCTATTAAATTGTTATTCTCATCATAAACGCCCCATATTAGTTTTAATGCAAATAGATTCATTATAGGGTTTTCAACAAATACAGTTTTGAAATTATCATAAGTCCATTTTCTGCCGTTTAATAATACTTTCTGAAGTCTTATTTTCTGACTCTGTATTAAAGTTTTTATTTCTTTTTTAAGAGCTGTGCATTCTTTTTTGGCATTATCAGCTTCTGTTTTGTCATCTTTGCTGTTAGGAGCTGGGAGAGATTTTATTACTTTTTGTTTGTCATTATCTGTAATGGTGAGTTCAAGATCATTGTTTATCGATAATGTAAATTTTCTTTTTGCCTCTCCACCGTAGTTTAAAACTTTTTCTCCTTTTCTGTCAAATCCGAAATTAGGTATTATTCTGTCTGAAAGCTCATCGGCTGTCATATCAAGTAAGTATGCAACATTTTCCATAGTTTCTATTGCTACTTCTTTTATTTTTGCAGTAGGTGCTTTTCTTGTAAGGCTGTCTACTAATATTAATGCATAGCTTTTTCCGTTTAATGCCATACATTTTACAATAAATGCCGCCATAACAGTGCGTGAACTTTTTGCAAACTCTTTTACAAGAGGATAAACTTTATCTATTTTTAAATCATCAGAATATATTAAATAAGGGATTAAAATATTTTTCTTTGTTGCTTCATAATTAGAATCTTTCCAATGAATATATAACATTTCCAAAGCATTAGTAAATGAAGAAGTATCAAGAATTTCAGCAAGCATGTCGCAGTCTTTTAATCTTGCTGGCTCTACTAAATTCATATATTCCATAATAATATATTTAAATATTCTCGCATCAGCCAATTTTCCGTTATTGTATAAAACTTTTGTCAAATGAACATCATCTAAGAATTTTATATTTTTTTCATAATTTGTATTGTAATAAGTATCAATAAACTCCAAAGCCTCATCAATACTTTTGAAATTATCGCCGTATTTTTTAAGATTCCAATTCTTAATAATATTTTTTAATGCCCCTTTAAGTTCTGATGATCTTATTTTCTCTGACATCTTTTCAACATAAGGTCTTGTAATAGCTTCATTATCAGAAATAGCTTTAATACAATATCTTTTTACCTCTGCTCTCTTTGTATTTTCAAGAACTGTATAAACTAAATGATAATCATTATAATGACATTTATTATACAATGTTCTTAATATATCTAAGGCTGTATTTTTATTGCTTGCTATATTATCTTTTATAAACTTATCATCATTTAATATATTTACCACTTCATCAAAATAGCTTTTTAATAACTCATCTTTTACGCTATTTATAATAACATTATTATTTTCATCTATGCATCTAAGTTCTTTATATAATGTAGGAAGATATTTTCCGCCATAGTCATAATAATAATTTGAAAAATCTCCTGCATAATCAAAATAGTATGAAATGAGAATTTCTTTTAATGTAATATTCAATTCTTTATTATTTAACAAACTATCAATAACTTCTTTTAAAGTTTTACTTCCTATAGATGCCTGCACTTCTATATATTTTCTTATTCCTAACTGAATTGGTAAATATTTAAAAATATCAAGAGCAAACTTTTTATAGTTTTTCATTTCATCGCTGTCATAATTAAATAAAGAGTATAAATAATAAAGTTCTGTATCAAGACTAACTTCAGGAAGGCTATCCCATCTGTTGCTATATAGATTGTATGTATTTTTTTTGTTTGTATAATAATCTATAAGCGTATAAAAGAGTTTATTTTTATCTTTATCAAATATTTCTTCTATTTTTTCTGTAGTAGTAAAAGTAGGTCTTGGATTATATCTATTAGAATTATCTTTTGTAAATTTATTAACTATAGTTTCTAATACATTTACAGATTTTTTTAAATTATTTGTGTCTATTTTATTATCATTATGTTCAAGTAAAACACCGCTAAGCACTATAAATATTCTTTTGTTTCTATCATTATTTCTATCATCATTTTTATCACTATTTAAACTATTTCTTACCAAATTATAAATTTTATAAAAATATTCTTTATGATTCAAATATAAATCTCTTGCACCATAAATGAATTCATAATGAAAATAATTCTCAAAATGCTGTGCTATAAATGCGAAATCATTTGGATAATTTATTTCATTAAAGAATTTCTCTTTAGCTTTATAAGGATTATTATAATCTAATAATCTTAAATACTGTCCAAGTTCAATATTCATATCAACAATATATTCTTCATTACTATTAAGCACTTCTATAAATTTATTTTTTATAGCTTCATTTTTATCTAAAAGAGAAGCAATTACATTCAAAGTATCATAAAGATTAGGAAGAACATCAAATGATTTTATAGCTGCATTTATATATTTCTCATTGCATTCTTTATTATTTTTTATCACAGAACATATTGCCATCAATGGTATTACAGCATCTCTTCCCATTTTATTGAGTATTTTTTTATTATCATTGTTATTAATAATATCAATATATTTATCTGTGTATTCTTGAAACTCTTTACTGAAGTATTTATTAAAATCTTCAAAAACTCTATATATTAAACTTTCACCATTTAAAGTTCTTGCCTGCTCTTTATATCTTTTCTCATATCCATATACAAGATATCTAAGTGACTTTTCAAAATCTCTATTGACTATATAATCAAAAATAACATATCTAGTTCCGCCTTCTCCTTGCTTATCATTTCCGTAAAGAAGTATCTTCATAAAATGTTCATATCTTTTCTTTAATTTCTCATCTTCTATAGAAAAATAATCTTTCAAAAACTCCTCTTTATAATGGAAATAATCATAAGGATGTCTTTTTATTTTGCTGAAATCATTTGTAGCTTCGCATTTTGCCATATCATCTTCTATAGCAGAGCCTTGATAATATATTGCAAGTTTTTCTTCTAAGTCCATAAATTCACCTCTTATCATTAATCTATATTAATGTATAGTATATATATTTTTTATTTATTGTCAACTTCTTTAAGTTCTATTTACCCAACATAACCCCATCGCACGCAGTATAAATGCTAAATATAATTATATTACTATACAATTTATACTATAAATAATAAGGTATTTACCGTGCGTTAAATATATTTTAAATTAAAAAATCACTTGGGCGGGTATGCTTTTTCTAAATACATAATATAGAAATTTAAATTATTATTTCAGAACAAAGTAAAAGAGTTTAGGGGCGGGTATTAGGATAAAATTAATTATTAAAGATAAACTAACAAATCATTTGAATTTTTTATTATTCCTAAAAGCAAAGATATACCATAGCTCTTACAAATATACTTCCATATCTATATTAATATTTAATATTCATTTTCACTATAATTAAATTTTATTTATAATTCTTCTATTTTTTCTATACTAAGCCCTGTTAATTCGCTTATAAGATTTAAATCCATATTTTTATTTTTCATATTTCTAGCTAGAGAATATTTTTCTTGTTCTATACCTTTTTTCATTCCTTCCTCTATACCCTTTATACGCTCCTCATTAAGCATTAGAACATTAAAATAATCTCTTTCATAATTACTGTAGCCATTATATAAATCATTGCTATTAACAAATTTATTATACTCATCATACACTTCTTTCATTATAGGGTTTTTCTTTACTAATATTTCCATAGTATCCTCCAATTTATCTTTTGAATTTAAAAACTCAAACCAATCTGATAAACCTTCATATAAATTATAAGAATTACTAAATTTTCTAAACTCTAAAAAATGAAGCTCTAAATGGTTAGTCAATATATGATTGGTTTCTAATTCTTTAATAAAATAACAGCTATGAGGTTTATCTATACCTTTTATCAAATTAAAATCCAAAATATTAATACTTATTACAGGTGTCAAATCTGAATATATATCCTTAGATTTTAAATTTGTGAAATAATTTTTAGCCCAATAGTACAAACTTCTATATATAAATGAATGGTTGCCTATTCTTTGTATTTCTATAATTATAGTTTCGCCTGATTTAGTTTTTGCCTTAACATCTGCTATTGATTCTTTATCAAAAACATTTTCTTTTAAATTAAAAGTATTCAAAACTTCTATATATTCAAAAGGCTCTTGATTAGCATCTATTCTCACAGAATTAATGAGATTTTTTAATATATGCTCATGTCCCATATAACGCATAAAATAATCATTAAGTACATTAAAATTTTTATTATATGATTTTAATTCCATAAACTTATTATAATGAAATATTTATACTTTGTCAAACAATATTGACACAATATACCGATATACTGTATAATCAAAAAAATAATATTAAAAAGGTTTATGATGAAAGTATTAGGTATTATTATATTTATTATTAGTTCGTGCATTTCTTATGCTCAAGTAAGTGATGATTTTAAGAAATTAGCGGCAACAAATAAAAAATCAGCATTAGCACAATCAGTATATTCTGAAAATATTGATGAGTTTAAATATGTAATTGAAAACAATAAAGAATATATAACTTACTCTATAACGAATAGTAGCTATGAGTGGTATGACTATATACCTAATTTAAGCACTAATAATTTCTCTAATTTCGTAAAAGTTTTATTAGATAATGGAATGGATATTAACGAAAAAAATGAAGCAGGAAAAAGCCTTATACTTGATGTAAGTAAGTCCTACGATTCACATCGTAAACCTAAATTTGGTACAAGTGAAATTATAGGAGTTCCAGATAGTAAATATAAAATTGAAACACTTATGAACCTTGGAGCAAATATTAATATACAAGATAATGACGGAAATGGTATACTCCACTATATACTTTCTAGAGATAATATAGGAATAGAAGAATATGATATTTTTGAAATGCTTATAAAAAATGAAATAAATATTAATTTACAAAATAATGACGGAGATACTGCACTTCATAAGATTTCATATAAAAAAAATAATGGGCATAGAGATATTGATATGGAAAAAAAAGTTATATCTCTTTTGATAGAAAATAAGGCAGATAAAAACATAAAAAATAATAATGGAAAAAAAGCGTATCCAGGAGCATTTATATATAATATAAAATTAATTTTTAGTAAAATATTTAATGATATATTATACCCTATTTTTATACTTCTACTTATAATTATAGTTGCTATACCATCTTTTATATTCTATGCAATATCAGGATTTATTGAAAATATATCTGGTTTTTTCAGATAATTGATTTTTATGCATCTCAAAATTATATATGCTTAAAATTTTTAAGTTTGATAACCGATGCATTTTATATATAACTATCAACTTTTTTGCCGCACACACTCTATGGGCTTTGCCAAAGTTTCTTCCACAGGACGATTCGCGAAAACGCAATTATTAGAAACTTATATTAAAAATATGCCTATTAAATATAGAATATAACCTAAAAATGCAGTTCCTTTGGTTATTTTATACCACGCCACGGGCGAACAGACGTAATAAAAGAACTAGGGGGTACGGGGCAAAGCCATGCAAATATTCTAAATTTAAAAAATTATTTTGACAAAATATAGTTGTTTAGGCATATTCTAATATTTAATTTTGAAAAAAGATATATAATAATATTATGAACAAATATGCATCTCCAATATATAAATACAAAGGAAGAGTTAATTTAATAATCTCTTTAATATCAGCTTTAATAAATTTAACAGCATTACTAAATATAAATATAATATTTAATGCCGTATATTTATTTAGTTTCTTTTCAGTATTTATGTTTATCAATTCCCGTACAGTTTATACTAATATTTTCAAAAATTACAAGAAAGAAATTAAAAATAAAACTCTATTTTCTTTTATCGGTTTTGTTATATCATTAATTTTATATATATTAATTACAAAAATTGTTTTTAATAAAGCAGCAGTATTTAATTATATATACGCACTTTTTCCTATTATAAATTTTATTTCTATAATACTAGCTAATACAGTATATTTTATATTAGAAAAAATTTTTATAAATGAAGATAAACGCTTTTTTAGTATTAAATCTATTTTAAACATATTATTAATATCATTTGTCTATGCATCAGTTTTTATAGCATTGTATTTATTTTATGAATATAAATACATTATTATTTTATTAAGTATATCAAACTCTTTATTGTCATCTGCAATACTCTCAGTTTTTAATATAATGTCATCGAAGTTTATGCATCCTTGGAGCAGATTTGTATTTGTAAATGTTAGTTATATAATATCTTTGATTTTATCTTTAATAATATCTTCTATTATAATAGCGGTTTTCTTTAAATTAACAATAAAAATGTTTATTATAATTTCTATAATAATATTATCATCATTTATAATTTCTCTTTTATTAGCACATTATATAAAAGCATATTCATATTTATAAAAGCTAGATTACAACATTATTAGAGCAGCATTCTATATGAGAGCGACAAATAACTAAAAAATATATTTTTCAAAATTATGATTGTTTATATAATTTTTAAATAGAACTAGAAATATAAATTTTTTATATTATAATTTTTCTATTTTTTCTACACTAAGCCCTGTTAATTCGCTTATAAGATTTAAATCCATATTTTTATTCTTCATATTTCTAGCTAGAGAATATTTTTCTTTTTCTATACCCTGTTCTATACCTTTTTTCATTCCTTCCTCTATGCCCTTTATACGCTCCTCATTAAGCATTAGAACATTAAAATAATCTCTTTCATAATTACTATAGCCATTATATAAATCATTGCTATTAACAAATTTATTATACTCATCATATACTTCTTTCATTATAGGGTTTTTCTTTACTAATATTTCCATAGTATCCTCCAATTTATCTTTTGAATTTAAAAACTCAAACCAATCTGATAAACCTTCATATAAATTATAAGAATTACTAAATTTTCTAAGCTCTAAAAAATGAAGCTCTAAATGGTTAGTCAATATATGATTGGTTTCTAACTCTTTAATAAAATAACAGCTATGAGGCTTATCTATGTCTTTTATCAAGTTAAAATCTAAAATATTAATACTTATTACAGGTGTCAAATCTGAATATATATCCTTAGATTTTAAATTTGTAAAATAATTCTTAGCCCAATAGTATAAACTTCTGTATATAAATGAATGGTTGCCTATTCTTTGTATTTCTATAATTATAGTTTCGCCTGATTTAGTTTTAGCTTTAACATCTGCAATACTTTCTTTATCAAAAACATTTTCTTTTAAGTTAAAAGTATTCAAAACTTCTATATATTCAAAAGGCTCTTGATTAGAGTCTATTCTTACAGAATTAATTAGATTTTTTAATATATGCTCATGTCCCTCTTTTGCAAACATATAACGCATAAAATAATCATTCAATGTATTTGTTTAATATTTAATTTTTATACATAATATATGTTATACTAAAATAAATATAAATTGTCAAAACAGAATAATATTATTAACTTAAAAATAATCAGAGAAATAAACCTGTTCTTTTGGTATGATAGATTCTAAAAAATTTATTCCTTTTATACTTGATTCTATTCTTCCTATCTTATACAAATAAGAAGGTGTTTTATAACTCATAAGCATTGTTGTAAGAGTTTGAATATTCATCTTTATAATATATCTGTCTTTTCCATTTCTTTTATATTCTTT
This sequence comes from uncultured Brachyspira sp., assembly GCF_944388875.1. Classification (GTDB taxonomy): domain Bacteria; phylum Spirochaetota; class Brachyspiria; order Brachyspirales; family Brachyspiraceae; genus Brachyspira. The sequence continues at coordinate 54,122 of NZ_CALXKQ010000018.1, forward strand.
ATTTAATCTTTTGCATACAATATTTCTGTTTTCCTCCCAATAAATCAAAAAACTTCCATTATTCCATTTAGCCATATTATCTTTTACTATTAAATTAATTTTTTTATTTTTCGGCTTTCTTAAAAAAGGATAATTATTTATGAATGCTTTAACATCAGTAATTCTAGCCATTATATAAGGTCTTATAGTTTCTTTTATTTCACTATCTTCAAGTAAAAATGCCATAGGTTCATTGGTATAATTATAACCATGCACCTTATCAACCATAGAAAAATGAGCTGATATATAATTCCAAAGCCCAAGCCTAGCTTCAAAATTAAGATAAACCATTTCCTTTATATGAAAAATATCATTTTCTATAACATAAACTAAAAAACCTTTAGCCTCATCTTTTTCATCATAATATATTGCCACTATCGTATCATCTACATCCCATCTCCAATACTCCTCCCATTCTAAATCACCTCGAATCAAAGCACCATGTCTAATATAAGAAAATTTATTGTAAAGCTCTATCAAATCTTCGCTGTCAAAAGCAACACGCTCTACCCTTCCGCTATTAGTTATAGTTTTCGGAAGCTGTGTATCCTTAATCTCAAAACTCATCTTATCCGAAATAATCTCCCAACCCTTTCTTCTATAAAAAGGTATAGAATAAGGATATAATACTGATATAGTCTGTCCTTCCTTCTTCATGTTCTCAATGCTTTTTATCATCAAGTCATTCATAAGACCCAAATTAGAATATTCAGGATATGTAGCAACCCCCGTAACACCAGCCATCTTATATATAACACCATGTATATTCATCTTCATAGGATATACCGCTATTTGTGAAGCTAATTTTTCTCCGTCAAACCATCCTAATACTTTAGCTTTGCTAAGTACTGCAGATTTAGCCTGTTTTATCTCATCAGCCTCATACCCTAAATTTATAAGTTCATTATTGCTTACTTGAAATGCATATCTCAAAAGGTTATTAAAATCATCCAAATCTTCTAATGTTAAATATCTTATTCTGAATTTATTTTTCTTTTTCTTTATTATATTTTCTTTTGAATCTTCTTTTTTATTATGATTGCTCATAAAATTACCTATATTTCTGATACTTTATATAATAATGTAGAAATAATATACTAAAAATATTAATAATTGTCAATTTAGCAAATTATCAATTATTATCAGAGTTCTCTATGCTGGCAATAAAAAGCTCATCGGAAGGCAGAACTAAATTTTCAATATCATCTTCTTTTCCCTGACAAAGTTTGAAAAAGTCGCAAAACTCACAATGCCTGCCCATCTTCTTTTCAAAAACCCTATCATACCTTATATCATCAACAATCTCATCAAACCATTCTCTTAAATAATTGATAGATTCTGGAGTAAACTCTACAGTATCAAATTTATCATCTTCAAAATGATAATAAGAACCGCTTGTAACCTTGCATTTAAGTCCGTCCAAAATGCATGCATATAATTTTAACTGTATAGTCTTTCTTTCTCTCTCTTCATTGTCTTCGACTACATCATAATATTTAGTGGTTTTATAATCTACTATCTGAAGTGTTCCATCAGCTGACAAATCTATTCTGTCTATTCTCCCAAATAAAATATAATCCCTAACCCTATTTTCCATATAGCTTTCCATTCTATACGGCACTTTCTGACCAAAAGAATTAAAGAAATTAGAAAGCATATATAGACCACGTTCACCTAATTCTTTTTCTTCTTCACGGCTGTTAAAGAATGCTCTTATACCGCTTCTTTTCCACACATTCCTAAATATATTATATAAATTTTCTAAAGTACGTTCCTCTGCCCTTTGCTCATAAAATTCTTTGCATGTTAAATGTACAGCATTCCCAAAAATAAAATAAACATTTACGCTTCTTTTCTGTTTTTTAAAAGGTTTTTCTATATATGTGTACCTATACTTTCTTGGACAAAGTAAATATGTAGACATACTGTATTCACTAAATCTTTGTAATTTTTTAGCTTCCATAAAATAAAAATATATTTATTCTAATTACTAGAAGTATATTTATTTAAAAGTGCCTCAATATCGGTATCATTGCATATATTTAAAGGCTTTTTGCCATCCAAATCAGATATATTTGCATCAGCACCGTTTCTTAAAAGTATATCTACAGCCCTGTAGCTGTCAGAAGCAACAGCAAAATGCAATGCAGTCCATCCGTCATCATCCTGCAAATCAATATCTAATTTGTATTTCATTAATAAAGCTATAACAGAAACCTGATTATTCATAGATGCCCACATCAAAGGCGTAGTACCTGTATTGTCGCCAATATTGACTATATCTCTTCCAGTATTTTTAGCAGAATTAGAATCCAATATAGCAGTAACTACAGATGTATATCCTCTTGCCGAAGCAATATGTATAGCCATAGCCTCATCTACATCATCTTTAGCAAGTATATCAGCTCCATAATTTAAAAGCATAGATACCATATCAGAATATCCATAGTATGAAGCAAGCAAAAGAGGAGTCTGTCCGTCAGCATACCATACATTATCTCCTTCAGTAAATATAGTGTCTGCAGGAAGTCTTGGGTTCATATCTATTTTTTTATGAGATAATAACTCCCTTACTATTTCACTATTATTAGCTTTTACAGCTAAATGCAAAGCAGACCATCCCTCTTCATTCACACTATTAATATCTATACCGCTTGATATGAGTTCTTTTACTTTATTAATATCCCCATTATCTATAGCTGTAAAAAATTCATTATCTGTACTTTTATTTACTTCCTGATTAGTCAAATCCTGTGAATATAAAACAAAGCTTAATAAAAATAATATAGCAGAAACATATTTTTTTAACATAAACAAAATATCCTTAATACAATATTACCATAGTATAAATTATAGTATAAAAATTTAAAATATACAATAATACAAAAATATTTTTTTCATTAACCTAATATCAATCTATTAAATATTAAACTATCAATATATACAAATTAATTACAATATATTAAAATTAATTGACTTTTTAATAATTATAAAATATATTATGACAAAATATTATTGAGGTATATATTATGTTTACTAGTTCCAAAATACATATTGTATTAATATTATTATGTACAATATTCAGTACATTAATGTCCCAGACAACAAATACAAATAATATAAAAAGATATGGGCAATTATCAGCTTCTTTAGAATTAGTAGCTTATGGAAGAATGAGTGATTTAATAGAGCAAACTGGCAATGAAGATACATTAGGAGTTTTGTTATACGGAGATTTGCACTATATAAAAGAATATAAATATGCATCAATAGAGGCAAATATCAATGCTAGATTCTATGAACCATTATCTCATAAAGCAAGATTCTATAAAAATATGTCTCCTCCTGTATTTGATTTCTCTAAAATGAATATATTTGTAAACTTTAAATATATTGGAATAAGAGCAGGTGTATTAGAACCTTACACTAAAAATATACCTATAACTTCATATTTCCCTACATTATTTTACTATCATACAGTAAGCAGCAATAAAGCAACCGTACTTTCAGGTCCTAGAGATATGCCTATAGGATATGAAACACAATTTATACCTAGATATGATACGGGTTTAATGGTAGAAGCTAATTTTTTTGGTGTATTTATAGGCTTAGGATTAGTAAATGGGGAGATGGGGCTGGATGCAAATTCATCAAAAGGTTTAATGGCTAAAATATCATACAGTAATGATTATATTAATACGGGTGTAGCTGGTATAGTTACAGAAATAGGTTCTCAGCCTATTAAGGAATGGGGAGACAGTGTAAATGCATTTTTCTATTTTAGAAATGGAAAAGACGGAAGATTTACAGTGGGTTTGGAAGGTTTTTGGTTCAGACATGGCATAAGAGTTTATAATGAATATTTTCCAGGTCAAGAAAACACAAACATACCTCATTTTAATGACGGATACTATACTGATTTTTCTATTCAAACTTTTAACGGCAGCAAACCTTATTACGGCATGAGCGGATTTATATTCTTTGAAGCTAGAAGATTATGGAAATTTGATATAACAGCACATTTCGGAATACATGATAATAATATATATTCAGATGCAGAAGACATTTATCAGCTTAAATACAGAGCATTTTTAAGAATAACATTTAATATAACCGATGATTTTAAAATAATGATTTCAGATACTTTCACTTATGATCCTGTATACAAAAACAATTATCAATATTATGAGTTAGAGGACAGATATCAAGTAGGGGTTATTTCATACAAAGAAGGAGGCGGAGGACATTATACTGTAGATAATGACTTTTATTTAGGATTAAGTTTTAAATTTGGCGGGGTATGGGGAAATAAATAGATAAAAATCATAAATTATAACTTTATTTTTTTATTATATCATTTATAATAATTCGCATGAAAAAAATAGATTTAAATAATATAAAAAGAATAGTATTCAAATTTGGTACTAATGTTTTGAGAAATGATGAGGGATATATATCTTTAGCTAGAATATATTCTTTTATAGAGGCTATATCAAAGTTTCATAGAATGGGAAAAGAGGTATTGATAGTTACTTCTGGAGCTGTTGGTCTTGGTGCTAAAAAAATTAATGTTCAGGACTTGGATGAAGTTGCATTAAAACAGGCTTGTGCTGCTATAGGACAATCCCAATTAATGTCTATATATGAAGACGGATTCTCAAAATTTGATATAGTTACAGCTCAAATACTGCTTACAGAAGAAGATTTTTCTAATAGAAGAAGATATCTAAATCTTCATTCAACACTTAGCATGCTGTTAAAATATAAAGTTGTACCTATAATAAATGAAAATGATACTGTATCAAGCGATGAACTTAAACATATTTACGATGTTACTCAGATAAGTTTTTCTGATAATGATAAACTTTCTGCCCTTGTTGCAAGCGAATTAGATGCTGATTTGCTTATAATACTTTCTGATATAAATGGGCTTTATGATGATAATCCTAAAACCAATCCTAATGCCAATTTTATACATGAAGTATTTGAAGTTACTAAAGATATAGAAAACTTAGGTCTTGATGCTTCTAAAGGCGGCAGAGGAGGCATGAAAACCAAACTTCAGGCTGCAAAAATAGTTACTAGATCAGGATGTGCTTTATTCATAGCTAATGGAAAAAAACCTAATGTACTCAATGATATATTCGAAACTAAAGATAAAACAATATTCTATCCTGTAGAAGAAACAGATGAGCTTTCTACTAAAAAGAGATGGATTGCTTATGCTACAACTATAATAGGAAAATTAGTTGTTAATTCTGGTGCCAAAAAAGCAGTGCTTGAAAAAGAGTCTAGTATTCTTCCTATAGGTTTAATAAAAGTAATTAATACTTTCAAAAAAGGCGATATAGTAAGTATTGTAGATGAAGATGGAAATGAGTTCGCAAGAGGAATAATAAATTATAACTCTGATGATGTTCAAAAAATCATAGGACATCATTCTGATGATATATTAAAGATACTGGGCTATAAAAATTATGATGCTGTAATTACAAGAGATCATATAGTAATACTATAATGCATTTCTAAGCTGCTCGGCTGCATCTTCTGGAGTTATTGAATTAATAAATACGCCGCTTCCAAGCTCATAACCTGCTAATTTGCTCATTTTCGGCATTATATCTAAAAACCAATGGCTTGAATATTTAAATTTAACCTCAAGTGCAGAAAGTAATGTATGAAGTACATAATTAAAACTGACTTCTCCAAGAACTTTATATAATCTGTCAAATATATTTTTTAATATATCAGCAAAATCTAAAATATTCATACTTGAAACATTCACAATACTTGCCGAATGCTGTTTAGGCATTATATATATTTGATAAGGCGATCTAGATGCAAAAGGACAAACAGCAATAAAATTATCATTTTCGCATATAACCCTATCATTAAGCCTTTTTTCTTCATCAATTATATCACAATACACACATCTATTTTTTTCATTATAATATTCTAATGAACCATTAATTTCATCAAGCATCTGCATTGGAATAAATGGAGTTGTTATTATTTGAGAATGCGAGTGGGATAAACTTGCTCCTGCTTCAGGTCCGAAGTTTTTAAAATATAAGCTATAGAGCATATCCTTATTTTTTCCCAAATCTTTAAGCCTTTTAATAACAGCTTTGAATATATAAAAAAAATCTTCTGCCTCAGCATGATAGAAATTAAAATAATGATTAGGATGCTCTATAATAACATCATGAAATCCTTTTGAACTGCTGGCACAGAAAAGGCTGTTTTCTTTTGGAAGTTCATTTTCATGGGTTTCGGATATTATAGGATATTTATTTGGTACTATCCTAACCTGCCATATCTCCTCCTGCTCTGCATATACTGTATAAACAGAGTCTGGAGTTTTCATCTCATGCCCTCTGCAAAAAGGACAGCTAAGTTCTGAATTTTCTATGTGTCTTTGATTAATATTAACATAATCACTAGGTCTTCCAGTTCTTTCTGCTGATATAATTACTGACTGCTTAGTTACGGGATCTTTGCGAATATGCGGCATAAAAAAATATCAACCTATAAGTCTTTTTATTTTGTCTTTAATTTCTGTAAGATTTCCAGATTTTAATATATATCCGTCAGCATTCCAAACTGAAAACTCATGTCTGTAATTGTTATATGCGGTACATATTATAATAGGTAACTCTCTATGCTTTTCTCTAACCTTAGCTAAAAAATCTAATCCATCCATTTTAGGCATTTTTATATCTAATGTTATCAAATCAATATGAGGAGTACCTTTATCAAGCATTTCTAAGGCTTCCTCTCCACTATCAGTGGATACGACATCATATCCCTCATCTTTAAACTCTTCTTCAAAAAGAGTTCTAATGCTCTTTTCATCATCTAAAACTAATATTGTCTTTTTAGGCATATAAATGCTCCTTCATATATCTTATATTAATATTATAATGATTGAGTTAAAAAAGTCAAACAGAATTTTTTTATTTTGAATTCTATTACCTCATTAATAAAAAATTCAAAATATATGTAAGATTAGTATTATTAAACATTTATTTTTTCTCACTTTCTATAGAAGCTCTATAGCTTGCAGCAATACTTTCTATAATACCGCTTCTAAGTCCTTTTTCTTCTAATACTTCTACACCTTTAATTGTAAGTCCCCCTGGTGTGCATACTCCATCCTTTAACTGTGCAGGATGCTTTCCAGACTCTAAAACCATAGCACCAGCACCCTTAAAAACCTGAGCAGCCATTTCTATAGATGTCTTTCTGTCTATACCCATTAAAACCCCAGCATCACTCATAGCTTCTATTAATACATACATAAATGCAGGCGAACATCCAGCCATAGCATTATAAGCATGTATCTGTTCTTCTGTTACAACCTTAACCATACCTACACGCTTTAATAATTCCACAACGCCATTCTGAACAACTTTATTTTCTGCCTCTACAACGGATATAAAACCATTACAAGTTTTTACAGGAGTATTTGGCATTATCCTTACAATACGGCTTCCATTAAACATCCTTGCTAAATCCCTCTTGCTTACAGAAGCAGCAACGCTTACTATACTAGCCCCTACTTTAATAGAAGATGATATTTCAGCAGCAACAGCAGTAACCATATAAGGCTTAACTGCTATAAATAATATATCAGCTTCACTAGCAACCTTTCTATTGTCAGTATATACTTTTATGCCTAAGTTCTTCTCAAGATAATCTTTTTTCTCCATTGTTTTTACGCTTGCTATGATATTGTTATACTCTATTCCTGATTTTATAAAACCTTCTATCAAAGCTCCGCCCATAGCTCCAGCACCAATAAAACCTATAATCATATAAAACTCCTTCATAAATAATAATAAATATAATTATTTACAAATATAGAAATTAAAAAATATTATAATAAAAACTATATAAATTGCAAAGTGATTAAAATAAATTTATCTTATATATATGTTTTCAATATTGAAGTAAAAAAATTAAAAAAAATAATAAAAAAATGTAAAGAAAATATTGACATAAAATATAAAAGAGCCTATCATAAAGGCATGAAAAACTTATTAATAAACGCTATAAATATTCATACAGCTGAAACTCAGCACTCAGCACTCAGCACTCAGCACTCAGCACTCATAACAATTCTTTAAACAATAAAAAACATTCTAATCACAAAAACAAGCCTAACATAATACTAACTATAATAACTCTGCAATCTCTTTTTGTGTTGCATAAATTAATTGTTATACTAAGCAAAGTATATTCTAAAACATTAAATAATATTTCAAGAAATAAAATTAACATAATACTGGAATGCTCTGATTCCATTAACTCAGAAATAAGCATTAGAAATAATGTTTATAATAAAAAAATTTATTAAAAGGAGTTCAACTTATGAACAAAAAGATTTTATCTATTTTCGTAATGGTAATGGCTTTATCATTACTAGGCGTGAGCTGCAACAAAAAAACCACAGATCCAACTAATGGAGGAAGCTCAACAACACAAAATAAAAATATTACTAGTATAACACCTAGTGCTGGAACTGATACAAGTAGTCCTTTAGATTTTAATAATGCTACTGCGAATACTGCTGTTAATAAGCCTTTAACATTCACTATTGTACCAGATGGTATAAAAAATTTAAAATATACAATTAAATCTGTAGAAAAAGATTCTGGAGATACTGATTCAAATAATGCAGATGCTGTATTAACAAAAGACCATTTTAGTTACGATGGAGCTCAATTAACTATTAGCGGTGATGGAGCAACAAAGATAGATGGACTTGGTAATGGTAAGTACAACCAAGTTATAGTTACTATAACTGTATCAGGTGATGGCTATAATCCTAAAGATGTTCAAGTATATATCAAATTTGCTAAGGCTTAATTTCTATTAAATATAGTTTTTACGTTTGTAGAGTATATAGGGGTAGGAGTTACTCCGCCTCTATATACCCGTTACCCTGACACATTATAACATAAAAACTATTATTTTTAAGCTTATAATGCTTACTTATTAAAAATTACATTTATGCCAATATATTTATTCAAGCCTTCATAATATCCTAATGGGTTTGATTGAATAATATAATACTGTGCCCCCTTTGCTTGTTTCTCAAGTGAAGGGGTTTTTTATTTTATCATGCAACGCACGGAAATAAAGTTTCATACATATACAAAATTCTCATCATCAATTCATTCATAATCAACATTAATCAAACGTGCGGTAAATTTGTAAAAAATTAAAAAAATACTTGGGTGGGCAGTGCCATAACTATTTCTAACTAAAAAGAAAAATAATGCTGAAATAACAAATTAGATTTTAAACCTAAAGGGTGGGGAATGTAAGTAAATAAAAACTTTATTTAACGCACGGTTAATACTGCTTCATACATAGATAAAATTATCCTACTCAATTCATTCATAATAAAAAATTAATTAAGCGTACGGTTAGTTAACTATAAATTTAAAAAATTCTTGGGTGGGCAGTGCCATAACTATTTCCAACTAAAAAGAAAAATAATGCTGAAATAACAAATTAGATTTTAAACCTAAAGGGTGGGGAATGTAATCAAATTCAAA
>NZ_CALXKQ010000019.1 GCF_944388875.1 uncultured Brachyspira sp.
ACTACAGAAGACGAGAAAGTATCAGTAGATACAGATAATTTAGATTTACCAGAAGATTTAGATACTACAGAAGACGAGAAAGTATCAGTGGATACAGATGATCTAGATTTACCAGAAGATTTAGATACTACAGAAGACGAAAAAGTATCAGTGGATACAGATGATCTAGATTTACCAGAAGATTTAGATACTACAGAAGACGAGAAAGTATCAGTAGATACAGATGATCTAGATTTACCAGAAGATTTAGATAATATAGAAGATGAGAAAGTATCAGTAGATACTGATGATCTAGATTTACCAGAAGATTTAGATAATACAGAAGACGAGAAAGTATCAGTAGATACAGATGATCTAGATTTACCAGAAGATTTAGATAATATAGAAGATGAAAAAGTATCAGTAGATACAGATGATCTAGATTTACCAGAAGATTTAGATAATATAGAAGATGAAAAAGTATCAGTAGATACTGATGATCTAGATTTACCAGAAGATTTAGATATAGATGATGATTTGGGATTACCTGAAGATTTAGATATAGATGATGATAAAATTTCAGGTGATTTGGATTCATTGGATTTGCCTGAAGATCAAGAATTAGAAGATAAAATTGCTATGGATATCAATGATTCAGATTCAAAATCTAAAAATTCTGATATCAAAAGTGATAAACTTCCTGTTTTAGATGATCTGCCTTTGCTTGATACTTTACCTAATATAGATGATGATTATGTTGCTGATAGTATAGATAGTGATTCTGATGAGATGCCTGAAATTAAGGATATTGAAGATGTTTCTGATGATAATGATGTGGATGATATTTTAAATAGTTTAGATATGGATGATATATCTGATAGTTTGGATGATATTTTAGATGAAGAGGAAAAAGGTGAAAAAGCACCAGAAGAAGAGCCAATACCAGAAAGTAAATCAGAAGAGCCAGAATCTAAAGCAGATGACAAGGAAGAAGAAGATGATGATTTAAGTTTAGATAATTTGATTCCAGAAGAAGATGAAGAAAAAGAAGAAGAGGCAATATCAGAAAGTAAATCAGAAGAGCCAGAATCTAAAGCAGATGACAAAGAAGAAGATGATGATGATTTAAGTTTAGATAATTTGATTCCAGAAGAAGATGAAGAAAAAGAAGAAGAGGCAATATCAGAAAGTAAATCAGAAGAGCCAGCATCTAAGTCAGATGACAAGGAAGAAGATGATGATTTAAGTTTAGATAATTTGATTCCAGAAGAAGAAGAAAAAGAAGAAGCAGAAAGTAAATCAGAAGAGCCAGAATCTAAGTCAGATGACAAGGAAGAAGAAGGTGATGATTTAAGTTTGGATAATTTGATTCCAGAAGAAGATGAAGAAAAAGAAGAAGAATCAGAAAGTAAAGAAGAAGAAACAGAGTCAAAAGAAAAAGAAACTTCTGGAGGTGATGTAGATTTAGATAATTTAACATTAGATGATATTGATGATACTGACAATAAATCTAATGAAGAAGAAACTCATGATGAAGATAATCATCATGATGATTTAGATTTGCCTGATGAAATAGAAGATACTTTGAGCGATGTTCCTTCTACAAATATAATAGAAGGAGGCACCACTCTTCCAGCACCTGAAACATCTAATAGTTTAGTTCCTTCTAAATATGATGATGTTGATAAGGATGTGGATCATGATAAGGTTATAAATGCTATTAAATATCTTCCTCCAATAACACAGTACCATGTTTTGGATGCTATACTTAATGAGAAAATCAGCAGAAATTCTATGGAAGATTTGCTTAATGCTTTGGAACGCGGAGAATCCAGCGAAAATATAGCAAATATCTTGAATAAAGAATTAGGCTTAAGCATAAGAGAAGATGATAGAAAGAATGTATTAGACCTTATACCTATACCTAACTCATTAAAAGATTATGCCAGAATTATAAGAGTAGCTGCTGTATTCTTGATATTATTCCTTGCTATAGTGGTATTCTCTTTCCAATTTATTTATAAACCTATAATGGCTAATAAATATTATAAACAAGGTTTGGTTAGTATATCAAATGGAGCTTATGATGAGGCAGAACGTAATTTTGCACAGGGTGAAAGATTAAAACCTAAACAAACAAAATGGTATAATAGATATGCAAGAGCTTATATAGCTAGAGAAACATTCCCTAATGCTTTGAATAAAATACAGGGTGCTTTAAATATTAAACCTAGAGATTTTGAAACTAGAATAACTTATGGTTTTTATTATAGAAAGAAAGGTGAAAAAGAATTATCAGAAGAGGACTATATAGCAGGCGAAGAATTATATAATGATATGTTGGTTTATACTAAAAAGAAAAAAGAACAAAAAGTTATATACGATGAACGCGGTGTTCTTATGATAAGCAGAGCTAAAAATTTGCTTCATCCTGAGTATTATGATTTAGCTTATAATAATTACAGCGATATGATTAATTTCTTCGGAGATGATGTTATACCTAGAAAAAGAACAATGCTTATAAGAATATATCAGGATAATTATCAGCATGTTAAAGCTCTTCAAAATCATATAGAGAATTTGAAAAAAGGCTATATAGATGATGATGTTTATCCTAAATTGGCTAAATATCTTCTTGATAAAGATGATTTTTATGGTTCAAGAACATTGTTTGAGAAATTATTAGCAGCTTATCCTTCTAATTTAGAGTCTATAGTAGGATATGCCGACTATGAAACTAGATTAAAACATTATGACAGAGCTATGGAAATACTTACTACAGCTGCATTGCCTTTGTATAGTAAAGATCCTTTCTATAGAGGCAAAGAGTATGTATATAATATGTTAGGTCAGATATATTATAATTTAGGAGAATATGGAAATGCTGTTAAAAACTTCAATGAAGCATTGTCTATAAATAGTGTGTATCCTGATGCCAATTATAATTTGGGTAATGTTTATTTCTATCAGGATAAAGATTATGTAAAAGCAAAAGAATATTATCAAATGGCTTATGATAATCTTGCTCCGAATCTTAGAAGTGATCAGCTGCTTTATAATTTATCTTGGATATATTATTTAGACAGCGAATTTGACAGAGCTTTTGAAGGATTTAATGCTTTATTTCAAAAAAATCCTAGCAATAGTGTAGTTTCCTATGCTTTAGGGAATTCGCTTTTACATTTGGATAAGGCTAATTTAGCTAATGGTTTCTATAGAAATGCTTTGAGTCAGGTTTTATCTAAACGTGATAAATTGGGAAGATTAGAAATGCGTACAGAAAGCGATTTTATATTGATTAGTTATTTAGCTAGCCTTTATAATAATATAGGTGTTTCTTATGCTTATAATTCTACAGTAACAAATACTATTCAAAATGAGCAGGAAGCATTTAAGCATTTTGTTTTGGCAAGCGAATACTTTGATCAAGTGAGAACTTCTAATATAGATTTGGAAAGAATGGAAAAGAGAACTGTAATGGTTGATAATCAAAATGTTGGAGCAGCAGCTTATAATATAATGGCTGTACAGGGAAAGAGAAACTTGAAAGCCGCTACGATTATAGATGATTATATACCTAAAGACATGTATTATTTAAGATAAATTAGTAAATATAAGGCAGAGTTTTTTTAATTAAACTTTGCCTTTTTTATATATTTCTCAAATGAAGTTTTCCATTATTATCAATGGTTTTATTTCCCTTTTTGTACATTATAAATAGATAGTTAAACCCTCTTAAATAAAAATTATTTTCTATGGCAGCAATATGATAATTACCTTTATTTAAATTTTTATTATGACGTACAACAGATACTATATCTATAGGCATGAAATATTTATTCATAATTTCAAACAGCTTAAATCCTATAGGCATAAATGGAAATCCTTTTTCATACGAATCAGAAACATATAAAGCCATATATCTGTCTTTTTTCATGATTCTAAATATTTCATTTATAACTTTTTCCATAGCATTATAATATTCATCTTCTTTAGCTGTTAATTTACCAATACAATTTTTTTCATCAGAATAATTTATATGCGTACTATAAGGAGGATCTATAAATACGAAATCGACCTTTTCATCTTCTATTGGTATTTTTCTAGCATCTGCTTTAAAAATATCTTTTCTTTGCAATGCTTTTGGGTTTATATCATACCCTAAAGCACGCCTTTTTAATTCACGTGCTACATCAATAGTTGTACCGCTTCCAGCCATAGGGTCTACTACTAAATCTTTTTCTTTTGTGTATCTGTTTAACAAATTCCATATAATATATGACGGCGTAGCTCCTATGTAGTTTTTATGTTTTTCTTCTTCGCTTTTTAAATATTGCTGAGAAGGATAATCCCATAATGTTGTTGTTTGCAATTCTAGTTTCTTTTTCATATATATCGCTTTTTATTATTAAATTTTATTTATAATATATATTATAAATATATATTGGCAAGTATATAAATAAATTTAATTCTTATAAGATTATATATTATGTATTTTTGAAATCTTTTTTATATTATTTATAAAAAATGAATTATTATTTATTGATTTAAAAAATTATTTTTATTATACTCTAATTATACAACATTTTTTTTTGGGGAAATTATTTTGTTGGATAGAGATATTTTATTAATCGTTACAAATAACGATAAAGTTATAAAGAAATATCAAGAATTTTATGATATTGATTATATAGATACTGAAAGCATGTATGATGTTCTCATCAAGGTTAGAGATTTTATACATAAAGGATATAATCTATTAACCCATCCTATGAGCGGAAGTCTAAAATCAAATCAAACTCCATATAAATCTATTTTAATAAAAAAAAATAATTCTACTAAATTTGAGGATTTGGAACTAATAGAAAGTGCTATAGATAATTACAATAAGTTTATTAAAAATAGAAAACTTACCAGTTGGCCTAAAAATATTAAGGAAGATTTTAAAACAGTAGACTTATCTCTGATAGAATCGTGTTTTGATAAAAATCTGCCATTAAATTAAATAATTTTTGATTATTTAATTTGAAAATAATAATTTTAAGGAGTTTGTATGGATAATCACAAGGTTAATATAAGTAATGTGATAATGTTTGCAGGTACGTATATCGCATTCCTTATTGGTTCTGGCTTTGCTACGGGTCAGGAGGTACTTCAGTATTTTACAGCTTATGGTTTTTGGGGTGTTGCTGGGGCATTATTAATGTTTGCTGTATTTTTGTATGTTTGTTTAAGTTTCATATTTGTAGGATATGATAACACATTTGCAAAACCTAATGACGTTTATAAGTATTATTGCGGAAAATATGTAGGTACTTTTTTTGACTATTTTTCAACATTATTTATTTATATGTCATATTTTGTAATGATCGCAGGCTCTGGTGCTACAATGAAACAGCAGTATGGTATTTCAGAAGTTATCGGTGCCATTATAATGGCTGTTTTATCAGGTATTACAGTTGCTTTTGGATTAAAAAATATAGTTAAAGTATTGGGCAAAATAGGTCCTGTAGTTGTTATTATATCTATATTTTTGGGTCTTTATGCTATTTTTACAAATTTTGAAGGTCTTTCTGAAGGAAATAAAATAGTTGGAGAATTGCAGAAAACTAAGGCATCTACTAATTGGTTTTTCTCTTCTCTTTCTTATATTGGCTTCTGTATGCTTTGGCTTACAGCTTTTGTAGCTGCTTTAGGTAAACAGGCTAATAGTAAAAGGGAAGGAGGATTAGGAATATTTTTTGGAGTATTAGGTTTTACTTTAGCAGTTATAATAGTTTCTTTGGGATTATTGGCAAATATAAAAGAATTAGCAAATAGCCAAATTCCTTCACTAATATTAGCAGCTAAAATTAATCCTATATTTGCTACAATATTTTCGATAATAGTTATAGCTGGTATATACACTACTGCTGTTCCTTTGTTATGGACTGCATCATCTAGAGTTATTAGCGATGATACAAGCAGTAAATTTAAAATTGCTACAGCTGTATTAGCGGCAGTAGGATGTTTTATAGGATTAAAAGTTCCTTTTGATAAACTAGTTAATATTGTTTATGTATTGAATGGGTATGTTGGATTTTTATTGTTCTTTATAATGATTATAAAAAGCATTATTAGAATTAAAAATAAAAATAATAATTAAAGGAGGATAGTTCATGAAGTTAGAACTAGGTAAAATTTTTATTAAAGACGTTCAATTTGCTGACAAAATGAAAGTCGAGAACGGAGTTCTATATGTTTGTGCTAAAGATATAGAAGAGCTTGTACTTCAAGATGACAGACTAATATCAGCTAAAGTTGAACTTGCAAGACCTGGCGAATCTGTAAGAATAGCTCCTGTAAAGGATGTTATTGAACCTCGAGTAAAAGTAAGCGGCGGCGGCGGAATATTTCCAGGTGTTATTAACAAAGTTAAAGAGGTTGGAAGCGGAAGGACACACGCTTTAGTAGGAGCATGTGTTGTAACATGCGGACGTATAGTAGGTTTCCAAGAAGGTATTATTGATATGTCTGGAGAGGCTGCTAAATATACTCCATTCTCTCAAACAAATAATGTATGTGTAGTTATAGAACCTAAAGAGGGATTAGAAACTCATAGTTATGAGGAGGCTGGAAGATTGGCGGGTTTGAAAGTTGCTGCTTTCATTGGGGAAATTGCTAAAGATTTAACTCCTGATGAAATTGTTACTTATGAAACTAAACCTTTAGCTCAGCAAATAGCTCAATACCCTGATTTGCCTAAAGTTGGATATGTACACATGCTTCAGTCCCAAGGTTTATTGCATGATACATATTATTATGGTGTTGATGCTAAACAGATAGTTCCTACTTTTATGTATCCTACAGAAATTCTTGACGGTGCTATTGTAAGCGGAAACTGTGTTGCTCCTTGTGATAAAGTTACAACTTATCACCATTTCCATAACCCTGTAATTGAGGATTTATACAAAAGACATGGTAAAGATTTAAACTTTATTGGTGTTATATTAACTAATGAAAATGTATTTTTAGCAGATAAAGAAAGATCATCTGATATGGTTGCAAAATTAGCAGAATTTTTATGTTTAGACGGATTAATTATTACAGAGGAAGGTTATGGTAATCCAGATACTGACTTAATGATGAATTGTAAAAAAGTTGCTCAGAAAGGTATTAAAGTTGTACTTATTACAGATGAATTCCCTGGCAGAGATGGTAAATCTCAGTCTTTGGCTGATACTACACCAGAAGCTGATACATTAGTTTCTTGCGGTAATGGTAATGTTATTATTAATTTCCCTAAAATGGATAAAGTTATAGGTACTTTAGATTTCGTTGAAACTATGATAGGCGGATATGAAGGAAGTTTGAAACCAGACGGAACTATAGAAGCTGAATTGCAAATTATTATAGCTTCTACTATTGCTAACGGATTTAATAAACTTTCTGCTAAAGGTTATTAATTTTTATTAAAACTTTAAGGAGAGAATTATATATGAGTAAAAAAATAGTTATACATTATATGAACCAATTCTTTGCTGGAATTGGCGGTGAAGAGAAAGCAGGTATTCCTCCAGAAGTGAGGGATGGGGTTATAGGACCTGGAGCTGCTTTAGCTAAAGAACTTGGAGATAATTATGATGTGGTTGCTACTGTTATTTGTGGGGACAACTATTTCGGAGAGCATCTTGAAGAGGCTAAAGAAACAATTATAAAAATGATAGAAAAATATAAACCAGACTTATTTATAGCTGGTCCTGCATTCAATGCTGGTCGTTACGGAGTAGCTTGCGGAGGTATATGTCTTGCTGTTGAAGAGCACTTCAAAATTCCTGTTGTTACTGCTATGTATAAAGAGAACCCTGGTGTTGATATGTACCGTAAGGATTTATACATTATAGAAACTAAAGATTCTGCAGCTGATATGAGAAATGCAATACCTAAAGTTGCCGCATTAGCTAAAAAATTAGTTTCAGGAGAGGAAGTTCAAGGTCCTGATGCAGAAGGTTATTTTGAAAGAGGAATAAGAGTAAATTACTTTAATGAAGTAAGAGGTTCTACTCGTGCTGTTGATTTATTAGTTAAAAAAATTAAAGGCGAGAAAGTAGGAACAGAATATCCTATGCCTTTCTTTGATAAAGTTCCTCCTGCTAAAGCTATTAAAGATATAACTAAAGCTAAAATTGCTTTTGTTACTTCTGGAGGTATAGTTCCTGTTGGTAATCCTGATAGAATTGAAAGCTCTAGTGCTACTAAATACGGTATTTACAGCATCAAAGGTAAAAATTCTATGGATAAAAAAGACTTTATGACTATTCATGGAGGATATGACAGACAATTTGTTTTGGAAAATCCTAACTTAGTTATACCTTTGGATGTTATGAGAGAGATAGAGGCTGAAGGCGGTATAGGAGAATTAGCTGATTACTTTATTACTACTACTGGTACTGGTACTTCTACAGGAAATGCTAAACGTTTTGGTGAAAGTTTTGTGCCTAAATTGTTGGAAGATGGCGTACAAGCTGTAATATTAACTTCAACCTGAGGAACTTGTACTCGTTGCGGAGCAACGATGGTAAAAGAAATAGAACGTGCTGGTATTCCAGTAGTTCACATGGCTACAGTAGTACCTATATCTTTAACTATAGGAGCTAATAGAATTATTCCTGGTGTTGGTATTCCATATCCATTGGGTAATCCTCCTTTGGGTGAAGAAGCTAGTAAAAAAATAAGACGTAAAATGGTTGAAAGAGCTTTGAAAGCTTTACAAACAGAAGTTACTGAACAGACTGTATTTGAAGATTAATTTTATTTGGTTTACTAGATGTTGTTATTTGCCGCTTTTTATATAGTAAATATATAAAAAGCGGTTTTATAATATTATTGATATTTTTTATATTTGTAGTATTATTAAATTAAGTCCATTTAATAATTTTAATGGTGAGAATGTTTATGAAAAAATGTAAAGAATTGTTAATTAATAATTTTAATTTATCCCTTTCAATTTCTCTTTTATCTGTTTCGGCAATTATATTCTTTTTTTCTTCATTGCAGTTGGTTTCATTTATAATACTGATATTTTTATTATTGATCATTTTTTATTTTGTAAAAAAGTCTTATTCAAAAAAAGATGGTATTAATAATGATAAAGTTAATAGTACAAATGATAATATCATTAATGATTTTTTTTATGATGATATAATTAAGAAATCTTTATATAATATAAAAGATTATGATTTTGTATTAATAATTCAGGATACAGCCAGCAATATAAATGAAGTTTTGAATTCTATAAAAGAAAATAAAAGTTATAAAAAAATGCATGATTCTATTACAGATTATTATATACCTACAATTAATAAATTCATATCTACATATATAGATTTGGATAATTGTTCTATGGAAGAAAGAAATAAGGAGAAGGTTAGATTAGAGATAAAAAAATCTATAGGTGCTATTAATTATGGTTTTGACAGGATGAGAAGAAATATTGATACTAATATTTTGATTGATATACGAAGTGATATAAGTGTATTAAAGGCTATGCTTTTAAAAGATGGTCTTGTAAAAGAAAAAGATTTTAAAAATTAGGATTTATATAATATGAAAAAAAGAATTTATGCTATACTGCTTTCTGCTTTATCTCTTTTATTTGCTGGGGTAGGGATACAGAAATTTTATTTGGGACAGGTAAAAAGAGGGGTATTATATGTATTGTTTTTTTGGACATTTATTCCTTATTTATTATGTGTTATAGATTTATTAAGATTTGTATTTATGAGTGATGAAGAGTTTAATTTGAAGTATAATAAAGATTATTATGCTAAAGAAAATTATTATGATAATATAGAAGTTGTGGATGCTGAATATAGTTATGTTGATGATACAAATATTAAAGAAAAAAAAGAAGAGGATATTATTATTTCAAATGCTTTAGAATATTATAATTCTATTGATAATGTTATAAAAAATATAAAAGATTATGAGTTTGCTTCTTATGTAAGGCAGTTAAATGCTTTGTTTAAAGATATTATAGATAAAGCAAGAGAATATGACTTAGATAAGAATGATAATGTCAAAAAAGATTTAGCAAAAATGCTTGATTATAATATACCCACCACTTTAAAACTTATTAATTCATATATAGATTTGGAAGATTCTAATATGGATAATGTTAATAATGTTAGAAAAGGAATAAAAGAATCAATTATAGCCGTTGTAGAGTTTTTGAAAAATGTTTTGAATAAGATATATGAAAATGATATTATGGATATAAACAGCGATATAGATGTACTAAAGGCTACTTTAAAGAATAATATATAGGAGAAAATAGAAGTGGACAGCGACGGAGTTTACAAGAGAGTTAATATAAATAAAGTTATAAAGAATATTCAGAAAAATAATTCAGATTTAACGGAAAGCAAGGCACAGGAAATAGCTTATGCCATGATAAAGGAGCTTAATAAAAAAGTTTCTTCTATGGTAATTGATTTTGAAAACGGAGAGGGTGATTTCATGGCTTGTTATTTTGATGCTATAGATAAAATTTAATTTATTTTTGTGAAATTAACTTTATAATCAAAACTATATAGGTCTGTTTTACATTTTAATTGTTTTATTGATAGTTTTATATTATTATCTATATTTCTTCCAACAATAATAGTGCGTACATCTTTATTTCCTTCGCTTTCTAAAAATGATACATACCTGCTGACTTGTCCTATAAATTTATTTGGAACTCTATTTTTCTTTAATTCTATAACCACAAGTTTACCTGATTTATCTTTAGCGAGTAAATCTATAGGCCCTGATATTGTAGGGTATTGTCTTCCTATCAATTTTAATCCTTTTTCTAATTCTTCTATATGCCTTTCTAAAAAATCCTCTAATATTTTTTCATCAACAAGTACAGATTTAAAATCCTCTTCAGATATATTTTTCATATTATCTGACAGTTCTATTTTTTTATTTTTATAATCACTAAATATATTTACAGCTTTATCTATATCTGATATATCAGTGTAATAATCTAAAGCAAATTCAGCCGATGATTTATCAGAATCATAATTACCATAATAATAAAACCAATCTTTTTTTTCTTTGAAATCTATCCATATACTTATTTTTTCATTTTCTTTAATGAAAGATTTTAATTCTTTTTCATTTGAAATTAATATTTTAGAGTCCTCAAAATTAAATAAATTAGATGAGCAAAAAAAATTTATGGCATAGCTGCTTTCTAATTCTATAGTATTAAGTATAGATTTTCTTCTGTTATTTTTACTGTTTTTTATTTTTTCATTTTTTAAATATTTTTTTATCTTATTTTTATCTTCATCTTTTAATAGTCTGTATTTTTCTATTTCTTCTGCTGATTTATCAATATCTGAAATATTTAATTTTTTGGATATAAATAAACAATATTCATCTTTAGTTATATATTTATCTTTTAATTTTAGTAAAACTTTACCCAAATATAGCACAGGTATTATTTTTATATCATTCTTTGCGGTATATTTATTAAATTGAAATCTTTTTATTTGTTTTTCTATTATACTGTTATAATTTTTATATTTTAATAATTTTTCACCTGCTTCTGTTATATATAAATTTTCATTATCTTTAACCCATGCTAAACCTAATACAGAGGCTAACTCTTACTATTGCATTTTTATCATCTTCATTTTGACCTTCAGCTTTTGGTAAAAATAAATTCTTGTTTTCTAAATCTTTTCTAATAGAAGTTTGTAATTCTTTATTCCATTTTCTATTTTTGTATTTATACAATATGGATAGTCTGTCTTTTATGGATTTAAAATTTTATTTTTTTATAGTATGTACCAATATGCATTATTATTTAAATAATTTTTTAAAAAATCTTTCCAATATAAATCTTTTATAATATTACTCATAATTCAAATAATATTTTTTCTTTAATATTATCTTGTATATTTTCTTTATTATTTTTTACAGGCATTTTTATTTTATCTATTATCAAATTTCTTGCCATATTCTTATCTATATTAGCTATTCTTTCCCTTGCAATATTACAATAATCTATATTTAGTTCTATACCGATAAATCTTCTTTTACTTATGAAAGCAGATAACGTTGTAGAACCAGAACCATTAAACATATCCAAAACTATGTCGCCTTTAAATCCGAATTCTTCAGCTTTAGCAAAACTATACATAGCTATTAATCTATTTGGTATTTCTAAAGGAAAAGGTGCAGGATGTCCTCCTTTATTTTTTCTATTTATATTTGTAGGCATTATAGGCCAAACCTGCATAGATACATTTAGCCATTCTTCCTGACTTAATCGGCTATATTCTTTTACTTCTTGCGGTAATTTTTTTGGAGTTCCTTCTTTTACTAAGACATTTATAAATTCTATAGTATTATCTTCATATATATTAGGCGGATAAGGATAGCTTCCAAACATTTTTTTTGAAGTTTGCTTTTGCCATATATATAAGCTAAATCTATTTAATCCTATATTGGCATCTAATACCCTTCTTTCTATATCTGATGAAATATTTAAAAGCTTTCTTGTATGATTAGAAGAATCCGCAGTTTTTGATAAAGGAACTATAGGAGTAATATATGCTATTTTTCCATTAGGTTCTAGTATTCTAACAGACTCTTTAAAAACTAATAACATTTGTTCTAAATAATCATCATAAGAACATTGACCATACTGACCATCAACTCCATAATCTATTAAATTCCAATATGGAGGACTTGTTACAATTAATGAGATGCTGTTATCATGTATTTGCCTCATTGTTTTTAAAGCATCGTCGCATGTTATTTTATTTATTAATTCTTCCATAGTTTTTAAATTATACAATAATCTTTGTTAAAATCAACTATTGTCATTTATATGTTGTAGTAATTTATTTTTATTGTATACTAAAAATGGTTGACTTTTTTATTATAAAGATAAATAATATATACATCAAATTTAAAAAATAAAGGAGATAATTATGGGAATATCAGATGATATCAAATCAGGTTTTTATGCTGGAATAGGCATGATGCTTAAAGGAAAAGAAAAGTTGGAAGATGCAGCACGTGAGTTTATTAAAGATAAAAATGTTAGTGCTGAAGAGGGAGAGAAATTTGTAAAAGATATGGTAAATAAAGCATCAGAAACAAAGGAAGAGGTTACTCAATTTATTGATGATAGAGTAAAACAAGTTATAGATAAAATGGGTTATGTAAAAAAAGAAGAATATGAAAGCATGAGAAAAGAATTAGATGAATTAAAAGCATCTATAAATAAAGATCAGCAGTAAATCATAAATATTAAAAAATGAAAATGCATTATTAAAGTATATTAATATATATATTTTATTAATGCATTTTTTTCAGGGAATGAAAATGAATAATATGAAATCTATAAAGAGGGCTAGAGAAATCATTTCTATAATAGTGGCTTACGGATTTAGAGATATTATAGATATGACCCCAATATTAACAATAATAAAGAATCCTATAAAAAAGCTTAATATAAAATATAAAGGTGTTGATTTAAGCAAATACACAAGAGGCGAAAGAATAAGAATGGCTTGTGAGGATTTGGGAACAACATTTATAAAATTGGGTCAAATATTATCTAATAGAAATGATATACTTCCTAAAGATATTACAGATGAGTTAAGCAAACTTCAAAATCATGTAAAACCTTTCGATGAGCAAGAAGCCATTAAAATCATAGAAACAGAATTAGGCAAAACTATAGATGAAGTATTTGAAACATTTGATACTAAGCCCAAAGCTAGTGCATCAATATCTCAGGTACATATTGGTGTTTTAAAAAATGGAGAAAAAGTAGCTATAAAGGTAAAAAGACCTAATATAGAGGATAATATACTTACAGATGTTGAGATTATAGTTTGGCTTTCTAATATCATTGAAAAGCATAATGAGGAGTTTGCTCTTATGAAGCCCCAGAAACTTATTAATGCTTTTAAAAGTCAGCTTTTGCAGGAGTTAGATTTTAACTTTGAAAAAAATAATACAATGAAATTTGCTAAATACTTTGAGAATAACAAGAATATAAAGATAGCAAAAATATATGAAGAATACAGTACAAAAAATATATTAACTATGGAGTATATAGATGGTATAAAGATATCAGATATATCTCCTGATGATACCAAATATGATAGAAAGAAATTAGTATCTATAGGTATTGATGCTGTACTTGAACAGATATTCATGCTTGGCTTTTTTCATGCTGATCCTCATCCAGGTAATTTAATGGCATTGGAAAATAATGTTTTATGTTTTTTGGATTTTGGTATGGTAGGTTTTATTCCTCCTAATTCAAAGGATGCTTTTTCATCTCTTATTATAAGTATCAATAATGCTGATTATTTAGCTTTATCTAAGGCTATACTTGACTTATGTAATAAAAGCGATATGAGAAATATGGAAGATTTTAATATGGCTATATTTGTTTTAGTTAATAAATATATCGATATGTCATTGGATAATATCAATATAGAGGATGTATTTAATGAGCTTATAACTATAATAAGAGAGTTTAGATTGAGTTTGCCTAGCAATATTATGCTTTTAATAAAATCTTTAATCGTTCTTGAGGGTGTTGGAAGAAATTTAGATAAAGATGTAAAATTGATAGAACATATAAAACCGTTTGCATTTAAATATATAAAAGAACAAATAAAACCAAATAATCTATTAAAACAGGCCAAGAGTTTAATAATTGATTATTCAAACATATTAAAGAATCTGCCTTCAAATTTAGGTGATTTAGCATCTGTAATAAAGAAAGGAAGCATGAAAATTCAGCTTGAACACAAGAAGCTGGAATCATTATCAAATACTCTTGATAATTTAGCGGACAGATTAAGTTATTCTATAGTATTAGCTTCTCTCATTATGGCTAGTGCTTTGATTATTACAAGCAAAACACCTCCATTATTTCATGATACATCAGTTATAGGGATGATTGGTTTTGCTGTTTCTGGTATAATGGGATTTATAATGATAATAAGCAGAGTAATAAATAAGTATTTTAAGAAGAAAAAGTAGAATACATAAAAATTAAAGCCTCCTTAAAACAGGAGGCTTTTTTAATTAAAGCTCCGAGAACAGGGCTCGAACCTGCGACCCGGTGATTAACAGTCACCTGCTCTACCGACTGAGCTATCTCGGATTGTTTTTAATGTTTGAGTATTATAGCATAATAAAAATAAATGTCAATACCTATTATGACTTTTTTATTTATAAGCACTAAAATATTCAAGTATTTCTGTGTATTTTGAAGATTTATTTCCAGATAATATTATGTATTGATTTAGATATTCATAAACTTTTTTTCCGTACTCTTTTTCTTTATCTAGATCATTCTTTTTAACAGCATCATCATATTTTACTTTATACCTAGTAGCTAGTGCATAATTGGAATTAGGTTCAGCTCTTAGTTCTAATGCTTTTTTGTATAATTCTATTATTTTTTCAGCTTTATATTCTTTTTCAAGGTATATAGCACCATACATGTAAATATCACCCAATCTAGGATATGACGGATGCGATTTTAATGCTTTCATACCCTTAGAGTCCAATAGGCTTATATAAGATTTTAATTTTGAATAAGCATTTAAACTGCTGTCAAAATTTGCCAATGTTCTTGAATATCCCACAGCTCTGTCTAATTCCTGATCATTACTTGGTGTTACAGGAATATTTAAATCATCCTGTGCAAATAATACAATTGTGCTGAATAATATCACTAAAATTATTTTTGCTTTCACTTTCACTCCAAATATTTTATATTTTTATTATCGTAAAATATAAAATCTGCTAAAATTAAAAAAGTAAAAAATTTTATTTAGTTGTTGACAATAAAAGTATTTATTCTATAATATTTTTGTGAAAAATATAAACTTATGGAGATATTCATGGCTACAAAAAAAACAGAAAAAAAATCTGAAGATACCCCTAAAAAGAAAACAGCTGCTACAAAAAAAACATCATCTACTGTGAAAAAAGCTGCAGTTAAATCTGCTGCTTCTAAAAATACTACATCAGCCAAAAAGACTGTTTCAAAGAAAAAGTTAGATAATGAAAAAAAATTAGAGGCTGAAGTAAAAAAAGAAGAATATATTCCAGATGAGGTTGATGTAGTTAGAGAATTACCTGACAGATATAATGAAACTAAATTAGTACTAATGATGCGTGATCCCGAGTGGTGCTTTTTTTATTGGGATATTTCAGATGATGATATAGCTTACCATTCTTTAAAAAATAAAAGAATATCTGTAAGAATATTTCATGTGTTTGGATATGATGTAACCAATGGAGAAATTCATAAAGAAGTAGAAGTTAATTATATTTACGGTGATAGATATGTTAATCTAGCAATGCCTCATGCTTATTTTATTGGTGAATTAGGGTATTATGATGAAAATAATAGATTTATAGTACTAGCTAGAAGCAATATGATATATGCACCTAGAGATTCTATAAGCAATGTTTATGATGAGGAGTGGATGGTTAATGATGAAATTATTAAACTTTTAAAATCTCCTAAGGCTTTAAGAGAAAGTTTATCTTCTGCTACTATATTTGAACTTATAGACTTAAGAAGAAATCATCTTGCTGCCTCTTCATCTTCTTCATTATTTTTGAAAAAGAATTGATTTTTATTTTAAGCGGTATTAATTAATTAAAATAAGGTAATTTAATTTTTCTGTTTTTTACTCATTTGGTTTCTAAAATTAAGCATTGATTAATGCCGCTAAAAATAGTATATATAGTGGAGAATCTATAAGTATTGAAAATAAATGTCTGCTTGTTATAATCTTTTTTTTCATTACAACAAAAGAAATTATACTGCTGTATATAACTGGGATAAAATATTTTAATTTATTTATTTCCAATGGAAATTTATTAATCACAATACCAATAATCATAAATAATATTAATACAAGTGGTATTATACGTGTTATTATTGCTAATTTACTAGAATCTATATATGTTGTTAAAGTTACAGCACCTGCTATTTTATCGCTTTGAGAGAATTTGATTTCTATTAATGCCTGTCTTATGAACATAAATAAAAATACTATAGCGGTTGAAAATAAGTATAAAAATAATTTTTCTTTTATTATATTTCTATGCATTATAAATATAGAGCCGTTGAGAAGAACTGTAACTGCTGCTGATGTAACTACTGCTTTAAATGGTATAAGCTTTTTGAATAATTTAAAAAATATAGAAGTTTCAAATCTTGACTTATTCTCAAAACTGATATTATATCCAATTCCAAGCAGACTAGATAGTATTGACAGCATTAATATACCAACACTCATTTTATATGAAAAATAAAACATTAATAAAGCACTTATTGCTATAATCGACATGAAGAATACTTTATTTTTCTGATAAAATAAATATCTTCTTTTATCGCTTATTTTTATAGTGTAGTTGCTGTATCCATTGCCTAAACTCATATAAAGGTAGTATAAAGCTGTTATTATACCTATTTGGAATTGAAACGGCTGAGATAATATATCATATATAGCATAAGACATTAAGAAAGCACCTGCAGAAAAGAATATATATCCGTAATTTAGAAAATCAAATATTTTAGATAAAGATTTTGTTATAGGGCTTGCATATTTATCTTTTATAGTCTGAGCTACATCTTCTATAAGCCAATCTGGAGTTGAAGCCCCAGCCATAATTCCTATATTTTTATATTTAGACAGATCTATCTTTTCTAAATCTTCTTTGAATTCAACATAAAATGAAGGTTTTATTGCCGATGCTATTTTGTATAGATTTCTAGTATTACTGCTTTCAGAACCTCCAATTACAAGCACAGCATCATTTCTTTTTGCTATTTCTAAAATTTCTGTTTGTCTTTGTTCTGTAGCTTCACAAATAGTATTTTTTATTATTATTTCTTCAGCATTTTTATATCTATCTTGGATTTTTGATACGAATTTATCAAATATATTTTTTTGTAAAGTAGTCTGAGCTACTATTAGAGTCTTTTTAGGTTCCTTTGGTAATTTATCAATATCTTCATCTTGATATACAACATAAACATCATTTGCATATCCGCAAACGCCGATAATTTCAGGATGATTAGGATTTCCTATTACTATAACTCTATAACCAAGCGAACTATGTTTTTTTACAAGACCTTGAATTTTAGCTACATATTTGCATGTAAGATTAACTATTTTTTTAGCATGACTAGAAAGTGCTTCTCTTCTATTTGGAGAAATGCCATGAGCTCTTACGATAACAGTTTTACCATCTAAAACAGACATATCCTCATCATCTTCATAAGTTTTTACACCAATATTTTCCAACATATCAAGAGTTTGAGGATTATGTATTAAATGTCCGTCTATATATATATCGCCGTTATTTTTAGCTGCCTGAGAAAATGTATTTTCGACAGCGTATTTAACGCCATCACAAAAACCTGCAAATTTACCTATATCTACGTTCATTATTTTAGAATTTTATTTTGCTTTTACTATTTTATTGCCCTTTATACACTTAGTGCAAACTAATGCTTTTCTTACAGAACCATTTAATTCTATTTTAATATTTTGTAAATTAGCATTAAAAGAACGTTTAGTTTTTATATTAGAATGGCTTACACTATGACCATTTTGCTTACCTTTTCCACAAATTTCACATACTCTTGCCATAATTTCCTCCAAAAAATGAATGATAATTTATAGTTCAAAACATTATATTATAAAAGTCTATTCTAGTCAATAGATTTAATAAAATTATTTACAGCTGCATAATATTTTTGTCTATATAATGAATAAAAAATAATATTACCATTGATTATATTTAGATATATAGTATAATACTCTCAATTAATTAAATGATTTTAATACCTAAATAGGAGAGATATATGCCCCCAAGATCAAAATTAGGTGAAATACCTAGACAAGAAATGCCTACAAGGAGTCCCGAGGAACGCAGGAAAGATTTTAAAGAGGTTCCTTTAGGATATACAGAAGAACAAGCATATCAAGAATCTTTAAGATGTTTAGATTGTAAGGTTCCTCATTGTATGGAAGGATGTCCTGCAAAAGTTAAAATTCCTGAATTTATAGGACTTATTGCAGAAAAAAAATTTTTAGAAGCTGCAAAAAAAATAAAAGAAACTAATGCATTACCTGCAGCTTGCGGAAGAGTATGTCCTCAGGAAGAACAATGTGAAGAAAGATGCGTTGTAGGTAAAAAATTTGAACCAGTTGCTATTGGTAAATTAGAAATGTTTGTTGCTGATTATGAGAGAAAACATTCACAGCATGAAGATTTAAAAGTAGAAAAAAATGGAAAAAAAGTATGTATTATAGGAGCTGGTCCTGCTGGTTTAGCATGTGCAGGAGATTTAATAAAATTGGGTTATGATGTAACAGTATTAGAGGCTTTGCATACTATAGGCGGAGTTTTAATGTACGGTATTCCTGAATTCCGTCTGCCTAAAGAATTAGTAGCCCATGAGGTGGAAAACCTTAAAAAAGACGGTGTTAAATTTAAAATAAATGAAGTTGCTGGTATATCTTTAGATTTCCAAGAATTAAGAAATGAATATGATGCTGTATTTTTAGGAACTGGTGCGGGTCTTCCTGCTTTCTTAAATATACCTGGCGAACATTTCTGCGGAGTTTATTCTGCTAATGAATATTTAACACGTGTTAATTTAATGGGTGCTTATAAATTCCCTGAAGTTGATACACCTATTATAAGACATAAAACTGTTGCTGTATTAGGCGGCGGAAACGTAGCTATGGATGCTTGCAGAACCGCTGTTAGATTGGGTGCTGAAAAAGTATACATAATTTATAGAAGAACTGAGAAAGAACTTCCAGCAAGACTAGAAGAAATTCACCATGCTATGGAAGAAGGTGTTGATTTTAGATTCTTAAGAGCTCCTTTAGAAATTATAGGTGATGAAAATGATAATGTAACAGCTATAAGAACTCAAGTTATGGAGCTTGGAGAACCTGATGCAGACGGAAGAAGAAAACCAGTTGCTGTTGAAGGAAAAACTGAAGATATAGCAGTTGATGCTATAATTGTTGCTATAGGTACTACACCAAACCCATTAATATCAAGAAAAGTGCCTGAATTGAAAACTACTAAAAAAGGTACTTATGTTATAGATGAAGAAACAGGTGCCACTTCTATGGAAGGAGTATTTGCAGGAGGAGATGCTGCTAGAGGAGCTGCTACAGTTATTCTTGCTATTGGAGATGGAAAAAGAGCTGCTGCTGGAATACATAAATATTTGTCTAATAAATAATTTAAATTATTAATTTTTTAAGAGTCTAATGCTTAAACAGTATTAGGCTCTTTTTTATTTTATGTTTTTTTAATAAAATACCATTTATTGTATAATATTATTGAAAAATTAATAAACTACACTTGACTTTTATCCCATTAATACTATTATGTTAATTATGTGCCAGCTTTTTATTATAAAAAATTGATAATAGTTTTATCTTTTTTAATAATTACGGTTTTATATTTTAAAGCCGTAAAATATATTTTATAAAGATTAGGAGGATTAGTCCAATTATGAATTTGAAAATTCAAATAGCTTTTATAACCCTACTAGCTTTTATTATCATGTCCTGCGGAGGTTTACCAGTAAAAGATTATGAGAGAGTAACTGCTCTTAGAGATACTGTTGTAAACAAATATGTTGAAATAAAAACTTTTGCTCCAGAGGATTTTGAAATAGCTGAAAAAGGTTATGCAGAGGCTGATATTATAATGAAAGAAGAGAATAAGGATGAGGCAGAAAAGGCTAAACAATTATTGTTAGAAGCGGAAACTAATTATAATTTGGTATTAGATAAAGGATTGCCTCCATATTCTGAAATTCTTAAGAAGCAGACAGATGAAAGTGCTACAAATGCCACAGAAATAAAAGCTGGTGTAATGTACGCTGATGAATTTAACAATGCTGAAACTATATATCAGGAAGCTAATGCTTTGTATACTGCTGAAACAAAAGATTATAAAGTTTTAGTAGATAAACTCTATCAGGCTAAAGTTGCTTATACAGATTTATATAATAAAACTAAAGAACAATATGATAGAAGTGATGAGGCTTTACAAAAAGTTAAACAGCGTTTGGCTGAATTAGAAAAGATGATGAAAGAAATAGAAGCCTACGAACAAGAACAGAATTAATTTAAGGAGTAAATAATGAAAATAAAAAAAATAATAGCTACTATAGCTTTATTATCATTTACATGGTCTGTTCTTCCTGCACAAACTTATGAAGATGCTGCTAGAATAACTGAAGAGGCAGATAATCTTCAGAATGAAGGACAGTATCAGCAGTCTTATGATAAATCACAGGAGGCATCAGATACTATAGATAAGGCTACTATAGCTTTATTTTATAGATTAATGAATGCTAGAATTAATAAAACTAAAAATGATGCAAATGCTGCTATAACTGAGATAAATCAAATGGGAGCTTCTTCTGATAATCAGTTTAAAGCTAAGTATGAAGAAGCAGTTAAATATTTTGATGAAGGTAATGCTA
Organism: uncultured Brachyspira sp.; assembly: GCF_944388875.1. GTDB lineage: Bacteria > Spirochaetota > Brachyspiria > Brachyspirales > Brachyspiraceae > Brachyspira. The sequence continues at coordinate 21,542 of NZ_CALXKQ010000019.1, forward strand.
ATATAGGAAGTGTTCCTGACCCAAATACTGTGCCTCAATCAGAAGAAGAATTTACAGCAGCTTCTAATACATTTAACACAGTTTTAGAATCTTTTAATAATGCTTTATCATCAGCTAACAGTGTTAAAGAAGGATATTTAGGAAGAGAAAGAGATACAGCTTCTAAAGCTATAGCTGATGCTAAAACTAAATATAATGCAGCTTTAGGTAAAAGTATAAAAGCTGGTGATAATAATGATAAGTCAGTTTCAGGTGCTTTGGCTAAAGCAGATGAAGCTTTGAAATCTGATAATTTTGCAAGCGTTCAGCAAAATGTTGCTGCTGCTCTTGCAGGCATAACTAAAGCAGAGGCAGATGCAAAAGCTGCAGCTGAGGCTGCTGCCGCTAAAGCAGCTGCAGAAGCAGAAGCTAAAAGAAAAGCTGAAGAAGCAGCCAGACAAAAAGCTGCAGAAGAAGCTAGATTAAAAGCAGAACAAGAAGCTAAGGCTAAGGCAGAAGCAGAGGCAAAAGCTAAAGCGGAAGCAGAAGCTAAGGCTAAGGCAGAACAGGAAGCTAAATTAAAAGCAGAACAAGAAGCAAAAGCTAAGGCAGAAGCAGAGGCAAAAGCTAAGGCTGAACAAGAAGCTAAATTAAAAGCAGAACAAGAAGCAAAAGCTAAGGCAGAAGCAGAGGCAAAAGCTAAGGCTGCAGAAGAAGCTAAATTAAAAGCAGAACAAGAAGCAAAAGCTAAGGCAGAAGCAGAGGCAAAAGCTAAGGCAGAACAGGAAGCTAAATTAAAAGCAGAGCAAGAAGCAAAAGCTAAGGCTGAACAAGAAGCTAAATTAAAAGCAGAGCAAGAAGCAAAAGCCAAAGCGGAAGCAGAGGCTGCTGCTAAAGCAGCTGCAGAAGCAGAAGCTAAAAGAAAAGCTGAAGAAGCAGCTAGACAAAAAGCTGCTGAAGAAGCTAGATTAAAAGCAGAACAGGAAGCAAAAGCTAAAGCAGAAGCAGAGGCTAAAAGAAAAGCTGAAGAAGCAGCTAGAGCAAAACAGCAGGCTATAGATAAAGCTAGACAGGATATAAATAATGCTCAGCAAAAATATAATGCTCTTATAAGTGATAATACTATCACTAGAGGAGATAATAATGATCAGAATATTTCTACACTTTTAGCTGATGCTAATAGAGTACTTGAAAATGATCCTGCTGGTGCAAGTCAGAAAGCTTTAGAGGCTTCTAAGAATATGGATGATTTGATTCAGGCTCGTAATGAGGCTATAGCTAGAGAAGAAAATCAAAAGAATTTAGAAGAAGTTAAAAATAGATATCAGCAACTTATTGATGACGGATATATAATTCCAGAAACTGATGAAGATGTTAATTTATCTCAAGTTATAAGAGAAGCTGAAGATGCTATTAACAATAATAATAATACTTTAGCTGAGGAAAGAATAAGTCAGGCTACTCAGACAATGAATGCTATATTTGAAGCTGGTCCTAAAAGACCTATAGATGGTGATTTAATGGATGCAGATTTAAATGCTGATAATGGTTATATAATAGATGCTAACAGCGGAAGAAATGTAAATGCTGATGGTAAAGTTACTGTACTTCCTATGTATTATGTAGTTGTACAAAGAACTCCTTTAACAGATGCTTTATGGAGAATTGCTGGGTATTCTTATATATATAATGATCCTATACAATGGTACAGATTATATCAGGCTAATAGAAATGTATTGAGAGATCCTAATAACCCAGACTTGATATTACCAGGTCAGATATTGACTATACCTAGTATGAATGGTGAAGAAAGAGCTGGAACTTATGATCCTACTTTAGAGTATCTTACTTATGATGAGGCTATTATTTTAAGAGAACAGCAAAATGCTCAAACTGTAGAAGCTGAACCTGCTGAATAAAATAATATAGTTAAAAAAATACAGAGCCATGTAATTAATTTTTACATGGCTCTTTTTTTATTTTTTATAATTATTAAATTGTTTTACTATTTTTTAATTTTTTAGCAGCTGATATAAATCCTACAAATAAAGGATGAGGATTCGTTATTCTTGATTTTAATTCTGGATGGAATTGAACCCCTATCATGTGAGGATGATCTTTTACTTCCGCTATTTCTACCAAATTGCCGTCTTTTAATTTACCTGTTATGATGAAGCCTGCTTTTTCCATTTCATTTATATAATCATTATTAAATTCATATCTATGCCTGTGTCTTTCACTTATAGATGTTTTTCCATATAATTTATGTGCTAAACTTCCTTCTTTAATTTCACAGTTAAAAGCACCAAGCCTCATAGTTCCGCCTTTAAGTATGCTTTTTTTCTGCTCTTCCATAAGTGTTATAATAGGATATTTTGTATTTTCGTTAACTTCTATAGTATTGGCATCTTCAAATCCTAGAACATTTCTTGCAAACTCTACACTCATAAGCTGCATTCCAAGACATATTCCAAAATAAGGTATTTTATTTTCTCTAGCATATTGTATAGCTTTTATCTTTCCTTCTATTCCTCTCTCTCCAAATCCACCCGGTATTATTAATCCTTGTACATTTTCAAAATGTTTAGATACATTATCATCTTTTTCTAAATCTTCAGCACTTATCCATTCAATATCAACATTTATATCATTATATATTCCTCCATGATTTAATGCCTCTGTTAAAGAAATATAAGCATCTTTCATGGATATATATTTACCTACTATAGCTATTTTTACCCTTTCATTTTGTATAGCTATATTTTTTTGTCTGCATACTAAATCAGTCCAATTTCTCAAATCTATTTTAGCCGTTTCAAGTTTGAAATGTCTGCATACAACATTAGAAAGTCCCTGTGCCTCAAGCATTAATGGTACCCCATATATATTAGGTTCATCAAAGTTTTCAAATACATTATCTTTAGGAACATTACAGAATAATGCTATCTTTTTTTTATGCGATTCCTGCAAATGCTGACTGGTTCTGCAAACTATAATATCTGGTATAATACCGCTTTGCATAAGTTCTTTTACGCTATGCTGTGTAGGTTTAGTTTTAATTTCTTCTGAAGATTTTATAAATGGTATTAAAGTTACATGTATATAAAGTACATTATCTTGACCTAATTGTGTTTTTACTTGTCTTATAGCTTCTATATAAGGCAAAGATTCTATATCTCCTATAGTTCCTCCAATTTCAGTTATAACTATATCTGTTTTTTTTGTATCATTTTCTCTGTATATTCTTCTTTTTATCTCATTAGTGATATGAGGTATAACCTGTACTGTTTCGCCTAGATATTTTCCTTCTCTTTCCATATTTATAACATGCTGATATATTTTTCCAGTTGTAACATTGCTGTATTTATTCAAATTTTCATCTATGAATCTTTCATAATGTCCTATATCCAAATCTGTTTCCGCTCCATCATCAGTAACAAAAACTTCACCATGCTGAAAAGGACTCATAGTACCTGGATCTACATTTATATACGGGTCAAATTTTTGTATAGTTACACTCAATCCTCTAGCCTTAAGGAGTCTTCCCAAAGAAGCAGCTGTTATTCCCTTACCAAGTCCAGATACAACTCCTCCAGTTACAAATATGTATTTAGTATTCATATAATCCTCTATTTATTTTTATAATATTATTAATCTATTAAACTTATCATAAATTAGTATTAAATCAAGTAAATTTATTATTAAGTTTTTATAAATTTATTGTTATTGTAAATTATTAATATGCCCATTTTTTATATTGTTTTATTAAATACATTTTTAATTTTGTTTTTTACTATATCAAAATTAATATTATTATTAACTGCTTCCTCATTTTCTATTGTAAGCATTGACATTATTGCAGCAAATTTCACTTTTTTATCTAATTCATAATTATGAAATATAGAATAAATAATACCAGACATGAAAGCATATCCTGCACCAGATGTATTAACTATACTTGTTTTTGGTACTTCTAAATGAAAGGTTTTATTTTCACTATAAGTACCATAACATACACCATATTCAGCAAATGTTATGTAAACTTCTTTGATACCATTGTTTAAGAATATTTTTACAGCCTCTTTTCCTTCTTCTATTGTATTAATATCTTTATCTAATAAGAATGAGGCTTCATTTGAATTTGTTTTTAAAGCATATATATATTTTTCTAATCCTTTTATATTTGAAGCCTTTTTTATAGAAACTGCATCAGTTATAATTTTTTTATCAGGGAATTCTTTTATTAAATATTTAAATATATCTCTATTCATCACAGCAGACATGCTTATAAATTTTGATTTTTCTATAACATCTTTAATGCCTTCCAAATAATATATATTTATATTTTTGTCGAGAGAATCCATATCGGATATTCCAATTTCCATATCTTTTTCATTATTCATAACGGCAATATATGATGTTGAAGTTCCTTTTTTCACTATATATGAAGTATCTATTCCTAATGATTTTATATTATCAAAAAGTATATCTCCGAATATATCTTCTCCTATAGAAGTTATAAATTTTATATTTTTAAGTCCTAGATTAGATAGATTATTAACAATATTTCTTTCTACTCCTCCTGCACATACATTTATTTTTCCTGGATTTGATTCTTTTAAAATAATATTATTTTTAGAGAAGCCTTGTATATCTATATTTGCACCGCCAATAGAGAGTATATAATCTTTCATTTAATACCTTTTATTATAATTAATATATTATAACAAATAGATGATTTTTTGACAAATCATATTTATTTACTATACTTTAAAATATAATTTAATTTAGGGGTAAAAAATGTCTTATGCTCAAGAGTATATAAATTCTAATAAAGTTATTAAAGATGTATCTGAAAAAAAAGAAACTTTATGGATAAATGATAGGATTTTAAAATTTGATATTATAGATGCTTTATGTCAATTGGTTGTATCTGATGATGATATACTTGATGCTGAAAACAGATTAAAAAAATTTGCTCCTTTTATAGAAAAATGTTTTGAAGAAACTAAAAAGAATAACGGCATAATAGAATCTCCAATAGTTGAAATTGATTCGATGAAAAGAAAGCTTGAGGATACTTATAAATGCAGTATAAATGGAAAACTGTTTTTAAAAATGGATAGTCATCTTGATATAGCAGGTTCTATAAAGGCTAGGGGAGGAATATATGAGGTTCTTAAGCATGCTGAAGATTTGGCTTTAAAAAATTCTATGATAAAAAAAGATGATGATTATTCTAAATTTGCTGATATGAAAGATTTTTTTAATAATTATACAGTTCAAGTAGGTTCTACTGGTAATTTGGGTATGTCTATTGGAATAATGAGTGCTGCAATAGGATTTAAAGTTAAAGTACACATGTCAGCAGATGCTAAAGAGTGGAAGAAAGAACTTTTAAGAAGCAGGGGGGTTGAAGTTTTAGAGTATAAAGATGATTATTCTAAGGCTGTTGCTGAGGGAAGAAGATTATCAGATTTGGATACTAATAGTTATTTTGTTGATGATGAGAAATCTGTTGATTTATTTTTAGGATATGCAGTAGCTGCTGGCAGATTAAAAAGGCAGCTGGATGACATGAATATTACTGTAGATGAAAAACATCAGATGATAGTATATATACCTGCTGGTGTAGGGGGGCGCCTGGAGGAGTAAGCTATGGTCTTAAGAGAGTTTTTAAGGATAATGTTCATTGTTTTTTTACTGAACCAGTAAATTGTCCTTCTGTTTTGCTTGGGATAGCTACTCAGAAATTTGAGAATGCCAATGTGCATGATTTTGGAATATCTGGCATTACCGAGGCTGATGGTCTTGCATGTGCCAGTCCTTCTGGTTTCGTTACAAGGATAATGACAAATATTATATCAGGCGATTTTACAGTTTATGATTATAGACTTTATGATTATTTAAGACTGCTTAATGAATCTGAAAATATACAAATAGAGCCTTCAAGCTGTGCTGCGTTCGCAGGTCCTGTTGGGTTTGATAAATTTGCAGCTGCTCAGGATTACAGAAAAAAATATAATCTAACAGAAAATACTTTGCATATATGCTGGGCTACAGGAGGAAGATTAATACCAGATGATATAAAAAAGAAATATTTAGAAACGTATTTAAATTAATTCTCTTATTATATCAGGGTATTTTATTGATTCTATTTTTTTATTTTTTGGATCATTCTCAAATTCTGTAACATGAACCTTGATAGGGTTAATCTGCCTTCTAATATATTCTATAACACTATTTGAAACGAATACATCTTTTTTTATATTGATTATGATAAATGGTATTTTAAACCCTCTTGTATGCAGTAATTCTACCTGTTCCAATGATGAGTGTATAACATTAGAATCATACTCTATTACTGGGATTATATGCATTTGATTTTCTTTTTCTATATCAAATATTAAGTCCATAAAATTATAATTTTCTTTTATAGGATCATATAAACATAAAGATTCAAATATCATATATTCATAATCATTTTTATTTTCATCTATCAAATCTGTAATATCTCTTTCATCTATTTTGGTATTAATGCTGTGAAGCGGAGATATATTACCGTTTGTAGCATAAGAAACAAATATATCTGAAGCCTTTAAATTAGTTGTATTTTTTATGTATTCAGCATCAAATAATTTATTGTCATGTACTTCCATAACAAACGGTTTATAATAGCATACTTTTTTATCAAACATTTTTAACGATGCTGCTATATGAGAAGATACATAGGTTTTTCCTGTGTGTTTTTTATTTGATATAATGCAAAATACTTTCATTAAAATTACCTTCAAAATTAAATATCTTTAGCCGTTACTTTTAATTTATATTTAATTTTTTCATTAGGCTTCAAATGCATGTTTTTACAGCAAACTATAGTGGAGTTTTGATAATTCATTTCAAGTTTGTCAACAGCATCTGATATAGTATAATTAGGCATATATAAGAATGTTGTTTCATCACTTGCTTCCATTGATACATCAATCTTTATATATCCATTATCAACCATGCCAAAAACAGTTCCCTGATATTCCCCGCTGCTTGAAAGATTAACAGATATCTTATTATTTCCGCCTGTGTAGTATCTGTCAGGTTCATTTCCAGCGAGCAATGTTATATTGTTTTCCAAAGCATATACAAATTCTATATCTTCATCGGATTTATTTTCTATAATTGATTCTATAGAAAAACCTCCTTCATTTTGAACCAAATATCTTTTTATCAAATGAATATCTTTTCCATTAACTTTTGAAGTTTTTTCAAATGATACTGTAGCATAATCTTTATTTATAAGATTTTCTAAAATATTATAATATGATTCATAAAATGAAGCATTTTCTTCGTATTTTAATAGCTGGAATTCTTCAGCAGTAGGTATTTTATTTAAGAAGTGATCTACTGCGAATACTTTTTCATTTTTATCAAAAACTAAATATTTTGCTATATTTTCATCTACCTTTTTTGCTATTTCATGTATAGATACATGTTCGCTATTTTTATTATTATTATCAGCATTTCTCATAGCTGCTATATGATAGGCTTCTTCTCTTCTTTTTAGGCAGTCTATCAAATTTATAGGATTTTCTGTTTTTAAATCCCATTCTATTATAGAACCGCTTAAAGTATGGAATAGGAATGCTTCTCTTTTTGATGATATTATAATCTCTTCTCTTCCGTCCATATCAAAATCTAAATTATGATTTAGAAAATATTTTTTTCCATATACTTTTTCCAATGAAATTTCTGTAGCCCTTATTAAATTGGCATAAGTTTCATGTCTTAAATTATTTAAATAAAGCCCTCCGAAAGTTCCATGCCAATAAGGACAATTGCATTGCCCTTTTAATAAATATTCTAAAGCTGCTTCTTTTTCTTTATAATTAGATTCTGTAATTTCTCCTATCATGTTTGAAGTAAATATCATTCTCTTATTCATTCTATTGCTTTCAGAATATTTGGCAAAATAATTTCTCCAAAATCCTCCTCTCATAAATCTTGTAATAATATCATTTTCTTTTGATTTTTTTAATTCTTCCTGTTTGGAGTGGAATTCATCCTGTATTTTTGCAGGAAGCACCCAAGTAAGCATTTCTTCATAAGAACCAGTAGGTATATATACTTTTGATATAGGAGGGTGTTTCTGCATATATTCGCTGTATGTTGTTGTTATAATTGTATCTTTTTCTCTGGTAAGTGCATCAAAGAACTTTTCAAGCCATTTATCTTCATAAACCCATTTCTGAGTACCAGGCCAATCTCCATATTTTTCTCCGTCATCATGTAAAACTACAACTCTATCTCCATCTTCTGTTGCTATAGATTTTAAGTACTCTATAGATTTTTCTGCATCTCTAAATGGTATTAAATAACGAAGCTCCTGAGATATTGGAAATATATTTAATTTATAATTTTCATCATCTGTAATAAAGTATCCGAACATATTTTTTGTATCTATTCCAGAAGTTAAAAACTGAGAATCATCAAGCATTATATATTTGATTCCGTTTTTAGCTAAACTTTTAACTAATGTAGGCTCCCAAACTCTTTCTGCTATCCAAGCACCTTGAGGAGTTGTATCAAATTTATTTTCTATATATTTATTTAATTTATTTATTTGTATATCTTTATCTTTATTTGGTATAGAAGGCATAATAGGTTCATAGAAACCGCCGCTTTGTATTTCTATTCTTTTTTCAGAGGCTAATCTTTTTAATGCATATATATGTTCTGGGTGTTTCTTTTCTATCCATTCTAAAAGACATCCTGTATAGTGAAAATTGAATTTTATGTCTTTGTATTTTTCTAAAATATCTAAAAACGGCTTGTATGCATTTTTATATGTATTTTCAAATACAAAATCAAAATTTCCTACAGGCTGATGATTATGATTGCCTAATATTAGATTTATAGTTTTCATTATGATACCCTATATTTATTATTTAAAATTTCGTAATAATATTAATTTTAATTAACATAATTCTATATTAAATATATGTTTTTGTAAAGTTCTTTAATTTGAATTTTATCTACAGTATTACTTAAAACAGTATTGACTTTTTTTATTTTTATTTTAGAATTTTCGATTATCAAAAAAGTGCAATTTTTAAAAAAACTAATTTTTGATGAAATAATTATTTAAGGAAATTTTTTATGTGCGGTATAGTTGGATATGTAGGCAGTAATAATGCTGTTGATATTTTAATGGAAGGATTATCTTCTTTGGAGTATAGAGGATATGATTCGGCTGGCATATCTGTAGTTAATTCAAATAATAATATTATTACTCTAAAATCTGAAGGCAAACTTGAGAATTTAAAGAGTATTATAAAAGCAAGAGATAGCATAAATTCAAATATTGGAATAGGTCATACCAGATGGGCTACACATGGAGCTCCTTCAGATATAAATGCTCATCCTCATTTTACAGAAAGACTTTCTCTTGTTCATAATGGTATTATAGAAAATTATAAAGATATAAAAAATGATTTAATTTCTAAAGGATACAAATTCCTTTCTGAAACCGATACTGAAGCTGCGGCTAATTTGATAGACTCCTTATATGACGGAGATACTTTAACTGCTATAAGAAAGGCTATTGATATAATAGAAGGTTCTTATGCTTTTGCTATAATATTTAAAGATGATATTAATAAGGTATATGCTGTAAGGAAGTCAGCTCCTTTAATAGCGGCTTTGGGAGATAATGAAAACTTTTTGGCATCTGACATACCAGCCATATTAAAGTATACTAATAAATATATTCTAATAGAAGAAGGTAATATTGCTGTATTAGAAAAAAATAATATAACTATTTATGATAAGGATTTGAAAAAAACTAATTATGAAGTATTGGAGGCTAATTGGACAGTGGAGCAGGCTGAGAAATGCGGATATGATCATTTTATGCTTAAAGAAATTAATGAACAGCCTAAGGCATTGCTTGATACAATAGAGCCTAGAATAGTGCATGGACTTCCAAATTTTGAAAGGGATGGAATTGGGGATGAAAACTTTTGGAGATTTTTTGACAGAGTTTATATAGTGGGATGCGGTACTGCCATGCATGCTGCTATGATAGGTAAAAGGCTTATAGAGGATAATTGCAGAATACCTGTGGAATGCGAAATAGCTTCTGAGTTTAGATATAAAAATCCTATACTTACAGAAAAAACTTTATCAATATTCATATCTCAGTCTGGAGAAACGGCTGATACTTTGGCGGCTTTAAATTTAGTTAAAGAAAAAGGATGTAAAAGTTTAGCTATAGTTAATGTTAATGGCTCTTCTATAGCTAGGAGTGCTGATTATGTTATATATACTTATGCAGGACCTGAGATATCTGTTGCTTCTACTAAGGCTTACTCTGTGCAGATGGCAATGATGTATTTGATAACTTTTAAGATTATGATGTCAAGATCAATAAAGGATGATAATTATATAAGAAGTCTTATTAAATATCTGCTTCAAACTATAGATTCTGTTAATGATGTTCTTTTAATGAGCGATAAAATAAAAGAGTTATGCATTGATTATAAAGAAGCTTCAAGCATATTTTTTATAGGCAGGGATTTGGATTATTATCAGGTTATGGAAGGAGCTTTAAAAATGAAGGAGATTAGTTATATTCATTGTGAGGCTTATGCGGGAGGAGAACTCAAGCATGGTGCAATATCGCTTATAACTGATAATACGCCTGTAGTAGCTTTAGCCGTGCAGGAGAAAATATTATCCAAAATGATAAGCAATACAAAAGAGGTAATATCTAGGGGGGCTAATGTTCTTTTATTTGCTAAAGAGGGTATTGATATAGATAAGGATGCCTACAGAAAAATAGTATATCTTCCTAAAGTAGAGGATATGTTTATGCCTATAGTGTCTATAGCTGCATTACAATTATTAGCCTATCATACTGCTGTTATAAGGGGATGTGATGTAGATAAGCCTAGAAATTTGGCTAAAAGTGTAACCGTTGAATAGTGTTTTTGTTTTTTAATTTAGTAAATACCTAAACAACTATAATTTGTCAAAAATTAATTTTTTAAATTTAAAATATTTGTGCTACGCAACACCCCACTTCTTTTGCTGACGCTCTGCGTGCCGTAGGCAAGGCACCTACTCAGTGGTACCCCAAAGAAGCAGGCACAGCCCACAGTTGCGAAGGGCTATATTTTTGCTTAAATTAATAATCTATTTTACATGTAAAACAATTTTAGTATGATTTAGTATTAATTTTATACTTGCACTTTCGCGAAGCGTATCCGAGCTTGTTGAGGATATAAGGTTCTTTGACGCTGTCCGCCTCACTCTGTGTGCCGTAGGCAGGCGTGCGGCGGGAAAAAGAACAATAAACTTGTTTCAAAACTAATTTTATTTATTAATTGTGGGGACTAGCCCCCACACCCCCACTTCTTTTGTTGGCACAAAGAAGCAAAAAGACTGCATATTTATATATTAAAATAATAAATTATACAACATATAAAATATATAAATTATATAATAATTAATATTATATAATTTAGCATAAAATAACAAACTCGTAAAATTGTTTGTCAAGTACTTTTGAAAATAGAATTATGTATTTTGTTTGAATAAGGCTTTTTATTATTTAAACAAAATATATTTTAATTGATATATAGATATTTATAATATATAATGATTTTACAATTTTAGAAAAATATTTATGAGGTTTATGAAAAATATGAAAAAAAATATTTGCAGAATAATTATCTCTTTTATCTTATTAATAATATCATCTTTCTTTTTATACTCAGAGGAATATGATACCAATTTCTATAAAAAACTTTTTGATGCAATGTTTACAAATAAAGATGAATTAAAAGAAATGGCAAAAGACCCTAAAGAATATATGGAAAACTTGCTAAAAGAGGCAGAAGAAAAAGAATTAAAAGAGAAAATGGAACTTTATAAAAAATATAATGTTATAGAAATAGATAGTTTGGAATATGAATATCAAAGTACTGCAGAAGGTTATGGGGATTTAGAAGATGTTAAGAAGTTTATACAAAAATATGATATAAACGGAGTATATGACGGCTATACTTTGCTTTATACTTATTCAGGATATAGGGGCGAAACTAATATAATAGATTTCTTAATTGAAAATAATGCTGATATTTATAAAAAATCTATTAATGGTAAAACGCCTCTTTACAGTGCTGTAGATGATTATTTTTATGATGCTGCTGAAGTTATTTTGAAACATTATAAAGACAATGATGATATAAATGATGAGTTTTTGCTGGCAGTTAATCAAGAAAATGAGCCTATGTTAAGAATTTTATTAAAAAAGAAATTTTTATTCTTTGGAAATAAATTCAAAATGAATTTAGACAAAGGGCTTGAAATAGCACTTGATAAAGGCAATAAAGATATAGCAGCTGAATTAGTTTTAAGCGGGGCTAAAACTGATAATTTTTTATATTATTTTAAATTGGTATTTGGTAAATATTTAATTTTTATAGCTATGATGATTGCTTTATTTGCTTCTTTTATTTATGCATATAAAAGAAGATATATTCCTAATATTTATGAAGAGAGTACAATGTTTATAACTTTTAAAGATAAAGTAAACAATATGTATATTTACTGTTATACTTATTATTCTTTCGGACTATTATCTACAATGCTGGGTTTTTTTGGAAATATATTTATAAATAATAATAAGCTAAAAGGATATTATAATATAAACAGTAATTTTTCGGGGAATGATATTGCTATTTATGATTTGTATGATAATAAAAAAAATGATAAGGAATATTTTAGCTGGTATGATGTTGACATGGAAGCAAATGAAAAAGCTATAATAAAATTCGATTGTTCTCTTTATGATTTTATAAAGAGTGATAAAAATGAAATTGACTATATTGCGGAAATAGCTGACTCTAAAATTATTAATGGAGTTTTTGAAGTAAATAGAAATACTAATATTAATGTAGAATATTCTAGATTAAGATTTAAAAAGGTTTCAAAAGGTAATCGTTTTATAGGGATGCTTTCCTATTTCTTTAATCTCTATCATTTCAATATAAAGAATAAAGATAAAATTAATGCATATATAAACGGAGATAATAAATCGTATTCTGATAAAAAAAATGAATTGGAGATAAATGTTGAACAGATTTTAAAGAAACATGAGAGTATGTCATTTAACGATATTAAAACTAAATATTATGACAAACTTAAAGATTTTTATAATGTTAATAATATAGTGTATTTAGATGATAAAACAATATGCGTATATAAAAGATTTGCTAAAATAGAAGCTAATAATAATCTTACAGTAAATAATATATCGCTTATAATTGATTTAAATAATGAAAAATTAATAAGTCCTTATTTTAAAGATTTTGTTAATAATGCTGATGAGATATTAAAAAAATATAATTCTAACTTTTATAAGAATATAGATAATTTAATTTTTCTTATAACAGAAGCTGGCATTATATTGATGAAAGATAAGGGGCATAAAAAAATATTTATTTCTTTAGACGATATAAAAGAACATGTCAATAAAGCTCATTATTTATCTTATTTATTTGATTAAATTTTTACAAATAAAATTTTAATGATTTACTGCTTATATTTTTTACTATTAGAAAACTAATAATAAGGAGTTATGAGTTATATGATGGAATTAATAATTATAGCAGGAGTGATATTGGCAGCTCTTGTCTTTATTGGTATACTGACAAATGATGCTAAAAATAATCCTGTTAAATTTTATAAAAATGATTTTTTTATGCTTAAAGATAAAATAAACAATATATATATATTTATGTTTATGAATACAGAAATGCAGGAATAATATATATAAATAATGATAATGGATTTATTATAAATAACATTATTGTAGGATCTGAAGGAATAACAGTTCGTAATTATTATGATATATCTATATCTACAAATTTTGCAACTACTTTTGCTTATATAAAATTCAAAACAAAATTATATGATATATCAGAATCAAAAATAGAATATATTATTGAGTTTGATCCTTATACAAATGTTATAGATTCTACTGCAGATAAACTTAAAAACACTTTTAGAGAGACTGTAAAAATAGAAGGCATTTTTGAAATCATAAGAAAGCCTGAAGCAGAAGTAATAAGTTTGCGTAATTCAGAAATATCACCATTAAAGAAAGCTGAGGAAAGATTTGTTTATAATGTATTTAATTTTAATTATTTTTTTATAAATGGAAAAGAAAAAATCAATTCATTTATTAATGGAGCTGAAGAGTTTTCAGATGAGTTTGTTAAAGAAAAAATAGAAGAAAATAGAGATATAATTGGATTGTATGTAAAAGAATATTATAAAAAAGATTGGCAGTCATTATTTGATGATAGCATCTTATCTTATATAGGCAATTATAATGATATTTATGATGAACTTAAAGAGTTTAAAAGTTTTAATATATTATACTATGATGATAAAATAATATGTATATATAAAAGATTTTCAAAATTAGAGGGTATTAATCTTGCCGAAATAAATAATCTCTTTGCTATATTTGAGTTAGACAGTCAAATATTAATAAGCTCTTACCTTAAAGACTTAGTAAAAGATCCTGAAGAATTATTGAAAAAACATAATATCAACAGTGATTTTTATTCTAATATAGATAATTTAGTTTTCGGTATAACTGATTCATTTATTATAATAATGAAAGAAAAAGGCTACGGAAAAATATTTATTGATAATAAGAATATAAAAGAGTATATAAATAGAGAACATTATTTATCTTATTTGTTTAATTAATTTATATGGTGTAAATTAGAATTAAAAATTTGATTTTGTTTTAATTATTATTTATACTATTAGTAAGTAATTGTTAAGGAATAATTATGACAGTTAAAGAAGAATTAATAAATATTATAGACAGTATGCCTGAAGAAAGTTTAACAAAAATCATTGATATAATAAAAGAACAGCAGTATCTTGATGAAGCTATAGATATGGAAACTAATGGAAAAGTTATAGTTAAGACTTTAGAAGAACTTGAAGAGCTTGAAAAATGAAAATAGTTTTTAATGAAAGAGCTTGGCAGGAATATATCTTCTGGGTATCTAATGATAAAACAATTGTAAAGAAAATTAATGAACTTATTAAGGATATTATTAGAGAGCCATATTCTGGTATAGGTAAGCCTGAAAAATTAAAATATGATAAAAAAGATTTATATTCAAGAAGAATTAATTTAGAGCATAGATTAGTTTATCATATAGAAAATAATAACTTAATAATAACATCTTGCAAATATCATTATAGTAAAGAATAATTATTATTTAGTATGATTTAATACTATATTTTATAAAATAAATATATTTTCTAATGAAGCCTAGTAAAGAATATCGAATATTTTTATGCATGAACAAATTTTTTATTGACATAATTAAAAAATGTATTTATAATTCCACATAAGAGGAGGTTATATGATATGAAAGATAGAATTTTAAAATTTTCATTCTTTTTATTAATTTCAACTTTTTTATTTGTTAATATTGCATGTTCTAAAAAAACAGAAAAAAACACAAATATCCCTGAAGACCTATACGGTCAATATTTTATGTCACCTGATGAAACATATATGAAATCGCTTCTTATAATTGTAGATTATGATGGTATAGAAATTAACTATCCTAATGATGAATCTACAATAGAAGTTGTGAAAAAGTGCGTGGATATTGTAATGGAAAGCGACAGAGCTATAAAAGGCGATATAGGAAATAGTAAATTATCACAAGTAGCAGATAATCATTATAAAACTATATCTAAAAATGATGCTCACTTAGAATTTAAATTTACTAATGAAGCACTTGAACTATCTGTTTATAATGGAACGCAGCAAGTTAACTCAATTAGTCTTCGTAAATTAGGAAAATAATATTTTAAGTGAATAAAATTATAATTAGATACGATAAATATGACGTATAAAAAACCGTATTTTAAAATTTTATTCACTTTATTATTTTTTTCATAATGGATTTATATTTAATCCTAAAAAGCTAGTATAACAAAAATAAGTGAGCCAAAGCAACCAAGTAGGTTATTATATGGCTAACCAAAAGTAAGCACACTTCGTGTGGGCTAACATAACAATAATAGGAGTTTATTATGATAGATAATATATTTGATTTTCTCTTGAATCAAAATGAAAATACGAAGTTTATTATAGGTTTAGTTTTTATTGTTATTTTTTATATTATTTTTATGTATATAAAGAAGCGTTCCAAGAAATGGTATTCTCAAAATAAAATAATAGTAGATGGAAAAGATTTCTTTATGCTTAAAGATAAAGTAAATAATATATATATTAATTGCTACAGATATAAAGATAATGCTTATGCCAAATGGTTTAACGATCACCATTCTAAAATGGAGGATATACTATCATTAAACAACAATTGGGCAGAAGATGAAAGTAGAATAAAAAGACAATTTGACGGTTTTGCAAATGAATATTTTGACCGTTTCCCAAGTCAAATATTTATAAATAACGGCGATGAATTAATTATTCGTGAAACTAGTAAACTATACATAGATGAAATGGTGGTTTACCATGATTATGACAAAAAATATTTTAAGGATTTATATTACAGACAATACAAAATAGAAACCCCTTTTCAATATTATGAATTTAATCCAAATGATAAACCTAAATTTGAGGGTTGGTATTCAAAAGAAGATGTAAGAGATAAACTTACAACTATAACATTCAGAAAAGAATTAGATTATGAAAGAACATCTAAGATTGAATATACAATGGATATTGAAAATAAAAGAATAGAAGGAGTTTTTGAAGTTATTAGAAAGCCTGAAATAGAAGTAAAACAATTTTATATTCCAATTGAACAGATGAGTTTTCCTGATAAACTGTCTTACAAATATGATGGTTTGGGAGTTGATGAAACAAAAAAAATGCTTACTAATTATTTATTTAATTTCAATTATCCTTTTATTAAAGGAAAAGAAAAAATAAATATGGCTATCAGCGGAGCTTATAATTTTGATGAAAGATTCAAACAAGAAAAAGTATAAGTTCTTATTTAAGAGATTTAGTTGTTGATAGTAAAGAATTATTATCTAATTATGAACTTACTGATAATTTTTATAATAATATGAATAAATTAATATTTCTTTTAACAGATACAGGAATTATAGTAATGCCTGAATACCCAAATATGGAGCTTAATGATAGAGATATGAATTTAGAAAATACTGCAGAAAGAATATTTATCCCTACATATCATTTAAAAAATTATCTGAATAAAAGTCATTATTTATTTAAATTTTTTAATAGGAGATAATTAATTTTTATATTTTTTATTAGTATGATTTAATACTAATTTTATACTTGCACTTTCGCCGTAGGCGTACTTCGTATTGTTCTTTGACGCTGTCCGCCGTAGGCAGGCATGCGGCGGGAAAAAGAACAATAAAAAAATGACAAACTTAAAAATTGTCAGTATATATTAAGTAAGTTTATCGCTAGCAACAATAAAATGCAAACATAATAAAATATTAGAAAGCTAAATATAAAAATTATTGGCAGAGCCTATAAGCCAATAATTTTTATTAGCAATAATAAAAGGAGAGCATAATAATTAACAAGCGAGCCAAAGCCAGCTAGTGAGTTTACTCGCTAGCTTATATACGGCGGCGGCGAGCATAACAATAATAGGAGTATTTATGATATCATTTGGAATATTGGAACCATTAAGACTTTTTCTTATTAGTGATTATTTCTGGCCTGTTTTGCTTGGATCAATTATCATTTTTCTATCCGTATTTTTTCTAATTGAGAAGAAAGCAAAAAAATGGTATGCTAAAAATAAAATATTGGTATATGAAAAAAGTTTTTTCATGCTGAAAGATAGAGTAAATAATATATATATTAATTGCTATAAATATAAAGATAATAATTATGATGAATGGTACAGAAAATACCGCGGTAAAATTAAGTATGTACTTAAAGTAAAATTTGATAATTTTGCACGTGAATATTTTGCTTCTTTTACAGGTCAAATGTTTATAAATATCGAAAATAAATTAATGATTCGTGAAACTAATGAATTAAATAATAATCAAATTAATGTTTACCGTGATTATGATATGGCTTATTTTGAAAGACTGGAGGAAAAGCAATTTAAATACGATGATCCTTATAAAAAGTCATGGAAAGAAGCACGTAAATTTGGCGGTTGGAGTTCAAAAGAAAACAATAGAGAAATTTTGTTAAAGATAAAATTCAAAAGAGAATTCGATTATGAAAGAACATCAGAAATTGAATATACTATGGATATTGAAGGCAAAAAAGTAGAAGGAGTTTTTGAAGTTATTAGAAAGCCTGAAATAGAAATAAGGGAGTTTTATATTCCAGTAGAACAGACTACTTTTACTAATGATAAATATTCAGCTTATCTTGGTATGGACGAAGTAAGAAAGATGCTTACTAATTATTTATTTAATTTCAATTACCCTTTTATTAAAGGAAAAGAAAGAATAAATTCATTCATCAGCGGAACTTACTATTTTGATGAAAATTTTAAAGAAGAAAAAGGAAGAGAGCTTGAAGAAGAATTAAAAAATAAAGAGATTATTATAGAAAAATTCCATCATTATGATCAAAACAAAGCCTATTATGCGGATAAAATTGGTATTATATATTATAAGAAACTTAAAGACTTTAGATGCTTTGATATATTATACTATGATGATGAATTAATATGCATATATAAAAGAACTGTAAAAGCAGATGAAAGAAGCGATGAAGCTGTAGTAAAAAATCATTCTTTTATATTTGAATTGAACGGAGAAAAAAGTATAGGTTCATATTTAAAAGATTTAGTTACTGATATTAAAGCATTATTATCTAATTATGCAGTTGCCGACTATTTTTATGATAATATAGATAATTTAATATTTCTTTTAACAGATACAGGAATTATAGTAATGCCTGAATATACAAATTTAATTCTTAGCGATGAAGATTATGATTTGGAAAATACAAATAAAAAAATCGCAGATAGAATATTTATTTCATCAAATGATTTAAAAAATTATTTAAATAGAAGTAATTATTTATTTAGTTTTTTTGATAGGCAATAATTGTTTTTATGATTTATTTTTATTTATGTATATAATAATCAACAAAAAATAATTTTGGAGTTAAATAAATATTATGGCAAAGTTATTATACAGTATTTTACATAACGAATATTTTATTTTGATTATTTCTATTATTGTTTTAGTGATTATTTTTAAAATCTTAATGAAAAATAAATACCGTCCTTATTTTTATATAAAAGATATAACTTTTTTTATACTTAAAGACAATATTAATAATATGTATATCTACTGCAATAGATTTGAAAATATTGATGAGGGTATTCATTATTTGTATATGGGTAAAATATTTATAAATAATGCAGATTTATTCGGAATTTATGAGATTGCAGGAAACAGTAAAAAAATTGAAGTTTTTGACTATGATACTGAAGAATTTATAACTTTAAACAGAAAAAATATTGCAGAAATAAATTTAAAAAACACTAATCTTTCAAAAATTGAATATGTTATGGAGATTAATGGTAAAAGAATAGAAGGTATTTTTGAAATAATTAATGAACCCAAAATAAATATAAAAAATTTCCATGTATGCGGATTTAAATATTTAAAAACTTATAGCAGAGGAATAATTGTAACAATTCTTAATCATTTATTTAATTTTTATTATGTCTTTATAGATAATAAAGAAAAAATAAATTTTGATATTAACGGAGAATATATTTTTTCAGAAGATTTTAAATGTAAAAAAGAAAAAGAGCTTTCAGATGAAGTTAGTTCAATTCTCAAACAATTTTCCACTTATGAACTAAAACAATATTTTGCAAAAATTAAAGATTTATATGCCTTTAATATATTATATTTTGATGAAAAAACTATATGTATATATAAAAGAGTTACTAAAATAGAAGAAAATAAAAAACTCTCAATTAATAATGTTTCTCTTATTTATGATTTGAATAATCAAAAATTGATAAGTTCTTATTTTAAAGATTTGGTAAATAATTCTGATGATTTACTAAAAAAGTATAATGCACCTAATAATTTTTATAATGATGATTTAGTATTTATTATAACAGATATTGGTGTTATTGTAATGTCTGACAGTGGGTATGAAAGAATATTTATTGCTTTAGATGATATGAAATACTATATAAATAAAGATCATTATTTAGTTTATTTGTTTAATTGATTTTTATATTATTGTGTTTTTTCATTAATTGATTTATTATTAACATAATTATTGCAATATAGTTTTAAGGAAAATATTTTGAGAACAATAAGACTTGATATAGAAACTAGAGAAAAAGCTTTTTTATCTCCAGCCGCAGCATTTTCATCTGAAAGCAAAGGGACAGTATACCCAAGAGAAAAGGATGATATAAGAACAATTTATATGCAAGACAGAGATAGAATAGTACACAGCGAATATTTTAGGCGTCTTAAAGATAAAGCACAGGTTATAATGCTTTCTGTAGGAGATTTCAGAACTAGACTAACACATACGCTTGAAGTTATGCAGATAGCTAGAAGCATAGCAAGGGCATTAAGACTTAATGAAGATTTAACAGAAGCTATTGCATTCGGACATGATCTAGGACATTCCCCATTCGGACATGCAGGAGAAAAAGCTATAGCTAAATATTTTAAAGGCTTTCACCATTCTTCGCATTCTTTAAGGGTAGTAGAACATTTAGAAAAAGGGAAAGGTCTTAATTTAAGTTTTGAAGTAAGAGATGGTATTATAAAACATACAAAGGGAAAAAGCGGAAAATTGATAGCTGATTCTTCAGGTCCTTCTACAAATGAGGGTATGATTGTGAGATTATCAGATACAATAGCTTATGCCAATCATGATGTTGATGATGCTATAAGATACGGTCTTCTTAAGTATGAGGATTTGCCTAAGGATATTGTTAATGTTTTAGGAAGCACTTACGGAGAGAGAGCTGATACTATGATTATGGCTGTTATTGAGGCTAGTATTGAAAAAATGGAAATAGATATAGATGCAAAGGTGTTAAAGGCTATCAATGATTTAAGAGCTTTTATGTTTAAAAAGGTTTATGAAAGCAAGGCTATACTTGAGGATGCAGAACGTGTTAATAGAATAGTATCTTCGATATTTGAATATTTAATGAAGCATAAAGAAATAATAGAAGAAGATAAATTATTTAAAAAAGCGAATATTCCATACAGCAGTGATGAGGAATTTGTTAAAGATTATGTAGCACATCTTACCGATTCTGAGGCTATTAATCTTCATAAAAAAATCACTTATGGAAAACTTAATTATATATAAATGGTGTATAATATCATGTATAATAGCAAACATTTAAATAATATAAATAATGCTTTAGAAAAGGCTGAACTTCTTTATGATAAATGTATCTGCTGCGGTCATATATGCAATATTAATAGAAATGCTGGTAAGGTAGGAAGATGTAAAATTTTTGAAGATATTAATCATATAAAAACAGCATCTCATACTCTGCATTTTGGAGAAGAGCCTATGCTTGTAGGAAAAGGCGGAAGCGGTACAGTGTTTTTTTCAAGCTGCAATTTGAATTGCGTATTTTGTCAGAATCATCAAATAAGCTCTGATGGAGTAGGGGATATAATTGATATAGAAACATTGGCTGATTATTTTTTAGATTTAGAGAAGCAGGGTGCAGAAAATATTAATTTAGTTAGTGCAACGCATGTTATATATCCCGTTCTTAGAGGGTTAAAGATAGCTTTAGAAAAAGGACTTAATCTTCCCATAGTTTATAATACAAATGGTTATGATACTAAAGAGTTATTAGATTGTTTGGATGGTATTGTTGATATATATCTTCCAGATTTGAAATATGTTTTTGATGATAAAGCTGTAAAGTATTCTAGAGCTGAAAATTATTTTAATGTAGCTATTAATGCTATAGATATAATGAAGAAACAGGTTGGGGATTTAGTATTAGATGATAATGGAATAGCTAAGAGCGGTATTATAATAAGGCATTTGATTCTTCCTAATAACGAATCTGATTCTTATGATGTATTAATCGAATTAAAGGATAGAGGTTTCTTGAATACAGCGATATCTCTAATGTCTCAGTATAATCCGAAATTCAAGGCATGCAGTTTTGAAAATATAAATAGAAAATTATACAAAAAAGAGTATGATGATTTAGTTGATTATGCACTTGATTTGGGTTTTGAAAATTTGCTTATTCAGGAAATGGAAAGTTCTGAAAATTATCTTCCAGATTTCACCAGAGAAAAGCCGTTTATATGATTATGATATATTAGACTTGTTTAAAAAGTATTTGACAAGATTAACTGTAAAATTTATTTAATTTTAAAATTATGAAATATAATATTTTATATGTTGTATAAGTTGTTATTTTAGTATATCAATATGCAGTCCTTCGTCGCGGGCGTACTTCGTATGCTTCTTTGTGGCACGGCAGCAAAGCCTCACTTATAAAATAAAAAACACTAAAAATTAAAACAGTATAATTATCTATTAATTTAGTTTTGAAACAAGTCTATTAAAATATTAATAGTTTTATATTTTGACAAAAATATTTTATAATGTATAATTATAATGTAATATTATATTGTTTCATAAGGACAAAATTATGAAAGAAATACTTTCTGATTTAGAAAGCGAGGATGTAGAAAAAAGATTGAATGCTCTTGATGAATTAGCTTCTTTAGTTTCTACAGCAGATAAAATAGCGGTTATCAAGGCATTAAAGCCACATATATTAGATTGGGATGAAAATGTCAGATTGAAAGTGGCTCAGGTATTAAAATTGTATACGGGACAATAATTATGGGAAGAATAATATCTTTTTCCAGCGGCAAGGGCGGTGCTGGTAAAACACTATGTTCAGTTAATTTTTCTGCCGAATTGGCTTCCAGAGGTTATAAAGTTTTGGTATTTGATATAGATATTAACTGTTCCAATGTTTTTATATTACTTCATGTTAAGCCTCAGTCTAAACTGCAGGAATATTTTGAGGGTACTTTAACATTGAAAGACTGTGTTATTAGAAGCGAATACGGTATAGATGTTATAAGTGCTGGTGTTAATATACAAAGATTTGTTCAATTTGAAAATGATTTTAATTTATCTAATTTGGCTAAAGATTTAAAAGTTTTAGCTAATGATTATGATTATGTTATTATAGACTATGCGGCAGGTATTACTCAGCCTATGATGCGTTTTTATGAGATGTCTGATGATATTATACTTGTTGCCAATCCTGAGATTACAGCTTTGACTGATCTTTACAGATTAATGAAGATGATATACGTTAATAATATGACAGATAAAATGTATTTAATAGTTAATAAAGTAAAAAATATTGACTGGGCTATTAATTTGTATAGAGAAATAAAAAAAGTTTCTGCGAAGTTTTCATTGGATATAAATTTGGTATTATTAGGACCTATTCTTTTTGATGAAGAAAAAGTTATGATATCTGTTCAGAAAAGAACTCCTATTATAATACTTTATCCTAAAACACCTATAAAAGGCGGATTTTCTTTGGCTGTTACTAGATATTTATACGATATAGGTGTAATGAAAGATGAAAATGCCAGAGAAAAAACTTTCTCTGATTTCTTCTAAAAAGCATTTTTGTAGTACAAATACTTTTCTTTAGTATAGAAAAATTAACTTCAAGTAGTAATTTAAATTTGACAAATATTATAATATTGATAAACTATATACTTATAAGATATAAACAGAGGTATATTATTTATGGATAAAAAGATTATTATAACTATCAGCAGAGAATTCGGCAGCGGCGGCAGGTATATAGGAGAAATGGTTGCTAAAAAGCTGGATATACCTTTTTATGATAAGGCTATAATAGAGATGGCTTCTGATAAAACGGGATTCTCTCCTGAGTATATTAAAGAAAACGAACAAAAATTAACAGGCTCATCTTTGTTTAATTTTGCCATAACAGGTTCCTATGCTGGAAATATGGTATTTGGAAACGGAGAGTCTTTGCAGGATACTATGTTTTTTGCACAGAGCAATGTTATAAAAGAGGTAGCATCCAAACATTCATGTGTTATAGTTGGAAGATGTGCTAATCATATATTAGAAAATTTTGAGAATTGTATCAATATATTTATTTATTCTGATATGGAAAGTAAGATAAAACGTGCTGTTAATGAATATAAACTTGATGCTTCTAATATAGAAAAAATATTAAAAGAAAGAGATAAATTGAGATCTAAACATTACAATTATTACACTGGTAAAAATTGGGGAGATGCTAGAAATTATCATGTTTGTTTGAATAGTGATTTTATAGGCATTGATAATGCTGTTGATATAATAGAAAAAATAGCTAAATCAAGATAAGGCATACTATGAAAATAATAGCTGATTTACATACGCATACTTTAGTCAGTGAGCATGCATATAGTACAGTAGATGAAATGCTGAGTGCTGCAAAGGATAAAGATTTTTCGGCATTGGCTATTACTGATCATGGACCTGCTTCCAGCGACGGAGCTAAATCTGTACATTTCAAGGCTATGCATAGTTTGCCTGAATATGTAAATGGTGTAAGGTTATTAAAAGGTGCTGAAGTTAATATTATAGATTACAGCGGTAAACTAGATTTAAGCCCTAATGTTTTAAGCAGTTTAGATTTTGTTATAGCTTCATATCATGAAGATGCTATACAGCCTATCAATATTAAAGAACATACAAACGGATATTTAGAAGTTATAAAGAATAAGGATGTGGATTGTTTAGGGCATATTGGTAATCCTAAATTTCCATTTGATATGGATTATATTATAAAGCTTTGTAAAGAATATAATAAACTTATAGAAATTAATTCTTCTTCTTTTACTGTAAGGCTTGGAAGTGCTCCTATATGCAGAGAGATTGCTCTGCTTTGTAAAAAATATGAGGTAAATATAGTAATCACTTCTGATGCTCATTCAAAATATAAGGTTGGAGATCATAAAGATTCTATAGATATGTTAAATTCTATAAGTTTTCCAGAAAGTCTTATACTAAATACTGATTATGACAGATTAATGGAATATCTTAAACTTCAAAAATAATACAATAATATGTAATTTAAATTATACATTTTTTCTAATTTATGTTATTATTTTATATATGGGTTGGTATTTATAATATATAAAGTTAGTATTTTATGTTATTCGTTGTTAATATAAAAATTAGAGAGGTTTTTATGTTAGACATTCTAATAAAAAATATAGGTTCATTAGCAACAGCTGAAGGTAATACGCCCTTATCTGGTAAATAGCAAGGCAGTATTAAATTTTATGAAAATGCTTCTATTGGTATAAAAGATGGAATTATAGAATATGTAGGCAAAGATAAGAAAGCTAAGGCTAAAAAAACTATAAATGCTCATGGACTTCTAGTTACTTCAGGACTTGTAGATTGTCATACTCATTTTGTATTTGGAGGATCAAGAGAGGATGAGATGTATGATATAGTTACAGGCAATATGAACTATTTAGAAATAATAAAATCAGGCTATGGCATATTATCAACTGTTAGAGATACCAGAGATAAAACAGAAAATTTCTTATATAAAAAAACTATGCCTATATTGGATGATATGCTGAAGTATGGTACAACAACCCTTGAGGGTAAAAGCGGATATGGATTAACTCTTAAGGATGAGATAAAAATATTAAAGGTTATGAGAAAATTAAATGATAATCATAAGATAGACATAATATCAACATTTATGGGAGGACATGTTGTACCAGAAGAATATAAAAATAATAGATACGGATATGTTGATCTTATATGTAATGAAATGATACCAGAGATATCTAAATTAAAACTTGCAGAGTTCTGCGATGTATTTTGTGATAATGGCGGTTTTGATATGGAGGAAACTCATAAAATATTAAATTCTGCTCAGGAATATAATATGGGTATAAAAGTACATTCTGATCAGCTTGAAACCAGCGGAGGTTCATATTTGGCGGCAAGATTTAAAGCAATAAGTGCTGAGCATTTAGTTATGTCTGATGACAGGGCTATAGACCTTATAAGAAAATCAGGTATTGTAGCAGTTCTCTTGCCTAATACATCTTTTTATCTTAGTATGCCTTATGCTAGAGCAAGATATATGGTTGAAAGAAATGTACCTATAGCAATAGCTTCTGACTATAACCCTGGTTCAAGTCCAAGCTATAATATACAATTCATTATGAAATTAGCATATATTTTATATAAATTAAAGCCTGAAGAGATACTTAATGCAGTTACAATTAATGCTGCTTGTGCTATCAATAGAGGAGATGAGATAGGAACTATAGAAAAGGGCAAAAAAGCAGATATTATAATATGGAATGCTCCTAATTTAAACTTTTTGCTTTATACTTTAGATGATAATTTATGCAATACAGTATTGAAATCAGGAGATATAGCATATCAAAAGTAATACATATAATACATATATAGCCTTTTTATATAATGGCGTATCATTTTTACTTGACAATTTCTCTTTATTTGATTATATTATATCATTATGTGTATAACTCTATACATTTTTACCTTTTAAGGGAGTAGTTTATTTAAATATAATGGCAGAGGAATTATTTTCAAGAAAAGAATCTGTAAAGGATATTTTCAGCCTTATAGAAAGTAAATTGAAGAAGGGTTTATTTAAAGAATCTATGGAAGATTTTGACAGAATCATGTACATGGATTTTGAATGTTCAAATCTTTATGAGAATATATCTTGCGTGAAGTTTTGGATTAATAGGCTTGATAAGTTTGAGAGTGTGAAGAATAATTGTATAGAGTATTGTAAGCTGCTTGATTCCAGTTATAAGAAATTTATGGCTTTTGTAGGAAATAAATCTTATGACGAAGATTTGATTTCAGTAAAGGCTATACATTATTTTGTTTATAATAAAACTATTGAACTTATAATGGAAAAGAATACTGATGATATTGAAGGAACTGAAGAGCTGCATTTATTATCAAATGCTTTTATAGAATTAAAGGATTATTCTAGGGCTTTAAAGTCTTATGAGTATTTAAATACTATAGAGCCTTATAACTCAAATACTCTTAGTTTTATAGCCATGATTTATGATATATTGGGTGATAAGAAAAAATCTAAGATGTATATCAGAGATGCTTTATTTTATGATCCTTTAAGTATAGAATTTGAGAATATCAGCATTGATGTATTAAGGGAAATTAGAGATATAATAATTAAGAGGGGGATTCATAATAATAGTCAGGAAGAGATAATAATGTGGATGAGTGCTTATGGTGAGTTGATGAATATATTGGATGTAAAAAGACCTTTGAGCGAGAAAGAAGAATTTGAACTGAGAAAGAATATTTCAAGATTGGAGGCTGATTACAGAAAAATAAAATTAAGAGATATAACAGCACCTAAACTTTTATCTTCTTATGCATTCCTTACAACATATCTTATTATGAGGAATAATGATTCTGATATTGATGAGGTAAAGATATGGGGCAGAAAAATGGCTATGATAGATAAGGACTTATTGCAATACTATATAAAAATATTAGATAAGGGGTGACAAGATGTCAGAAGTTCTACAAAAATTAGAAAATATATTTTCAGAGGAAACATTTACAAGAAAGCCTTTGCTTAATTATACTACTAAGTATTTTTTTGATTTAGCTGCTGTTGTAAATGATATTAATGATATTAATGATATTAATTCTGCTATAGATACTGCTAAATTACAATTAGAAAAAAATCCTAATCATATATCAGCATTATATGCTAATGGATTATTAAATTTAAAAATAGAAAATTATACAGAAGGCAGTTTAGATAAACTTTTGGGTATTTTTAAAAATGCTAAGAAGTGGAATATTGTTGAGTTTATAGCTCAAAAGATTTTAGATGAATACTATGAAAGCGATTATGCTTTGAGATATTTAGCTAGCTATTATCAGAGTGTCAATAGAGAATCTGAAGCATTAGAAATTTGGGAGAGATTAATCAAATTTGATACATCAAATCCAGAACTGCCTGAAAAGATAGCCCATACTAAAGAGATGGCAGGCGATATTAATAGTGCTGTTCATTATTATAAAATAGCTTTTGAAAGAAATCTAATTAGAAAGAGAAATAATGCTGAAAGCGATATAAAGAAAGTACTTGAATATGAGCCTGACAATTATAATTATTTGCTTAAGCATGAAGCTGCTTTGCATGAGCTTGTTGATTCTAATATTATGATAGATGTATGGAAATTAATATTTTTCTATTATTTAGAAAACAGCCGTTATAATGATGCTTTGAAAACTATTAAGAATCTTCTTAATTATGAGCAGGATATAGTAGCACAGAATAATAAAAAGGCTAAATTTTTCAGACACAGACTTGTTGATGTTTATAAAGGATTATATCCTAAACATACACTTTTTGAAAAAATAGAAGAAATATCTTCAATAACAAATGTTAATAAAAAGCCTAAAGAATGTATAGAAATATTTGAGAAATATATACAATATGATGTTGATAAATATGTTATTCATAGAAATTTCGGTGTAGGAAAAATAAAGTCTATAAATATAAATGAATTAAAAATTAAATTTGTACAGCAGGATGAAGAGAGAAAGATGACATTTGATATGGCTATACAATCTCTTACAACATTGCCTGATGATGATATAAATGTTTATAAGGCTTACAAACTTAATGAGCTTAAAAAAATAGCAGAAGAAAATCCTACAGAGCTTTTAACTATAATATTGAAATATAGAAAGACTATTAATACAAAAGATTTAAAACAGGAATTAACTTCAAAACCTAGTATTGTAATTGCCGAGGGAGTTTATACTAAATGGCTTGAAAGTGCAAAAAAATCTGTAAGGGCTTCCACTACAGTTAAATTTGATAAAAATACTTTCCTTTATAATGAAGAAGCAGAAACTTATGATGCTGAAAGTTTATCTAAATTTAATAAGACAAATGATTTCTTTGAAAAATATCAAATTTATATGGAATATTTAACTTATACTCCTAATTTGAATTCTGATGAGGCTAAAGAAATGAATGATTATTTTGTAGGCATTTCTAAAGATAAGAAATCAGAAGATACAGCAAGAATTATAAGTACTATATATTTGAGAAGTCAATCTTCTAATAATGATAAAGATATACCATTATTATCAGATATAGTTAAAAATGTTAAGGATTATACTTATATCTATGAAGTTTTGCCTTCCTCTAATTATAGAGAAAAATACATAAAAGCTATTTGGGACGGCAGGAGAGATGATTATTATGATATAATATTGAAGATGCTTTATTCTTCGCAGGTTAAGAATAATTATTTAATAGTAAATAAATTATTTGCTGACGGAAAGGTTGATATGCTTGCAAAAACTATTGACGACATATTTCTTCATTATAGAGAATATCCTGAATCATTTGTATATTTTGCTCAGAAGATACTTGATGGGGAATATTATGATGATATAGAAGGGGATATTAAAATAAATAAAAATTCGCTTATGATAGGTTTGCTTAGTATTATGCCTCATTTATCAAAAATGCTTGATAAAAAAGAAACTTCGGCACAGGCTAGAAAACTTTTAAAAGTGGTTTATGATTTAGTATTTGAGAAAGAATATTTGCTTAAATTTATAGAAAATGAATCTGAAGAGGATGTTAAAATAATATTCAGCGAATTCCAAAAACTTGTAAATTTAGAGCAGCATTATAAAACAGATATTATATCAGCGGTTATAAAACGCTTCCCTGATTGGAAAATATAATTATTGATAATAAAAAATGGGCTTCTTAATTAAAAAAGAAAGCCCATTTTGTTTTATTTTGTTATATTCTTTTCAAAATATTTAGATAAATCTACAGGTGATTCTTCAAGCCATGAAGACATAATGCATTCATATCTTCCTTTGCTTTTGCTCAATTTATATATTTGATATTCTACTCTGTCGCTTCTTCCAACGATTTTTTCTCTTGATTCCACAAGCATTTCATATATTCCATCTCCGTCAATATCTTCAAATACATTATTCATCTGAGTGATAACTGAACTTTTCATAGAATTTATTTCTTTATAAAAAGATATATCTGCAATAAACTTTACGCTGCTTCCATCTATTCTAAACATATACATATATATATCCCTGTCCTGCCCATTTTCATTTAGTATATAATATTTTATAATACCTACTTCATTTTTTCTGTCATAAAAATTTTCTAAATCTATAGCAGAATTTTTTCCATGTCTGTCAGTTAAATATGAAAACTCTTCTTTATCTCCGTTAAATATTAGCATTTTATCCCCATGCAAAGAGGATACAAGAGCTATAAACTCATTTCCTTCTTTGGGAAGTATATCAGCAATAACTATTGAATAGACATTATATCCTTGTTTTTGTAAATCATATTTTAGATTTTCAGCCTGAGCATATTCTGAATTATCAATATTATCGCTATTATAATAAACAATATCTCCATTGCTTGATAAATTAAATAAACTCTCTACATCAATAGCATGAAGCTGCATGCTTATAATTATTGAAGTAAAAAATGTAATCAGCAATATTTTTCTCATAAAACAAAATCCAGTAATTTTTTATTTTTTAAAATGTCTTTATATCGGTAAATTCTATTTCTGAATTAACTCTTCCGTCAGAACTTTTATATTTTATTCTTTCAGGAAGTGTATAATTGCCTATTTCTGTATAAAATATATTAACATCATAAATTTTAGATTTTTTATTATAATATTCTGCTCTTTCAACTAATAGAGTTTCTTTATTCACAGTATAATTAACACTGTAATTTTTATCTTCACCTTTAGCCCTTAAAGTTATTTCATATTCATTTT
Source organism: uncultured Brachyspira sp. (assembly GCF_944388875.1). GTDB lineage: Bacteria > Spirochaetota > Brachyspiria > Brachyspirales > Brachyspiraceae > Brachyspira. The sequence continues at coordinate 52,478 of NZ_CALXKQ010000019.1, forward strand.
TATTTTCTTCCACACTTTCTAAATCAAATTTTTGTGAAAAAGAACTGTAAGTGCTTGAATTACCTACTATTGCATAAAACCCAGTTGTTTCTAAAGCTCCTTCAAATACGGAAAACATATTTCTATAAAAACTATCAACATTTTCTAGTATAAGAGTAGGTTTAGCACCTTGTTCAAATGTGAATTTTAATTTGATATTTTCTTTAGATGAAGTGTAGCTTTTAGCTGGTATAGTTGCTATTTGTTTTTCAACTATCTTTCCGTTTATGTATGCTTCAAATTTTTTTGGGTAAATAGAAGAATATTTTTCTTTCATTTTATTATATATGTCTTGAAAATTTACAGCAGCATCCTGCGAATATATAATATTAGAAAATATTATGTTAATAAATATGAATATTATTATTTTTTTCATGTTTTTCCTTACAAATGATTATCGTAATATTTTAAGAATAAATTAATATTATTAACCATTTTATCGATAATAGTAATTTATAATGTACTTTAATTTGGTAAAATACCAATCTTGACTTTAATTACAATTTTTGTTATACTCTTATCATAAAGAATATAATTTATGGTAAGTATTTATGAGCGAAGAACAAAATGAACAATTGTCCGAAACAGAAATATATTGTGCAAATTGCAGATATTGTGTTCTATTTAGAAAGGCAACTGGTGTAGATGGTAACCAGTATCTATTAAGAGTAAAATGTGCACAAGAGCAATGGCGTAAAAAACTTGGGGAGGAAAAGATGTACAAGTATTTTACAGTTGCAAGAAGAACTGTAGAAAAATGTGATGATTATAAAGAAATGGGAGATTTGAGAAGTTTTTTAAAAGCCTTGCGTAAAAGTTTGCCTGTGCGTGATGAAGTGTATACTATAAAGAAATAGTGGATTTTTTGGTGAAAAAATATTTTTATTTTTTTATTGTACTTGTTTTTTTATTAAGTTCATGTGCCTCAGCTGTTAAGGTATCTGTTGAAGAAGAGAGGTATCCTAAAATAATAGCTGAAAAGGCTTACACTGAATTTGGTAATAAAAGGTATAAGAATGCTATAGCGTATTATCAATATATAATTGATAATTTTGACAGAGATAATTATGCTAAAGATGTTGCTTGGGCATATTATGAGATAGGTTTTTGTTATTATTATCAAAATAAATATGAGGAAGCTTTAGAATATTTCGATATAGTTATAAATAATTTTACAGTATTGCCTCCTAGAGTTTTGGCTCAAAAGGTTATGCAGGACATTTATGATAAAAAGCCTAAATTAAGACCTTTAGAGATTATAGAAGAAACAATAGAAGATGTTGAAGAAAATATAGATTCATGAGAAAAGAACATAGCATTACCAATAAACTCATATTAAGTTTTTTAATACTTAGTGTTATAAGCATAATTCTTATATTTGTAGTTTATGTCTTATATTCAAGAGGTGAAGGTAAAGAATACTCTATGCTTACTTATTTTTTAGTAAGTTTGGTCTTTTATAAATCATATATACCTTATATAACATCTTTATCTGTTTATTTTTCTTTTTTTAAGGGTAAATATACAAATCAGGAAAATATATCAAAAGTTATAGCTAATCCTATTGCGGCAATTATATTACTAGTGGCATTTTATACTATATATGATTATTATGCTGTTAATTCTTTGATTTCAAGTATAAAAACTCATAATGCCAATAGGGATGCTATGATTTATTATGAGTATGAATTGAAATTGAGAGATGAGGCTTATGAGAAAGCTAAAGAAGAGCTTGCTTCAGGTAATTTGGATAATGCTCATAATTTAGCTGAGGAAGCTTTATTTTATGATAAAAATGACGGAAATGTTATTCTGCTTTTAAAAAGCATACAGGAAGAAAAAAGAAAGAGATATGAAAATACTCATCAGGCAGAAATAAATAATATTAATAATCTTATAAAGTTAGGTACAAGAGAGTTTACTTTAAATAATTATAATGAGGCTTTAAAATACTTTAATAGGGTTCTTGCATTAGATAATAATAATCCATTAGCTTTATATTATCTTAATAAAATAAGTATTGCTAGAAATGAAAAGCCTAAATATTACGGAAATACTACAGAAGAAATATCAGTATACGGCAGATTATCAGAAGCTATTAGTTTATATGAAAATGGCAGATTATGGGCAGCTTATGATATAATATATAAACTTTATATGGAAGCTCCTGAAGTTGCTGAGGTAAATAATTATTATTCTATCATAAGAGATGCAATAAGCCGATACGATTTCTTTATTAGGGAAGCTCAGGAAGTAAAAGAAGCATATATAGATAAAACAGATTTATCTCCAACATCTTCTATAGCAAATCATAATGGGCTTAATATAATGCTTGATAAAAATACCTTATTATCATCATCAAGCGGTGCAATGTTTAAGGGCAGTTTATATATGTTTGATGTTTCTATAATTAAGCTGGATGATGAATTAAAAAAGGTTAGTTCCGAAGATTATCTATATGGAAAATTGGCAGATAGTTTGAAATCTACAAATAATGGTAAAAATATCATACTAAAAGCACATTTTGATACGAATAAAAATGATTATGTTTATAGTGATACTCAAATCAGGGTAATACCTATATCTATATCTTATAGTACATTGGATATTATTAGAAATTATACTTCATTAAATTTGGACTATGTAAGTGTACCTGATTTATTTACTTTAAGAAATGAAATGCCTAGATTCGGATATTCAAATAGAGAGATAGATTTAGAATTATTCTCTAAAAATATAAAACCTATTTCATATTTGCTTCTATTTATTATAATAGCGTATTATTCTTTTAGATACCGACTTTCTATGGCTTCTGAAAAAATGACTCTTTATAATAGAGTAGTTGGTGTTGTAGGTACATTAATACTTACTATAGTATACAAAGTATTTATTGAATATATTGCTGCAATTCTTGTCGTACTATCTAATATTACAGTAGGAGTTATAATTACAGTATTAGCTGCGGCTGTTCTTATATTATTAATAATATTCCAAATGGCTAGAATACCTAGAGATGTTAGATAATTTATATTCCAAAAAAGAGGTGGTAAATTATTTAAAAGACAAGTCTATATTTCCAAATAAAAATAGAGGGCAGAATTTTTTATGCGATAGAAATATAGCATATAATATAGCAAATACAGTTCCTAATAACCTTTCAAGAGGTACGTATGCTTTGGAAATAGGAGGCGGACTTGGTGCTTTAAGTAATATGCTTATAGATATATACAAAAATAATATTACTATAGTTGAATATGACAATGCTTTATATAATCATCTTAAAGAAAAATTTGATAATATTGATATTGTACATAATGATATATTAGAATTTGATATACCTAATTCTAATACAAAATATGATATATATGGAAATATACCTTATAATATAGCAAGTCCTATAATGGAATGGCTTTTATATAAATCATATTCTAAATGGAATTATGCTGTTTTTATGGTTCAAAGTGATTTTGCATACAGATTAACAGCAAAAGAAGATACAGAGAATTATTCAGCCTTGACATTATTTGCTAATTTTATGTCATCAATTAAATTGGAATGCAATGTTTCAAAAGATGTATTTTATCCAATTCCAAATGTAACATCATCTATTATAAGTATAGTTCCTAAAGAAGCGGATATGTCTGTGATAGATTTATTTAAATCTGTATCTAAAACATTGTTTCACAATAGAAGAAAGACGATAAAAAATAATTTTATTAATTCTCCGTATTTAAATCTTAGTAAAGAATATATAGATGAAATATTAGAAAAAGCTGATATTGACAGCAATATAAGAGGAGAATCTCTGTCTATTGATAAAGTTAAAGAACTTTCTTATATCGTATTAGAATATATTTAATTATTAGTATTGGCTGTATTATCTTTCATTATTCTTACAGACTGAATTATATCATTTATCTGTTTATCATCTTTTTTACTGTTTGCATTATACATGCACATTATTTGGAGTATACCGTTATCATGCAGCATTAAAAAAGATTTATGATATGTTTTATTAGGTCCGTAATAAAAACTGCTTAAAACTTGATAGGAATTTTTAGAATTTTCAGGCGTACCTTCAGATATTACTTGAAATTCTTTTATAGCATAATGATTCTTTAATCCATTGATTATCTTGTTTTTGGCATTTTCTAAACTTATCATTCCGCTGTATGCTGATTTATATTTTGTATAAACTATCGTATATATTGCTGTTTTTCTTTCAACTCCGTAAGATTCATTAAACTCCACAGTATTATCCACAGCCACAGTTTTATCCAAGAATCCCCTTTGAAAATCTTTAGGCATATCTATTGCTATGTCTGTAAGCATTACTGTTTCACTTTTAGGCTGGCATGCACATAATGATAATGCTGTTAGTATTATAAATAAAATAATATTTCTCTTACTCATGTTTTTATTATATAACAAAATTAATATTTTTAAAGTGTAAAATTTATTATATTTTTAAAAATTTAAAATTATTTTATTATTGTAATATTTTTGTATATTTTATATTATTATACAGATGGAATTTTTTATAATAGTTAAGAGGAAATATAAATGAGAAAGACAAAAATAATAGCAACATTAGGTCCTAGATGGTCTAATGAAGAGATGGTAAAAAAAATTATAGAAAATGGTGCAGATGTATGCAGATTGAACTTTTCATTCGGTTCTTATGATGAGCATTTAGAGAGAATCAATATCATAAGAAAGGTTTCTAATGAGTTAAGAAAGCCTGTTGCAATACTTGCCGATTTGCAGGGACCTAAAATAAGAATAGGAAAATTAAAAGAACCTATTACAGTAAAAGAAGGGGATATTGTAAAATTAAGCGGTTATAAAGAAACTAATGATGACAGTATAATACCTACAACACATTCAAATATAGCACATGATGTAAAAAGCGGTTCTATGCTTTTAATAGCTGACGGTACTATACAGCTTATAGTTGAATCAAGCGATGAGGCTTCAAAACTTGTTGTATGCAAGGTTATAACAGGAGGAACTATATTAAGCAGCAAAGGTATCAATTTACCGGGGGCACATGTTACAACTGAAGTTTTAACTGAGAAAGATGTTAATGATGCCTTGTTCTCTGCTAAAAACGGTGTTAATTATTTGGGTATGAGTTTTGTAAGACGTTCTGAAGATGTTATAAGGCTTAGAAAGATTTTAGATGATAATAATTTTCAAAATGTTGGTATTGTATCTAAGATTGAAAATACAGAGTCATTAGAAAATTTGGAAGAGATAATAAAACACTCTGACGGAGTGATGGTTGCAAGGGGAGATTTGGGAGTAGAGATACCATTCGGAGAAGTTCCTGTATGGCAGAAAAAAATATTAAAAATGGCTAATGATATGGGAAAAGTTACAATAATAGCAACGCAAATGCTTGAAAGTATGACAAAAAGCCCAGTACCTTCGAGAGCAGAGGCAAGTGATGTTGCTAATGCTGTTTTAGATGGAACGGATGTTGTTATGATGTCTGCGGAAACTGCTTCTGGAGATTATCCTATAGAGTCCGTTAAAGCTATGGTTTCTATAGTTGAGGCAGCTGAAAGATCGGCTGAAAAGTTTGCTCATACTAATATGATGACTTTAGACAGAGGATTGAATGATGCCTTATCAGACAGTGCTTCTTACTTGTCATATTGTTTGGATAATAAGGTTATTATTGCTCTTTCAAGATCAGGGCATACTGTTAAAAATTTATCTAAAAAAAGACCTAAAACTCTTATAGTATTTATGTCTGCTGATAAAGATTTATGTAATAAACTTGCTATATGCCATAATGTTTATACTATACTGATGCCTGAAGATTTGAACTTTAGTGCAGGTATTAGTCATGGAGGTCAAATTGACATACTTGAGGATACATTAGTTAAGCATGATTTGGCAAATCATGGAGATACTGCTATAGTTGTCAGCGGAAGCAAATGGCAGGGAAGATGGCAGGAAAACAGCGTACGTATAGTAGTGATACACTGATATATTTTATTTGTATTTTTATAGGGATTGCAGTAAATTTGTAATCCCTTTTTTTATAAATGGATTAATTTTTAATATTACTACTTGAAGTAATAATTTAATGTTGTATAATATAATAATCAATAATTTTGGAGCTGTTAATATGCATGATGAAAAGAGAGAGAAATTATCGAGCAGGATTGGTTTTTTATTGGTGTCGGCTGGATGTGCTATAGGACTTGGAAATATATGGAGATTCCCTTATATCACTGGTAAATACGGCGGTGCTGCTTTTGTGCTTATATATATTATATGTTTAGCTGTTGTAGGGCTTCCTATACTTATAATGGAGTTTAGCATAGGACGTGCAGGACAAAGAGATATTGCAGGCTCTTATAAGGTACTTGAAAAAGAAGGCAGTAAATGGCATTTAATTGGATATATTCAAATGCTTGGATGTCTAATACTTATGATGTTTTATACTAGTGTTACGGGCTGGACAATTACTTATGCTTATTATATGGCTACTGGTGCAACATTGGGATTAAGTCCTGATGGAGTTGCTCAGTTTTTTGGTGCTATGCTTTCTAATCCTAAAATAATGATTATTAGTTTATTTATAGCGGTATTTTTGGGTACATTAATATGTTTTAAAGGACTTCAGGAAGGGGTTGAAAAATCATCTAAGTTTATGATGTCATCTTTATTTGTAATAGTGATAATATTAATAATAAGGTCTGTAACTTTGGATGGTGCTTTAGAGGGGATAAAGTTTTATTTGCTTCCTGATTTATCTAAAATATTTAAGGGCGGTGCTGAAAATTTCTTTGAAGTTATATATGCAGCTGTAGGGCAGGCTTTTTTCACTTTAGGTATTGGAATAGGAAGCATGACAATATTTGGAAGCTATATAGGAAAAGAAAAATCTATAACAAATGAATCTATAATAATAGTTATATTAGATACATTAATAGCACTTCTTTCAGGGCTTGTTATATTTCCAGCCTGTTTTGCTTTTGGAGTAAATCCAGGAGAAGGTGCAGGACTTGCATTTGTTACTTTGCCAAATATATTTAATTCAATGCCTCTTGCCAGATTATGGGGAACATTATTTTTTGTATTTTTATCAATGGCTGCTTTGACTACTGTTGTTACTGTATTTGAAAACTTAATAGCTTTTACAATGTCAGAGTTTAGAATGCAGCGAAATATTGCTTCTATAATAGTTGGTATAGTTGTATTTGTATGTTCTCTTCCAACAGCTTTGGGTTTTAACTTATTATCATTTATACAGCCTATGGGAGCAAATACTAGTTTTTTAGACTTGTTTGATTTTTTGGTAAGCTACAATTTAGTTGAGCTTGGAGGAATATATATAATTATATTCTGTGTTTCTAAATACGGATGGGGATGGGATAATTTTTTGCATGAAGTAGATTCTGGAAGCGGAATAAAGTTTCCAAGCATTTCAAGATTTTATGTAACTTATGTATTGCCCATAATATTATTTGCTATGTTTATTATTAATTATATATATAAATTTTTTATTAATTGATATGTAAACAAATACATTTGATATAAAAAATGCATAAAATTATTAACTGTGAATAATTTGTATTTTTGTACTTTTATGTTATTTTGTATCATATAATTATTTAGTATTATTAAAAATTATTAGATTAAGGAGTTTATAATATATGACAGATGAAGAAATTTATAAAAGAGTAAGAAACAGATTTGAATCGCAGGATTTTATATCTTTTACAGGTATGAAATTGGATCATATAGAAAAAGGCAAAGTTATCATATCATGCGAAAATAAAAAAGAGTTTTCTCAGTATTTGGGCTATATGCATGGAGGTATGGTTTCTGCTATTGCTGATACTGCAGGAGGAAATGCTGCTGCTACTATGCTTAGCGAGGGACAAAAAATAGTAACTTCTGAGTTAAAGATTCATTTTTTAAAGCCTGTTATATCTAAAAAAGTAATAGCTGTAGGAGAAGTTATAAGTGCTGGAAAAAAATTGATAATAGTAGAAGCTGTTGTTAAAGATGAAGAAGATAACATGCTTGCTAAGATGATAGCTACAATGTTTGTAATTGATCCTTCTTGAACAATTTATGACAAAAGCAAAATAAATAGTATATATTAATCATTTAATAAAATACTATTATAATTTTATTTTTATTACTTTACTTTGACAATTTATATTTTTCTATTATAATTTAATTATGAAAGAAATTAACAGACTTAATGATTTATTTATGCGGTATCTAATCGGCAAAGAAGGAGATGAAGATATATTAGAAAATATTGTCAATGCTGTTCTAAATAATGCTGGTTTTGAATCTGTAAGCAACCTTGAAATTATCAATCCTTATAACTTGCCTGAAAATGAAAATTTAAAGGAATCAATCCTTGATGTTAAAGCAAAAACAAAAGACGGAAAGAAAATAATTATTGAAATACAGCTTGTAGGAAATAATAATTTTGTAAAAAGAATTTTATATTATATAGCTAAAAATATAGTTTTAGATTTAAAAGAAAATGAGGACTATATTAATGTAAGTCAGATGATAAGTATTAGTTTTATAAATTTTAATCTAAATATTGGAAGCGAAACTGATATAAAGAAAGAGCATAAATGTTTTACTCCAACTGATATTAATAATCATAATCTTAGATTAGATGTATTTCAAATGCATTTTATAGAAATAAAAAGGTTTATAGACATATTAAAAAATACCAGCATAGATGAATACAATAAAAATAAACTTTTATCTTGGATAGATTTTTTCACTACAAAAGATTTAGAAAAAGATATTAATAAGTTAATAGGAGGCAATAATATTATGTCCAAAGTAATAGATAAATATAAAAGATTTGTAGCAGATGAAAAAGAGATGTCAGCGTATAATGAGAGAGATACTTTTCTTTACGGACAAGCTGTAATGCTTCAGTATGAAAGAGAGGAAGGATTTAAACAAGGTATGGAAAAAGGTATAGAAAAAGGCAGACAAGAAGGTATAGAGAAAGGCAGACAAGAAGGTATGGAACAAGGTGAAAAAAATAAATCAATATTAATAGCCAAAGAAATGAAGAAAGAGAATATGAGTAAAGAACTTATAAGCAGATTAACAGGATTAAGCGTAGAAGAAATAGAGAAGCTATAATAGAAAATAGGTATTGTATATTAGTTTAATTATATATTTTATTGTATAAGTTTATATTAAAAAATCTATAACGTTAAATAAATTTTGAATTTGATTACATTCCCCACCCTTTAGGTTTAAAATCTAATTTGTTATTTCAGCATTATTTTTCTTTTTAGTT
>NZ_CALXKQ010000020.1 GCF_944388875.1 uncultured Brachyspira sp.
AAAGAAATAAAAATGAATGATAATTTAGGAACTCCATTTGGTACTTTAATTAGTTCTAAAGAAATAACAGAAAATAAAATAGATAATGTTAAATATATTGTAAAAGTGAAAACTAATACTATATTTATTATAATATTAATATATTTATGTATTTTTTTGTTTTATGATTATATTGTTTTTTATTTTAGATCATTTAGAAAAGTATATTTAAATAATAGACATATATCTATATTAATATTATTTTTATGTTTTTTAACAATGCCTAATATTATTTATAAGTTTTTCCCTAAATTTGATTCTCTTTACGAAAATAGGGTTTTAGCAAGTAAACCTATTTTTTCATTAGAAAAAATAAGTGACTATCCTTTACAATTTGAAAATTATTATAAAGATAACACTGCTTTTAGAACTCAGTTAATCAAATTAAAAAGAACTATTGATATATTATTTTTTAATCATTATCCTGAAGATACAGCAATATATGGTAGAGATCATAATATGTATTGGGGCTCTGAAATATCAAATTATATTGGAGCTTTAAAAGTTACTACCAATGAACTATTAATATATAAAAATAATTTATTAAATTTTAGGGAGAAATTGAAAAAAAATAATATAGAATTTGTATTAATGATTACACCTAATAAGTCATTTGTTTATGATGAAAATCTTCCAGATTTTATTTACAAGCATAGATCTCATATGACATCAACAGAACAAATATTGCAGTATTTGAGAGATAATACAGATATTAATATAATTTATAATACAGAAGAATTAGCTAAATATAAAGATAAATATAAATTATATTGGGATAATGATCCGCATTGGAATCGTGCTGGAGCATATATATATTATACATATTTAATAAAAAAATTAAATATTAATAATTATATATTAAATATAGAAGATGTGGATATTTCTAAGATTGTTGATTTAAATATTTTTTGTAAAGTTAGAAATACGTATATAAATAAAATAGATTATGATTATAGCATTAGAAATTATTCTACTAATATAATCATATGTTCTAATAATTATAGGCAATATTCGTATAGAAAATCAACTTCTATAAATGATAATAATATTATTTTTGTGCATGATTCTTTTGGAGCATCTATGATAGATTTTATATATTCTTATTTTAGAGAAACAAGATCTTATTATTTAAATAATTATAATTTTAATTTTAATACAAATTTTTATATTAATAGTGATACTGATTTAATAATTTTTCAAACTGTAGAGCATTTATTGCAAGAAAGATTGTTATCATTATTTTAATTAAAATACTTGTTTCAAAAGTCATTTTCTAACTGATAATTATATATTGAGGTCATTTATAAAAATCTAGTATTCAATTTTTATAAATGACTTCGGTATCAAGTAGAAACTATTTTTATATCTATTTAAAATTCCAAAAATATGTTATATTCTAATTCTAATTTTGTTAATTTCATGATTTTGTTTTGATGATATGTCCTGATAAAGATATAATTTATTCCGAATATATGCCTAATTATATAAAAAGAAAGACAACGATAAAAATACTGACATTAAAATAGTTTATCCTAAAGAAGATCTAATAATGTATAAAGATAGATATCAATTATATTATAAATATTCAGATTATACTCATTGGAATAATTTATCTGGTTACATTGCTTATAAAAAATTGATGGAGTACTTTAATATATACATAGATAATTTGGATGATATAAATATATATGAAATAACTAATAAGTATAGACATAATTATTTATACAATAAATATGAAAGTGATTATTATACAGATTTTAGACTTAATTATGAAATATTAAATTTAGATATATATCATTCTAATTATTCAATAAAAAATTATTTGTATTCTGTTGATCCTAATCTACAAAATAATGTTGTAAGAACAAAATCTATATCTAATATTTTATCAGATAATGCTTTAGTTATAAGAGATTCTTATGGTGTAGCTATTTTTGATTATATAGCTTCTTCATTTTATAAATCTAGTTTTATATATATAGACAATTTTAAAAATAATGAAATAATATATAATAATTCCAATATAGTAATTTTTGAAACAGTTGAAAGAGGATTAAAAGATCGATTATTAAATGTATTACCAAGCTATAGGATAGAAGAGATTAATAGAGATTTAAAAACTAACTCTGAGACGGTTAATAATTAGAATATAATTTCATTTAACTTCTTGTGCTGCATTTTTTTTTATTTGTATATAAATAAATAAAGAAATATTTGATTTATACCGTTAATAATAGCAGTATTTTAATTTATATAAGATTTTCAATATGAAAAAAATAGTTGTATTATTAATTATAATTTTTAGTGTTAATCTGTATCCTAAAATAGGTATGAAAGAATCAACCATAGTAGAGAAAAAAGATTATGGTTATATAGTATATGCTGAAGACTATTACAGACTTTATGCATTGCCTTCTTATTACGGCGAGTATGATTTGCTTAGAAATGTGGATTATCTTGAGCGAGCTTTGAATGCCCCTTTTGATTTTGTAAATAGGGCTTTGACTATCATAGAAACAGAAGAGGCATATACTAGATACAAAGATCTAATGCACATGCAGTTTAATTATCTAATTACTCAGAATTATATTTATCTTGCAGGTCTTTATGATAAAGAAAACTATTATTTTTATAATTCACAATTTGATGAGGATATAAAGAAAAGTTTTGAATATGCTGTATTTTTTTATAATTTGGCTAAAGAAAGATGGGCTTTAACAAAAGAATTAGCTGATAAAGTAATGAAAAACAAAGCTAAATTAGAAATGGATAATTTAATAGATAAAGCATATAAAATAGCACTTGGAGAAATAGACTATAATAAAACAGCTGACAGACAGCTTAAGCATATAGAAGACATTTTACAAGAGATGGAAAAGTAATTGAGGAAATATTATGTTTAAATCAATGAACAAATATTATGAAATTAATTTTGACAAAATCGTTGAAATGCGGGAGATGATAATTAAAGAGAATATAGAAATTACATGCGTAAATTCTAATTCTATAAGCATTATTATTCCAGGAACTTCTATAGATTCCTTAATAGAGGAGAATAATGCTAAAAATAATTTATTAAAAGATGCAAAATATTATATATCATCTTTTTCAAGTAAATTTTTTAATTTGGGTAATCCTGAAACTAACACTAATACAGTAGTTGATGGTATGGATGCTAATAAATATGATGAATATGGATATTTCTATCATATTTATAAAAACTGTATGCCTTTTTATGATAAATTAAAGTCTGCTAATGATAATCTGCTAAATAAAATTATTAATGAGAAAACGAATAATAGATTATATGTATTAAAGCCTTATTTAGATGAATTAAAACTTGAAGCTAAGGCACCAAAAGTAACTAATGAGATAGCTATTGATATAGAACGTTTATTAACTGGGCTTGGTATGATAGCCAGATTAGATTTTATAAGATATCTTAAATATATTAAAAGCTCTAAAAAAAATGTTTCAGAAAAATTCAATGTTGAAACAGAAAATTTGATAGTACATATAATTAGTTCTATAGTTTCATATTTAGAAAAAGATTATGTTTTTAGAGATATTTTTGACAAATTGGACATGTTAAATGATGCTAATATATTAAGCCACAGCAATAGAGTATGCATACTTATGATAGAGTTCTTATACTATTATAATAATGTATTTAATAAAGGATTAAGCAATAGGTTAAGACAGGATTATAAAAATATATATTTAGAACAGTATAGAAAGATACTCTCTCATTATAATGTTGTTACAACTATAGAAAAATTAGAAAATGTATTTAAACTAGGGATAAGAAAATTTACTTCTTCTGAGATAGTTAATTATTCTATAGGTGCTTTTTATCATGATACTACAATGCTTAATATGATGGATTTTGTTCCAACAGATGAGTTTATAAAAGACGGAGATTTTAAAGATTTCCATACAGCAAAATCATATTATTTTCTTAAATATGTATTAAATCAGAAAGATGAAGCTTCTCTAATGGCAGGACTTCACCATGAATGTTACGGCTACGGCAGCAGTATATTGAAAAATTTTATGAATAAGAAAATTAATGATCCAAAATATAAATTAGAATTTTTAATGACTTTTGAACCTGATGATATTATTAATGCTGAAGCTTTGGCATATTTTCCTGCTAAAATGCTGGAAGTTGCAGATATATATGACAGTTTAACTTTTATGGGAGGAAGCAGAAATGAAAATCCTCATGAAGTTATAATGTTTATGAAAGAAAATTTTATAGAAGATAAGATAAAAATAGACCCTATAATATTCAATTTATTTATACAGTTTTTATCGGATACTAAGGGCATACAATTGCATGACACTTTTTAATTTAGTATTTGACATTTAACGATAAAAATATATAATGTAACTATGTATAATGTTGTAATAGCAGGTTCTACAGACTTTACATCAGATTGTATCCTACAATTAAAAAAAACTGAGAATGTTAATTTATGCGGTGTTATAGCTCCGATAGATACAAAAAAAGATAGAAAGGGAAATATTATTAATTCTCCAACAGTAGAAACAGCATTGCAAAATAATATCAATCTTTTTCAGCCTGAAAGCATTAATAAGGATGATTTTTATAATGTGCTTACAGATATATCTCCAGATTTTTTAATAGTAGTAGCTTATGGTAAAATATTAAATAAAAGAACATTAGCATTGCCTAAAATAATGCCTCTTAATATACATGGTTCTCTTTTGCCAATATTAAGAGGAGCAAGTCCTGTTGAGCATGCTTTGCTTTATGGTTTAGAGAAAAGCGGAACCACATTGCAGAAAATGGATGCAAAATTAGATGAAGGAGATATAATACTTCAGCATGAAATATGTATAGATAATAATTGGCAATTTAATGATTTGTATGATAAGATAAAAGAAAGCGGAGTTTATCTTCTTGAAAAATTTTTCAAAGATGTTGATAATTATATATCAAATATGGTTAAGCAGGATAATGCTTTGGCTACATATTGTACTAAAATAAAAAAAGAAGACGGCAGATTGGATTTTTCAAAAGATGCATGTATTTTGCATAATATGACAAGGGCTTTCGTAAGATGGCCTACTGCTTACTGCTTTTATAAAGATATATCTATAAGAGTTTTTAGAAGCGAATACAAAAAAGCTTCGGATTCTGCTAATCAAAAAGACTTTGGAAAGATATTAGATTTTAATAATGAAGGAATATATATTCAGGCACTTGACAGTATATATGTTATAAAAGAATTGCAAAGGGAAGGTAAGAAGCGACAGACAGTAAAAGAGTTTCTATGCGGTAATAAATTAATAAAAGGCGAATATTTTAGTTAGAATTGAGGACAGTATGGACAAATTAAAAGAAATATTAAAAAAAATAGTATTTTATATCAATAAATTTATAAAAATAATTTTACCAGATGGTATTATAAGCGATCCCAAATCTTTTTTAGTATTTAAAAGATTAATAATTTTTGCTGTTTTGCTATTTGTTTTGCAGGGAATTATTGTAACTATGATTGTTTTTGTAACTGTTAAGGCTGGCGGAGAATCTTTCGTACTTCCTGATGTTCAGGGAATAGATGTGTTTCAGGCATTTAATATGCTTGAAAAAGAGGGCATGAATTTAAATGTACAAACACATTATTTTAATAATTATCCTTTAGGTACAGTTGTAAGTCAGGAGCCTAAAGGAGGTATTAAAGTAAAAAGAGGAAGAACAGTATATTTAGTTATTAATGTTGCTGAGCAGGCATTAGTGAAAATGCCTGATGTTACAGGTATGAAATATGAAGATGCTGTAAATATAATTAATAATAATGTTATCACAAGTATGACTAATGTAAAAATACTTCCTAAGGTAGAAGTAAGCGATAATATGTATGAAAATGATGTAGTTCTTTCTCAAATACCTTCTCCTGAAGATGTGGTAAGTATGAATACTGAAATAATATTAACGGTTAATAATAAAACATCTCAAGAACAATAACAATATGATTTTTTACTATAGAAAATAAAGAAAATATCTTTTTTTTCCGAATATAACATTGGAGAGTTGTACAGTGGAATCAAAAGGATGTAAATGTGAATTTTGCGGCAGCGATAAATCAGAAGTTTATATAAAAACTGATTTAGTAAGCTACAACAAATGTTTAAATTGCGGTCTTATATATCAATATCCTATATTAAGTCAAGATGAGATAGATGATATATACAGCGATAATTATTTTGAATATGAAGTAGCAAACCAAGATAATTTTTTCGGTCTTATGAAGCTTGCATTAAAGGATATAGGATTTGAGAAAATAGAGGGAGAACTTCCTAATAAGAATGTACTTGATATAGGATGTGCTACTGGTATGATGCTTAATTATTTAAAAACTAAAGGCTATAATGCTCAAGGTGTTGAAATATGCTCATCATCAGCAGAATATGCAAGAAAGAATTATAATATCACGGTTTATGAAAAGCCGTTATTGGATATAGGTTTTGAAAGTGATTATTTTTCTTTTATTCATTTCTCTCATGTTATAGAGCATGTTCCGAATCCTAGCGATACATTGAAAGAGATATATAGAATACTTGCTAAAGGAGGATATTTAGCTATTACAACACCTAATGCTGATGGAATGTTTGCTAAGAAATATGGGGGAACTTGGAGAGCTGTGATGCCTCAGCATTTATGGTTATTTTCCAAAAGTACATTATCTCAATATATGAAAAGTATTGGTTTTAATATAATTAGCGATTTTTCTTGGGGGTCTATACCTATTGAGAAAAAACCGAATAAATTTATTAAAGCTTTTTTTGATAAATATGTTAAATTATTTAATAGAGGGGATGTCATGCTATTTTTATGCAAAAAATAAATAGCTGAGTGTTTGAATTGATTTAAGGAGAATATATGTCTAACGAAAACAGTAAACCTGCATTATCAATTGATGCAAATAATTATGAGTTCTTATTTGATAATACAATAAACACGAGAGAAATATACGATCAAGTAGTTGATGTTGATAGTAAAGATCAAAATTTATATGATGAATTAATCAGAAATTATGTTTATCCAGGTGATACTGTATTAAAATCAATTTCTAAACGCGAAGGTATTAAAGCTGGTAAAAATGTAAAATTTGATAAAATGACAGGTACTTATAAAAGTACTACGAATGGATATGTATTTTATGATGAATTAAAATCTGTTTCTATAATACCAGTTATTAATGTGTCAGATAAATGGCGTGGTGTTATGGTGCTTCCTCCTCAGAAAATATTAAAAAAACAATTAGGTTTAGAAGATATACAAGCTATTATATCTGGGATTCCTATAAAGCTTATGGTAAATTATGATAAGGTTGCTGAGCTTGTTGAATATAATATGAAGTATAATGAAGGAGTCATGTGTGTATTTGTAGAGGGTAAAAAACCTATAGACGGCAATGTTCAGAAAATTATATTGGATTATGATTTCAGTATAGATACTGGTAAAGAATCAGAGTCTGGTGCTATAGATTTTAAGGAGAGAGGATTTATACACAATATAGAAGCAGGAATACAGATAGCCCATTTTATGCCAGAAAAACCTGCTATTGACGGACTTGATATATATGATACAGTTATGGAAGCTCATTATGATGAGGATCCTTGCTATAAATTGGGAAAAAATGTTACTGTTGATCCTGACGGCATTGTTATAAGAAGCGGAATAAGAGGTATATTGACTAATCATAATAATACATTATCTGTAAGTACTGTAGCAGAAATAGATAAAGTTGACTTATCTACTGGAAACATAGAGGTTAATGGATCTCTTATCATTAAAGATAATGTTGCTCCTGGTTTTATAATAAAAACAGAAGGAGATATACTAGTTAGGGGAAATATAGAGGATGCTCAAATTGAATGTGCTGGAAATTTGATAGTATCGGGCGGAATAATAGGCGGAACTAACAGCAGTATACGTGTTAATGGTAAAATATTTTCTTCTTTTATTAGAAATGCTAATATAGTATGCAAGGGTGATATATTAGCTAATCAGCTTGTTAATGCTGAAATAGCATGTAATGACAGAGTAGTAGTGTTAGAAGGAAAGGGAGTTATAATAGGCGGCAATATTAAGGCTTTAAATGGTGTATGGGCTAAGAGTATAGGGTCTATGAGTGAGTCTAAGACAACAATTACAGTTGGAAGAGATGCCGAAGCTGATGCTGAGTTTAAAAATATAGTTTCTACAGTAAAAACTAACAAAGAAGAAATTAGTAAGATTAAATCTCTTTTAGGTACAGAATATTTTAAAAATCCTAAAGCATTTATAGAAAGAATACCTGCAAATAAAAGAGAGGGTATTAAGGATATATTAAAAAGAATAACAAATCTTGTAAAAGAAACAGCTCAGTTAGAGGCTAGAAGAGATGAGATGAGTGCTGAATTTGAAAAATTATCCCATAGCAGCATTACTTCTATGGAAGGATTTTTCCCAGGTGTTACTATTTATATTTCAAGTGTAAGAAAATATATATCTAAAAAGATTTCAGGTACAGAATATTTTTACTCTAAAGAATTAAGAGATATATCTGAAAAAGCACCTAAATTGCTTCCTTTAGAGGAATATGATTTTCCGAGAGAGATAAAAGAAGATTAATAGACTTGTTTCAAAAGTGCTTGACAAACAATTTTACTAGTTTGTTATTTTATGCTATATTAAATAATATTAATTATGATTTAATTAGGTGTTTTACATGTTGTATAAATTGTATGTTTAAGATGCAAAATGCAGTTCTTTTGGTTCTTTTATATCAATAAAAGAACTGGGGTTTGGGGCAAAGCCCCAACTATAATTTTAAAATATTAAATAAAAATTTATAAATATTAATAAATTTAGTTTTGAAACAAGTATAATATTAAAAAGACAAGGTTTATAAACCCTGTCTTTTTGTTTTTGTATTTTTATATTTCACATACAGGAGATTGTCTTACTCTTATTTTAACAGCACTTCCTTCACCAAATACAGAGTTCATATATTTTTGATATTCTTCAGTACTATCTATAGGAATCAAAGCCTGTATAGTACCAGCAAATCCTCCTCCATGTACACGGCATGCTCCTTCATCCTTTAAGAAGTCTTTTGTTAAAGTAATTGCTAATGCCACACCCATATTTCTTGAGCTAGTAACAGAAAAACAGTTTTGCAAGTACATAAAACTTGAAAGTCCTGATTCATTCATAAGTTTTATATACGTTTTTATATCATTATTTTTTAATGCTTTTATTTGATTTATTACTCTTTCATTTTCTTCCAAAAAGTGATATGCTCTCATTATAGCTCTATCTCCGATTTTTTCCCTTAATTTTGAGGCATTATCTATCAATTCCTGCTTATTTATTTCTCTGCATACTTTTTTTCCAAAATAATTTGCAGCTGCATTCATCTCTTCCCTTATAGCAGCATATTCATTTGTAAGCGAACTATGATCTCCTTTAGCATCAACTATCATAAGAGCATAGCCTTCTTTTTCAAAATCATATTCTACTTTTTCTATTATAGGATTATCATTGTCTTTAAAATCTATAGACATTATTCCGCCTACAGAACATCCCATTTGATCCATAAGCCCGCATGGTTTTCCAAAATAAACATTTTCAGCATACTGACCTATTTTAGCTATATCAACCCTGCTTATTTTATCATCATTATATAAAGCATTCTGTATTTCTCCTATTAATGATTCAAAACTAGCTGAACTGCTTAGGCCGCTTCCTATAAGCACTTTATTATTCAATGATATTGTACATCCGCCTGTATTATAGCCTCTATTTTTTATTCCTGCACAAACCCCTCTGCTTAAAGCATTAGATTTACCGTATTCATCTTTATCAATATCTAAATTATTAACATCTATTACATCAGGATTGTTTGAATAGTCTGTGTAAACCACTATTTTATTATCATCTCTTTTCGAAACCACTGCAAGTTTATCCAAATTTATAGAAGCTGTTAATACGCATCCGTTATTATGGTCTGTATGATTTCCTGATAATTCAGTTCTTCCAGAGGCACTAAATAAATATATTTCTTCATTTTTATCTATATTTTCAAAGTGTTTTATAGTGTTGTTTAATCTGTCATACGCTTCTAAGATGCTGTTTTTATCTCCTCCGTATATTAGAGAGAATTTTTCATCCATCTTTTTTTCTTTTAATAATTCCTTTAATTGACTTATATTGTACATACTAGCCCTCTTTTTTGTATAATAATTATTACTAATTATGATATATAATTATATAAAATTTGTCAAAGATAAAATTATAAATATTTTATATAAATTTTATTTACAAATAATACATACATTTACTAAAAATTTACTTATATTGTAAAAAAAGTATATTTTTTAAATTTTATAGTAAAAAATATTTACATTACTATAGACTTTTTTAATTTTTTGTAATATAATATTATTATAATAATTGAGCTTATATAGGGGTTATTTATGAAATTTATGCAAACTTTAAAATTTAAAATGCCTTTTACTATCATATCTTCTGTAGCTGTAATGCTTCTTATACTTATGATAGTAGTAATTTCTGCTTCTGCTGTTTTTATGGAAAGAACAGCTTTAAGAGGATTTATGGAAACTGCCGACGGATACAGGGATTTAGTTTCTATATGGATAGAAGATCAGGCAGATTTGACTTCTGTTATATCAAAAGAATCTGAATTTTTAGATTATTTCTTAAATCCTTCTCAGGATAATTTGAATATAGCGGATAATGAGTTTAATGAGCTTTTAAAAGAATTAGAATCTCATTATTCTGCATTTGCTTTGATTGATTTGAATGGAAATGTAGTACTTGATACTGCTTCAAATACTCAGTTAGATTTAATATCAGAAAAGACTATATGGCGTGAGTTAAAAGATAATAATTATAAATATGCAATAGAGGATGAGATATATTTATCATCTGTTACAGATAATTATGTTATAGGTGTTTTAGCAGGAGTATTTGATGATGAAGGAAAAGTATCAGGAGTATTATATGGTGAATTAAGATGGGATTCATTTGTTCAAAAATATTTTTCTGAAATAACTATAGGCGAAACTGGAAATATTTATGTTGTAGATGAGGATGGAAAAAGAGTTGCTCATAAAGATGTGAATAAAGTTAATACAATATCAATAGGTTCAAAAAATGCATTATCTGCTGCTGATGCTCAAAGAAAAGGTACTTTGCATTATGAAGATGAAGGAGCAAAAGTTATGGCTTTTTCCAGACTTGATAATATAGATTGGATAATGTGCGTTACTATGCTTGACAGTGAGTTTTTTGCTGATAGAAATACTCTTATAAAAATAACTATTATTTTAAGTATAATTCTTCTTATTATAACTTCATTTATAGTTATAAGCTATGTTAATGTACATATATCAAGAGTTTTATCAAGAATAGCTAATGATTTAAATAGACTTGGAAACGGAGATTTGACTGTATCTGCTCCAAGTAAATTTTTGGCTAATAAATATAAAAATCATGAATTCGGCATAATAGCTAATGGATTTAATAATACAATAGAAAAATTAAAAAATATAATTGAGAATATAATAGATTCTTCTAATAATATAGAATTAACTTCAAAAGAATTAGCCAGCGGAAATAATGATTTAGCTTTAAGAACTCAATCTCAATCTTCATCACTGGAAGAAACAGCAAGTTCAATGGAGCAGATGGCTTCTAATATAAAAAATTCTGCTGAGAAATCTATTATAGGAAATAATATGATGAATGATTCTAAAAAATCTGTAGAAGAGGCTGGACTTATAATAGACAGCACAACAAAAAGTATGGAAGCTGTTTATGAAGCAAGCAGAAAAATAACTAATATAACAAAACTAATAGAGGATATTGCATTCCAAACTAATATATTGGCACTTAATGCATCTGTAGAAGCAGCACGTGCTGGAGAACAAGGAAGAGGATTTTCTGTTGTAGCATCAGAAGTTAGAACTTTAGCACAAAATACTCAAACTTCTGTTAAAGATATTACTTCGTTAATAGCTGATTCTGATGAGAAAATAAAAATAGCAACTGAAGCAGCTAGAAAATCTCAGGAGATATTTACTGATATCAAGGATAAAATAGAAAATACAGCAAGCATAATGAAGGATATTTCTATAACAGCAGTAGAACAGCAGTCTGGAGTGGATCAGGTTAATCAGGCAGTGTTAAGAATGGATGCAAGTACTCAGGAAAATGCTAGCTTAGTAGAACAGTCAAAAGATGCCAGTGTAACATTAAGCAGCGAAGCACAAAAACTTATAGATGTTGTAAGCTATTTCAAATTATAAAATATATAGAATGGTTTTTATAATGAGCTTGAATTATAATGATTCAGGCTCATTCTGTTTCTATAGCTGGTTTAAATCCTTTTTCATCTAGGGCTTTCTTAATTCTTTTGTCTATATTTTTGTCATCAGTTAATACAGATATGAATTTTAATTTAGGCAGAGTTTCTTCTGTAAACATATTTACATCAAAGCATTTTACATTTTCTAAAATCAATGTTCTTATTTTTGTATGATTTAATATAGAATCCATATTATCAAGATTTCTTAAATTTCTTAAAACAACAGTTTTTAAACTTTCTAAATTGCTTAAATCAGGAATTTCTTTAAGAGCTTGTATATTATTAAGTTCTAATTTCTTTACAGTCTTCATCTCTGATAGGAAATTAAATGATCTCATATTTTTACCTTTCTCTAAATAAAACTCCTCAAGTTCCGGAAGTTTTTTAGGTATTTCTTCTTCATGCGAAGCACCTGAGAGTATAGCTAATTTTTTTATATTAGGATTTTTATCAAAAGACTCCATTCTAAAAGTTCCTGCTCCTATTTCTCTAATAGTGGGTCTTGTTGCTAAATAAACATCCTGTCTTAATGTAAGCCCATTTTCTATATATATGCTTTCTAAATTTTCTATATTATCAAGAGGTTTTAATTCCATATCTTTAGGCAAATCTCCGTATAGGTGAAGGCTTTTTAAGTTAATTAATCTTGCAAATATATCAACACCTTTTAATGGAAATTTCAAAGATGCATGATATATAAGATTCTTGATATCAGGCAAAGCTATTAATAAATCATTTCCCATTACATTGTTTTTATTATTTTCATCTTTATCAGAAGATATGTTTAAAAAGAAATCATCTCTATTTTTTAATATATCATTAAGCGTAGATATATTTTCTTTAGATATACCCATATCATCAATAAATAGTATATAACTTTTCTCTGAAAGAAGTAAATCAAATAGAGCTTGATTATCCAATGAAGATATTTTTATTTTTTCCATATTGTCCTAATCACTTTTTATTCTATATAGCTAATTATAAAACAGGAGCGATTATTCTGCAAGCAGAATTTCTAAGTCTTATTAGTCTAGGCTGCTTTGCATACTCTTCAGGCGTTATTTTATGCGAGTTTAAAACATCATTTTTAAATATATCCTCAAATTTTTTAGCTATATCAACATCATATATAACCGCATTCATCTCATAATGTAAATAAAAACTTCTTATATCCATGTTGCAAGTGCCGCATGATACTATTCTTCCGTCTATTATGCAGAATTTACTATGCAGAAAACCTTTTTCATACAAGTATATATTTACTCCCGCTTTGAGTAAAGTTTCAAAATATGTCTGAGCTACCCACCAAGCAACCTGTTTATCAGGCTTTCCAGTAATCATTAAATTTACATTAACTTCGGATAAAGCAGCATTTTCCAATGTATGCAAAAAACCGTCATCAGGTACAAAATAAGGACTTTCTATATAAATACTTTCCTTAGCCTCTTCTACCATCTTTGAATATACTTTCTGTATACTGTCCCATTTTGAATCGGCTCCTGATGTTATTATTTGAACTGGCATAAATTTATCTGTTGTTGATTGAGGAAATAAATCTTTTCTAATAATAGATATTCTTTCTTCATCCAAATTTTCATTTGCATATTTTATTCTTCTTTTTTTCTTTTCATTAACATTAAATGCCTCTAAATCTCTTCCTCCAGCATTATACCAATCACATACAAATACATTTTGTATAAGGTTGCAGGCATCTCCAACTATTCTCATGTGAACATCACGCCAAGAATTAAAACGTTTTCCTCCGTCTATATATTCCTGACCAAGATTCATTCCTCCCATATATGATACAACTCCGTCCACTACAACTATTTTTCTGTGATTTCTGTAATTTACAAATCTTGTCCATAATATAGAAAACGGATCATGGTAGTATAAAAATTTTATTCCGTTTTTCTTTAACTCCTTTCTGTATTTTTTGCTTATTCTCATTAAAGAGCCAACCCCGTCAAATATCAGTCTAACCTCAACACCTTGATTTGCTTTTTTTATAAGTACATTCTTAACTCTCTCTCCAAGTTCATCGCTTCTCCATATAAAATATTCCATGTGTATAGTTTTTTCTGCCAGTTTTAAATCCTGAATCATGGCTTCAAAAAGCTCTTTGCCTTCATCAAATACATAAACTTCATTTTGAACTGTAATTGGGGAATATCCGCTTTTTATAGCCAATTTTACTAAATTAATATGTTTGCTGTAATGCCCTTCCATATTGTCAAGTATTTTTATTTGTTCCTGAAGAAGTGATGAAAAATATTTCTTTATCATATCCTCAGGCAATTTAGCAGAAATTTTTGTTTTAGATTTTTTCCAGTTCATTCCCAAAAATATATAAAATATAACTCCTACATAAGGAAGAAATACTAATACTGTAAGCCAAGCTATGAATGAATACGGAGGTCTGTTTTCAAGAAGCATTTTTATTGCTATTGATACAACATATAAGAAAAATATTATAGTTAATATATAAAATACCATTTTTATCCCTAATACAAATTATAATATTAAAAAATACTATAAAAAAAGATTATAAATGTCAAGAAAAAATTGTATTATAAATTTAAATTACATACTTGACAAAAATTATTAGTAGGGTACAATAATATCACTTCCGAAAATATTTGTAATGAAGGGCGTTGGTTTTCTTTCATGTAAAGAAACCGACACTCTTTTTTTATATATAGGAAATATAATGAACGGTAATAAAAATAGAAAACCTCAAAAACAAAAAGAATACGGCAGAGAGCCTAAGAAAAAGAAATTAAAAAAAGAAAAAATAAAAAAGGCAGATACAAATATAATAGATGAAATGCTTTTATTTAATTGTATAAATGGAGTGTTAGAAAAAAACAATATATATTTGTTGGATTTAAAAGTAAGATGTATTTCTGAAAATAAAAAAGTTTATGCTGTTATTTATAAGATAAAAGAAAGTGTTTCTCACAGCCATTGTATAGAAACTACAAGGATAATTCAGGAGGCTATTAAGTCAAATGGTTATGATGAAGGGGATTACACTATTACAGTATCCAGTGCTGGTTTCAGATGGAAGTTTAATGATAGATATGAATTATTTGAGGATATGCCTATAAAGATTAAATATAGAAATGGGGAAGATTTTGTTACTGCTTATGCTTTGTTAAAAGAAGCTAAGGATGATTATATTGTTATA
Organism: uncultured Brachyspira sp.; assembly: GCF_944388875.1. Classification (GTDB taxonomy): domain Bacteria; phylum Spirochaetota; class Brachyspiria; order Brachyspirales; family Brachyspiraceae; genus Brachyspira. The sequence goes on from NZ_CALXKQ010000020.1 coordinate 15,637, forward strand.
AGCATTACTGATGAAGATAATGCTCTTAATGAAAAAAATATAAAAATATTCAAAAATGATATTATAAAGGCAAGATTAAATTGTTAATAATTATAGAAATAAAAATATATAAAAATAAAATATTGGAGATATAAATGTTTGAGAACGTTGGAACTTATTTACAGCAGCTTTCTGAGGAAAAAGATATTAGCATAGATCTTTTAAAGGAAGTTATAGACTCTATAATAGTAGCGGCATTAAAGAAAAAATATGGAAGTGATATTAATTTTCATATACATTTTGATAGTAAGAATAATCCCACTGTATATAAGGGTGCTAACGTTGTAGAAGAAGTTAGAGATGATAAAAAAGAAATATCTTTGGAAGATGCAAAAAAATTGGATCAGGATATTAATGTTGGAGATGAAGTTTTAATACTTGTTGATCAAATAGAGGCATTTGGAAGAATAGAGAGTATGACTGCTAAGACTACATTCTTTCAAAAAATTTCTGAACTTGAAAAGAATATAATATTTAATGAATTTAAAAGAAGAGAAAATCAGCTTGTAAACGGATATTTCCAAAGAGAACATAGAGGAACTATTTATATAAATTTAGGAAAAACAGAAGGGGAGTTACAGAAAAAAGATCAGTCTCCTAGAGAACATTATACAGCCGGAGATAGAATAAGGGCATATATATATAAAGTTCAGGGCGGTAAAAATGAGAAAGGTAAAGAGATTCCTACAAAAATACTGCTTACTAGAACAGAACCTGATTTTATAAAAAAGTTATTTGAATTAGAAATACCGGAAATTGCAGACGGTACTATAGAGATTAAAAATGTAGTAAGACAGCCAGGATTAAAAATAAAAATAGCTGTTGCATCTAATAAACCTGAAGTTGATCCTATAGGAGCATGTATCGGACAAAAAGGTATACGTATACAATCTATAATAAAAGAGATAGAAGGCGAAAAAATAGATGTTGTTAAATGGTCAAAGGATATTAGAGAATATATTGCAGAGGCTATAACTCCTGCTAAGCCTATTAGAATTATAATTACAGACCCTGAAAAAAAGGATGCTATGATTATTATACCAGATGAGCAGCTTTCTCTTGCTTTGGGAAAAAGCGGATTTAATGTTAAACTTGCTTCTCAGCTTACAGGCTATCATTTTGATATAAAAACTGAAAGCGATATTAAAGAAAATCCAGAATTGCTTAAAGATATTGTTCCGCTTAATCAAATATTTTCAGATAATACAGAAACTGATGAAGAAATCAATACTGATGAACCATTAGAAATTGCTGAAACAGAAAGTAATTTATATTCATTACAGGGTGTTGATGAATCTACTATTAAGACACTTATTGAGAATAATATTAATTCGATAGAAGAATTATACAATATGTCTGTTGAAGATATAGTAGAAAAAACTGGTATTGAAAAGAGTATTGTTGATAATTTAGTGGTTATAATGAAGGATGTTGTTGAAATAGTAGAGGCAGGCGAGGATGAATATGAAACTACTTCTGAAGAGGTTGTAGAAGAGATAGAAGTTTATGAATGTCCTAACTGCGGCTCTAGTATTACAGAAGATATGACTAAATGTCCTAAATGCGGTATAGAACTTACTTTTGAATAATTATGACATGCTGTAATGTTTGCGGAAGTGATAAATACACTAAAATTGGATGTATAAAAAATATTTGGCAGAATGATAAAGAAGTTTATCAATGCAGTAGCTGTGCTTTATATTTTATAGAGCCTCCTTCTGATGAGGAAATATATCTTTTATATAAAAATGAGTATCATAATAATATAAAAAATAAATTATTCGAGATGGCTAAAAGTAAAATGCGTTATGCCAGGAGTTTATCTCAATTTAATTTTATAAAAGAGCATATTGATTATAAAGATAAAAAGATATGCGAGATAGGTGCTTTTGATGGTTTGCTTTTGAGTATATTTAAAAAAAATAACTGCGATGTTTTCGGATATGAGCTTAATGATAATGCAAGGTGCTATGCTAAAAATAAATATGATATAGATTTGAAAGCAAATTTTTTTGAAAGCAATGAAAAATATGATATTATAATACTTTCTCATGTTATAGAACATTTCAAAAATCCAAAGGATGTATTATTAAAAATAAAAAGTATGCTTAACGGCGGAGGATATATTTATATAGAAGTTCCTAATTCCCCTATGCCTAATCAATGCAGTTATGATATGCTTATGAGGTATTTAACCACAGAGCATATAGTTAATTTCAATATGGACAATTTAAAAATATTTGCTTCATCAAATGGTTTTGATACAGTAGTTTGTAAATACAGCAATTATCGCATTTCAAAAACTAATGAAAAACTTAGAGCTAACATTTTGGAAGGGAGTATTCCTGATATAAATAACTTACTTTCATTTTTTATTTTTACTTTTAATGTTTTAATATTGACAAATAGAGTTTTTATTGATTACTATGATAATAATAATGTATGGTCTTATGGTGAAAATGTACGAATAATAATAAAAGCAATCAATTAAATAATTTAATAAATATTATTTTTATTTAAAAAATGTGTATTATTTTTGACTTTACAATTAAATTGTATATATTTAAAAATGTCAAATTTATGTATAAGGGTTATTCGTATGAAAAACAAATTAATGATTAAATTTTTAGCCCCATTTATTATTTTTTTATTTGCATTATTTATTGTTATTTATATTGTTTACAGACCTTTATACAAGACAAGATTTTTAAATGAAAAGTATCTTTCTTCATTAGAGGCTAAAACAAAAGCTGAAGGTTATGTTGAAGAATTAAAAAATACAGTATATGTTGCAGAGGCATATTTACAGTCAAGCCCAAATTTGATGGAGTTCGGACGATTTATCACAAATGTTCAGAAACTCAATGAGGGATATTTAAACGTATATTTTGGAGATACAGTACCATACCCTAATGGGGGAATATTTATTAATACTTTGGAAGTTTATCCTTTAACTTATGATCAAACTTCTAGGGATTGGTATAAAGATTCTGTTGCTACTAATGATGTTATGATTAGCGAACCGTATATTGATTTTGCTGTTAATAAACTTACTATAACATTTGCAAAAGCGGTATATACAAACGGATTATTAAAAGGAGTTTTTTCTATAGATTTTGCTAATATCAATAGTATAAGTGATGGATTAAAAAAGAATTTTAAAGATGATGTTTATATAGTTTCAGATAATGGAGTATTTATGACGCATGATAATGCTGACTATATACTAAATGAAACTAATAATTTATTTACTTATCCTATATTTTCAGGATTTAAAGATAATTTAATTTCTCATATTGGAGATTTGGATATAATAAAAGATGAATGGTATTCTATTCAAAAAACAGATAATGCTCCTTGGCTTCTTGTATTTAAAGGAAGTGCTGAACCTTTTTATTCTCAGTTTAGATTTTTGATGATAAGTTTATTTTTATGTATTGTTATACTTATCGTCTTAGAATGTCTGCTTGTTGCTAGAATAGTTATACCTCTATCAAATAATTTATTTCATGCTATTACTATAATGACTCTTATGCAGGATGGAAGATTTGACAGTCAGTTTGATGAAAAAGATTTAAATAGAAAAGATGTTTTTGGAATGCTTGCCAATTCTATTAATGATATGCAGCATATAATGTATAATATAGTTTCTGAATTAAAAGCAAATATTGCTGTTATAAATAATTCTTCTCAAAAGATATCAAAGGGTATAAATAATTTATCTGACAGAACTTCATCTCAGGCGGCTGCTGTTGAGCAGATAACTAGTTCTATAGAGAATTTATTTTCTGCTATTTCAAATACATCTAAAAATTCATATAATGCTAAGAATATGAGTTCTAAGGTTACAGAGTCCACTCAAAATGGAGTTGCTGCTGTTAATGAAATATCAAATAATATGATTGAAATTTCTGAATCAAGCAAAGAGATATCAAATATTACAAAATTGATACAGACTATAGCATTTCAAACTAATATATTGGCACTTAATGCGGCAGTTGAGGCAGCACGTGCTGGAGAGCAGGGAAGGGGATTTGCTGTTGTTGCTTCGGAGATTAGGGCTTTAGCTCAGAATGTTAATGAGGCGGCTGGAAATATTACAAGTATTATAGAAAATACGGTAGCTAAAATAGAAATAGGAGATGAATCCGTTAAACGTTCTTTAGATATACTTTTGGAAATAGAGAATTCTGCTAAGGATGTTGCTAATATATTGGTGGATATATATGAATCTGCTTCTTCAGAGGAAGAAAGCGTAAAACAAATAAATACCGCCATGAATGAGCTTAATAATATTACGCAGGAAAATGCAGAATTGGTTAATGACAGTTCTGTACTTGGAAAAGAGGTTGTGGACGGAACTAGCAATCTTTATTCAGAATTAGAGTATTTCAAATTAGATAAAAACTTTAAGTAAACAATATAAAAGGAGTTCTTAAATGGAACTCCTTTTTTATATATTAAATAATTATAGTTTTATATTCTTTATTATTTCGCATACTTCATCAATTTCTTTCATGCTTATATCTCTATGAGCAACAAATCTTACTTTATAATCTCCGAAAGAACTTGCTTTTATTCCTTTTTCTAAGAGTTTTGAAATTATATTTGCAGAAGGCAATTTAGTGTCAGCTATAACTATATTGGTTTCCACATGAGATAGTTCTATTGTTCCTATACCTGATTCTAAAATGGTTTTTGCTATCTTTTTAGCTTTTATATGATCTTCTTCTAATGAATCTATATTATGTTCTAGAGCATATATTCCAGCAGCAGCCATAAGTCCTATTTGCCTCATTCCGCCGCCTATTAATTTTCTTACGCTGAATGCCTCATTAATAAAATCTTCTGTTCCGCATATCATAGCTCCCATAGGTGCTCCAAGCCCTTTAGATAAACAAAAAGTTATTGAGTCTGTATTTGAAGCTATTTCTTTTACGCTTGATTTTGATGCAATAGAAGCATTAAATACTCTTGCCCCGTCCATGTGAAGATGAACATTTTTTGATTTTGTAAAATTATATAATTCTTTTAATACTTCTATAGGATAAACGCTTCCTCCATGCCTATTATGCGTATTCTCTACTCCCACTATATTAATGGCTGACATATAATAAGGCTGTTCATTAAAATAATTTTTAATAATGTCTTTAGTTAATATACCTCTTTCAGCTTTTACTGGAATAGGCATTATGCCTGCTAAAGATGATGCACCGCCTAGTTCATAATGGATTATATGTGCTTCTTCTTCTAATATCGCCTGTTTTGTTTTTCTTCCCAAAATAAGCATAGGTATTAAATTCCCCATAGTACCGCTTGAAACGAATATTGCTTTTTCTTTTCCTGTTATTTCGGCTGACATTTCCTGAAGTTTATTCACAGTTGGGTCTTCCATATAAACGTCATCGCCGCATTCTGCTTCATATATAGCTTTACGCATTTCTTCGCTTGGTTTTGTAATAGTATCAGTTCTTAAATCATAAATTTTCATTTTAATAATAACTCCAATTTTATTTGCATTAATCCTAATACTTTTTTTATAAATTACAACTAATATTAAAAAATAATTGAAATAATTGATAATTATGTCTATAATATTTAAAAAATTATAAATTAAGGAAAATTATTTATGATAAAGAGATATACTAGAAAGGAAATGGGAGAGCTTTGGAGTTTGCAAAATGAGTTTCAGGTGATGCTTGATGTTGAGATAGCAGCATGCGAGGCTATGGCTGAAATAGGAGAGATACCTGCAGAAGCAGTAAAAAATATTAAAGAAAAAGCAACTTTCACTGTAGAGAGAATTGCTGAAATAGAAAAAGAAACCAATCATGATATAATATCATTTGTAACAGCTGTTCAGGAAAATGTAGGAGAGGGCGGACAGTATATACATAAAGGATTAACTTCAAGCGATGTTAAAGATACTGCTTTGGCTGTTATGATGAAAAGGTCTGCTGAAATAATACTTGATGATTTGAAAAGATTATCAGAAGTGTTATTAAGAAGAGCTAAAGAACATAAATATACTCCTTGTATAGGGCGTACACATGGTATACATGCTGAGCCTATGACATTAGGATTAAAATTTATATTGTGGTATGATGAAAATGAAAGAAATATAAAAAGGGTAGAAGAGGCTAAAAAACAGGTTTCTGTAGGTAAAATTTCAGGAGCAGTAGGTACTTATAGTAATATTGATCCTAGAATAGAAGAGATTGTCTGTAAAAAGCTAGGAATAGATGCTGATAAAGTTTCTACACAGATAATTCAAAGAGATAGGCATGCACAATATCTAACTACTTTGGCAATAGTTGCAAGTTCATTAGAAAAGTTTGCTACTGAAATTAGAAATCTTCAAAGAACAGATATAAGAGAAGCAGAAGAATATTTCAGCGAAAAGCAAAAAGGATCATCTGCTATGCCTCATAAAAGAAATCCTATAACTTGTGAGAGAATATCAGGTTTAGCTAGAATAGTAAGGGGCAATGCTTTGGCTTCTCTTGAGGATATTACACTTTGGCATGAAAGAGATATAAGTCATTCATCAGTAGAGCGTGTCATACTTCCAGATTCTACTATTGCTGTTGATTATGCACTTAATAAATTTATTGATATAGTAGATAAACTTTTAATATATCCAGAGGCTATGAAAGCAAATATCGAAAAAACAGGCGGATTGATATTCAGTCAGAGAATATTGATAAGTTTAGTTAATAAAGGTATAGACAGAGATAATGCATACAGATGGGTTCAGAGAAACGCTATGAAGAGATGGCTTAATAATGAAGACTTTAGAGAGAATGTTCATAAAGATGAAGATATAAAAAAATATTTAAGCGATAAAGAAATAGATGACTGTTTTGATTATGCTTATTATTTGAGAAATATTGATGTTATAATGAAGAGATTCGGAATATAATTCTTTTTATAATTGATGATTGCCAAATAGAATTTCATTATTCTATTTGGCCTTTTATTTATACTTACTTATCCTAATATATTTTTTATTCTGCTGAATAATGATTGTTTATTATTATCCGAAATATTTAAAGACTTATAATCTATATTTTCATCATTACAGAATCTAATAGATGTATCTATATTTTTGTTTGCCAATTCAATAATACTTTTTATTATAATATCTTTTATTTTTTCTGTTTTTAAAATGCTTTCATTTTTGTAGAGCTTTATCAATTCATCAGAGCATTTTTATAATTGTTAGTATGATAGTAAGATATTGCTTTGTTATAATATGCATTGAAAAAATTACCATTTAATTCTATAACTTTATCATAATATAGTACAGCTTCATCATATTCATTATTATCAAATGCAGTATTACCTAAATAATAAAAACTATTTATTTGTTCATTTTTATTTTTTAAATTTTCAAAATTTTTAATTTCTGTTTTTAATATCTTTAACTGTTTTTTATATAAAGCATTAAACTTTTTTATTTTGAGTTTTGATTTTCTTAACGTATTATTATTTATAACTATTCCTATTAAAGTGAAAACTATTATTACAACTGTTAAAAATGCAAACCAGAAATTTATAATATTATTTGAAGATTTAATAGTTTCATTAACTGATATTTCTAAATTATTATTATAACCGTCAAATACATTTTTTAAAGCCGATTCTAAATTTTCAATATTAGAACTTTTTAATATTATATGATTAGTTGCTGTTTTATTGCTTGATATTTGTCTTATTATCATATTTGTATAATAGTCTTCTTTAGCTATTATTATATTTTCAAGAGAAGGAGAATAGTTTGTCATAGAGTAATTCAATCTTCTCTCTATTTCATTATTATGGTTTAAGTATATATTTCTGAATATCAGCATTGCTAATATAAATAGTATAATAAAGCTTAGCATATAATATCTATGAAAGAACTTTAATATTCTAGTAGGGTACTTTCTTTTTGAATGTTCTTTTATTGTATTTATTCCAGTATTAGTTATATTCTTTATTTTTCCTTTAACATCATTTTCATCTAAATATTTTTGGAACTTATCTATACTTTCTGATGTAAAATCTTTTGCTTTTTCAAAACTTTTAATTGCTGTATCTTTTGCTTTTTCTATATTTTCATTTGCAAAATCTTTAGCTTTTTGAATATTATCATCATTTATAATGTCTTTAGCTTTATTTGAAATATTATATATTTGTTTTTTTATATTATAGGAATTATTTTTCTTTTTCTTATGATATCTTATTCTTTTTTTAGTATTTAACCTTGATCTTTTATATTTTTTATTATTTTTTTTCATAAGAATAACCCTTTAATCTTTTTTAATATTTTATTATAAAATCAAAATAATTAAAATATTAAAAATTTATTTAAACTTGATTTTTAACGTTAAAAGGTATATAAATGTATTATAATAATACTTTTATGGAATTAAGTTATGAATATATTTACTGCATCCAGCGAAGCCTATCCTTTTTCTAAGACTGGAGGGCTTGGAGATATTGCAGGGAGTTTGCCTTTAGCATTAGATACTATTAAAACAGGTTCTTCTAAAATTAATACTTCTTTAATAGTGCCTCTTTATAAACAAAATTATAGCTTGATAAATAAAAGTGATATTTTAACTAAAATAGATATAGAACAAGGCAATGATGTAATAGAAACTGAGATAGCTAGAATTAAGCATCCTGAAAACAGCAATGTTTATGTTTATTTTGTGAAGCAGGATAAATTTTTTAAAAGAAACGGTATATATTCAGAAAACGGTATAGATTATGATGATAATGCAGGAAGATTTATTTTATTTTCAAAGGCTATTGTAAAATTAATTATATATTTATATGAGAAAGAAAATTTAAAATTGGATATAATTCATATACATGATTGGCAGACCGCTCTTACAGCCATTTATATAAAAGAAGTTTACAATAATGAAGAGGCTTTAAAAGATTTAAAAGTAATGTTTACTATTCATAATTTGGCATATCAGGGAAATTTTAATACTAATATATATCCATTGCTAAATATTTCTTGGAAATTTTTTGTTCACAACAGGCTTGAATTTTATGGTCATGTGAGTTTTATAAAGGCTGGAATAATACTTTCAGATATAGTTACAACAGTAAGTCCTTCATATTCTAAAGAAATACAGGGAGAGGAATTCGGATGCGGTATGAATAGTTTGCTTGCTGATATTTCTCATAAACTTTACGGTGTCCTTAATGGAGTATACGATGATTCTTGGAATCCTAAAACTGATAAATATATAAAAAATAATTATGATATAAATAGTTCAGAAAAAAAGAAACTTATAAGAAACTCTTTGTATAAAGAATTAGGATTTATTAATAAAACATATCCTCTAGTAACAATGATTTCAAGATTCGATCCTCAAAAGGGACTTGATTTAATATATGCTTCTTTTTTTGAATTATCCACTTATGATGCCAATTTTATTTTTCTTTTTGGCAAGAATAATTATTTTAAGGATTTTGAGAATGAATTTACTGCTAGAGCAAAGAGAGCAAAAAATATAAAGATATTATTTACATTTGATGAATCATTAGCTCATAGACTTACAGCAGGAAGTGATTTATATTTGATGCCAAGCAGATTTGAACCTTGCGGACTTAATCAGATATACAGTATGAAATATGGAAGTTTGCCTATAGTACATGCTGTAGGAGGATTAAAGGATACGGTTATAAATTACAGCGGAAATAAAAGTATTAATAAGGCTACTGGTTTTACATTCAATGAATATTCTGTTAAAAGTTTTGTTGACTCTATGGATTTAGCCTTCGATTTATATTATAATAAAAGAGATATATGGAATAAATTAATTTTCAATGCAATGAGTAAAGATTATTCAATTCATAAAACAGCTTTAGAGTATCTTAAACTCTATAAAAAAATGTTAAGCAATAAAAAATAATATTTTTAAGAATATATAACAATAAAAAAATTTTAAAGGAGAATTATTATGGCAAAAGACCCAAGTTTCGATATAGTTTCAGAAGTTGATATGCAAGTTATAGATGACTGCGTAAATGTTGCTACTAAAGAAATAGATAATAGATTCGATTTTAAAGGTCAGAATATTAAAATTGAATTAAATAAGGGAGAAAAAACTATTACAATACTTGCTTCTGCTGACTTTGTTTTGAATCAGGTAAAAGATATTCTTTTTCAGAAGTTTATCAAAAGAGGATTAAATCAAAAATGTTTGAAAGAAAAGAAAAAAGAAAAAGCGGCAGGAGATGCTATTAGAGAGATTAATGAAATAGTGCATGGAATAGATAAGGATTTGGCTAAGCAGATAGTGAAAGATATAAAAGATATGAAGTTAAAGGTTCAGGCAAGCATACAGGATGAGCAGGTAAGAGTTTCAGGTGCGAAGAAAGATGATTTGCAGGCAGTAATTTCTATGCTTAAAGAAAAGGATTATCCTATACCTTTGCAGTTTACAAATTACAGGTAATTAAATATAAAATAAAAAAGGGGATTTTAATCATCCCCTTTAATTTTGTAGTCTTTATTTATCATATTTTTAATCTTATTAACCCCACAACTTTTCCAACTATAGATACGCTTTCTTTTATTATAGGCGGATAATCCTTATTTTCAGGCATCAATTTAATACAGTCTTTTTCCCTAAAAAATCTTTTAACAGTTATCTCTTCATTTCCATTATCATCTATTTTAGCAACAACTATATCTCCGTTATCAGGTTCGCTTGTGCTAGGATGAACTAGAATCATGTCGCCTTCTTTGATATGGGCATCTATCATAGAATCTCCAGTAACTCTCATAAGAAAATTATTTTCATCCTGAACTATTGATTTAGGAAGAGAATAAGTTTCTTCTACTGTTTCATCGGCAGCATCCATTAAAAGTCCAGCTTTTACTTCATTGCTTAAAAGCGGTATTTTTATAAGATTATGATTTCCTTTATTGAAAGTGTCTATAGGCACGCTTCCTCTTGCTCTTTTTCCAGTTTTCTTAACATATCCTTTTTTTTCCAAAGCTGTTAAATGTGTTGTTACCGCAGTAGGAGAAGCAAAATTAAAATGAACCATAATTTCTTTAACAGTTGGAGGATATCCGTTTTCATTGGTGAATCTTTGCAAAAAGTTAAAAATATCTCTTTGCTTATCGGTTAACTCAGTCATATTTATACCTCTTTATATTTACATGTAGTATTTGTTATTATACTATATAAAAATATGATGTCAAGATATAATGTGAAAAAAATTGTATTTTATAAATTTGCGTATACTATATTTTTATTTAAAAATCATTGTGTATTTTGAGTTTATAATGACTCATCTTTTATTATTGATATTTTTGCGAATAATATTATAATTACAACTTGTTAACTTTTAATGATTATTGGTTTTATCTATGGATTATGTAATATCTACTACTATTTATCTGCTTAAAGGCACGTACACAACTCTATGTCTTTATTTTGTAACTGCATTATTTTCTCTTCCATTGTCTATGCTGTTTGCTGCATTGCAGTTTAGTGCTCCGAAGTTTGTAAAATATATTTTTGATATATATGCTTGGATATTTAGAGGAACTCCTTTAATACTTCAGCTTATATTTTTTTATTACGGACTTCCTCTTATGACAAATAATGCTATAGCTTTTCCAGCATTTACATCTGCTGCTGTAACATTTATACTTAATTATTCTGCTTATCTTATGGAAATATTCAGAGCAGGTATTGAAAGTATAGAGAAAGGTCAGTATGAAGCTGGTTTTGCTCTTAATTTGAATTACAGACAGATTATGATGAGAATAATTCTTCCTCAGGCTGTGAGAAGAGTACTCCCTCCTTTATCAAACGAAGCTATTAACTTAATAAAAGATACTGCTTTGGTTATAGTTCTTGGAATAGGAGATTTAATGCTTCATGCAAGACAGATACTTACAAGAGATTATAAATTACTTCCTTTTTTGATAGCAGCTATTATATATTTGATATTTACTTCCATACTTGTACTTGTATTCAGACAATTGGAGAAAAAATATGTCATTAGAAACTAAAGAAACTAATTTAAAAGTTGTAAATATAAAGAAACATTATAAAGATACTCCAGCTATAAACGGCGTATCATTTACAGTTAATAAGGGAGATATACTCTCTATTATAGGTCCTTCAGGTGCTGGTAAAAGTTCTCTTTTAAGGAATATTATTCAAATAGAAGAACCTGATTATGGAGAGGTTTATATAGATAATGAGGTTTTATTTTGTAAAAGGGAAGGGGAGAAGGCATTAAATATTACTCATGCAGATTTTATGAAGCGTAAGGAAAAAATCGGCATGATATTTCAGCATTTTAATTTGTTTCCTCATAAAACGGCATTAGAAAATATAATAGAGGCTCCAGTTATTGTCAAAAAGCAAAATAAAGATGAGGCTATAGAAGAAGCGTTAAAACTTTTAGATAGTGTGGGACTTAAGCATAAAAAAGACAGCTATCCTAATGAACTCTCAGGAGGACAGAAACAGAGAGTTGCTATTGCTAGGGCTTTGGCTATGAAGCCTGAGATACTTTTATGCGATGAGCCTACATCAGCATTAGACCCAGAATTAATAGGCGAGGTTTTATCAGTTTTAAAGGAGCTTGCTAAAGAAAAAATGACTATGATTCTTGTAAGTCATGAGATAAGTTTTGTGCATGAACTTTCTACAAATATCGCTTTTATGGACGGAGGTAAAATAATTGCTATGGATTCATCGTATAATTTTTTTAATAATCAAAGTAATGATAGGATAAAAGATTTTCTAAATAAAATTTTTCATAAATAATTTATTTATATTTATTTTTTTATTGACATTTTTATGAATAGTATTACAATAACTAGTAATGAATGTTTATTAGGAGTCTATAGATGCATAAGTGCACATTTCATTCCAATAATATATTTTATTTAATTCTTATTACCCCCAATCATACCAATTAAAATTGCTATATAAAAATAAAAAAATATAAATTATTAATTTTATCATTAAGGAGAAAATTATGATGAAACGTATATTTTTATTATTATTTATTGCAGCTATGATTATTGTAAGCTGCGGATCTAATAATACTGCTAATGATCAAGCATCAGAAGAAACATCTCAGGCTGATAATTCATTGCAGAAAGTAAAAGATGCTGGAAAACTAGTATTGGGTTTGGATGATACTTTTGCTCCAATGGGTTTTAGAGATGAAAATGGAAATGTAGTTGGATTTGATATTGATTTGGCTTCTGAAGTGGCTTACCGTATGGGAGTAGATCTTGAGATTAAACCTATAGAATGGTCTAGTTCAATATTGAGTTTAAATAAAGGAGATGTAGATGTTCTTTGGAATGGAGTTACTATTAATGATGCCAGAAAAGAACAAATTAATTTTTCTAAGCCTTATTTAAATAACAGACTTGTTATAGTAAAATCTATTGATGACAATACAATAAATTCTAAAGATGATTTAGCAGGCAAAATTTTGGGCGTTCAAGTTGGAAGTAATGATGAAGCATTAACAGCTGATCCTTCCAGTAAAAATGCAAAAGAAATTCGCAGATATGATGTAAATGTTAATGCATTTTTAGATTTACAGGCAAAAAGAATAGATGCAGTTATTATAGATGAAGTTGCAGCTCAGTATTATATTTCAGAAAAGAAAGCACCTTTTGTTGTTGTAGAGAATAGTCCTTTAACAGAAGAGCTATATGGTGTAGGATTTAGAAAAAGTGATGGTAAACTTTTAGCTGAAGTTGATAGAATATTAGATGAAATGAAATCTGACGGAAAGGCTGCTGAAATATCTCAAAAATGGTTTGCTAAAGATATTGTTTTAAAATGATTTATAGTTTTGAATAATCGTACCGTTTATCCATAAAAATAAAAGTGTATATTAATAATAAATATTAATATACACTTTTATGTTATAAAGTCATTATGAAATTTTTATTATATCTACATCACATAATGACGACTTTATGTTTTTAGGCAAAATAGTTTTATTATCAATGCTTAATAATTTTAATTTTTTTAATTTGATAATTTCTTTTGGGAGTTTTTCTATATTATCAAAATATAAATATTCCAAATTTTCTAAACAGTACATTTCATCGGGTATTGAATATATTTTTCCTTTTATATATAGTTTTTTTAGGCATTTAAGATTTTTTATATTGTTAGGTATTGTTATATAATCATGGCTAGTGAAATAAAATTCTTTTAAATTAGTTAGGTATCCTATATAATCAAAATTACCTTTTAAATTATTATTTTTTAATGATAAAATATTTAGATTTGATAATTTGCTTATATAATCTGGTATATTTTCTAATTTATTATTGTCTATATAAAGTTCTTTTAAATTTTTTAAATTTTTTATTTCTTTAGGTATATCGCTTATATTATTATTTGATATATTAAGCTCTTCTAATTTTAAAAGGCTGAATACTTCTTTAGGTATTGAATTGAATTTATATCCTGATAAATTTAATTTTCTAAGATTTTTTAATTTTAGTATTTCTTTTGGAAATTCTTTAAAGTTATTATTGGATATATCTGCTTCTTCAAGTTTTTTTAAGTTTGATATTTTTTCAGATATATGTTTTATTTTATTAAAGCTCATATCAATATATTTTAAATTATTTAACTCATATATACTTTCAGGTATTTCTTTTATATCATTGCTGCATATATCCAAAATTTCAAGATTTTTTAATATTGCTATTTCCTTAGGTATATATTTTAACCCCTTGCTGCTTAAATCCAATTTTTTTGAGTTTAATAATTCTTTTTTAGAACAGTTTTCTAATTTTTTAATATTGTGTTTTTTGAAAAAAGAGTATAGCTCATTTAAACTATTTTCTAATCTCTCATTTGCTAATATATTTTTCATTCTCATATATTCTCCTTTTATGATATATTAGCATTATAAGAGTATATGATGACAAATTTTGTCATATAATAATTTTTTTTATAATTTTTTAATTATAAATTGTATCAAGTATATATTTTAATTTCATTGCCTCCAATTGTCCTGGTGCAGATGAACGTTTAGCCGATGCAAATGTAATTACAGAACCGAATATTCTGCTTATTATTCCAATATCTCCCATAGATATTGCAATTATAGGAAAATCTTTTATTTCGCTTGAGGCATCAAGTAAAGTAATAACATCCTTTTTATTTTTAGGAATATATGCTACTTTGGCTATATCGCATTTTAATTTTATCATTTTATTTATTCTTGATACTATTTCTTTTTTGGATGGTGTTTTTTTAAAATCATGATTTGATATTATTGCTTTTATATTATTATCATGTGCTGATTTAATTATTTTCTTTATATTATATTCTTTTAATGTTAATAATTCTAAATCTATAAGGTCAAAGCATTTATTTTCTATAATAAAATAATACAGATCAATTATATTTTTGTATGTATTATATTTTATATCTATATTTCCGCCTTCTTTTGAGGATCTTAATGTAAATAATATTGGTTTGTTAGTGTATTTTTTCATTTCATTTGAAAGTTCTATTATATCATCATATTTTTCAAAATTATCTATATAAAAATCAGCTCTCCATTCTATAATATCTACAGGAAGTTTATTTATATCTTTTACGTATTTAATTATATCCTTTTCATTTTTTTCAACTATCGGTACGCATATCTTAGGTATTTTGTTATTTTTATCTTTTTTCTGCATTTTCACCTCCTGAATTTAAGTTTTTGATTATTTATTAAATATAATATTTTTTATATATTCTACAGGCATTTTTTCTTTAGTCCAAAGTTCAAAAGCTAATGCTCCTTGATATAATAGCATTCCCATGCCGTTTATTATTTTGCATCCTTCTCCTTCTGCTATTTTTAATAATTTTGTTTTTGCAGGATTATATATACAGTCGCTTACTACTAAATCATTTCTAAAAAATGATTTATCTTCTATAAGAGAAACATCTTCTTTCATACCTACGTTTGTAGCATTTATTAATACACAGCTTTTATCTATTTCTTTTTTTAGTGTATTTTTATCCTCTAAAGAATGCAGATGTATATTACAATTAGTTCTATTTGCTATATTATCTATTATCTTTTTTTGTTCCTGCCAATTGCTGTCTTTTTTAAATACAGATATCTCTTTTACTCCATATAAAGCTGCCTGAGATATTATAGCTATAGAAGCCCCTCCTGTACCTAATATTGTAATGCATTTATCTTTTATGTATACATTTTCATATTCTAATGATTTGATAAATCCTTCTCCATCAGTGCTGTAGCCTGTGAGAATTCCATTATCATTAACTATAGTATTAACACTTTGGGATATATCAGCAGCTTCTGATATTTTATCCAAATATTTTATAACCTCTTTTTTATTAGGCATAGATAGGTTAACCCCTCTCATATTTAATGCTTTTATAGATTTTACAGCATCTTCCAAATTATTTTTATCCACCTCAAAAGCCAAATATGCATAATTCAAATTTAATTTTGCAAAAGATTCATTATGCATAATAGGTGATATACTGTGTTTAGAAGGTGAGGCAAATAAGCCTGTTAATATAGTTTTTGCATTTATTGTCATATTATTAACCTTATTATTCCAATTAGTATTGTTTTATATGATAATATAATTTATTCTATTGTCAAATAATATTGTAAAAATAATTAATGATTACTTGATATTTTATTAAAAAGTTATTATAATTAACATAATAAAATCGTGAGAAATTTTTTTAATTATATAACAAGGAGAACTTATACATGGATAAAAAAATCATTAAAACCCACAAAGCTCCACAAGCTATAGGACCGTATTCACAAGCAGTAAAAAGCGGAAATTTTATATTTGCTTCTGGTCAAGTACCTTTAGATCCTGTAAGCGGAAATATTGAAGAAAATGATATAAAGAAACAAACAACTAGAGTAATGGAAAATATTAAGGGATTATTAGAGGCGGAAAATTTAACTATGTCTAACATTATTAAAACAACTTGTTTTTTAAGCGATATGTCTAATTTTGCATCTTTTAATGAAGTATATGCAACTTATTTTACAGAAAATCCTCCTGCTAGAAGCACTGTAGCAGTAAAAAGTCTTCCTAAAGATGCTTTAGTAGAAGTTGAAGTAATAGCCGTTGTTGAATAATATTTTATATATAAATTATATAAAGCCATGTTTAATTTTTATTATTCATGGTTTTTTATTTAACAAATATTTTCATTTTTCATATTATATAATAAAGAGGATCACATGAGAGAATATATATCTTATATCATTAAAGGTATGGCTATAGGTATTGCCAATGCTATACCTGGGGTGTCTGGAGGAACTATTGCTTTTGTACTAGGTATATATGAAAAATTAACATATTCCATATCTATTTTGCCAACTGCATTAATTAAGTTACAATGGAAGGATATAAAAGATAGTTTGAAGGTTTTGATACCAGTTGTTCTAGGTGCGGCTGTATCTATAGTATTATTCTTGAAGTTAATTAATTATACATTTGTTCATTATCCTATACCTACAAGAATATTTTTTGTAGGGTTAATATTAGGGTCATTTCCATTTATAACAAAGACTGTGGAAGAGTTTAGTATTAAAGTGTTTATAGCATTTATAGTCGGTGCTTTTATTATGGCGGTATTTGTTTATTTTGATGTAAATAAGCCTGTTGGAAGTGCTAATTATGCTGGGGATTTCTCTGTACTTTATGGCGTTAAATTATTTTTATGCGGTATTGCAGCAGCTATAGCTATGGTTATACCGGGGATATCAGGTTCTTTGCTTTTACTTATATTAGGAGAATATGAAAATATATCTTATTTTATATCCGCATTTTTTGATACTTTTAATTTTCAGCTTTTAATACCTTTGATTTTTTTAGGGTTAGGTGTTGTTATAGGAATATTTGGAATATCAAAACTTGTAACTATACTGCTTCAAAAATATAAGTCCATATTGTTCGGATTTGTGCTTGGGATAATAATAGTATCATTTTTAAGTTTATGGCCTAATATAACATCTTTAAGTGTTCCAATGCTTTCGGCAACTGTTATATCTATGTGCGTAGGATTCTTGGCAGCAATAGGAATGGAAAAAATATAACAAATAATTATTAATTATATTACATTTATCTTAAATAGCTTGATTAAATTTTATATATTTCGTTTCCGAAAATTGAAACAGCATATATAGGATGATTGTAATGAATAAATTATTAAAAAATAAAAGAAGTATATATATATTATTTGCTTTTATAAGCATAATAATTTTTTATTTGTCTATAAATGTTTTATATACACAAACTGCTAATGATTTGCCTAGTGCTGAAAGATTTGTAAATAATATAAATATTACAGCTTCACAAACTAATAATGGTGAAGTATTGATAGAATGGGACGGCATTAACAATAATAATTTAATTTACTATGTATATAGAAGCGACAGCCCTATAACAGGTAAATATTCTTTAGTAAATTCAAAAGTTATTGATTATATTAAAGCTACTAATACTTCTAAAAAATATTTAATAGTTGATAGACCAGTACTATCATCTGTATATTATTATGCTGTTGTTTCCTATATAGATAATGCAAGTTTTTATAATGCCAAGGCTAATATTGATACATCATCAATAATATTTAATGGTTCATTGAGAGGAAAATATACTAATCAATCTTCAAGAAGTGATGTGGTAACTAATACTTATACATACCAAACGAATACTTATACAGAAGCAAATACTACAAATACGAATACATATAAATTAAATACTAATGTATATACAAAAGCAAATATTTATACAGTAACGAATATATATACAGTATCAAATACTTATACAAAAACAAATACATACGTATTAACTAATACATGTACATTAACAAATAGAATAACTAACTTTTATACAAATACAAAAGTTTATACAAATATTATAAATAAAACAAATGTATATAATTTAACTAACACTTATGGCAGTTCTGTAGTTCCTAGAGGAAATGGATCATCAAATGTATCTGGTGATTACAGCAGATATAAAAGCGAGTATGACAGGGCAGTAGCACAATTTAAGGCTGGTAATTATTTAGCTGCCTCATCCATATTAGAGCCTATATCTGCTAGAAATATAGATAGAACATTGTACTACGATATAAATTTATTGCTTGGAAAATGCTATAAAAATTTGGGAAGAAAAAATAATGCATTAAATGTTCTTAACCGAATAAAGACTTTTAATACTCAAGAGGTTAATTTTTGGATTAATCAGGTTTTAAGTGATTTATAATTGGAGTGTAGAAATTTTATGAAAACTTATGCAGCAGTTTTAGCATCTGTCATAACTATAGTGGCAATTTTAGGCGGAGTATTTATTACAAAAATTTCTGCTTTGTCTTCTCCTGAAAGATACTTCCAAAAAGGAAAAAGAAGTTATGAAATAGAAAATTATCAGGATGCCATAAATAATTTGAATGAATATCTATCCATAAATAGTAAATCAAGACCTATTAATAATATAGCAGAATCATACTTTATGGTTGCTGATTCATTAAAAAAATTAAAAAAATATTCTTTAGCAAAGGAACGTCTAAGCGATATAATAAATAATCCAAATTTTGTTTATTATTCTACTAATGCTATTTTAGCTTATGCTGATATATCAAGATTGGAAAACAGTGCAGATTCTTATATAATGTCCAAACTTCAGGAAAAACTGAATGTACCAGATAAAGTATTAGCTTCAAAAATAAATACTCAATATGGATATCAGTTATTCTTGCAGAAAAAATACGGAGAGGCATTAAGCTATTTTTTGAGGGCTGACGGAGAATTAGCAGTGTTGGGAAGAGCCAGAGTATATTTCAATATGAACGAATACGACAGAGCTTTTGAAACTTATGAGGACTTTATTAAATATAATAAAACAAGCATATATTATGATGAGGTTGTGAGAACATATTTGATACAGGTTCCTGCAATGGCACATAGATATTTTATCAGTACTAATTATAATAAAGCTAGAATGTACTATACAAATATAGCAGAATTATTTCCTAGAACAGAATATGAGGAAGAAGCATTATTCAGAACAGCTCAGTCATATTATAATGAGAAAAATTATAACAGAGCATTGGAATATTATAATAGAGTTAGATTAAACAATGTATACACATTAGATGCAGAGGCATTGCTTTATATTGGTTTATCTTATTTCAAAGTGGGCAGATATTCGGATTCATATAAGGCTTTAGATGCATTTATATCAGAGTATCCAGCCAATCCTAATGCTTCAAGAGCTAGGGATTATATGCAGGCTTTAGAGGGAACTTTATTAACTATTAATTAAAATATAAAAACACCATATTAATAAATATGGTGTTTTTATTTTATATGTAACTAATTATCATTTTTTATTTTTTGTAGTTAATTTTTCAAATAGTATCAATATCCAGAATCTTATATAATTTATGTATAAAAATACTCTGAATATATTTTTTTTGAGATAGAATTTTTCTTCTTTGTTAGAATTTAGTACTTCCATGCTTGGCGGTTTTATTTTTCCAGCAAAACTATCTAATGGTCTTTTTATAGGTATGCAGAATTTCATTTCTAAATTATCTTTATTATTATTAAACCAATATAAAGATTTTTTTAAATTCATGTGAATAAAAAAAACATCAGGTTCTATTTTTTTAAACCCTATGAAAGCCTTTTCTAATTCATTTTTATCTTTAGTATTTTGAAAATTACCAAGCATATAAATACCCGGATATATCTTTTTTATCTTTTCTGAAATGGTAAAGAAATATTTTTCCTCATCTCCAAATAGAAACATAGACATCTTTTTTTGTTCTATATAATCTAATATTTTAGAAAATAAAACAAAGTCTTTTATAAATATTAATTCTTCTCTATGTATAAATCTATATGCTTTGGCTATAGATGGATGAGCAGCAATTACTAATGAAGCATTTTTTATAATTTCTTTTAATTTTTTATTGGAACGTACTTTAAGTAACTGATGAACATCCAAACTAGTTATAAGTACATTTTTACCATATTTAAGACAATCAAGAATTTCTTCAAAACTAACATGAAAATTATCTATTCTAACACCTAAAATGGATTTATTATCTATCATAATTCTATAGCCTCAATTATAAATTCGATCATATAGCAAGAGTTCTGCATAAAGCCAAATCTACAGGATCTATTTTAGGAACTTTTTTAACCGCATCAGACAAAGGAGTATAAGTATATTCTCCCTTCCAAATACCTACAGCAACATTTTTCTTTCCTTCTAATAATGCTTTTACAGCAATATATCCAAATCTTGCTGCCATTAAACGTTCTCTTGAAGTAGGAGAACCGCCTCTTTGCATGTGTCCTAATATTGTTACTCTAGTATCAAAACCTGTTTTACCTTCTATCTGTTTAGCTACTTCCATAGCACCGCCTGATTCATCGCCTTCAGCAACTACGATAATAGAAGATTTTTTACCTCTTTTTTTGGCAATCTGCAATTCTTCAACTATTTTATCCAAATCTGTAGTAGTTTCAGGTATTAATATATCTTCAGCTCCAGATGCTATACCAACTTCTAATGCAATATATCCAGCATGTCTTCCCATAACTTCAACAACAAAGCATCTTCCATGACTAGTAGCAGTATCTCTTAATTTATCTATAGCATCCATTGCTACATTAACAGCAGTATCGTATCCTATAGTATAATCTGTTCCGAATATATCATTATCAATAGTACCAGGCATAGCTACAACAGGAAATTCAGGATGATGATTAGTGAAATCCAAAGCCCCTTTATAAGTACCATCTCCACCTATTACTATCAAAGCATCTATTTCATGGTATTTCATATTATCAGCAGCCTTCTTCATTCCTTCTTCAGTTTGAAATTCTGGAGATCTTGCAGAAAATAGTATAGTACCTCCATGATTTATTATTCCTCCAACACTTCCTGGCGTCATCTTGTATAAATCATTATACATAAGCCCTTGATAGCCTTCTCTAATTCCCATTACTTCCAATCCATTAGCTATAGCAGTTCTTACTACACTTCTTATAGCAGGATTCATACCAGAAGCATCTCCTCCGCTTGTTAATACTCCGATTTTTTTGATATCAGCCATATTAAAATAACTCCTTTATATTTTTATAGTATTAAAATATGTTATTTGATTTTTTTTTATTAAACTATATAATGCACATATTATATAATAATAATGAAAGAATTGATATACTATAAACATAAAAAAATTATGATGGAAAATAAAGAATATACAGAAATTATCAATATTATAGATAATCAAAGATGGGATAAATTAAAATATCTGCTTTCAAATATGCATGCTGCAGAAGTTGTAGATATTATAAGAATATTGGATAATGATAAAAATAGAAGTATAGTGTTTAGGCTTTTATCCAGAGAGATGGCGGCTTATGTTTTTTCAGAATTGGAAACTGAAGAACAGGAAAAAATTATAGTATCTATAAATGATAATGAAATTAAAGAACTTATACATGAAATGAGTCCTGATGACCGAACTTCACTTTTTGAGGAATTGCCTGCAGAAATAACAAAAAAGATTTTTTCTCTTATGGGAGAGAAAGATTTAAATATAACAAGACAATTACTAGGATACCCAGAAGACAGTATAGGACGTATAATGACGCCTGAATATATTGATGTATTTCCTACTTATACTGTTAAGCAAACCTTAGAATACATTAGAAAATATGGTAAGGATTCTGAAACTTTTGAAGTTATATATGTTGTAGAGAATGATGGTACTTTGTTAGGATATATTTTATTAAAGGATTTATTATTTGCTGTGCCTGATGAAAAAATAGAGGATCTTATGCATACTGATGTTATATATTTATCCGTATATTCTGATCAGGAAGAAGCTGTGCGTGTTGGAAGAAAGTATGATTTGCTTTATATACCAGTTGTTGATTCTAAAAATGCATTAATTGGTATTGTTACTATAGACGATATATTTGATATTTCTGAGGAAGAGGATACCGAGGATTTTCATAAATTGGGGGCTATCAGTATAGACGATGATTTTGACAGTAATATAAAACAGGCTAATCCTTTAATTTTATACAAAAGAAGAATATCATGGCTTTTTATATTAGTATTTGTTAATATAGTTTCTGGTTATGTTATAGGGCTTTTTGAAGAAACTATAAGTCAGTATGTTTCTTTAATATTTTTTCTTCCTCTTCTTATAGATAGTGCTGGTAATGCTGGTGCTCAGTCATCTACTTTAATAATAAGAAGTTTATCTGTTGGAGATGTAAAGAAAAGCGATTGGCTTTTTATGTTGGGAAAAGAAATAATTGTTTCTGCTATACTTGGAATTACAATGAGTTTAGCTGTATCTCTTATTGCCATTTTTAGAGGAGGTTTAATGATAGCTTTTGTAGTTTCATTGTCTATGATATTGGTTGTTATTATAGGAAGTTTAATAGGGTTATGTCTGCCTTTTTTGTTTGCGAAGTTTAAAAAAGACCCTACAACCAGCAGTGTTCCTCTTGTAACTTCTATATGTGATATAAGCGGAACTGCAATATATTTACTTTTGGCTACTACTATATTAAGTAAATTTACTATTTAAAATTTGGGTGATGTAATGAAGAGATTTATATGTATTTTTATTATAATCTTATCTGTAATTTCATGCGGTTCAGGAGCTTCAAATTTTTCGCAATCTAATTCTGCAGTAACTCAAAGTTTGGAAGAAAAAGAAGAAAATACTGATTTAAGTGCTTCTGATAGTTTAGAGAGAAAATTGATAGTTACTGTTGATATAAGAATAAATTCAAAAGATGTTGAAAAGAGTTATAAATCTATTGAGGAAAAAATTAAAGAATATAATGGTTATTTTGACAATATAGAATCTTCAAAAAACAGATATTATCTCACTGTAAGAATACCTAAGGAAAATCTTTATTCATTTATAAATTTTGTAGAAGAAACTGAAAATATTGAAAATAAAAATATTAATACTCAGGATGTTACAGATACATATTATGATTCAGAAAATAGAATAAAGAATAGAGAAGTACTTTTAGAAAAATTAAGGAACTATTTAAGAGAGGCTAGAAGTATTGATGAAATATTAAAAGTAGAAGATAGAATTAATACTTTAACTTATGAGATAGAAACTATGAAAGGTAATTTTGAAAATTTAAAATCATCTATAGATTATTCAAAAATAACTTTAAATATTTCAAATAGAGAAGCGATGAAATCTAATACTAATATATATAATAAATATTTAAATTTAATATCATTTTTAAAAGAATTTTTCTCTGGAATATTATTCTTTTTAGTTGGATTTACAGCAGCAGCTATACCTATTGTATTAATATTGGCTTTATTTTATTATATATGTTTTGGAAAAATCGGTTTAATAAAGAAATTATACAGAAAAATTAAATAAATTCATATACTTATCCCTAGTATAATAAAAAAATTGCATTTTTTTAAATTTTTGAGGAACTTTTTTAATTACTATGCGTCTAATAAAGCATAAGAAAACAAAAAATGGAAATAATTAAAAAAAGGAGAAAACAATATGAAAAACAAAATTAGTAAAAAAGCGGTTATTTTTATTTCAATAGCAATTATGGTTTTTGCTTCAATGTCTTTATTTGCTCAATACGGCAGAGGTTATGGTGATGGATATGGAAGAAGAGGAGGCTGCGGATATGGTGATGGATATGGAAGAAGAGGAGGATATGGCTATGGTTATGGAATGAGAGGCGGATATGGAAGAGGCTACAGATATTATAATAACAATCTTACTCAGGAGCAAATATCTCAAATTAGAACTATACAGGATAAATATTTCCCACAAATGGATAGTTTAAGAAGAGAGATATATAATCAATCACAAATCATTAATGCTGAAATGTACAAAGAAACTCCAGATCAAAATGCAATTAATGCTGCAATAGATGCTAAAACTAAAGCCATAGGTGATTTGGATAAATTAAGAACTCAGTGTTTTATAGAGATAGATAAAGTATACCAAAATAAATAAAAAATCGCTCAAAAATTGCCCGCATGATATGAAATTATTGTGCGGGAATTTTTATTTTATCTTGTTTATTTTGTTTTAATAATATATAATAGTTTTAATTAGGGGGAATACATTATGAAAATATTATCATTATTTTTTATAATTTCAGTTATGGCATTTTCACAGTATTATTATGCACCAAAGCCAAGAGTTGGAAATGTTAAACCTTTTGTACCGCCTAAAACAAGAAGTGCAATACCGCTTTATCCGTATAAAAATGATCTAACTACACCAAGATTTGCTAATCCAGGATATACTAAGACTTATTATAGAAACGGCAGATTCCATTATTTTGGAAGCGGATATATGAATTATATGGAAAGAGAAAAATTAAAAGCTATAGACGGCAGATATTCTCCTAGATACAGAATGCTTGAAAATCAAATGAAAGTTAATAATTCAAGAATAAAATCTCAAATATATCAAAGAAATCCTAATGATAATGCAGTGAACAGTGCTGTAAATGATAATTTTAGAATACAAATGGAAATGCAGATGATAAGAACTTTAAGAGAGCTTGATTTGAATAGACATTTTAAATAAATTGATATTTTTATAATAGACTTGTTTCAAAAGCACTTTATGAGATTATGAAATTTAGTTTATTATTAAAAAATAACAATTAATTTAATAATAATCTCTGTAATATTTTTTGTAATCATCCTCATCATTACAATTATTGTCATCCTCATCATCTTTATAAGTATTGTAGAAAAACTCAAACATACTTTTTATAAAGCTGCTGCTTATATCTAGGTCTGCTAAATATATATAAAGAGGATCTTCTGATATTACATTTCCTTTAAATTTTTTTAAGTAATAGCTTTGAGGATCTTTTAAATATATAAAAAGATATCCTCCTATTATATCTAAATCTTCTATTTCTTTCCAAAGTACATATATATAGTTTTTTACTAATAGATTATTATAATATATTCCTTTATCATCAAGTATAAAGCTTGCTTTCTTAAAAAATACACTTCTAATTAAAATTATAGAGAGTATAATAACACCAAAAATAAAAAAGCATACTACAAATATAATAGCAGCCCTCATATCTCTATCTGTTTCTGTAAATAATACGCTTATAAGAAGTATGGCAACTATTAAACCTATCATCATTATGGCAAAATACCTAATATTATTAATATAAACCTTAACAGAAAATTTACTGTTTGAAAATAATTTATTAATATCTTTCATAATCAAACAACCTCAGTGCTTTTTTCAAAATAATATGTTATCATAGCTAGAACAGTAACAGGATCTTTTAATCCCAACATATAAAAAACAATAGGTTCATTAGGATTTTTTCTATTTATAGATAAACTGCTTTCTTCTTTTAAGTATAAATATATAAATGTTTTTGAAAAAGATATTTCTCTAATATCAGTCCATTTTACAAATATATTTTTATTTTTTAATAGCATATTATACATTATACCATTTTCATCTAAAACAATTATAGGCTTTCCTAATTTTAGTAACTTAACTATCAAAATCAAAAAGTGTATTAAAAAAAATGACAAACTAATAACAAATAATATTTTTTTATAAGAATTTGAATGCATAAAAGATAATATTGAAATTACAATAAAAACAGAAGAAAATAATAATAATAAAACTAATTTTCTTTTGCTGTTATATATTTCAATTTTGGGTAAATCATTATTCATAAAGAATTAATTTCTCCTATTTTCTTCTATTAAAGATAATACACTTATATACTAAATAATTCAATAGTGTTTATAATTGAAGAATAATTATTTTTATTTAGAATTTCTTAGCCTATTTTTTAATTATATGTATACAGGCGAAACAGCTTCATTGATGATATTCGTAGTTATATTTTTAATGACAGTTATTGGTATAATTTTTACTATATCTGCTTTGTTTTATATTGATTAGCATATCAAATAAAAAGTAATTACATATTTTTTACAATATCATCTATATTTTTCGTTCTGCCGCTTTTACAGTATGGGCATTTTTGAGAATTAATTTTAAAAAATAAAATAGAAATTGTTGTTTTTTTTCTTCTTACACTAAATCTTTTATTACAGCTTTTGCACTTATAAAAATAAGGAGGTTCATCTAAACGCATAAAATACCTTTTATTAATTTATTGTGTTTTTTATTATCGTAAAAAAATCATTTTTATTTAAGATATAGAATTGATACTTCTATGATATAATACCAATAATTTTACAACTCTTGAATAGCTTTTTATACCATCTTCCTGATTATTTGCTTTTAAATATGTATCATTTACCTTTTGACTTACCTTTGATAATTTTCCCATATATTCCTGCCAAAACTCATAATATTTTTTTATTTCTTCTTTAGTTTCAGCATTTAAATTAGACATTAAATGAGAGTAACTTTCATCTCTTTTTAATTCTCCTAATACACATAACAGTGCCTCAAAATTGGCAGAATATTTTACAAAAGGATCACTATGTTTTGAGCATGCTACATACGATATAAAATTTGCTTCATCTTCATAAGCTATTCCTATTTTATGTGCCATTTCATGTGCTATTGTAAAAGGCAAAGATACATTAGGAATAAGAGTATTAACATTTGCTTCTGATGTAAAAGGAGAATATATGCCAGTTATTTGTAAATGTAAAAATAGTTTTGACATCATTATAGGCTTTGTTTTGGAATATGGCATTGCTAAAAAATCAAACTCTTCAAATACTTTATTATATTCAGCTTCAACCATTCTATTTAATGCCTGATAATTAGTAATCACTTTAGTATATTTCATTTCATCTTTTAAGTTATTAATATTTTTTATTATATTATCAGCTAATGAGTAAATATCATCATTGGTTATTGGATTATCATTATATTGCGAATAATTTTCTATTAATGGTACTCTGTAATAATTTAGTCCCCATACTGCCATAAAAACTATATATATAATAATTACTAAACATACTATATTATAGATACAATTTCCGAATATTTTTAATTTATCTTTTAAATTATGTTTTGAAAAAAGTATCTTTTTTATAGATAATAAAATATATAAAATTATTAAAAGTATAAATATAATTAATAGTATTTCTCCGAGTGAAAAACTGATAAGCGATGTAAGATTTCCTATATTTCCTGATATGAATTTATATACTATTCTTGAATAAAAATTCTCTATAAAATTTTTAGAGAAAGTTATTATTTTTAGTATAACAGCTATGAAAAAAATAGAAAATATAAATATTATTTTAGTTTTATTTTTCATTATAAATGTATTATACTTAAAATTAAAATTTTGTCAAAATATATTTCACAGCATATATAGATATTGCATGTTTTTTATTAGAAAATCATTATACTTTTTGATATTCCTTATACAAAGAAATAAATTATGCAGCAATAAATTCAAATTATACTATAAATTTAAATTATATAATAATAATGAAGCAAGTCTATTGTTTTTTATTCATTAGTAATATAATATTAATCAATTAATAATTAAAAAGAATAGGTTGCTGATGTTTAATAATAATAACATAACTTCTCAGGAATTATTAAAGTCTGTTAGACAGATAGAGATAAAAACTTCAAAAATAGTAAATTCATATTTTGCAGGACAATATCATTCTGCATTTAGAGGACATGGTATAGAGTTTGATGAGGTTAGAAAGTATATAGTAGGCGATGATGTTAGAGCTATGGATTGGAAAGTAAGTGCCAGATATAATGAGCCTTTTATAAAGAGATTTAAAGAGGAGCGTGAGCTTAGCGTAATAATAATGGCTGATTTTTCTGCTTCTACTGATTTTGGATTTACAAAGACAAAACATAATTTAATTGTAGAGCTTAGTGCATTGCTTAGTTTTTCTGCTTTAAAAAATAATGATAAAGTTGGACTTTTAATATTTACAGATACTGTTGAAAAGTTTATACCTTTAAAAAAGGGCAGAAATCATGTACTTAGAATAATAAGAGAGCTTATAGAATTTGAACCTAAAAGTATAGAAACTAATGTTGCTAATGCTTTAGAATATTTTAATAGAATACAGAAGAGAGATAGCATTACTTTCTTAATAACAGATGCATGCAGCGATCTTCCTAAAAAAGAGATAGATATAACAAGAAAGCGTCATGATTTTATAGTATGCTTGGTTAATGACAGTTTAGAATATAATCTCCCTAATTTAGGCGGTACTTTAGTATTATCTGATTTGGAAAAAGAGGATTATGTTTATTTTGATATGTCAAACAAATATGTGCGAGAAGAATATTTCAATGAGCAGACTAAACTAATGGATGAGAAATTAGAATTTTTAAAAAGAAATTCCATAGAAAAAATAATATTAGATACTTCAAGCGATTATGTTACTGAGGTTATGAAATTTTTTGTTAAAAGAAAGAGATAAAAATAATATACAATCTGATACTTTAATTTCGTTAAATAGAGTTTATTATGACTAAAGATATGACTGTCGGCAGTCCATTTAAAACTATAATATATTTTTCCATACCAATGCTTATAGGCGGAATATTTCAGCAGTTTTATGGTGTGGCAGATACAATTATAATAGGTAAATTTGTAGGTTCAAGAGCTTTGGCTTCTATTGGAGCAACTACTTCAACTATGTTTTTCTTTTTATCATTTGCTATAGGATTTACAAATGCATTTTCTATAGTTATGGGGCAGTTTTTTGGAGCTAAAAATGAATCTATGATTAAGATAACTTTTATAAATTCTATATTTGTTACTTTATTTAGTTCTTTACTGCTTTTAATATTTGGTATGTTTTTTTCAAGACCTTTGATGCTATTATTAAAAACTCCTCCTGATATTATAGATAATTCTGTTTTGTATCTTAAAATATGTATAGGATTATCATTCGGACAGCTTTTTTATAATGGTGCTGCAAGTATATTAAGGGCTTTAGGCGATAGCAAGACTCCATTATATTTTTTGATATTGACCACAATAATAAATATAATATTAGATTTATTATTCGTTGCTTTATTAAAAATGAACGTTTTGGGAGCAGCAATAGCAACTGTAATATCTCAAATAATGTCTGCTTTCTTAAGTATATTATATATTATAAATAAATTTCCAATTCTAAAATTAAACAGAGAGGATATTGTATTCAATTCTAGTAATTTATTTATGATTATAAAAATAGGTGTGTCAATGAGCATACAGGCTATATTTTTATCTATTGGAGAGATGATAATAAGCGGAGTAGTTAATACTTTTGGAACGAATGTTGTAGCTTCTTATACTACTGGAAATAGAATAAATCAATTTGCTTCAATGGCATATTTTGTTGTATCTGAGGCTTTTGCTGTTTATACTGCACAGAATTTCGGAGCATGCAAATTTGACAGAATAAAAGACGGTTTTAAAAGCATTATTATATTGTCTTTATCATTGAGCATAATATCAGCAATAATAATATTTATATTCGGAGATAATTTAGTAAGGCTTTTTATATCCAGCAATGATGAGTATATAGATATTATAGCGAATATATGCAAAGGCTATTTAAGGATATCATCTTTATTTTATCCGTTTTTAGCCATTATACTTTTATATAATAATTCTGTAAGAGCTATAGGAAATGCTTTAATACCATTAATATCAGGAATTACTGAACTTGCAATCAAGGTAGGCGGATCAATATTTTTATCAATACCTTTCGGATATGTAGGGGTATGGTTTGCTAATCCTGTTGGATGGGCTATTGGTATAATTCCTACATGCATTTATTTTCATAAGTATG
Organism: uncultured Brachyspira sp.; assembly: GCF_944388875.1. GTDB lineage: Bacteria > Spirochaetota > Brachyspiria > Brachyspirales > Brachyspiraceae > Brachyspira. Next base: position 46,556 of record NZ_CALXKQ010000020.1, read on the forward strand.
CTTTTAAGAATAAGAAATTATAATATTATATATTATGTAAACTTATAAATATTATTTAATTAAAAAAACATAAATATAATGTCTTATATGTTGTGTAAATTGTTATTTGAGTATGTAAATTGCTGCCGAAGGCTAGTATTATAATTAATAAATAAAATTAGTTTTGAAACAAGTTTATTATAAAAGTATCTGTAAATAAATTTGCAATGACTATAATATAAATCTATCTTATATATATGTTTGAAATATTGAAGTAAAAAAATTAAAAAAATAATAAAAAAATGTAAAGAAAATATTGACATAAAATATAAAAGAGCCTATCATAAAGGCATGAAAAACTTATTAATAAACACTATTCATATAGCTGAAACTCAGCACTCAGCACTCAGCACTCAGCACTCAGCACTCAGCACTCAGCACTCAGCACTCTAATTATTCTTTAAACAATAAAAAATATTCTAATCACAAAAATAAGCCTAACATAATACTAACTACAATAACTCTGCAATCTCTTTTTGTGTTGCATAAATTAATTGTTATATTAAGCAAAGTATATTCTAAAACATTAAATAATATTTCAATAAATAAACTTAACATAATACTGGAACACTCTAATTCCATTCACTCAGCAATAAGCATTAGAAATAATGTTTATAATAAAAAAAATTTATTAAAAGGAGTTCAACTTATGAACAAAAAGATTTTATCTATTTTCGTAATGGTAATGGCTTTATCATTACTAGGCGTAAGCTGTAATAACAAAAATACAACTGGAAGTACAGATGAGAACGGTGGCGGCGGAAGTACAACAACACAAAATAAAGAAATAGGTACTGTAACATTTAACCCAGATGCTACTCAGATTGGTAGTGGTGTAGTAATAAATGCTGGAACAACTACTTCTGTAAGTGGAGCAAAAGAGAAAGCTTTAACAATGCAAATAGACGGTAGCGATGTAGCTAATCAAGGTTATACTTTTACAATTTCAAAAGTTGTACGTGAAACTACTGCAGTTGGAGGAGAAAGTGCTGCTACTGTGGATAATGGCTTACAAGCTTCAGACTTTACTTATGACGGAGCTAAAATTACTTTAAAAAATGGTACATCTTTAGATAGTGGTTGGACTAGTAATTCAGTAGATGCTTATGCAGTTACTATTAAAATATCTAAAGATGGATACAATGATAAAGAAGTAGTAGTTTATGTTGCATTGAAAGGTGCTGCTTAATTTGTATTCAATATAGTTTTTACGTTTGTAGAGTATATAGGGGTAGGCGTTACTCCTCCTCTATATACCCGTTACCCGAACACATTATAACATAAAAACTATTATTTTTAAGCTTATAATGCTTACTTACTAAAAATTACATTTATACCAATATATTTATTCAAGCCTTTTCGTTACTATCATAGTGGGTTTGATTGAATAATATAATACTGTGCTGCCCCTTTGCTTGTTTCTCAGGTGAAGGGGTTTTTTTATAATTATTCTACGCACGGTAAATACGCTTTATACATAGACAAAATTATACTACTCAATTTATAATCATAAATCAATTAAGCGTGCGGTGAGTTGGCAATAAATTTAAAAAATACTTGGGTGGGCAGTTATAATAACAGAATTAATTAAAAAGAAAAATAAAGCAGAAATTACAGGTTAAAGTAGAAAATATGAAGGGTGGGAAAATGTAAGTAAATTTAAAATTTTTTTAAACATACCCTCCTTATAAATTTTTTGCTTTTATTAAAAACGGCATTTTAATTAATTTTATTATTTAATTATAAAAGAATTCCCACCCTAGTTTTTATTAAATTTATAATTTTCATTAACGCACGCTGAACTCAGTTTTTAATATAAAGAAATTTGAATTGCAAATAATTATATATTTTTAACTTCGTTCTGCGTGCGGTGAGTTGGCTATAAATTTAAAAAACGCTTGGGTGGTCAGTGCTATAACTATTTTTAACTAAAAATAAAAATAACTCAGAAATTACAGATTAAAGCAGAAAATATAAAGGGTGGGAAAATGAAAATAAATTTTAAAATTTTTATAACATACCCCGCCCTTATAATTTTTTTGCTTCTATTAAAAATATAATTCTAATTAATTTTACCGTCTAATTACAAAAGCACACCCGCCCTAGTTTTTATTAAATTTGGAATTTTCATTAACGCACGCTGAACTTAATTTTTAATCTAATAAAAATTTGAATTGCAAATAAATATATATTTTTAACTTCGTTCTGCGTGCGGTGAGTTGGCTACAAATTTAAAAAACGCTTGGGTGGGTAGTAAAAATAACAGAGTCAATTAAAAATAAAAATAACGCAGAAATAACAAATTAGATTTTAAACATAAAGGGTGGGGAATGTAAGTAAATTCAAAATTTATCTAACGAATGGTTAATACCGCTTCATACATAGGCAAAATTATACTACTCAATTCATTATAATAGACTTAGACTTGTTTAAAAACTAATTTTATTTATGACTGATGGGACTAGACATGCGAAGCGACTACATATTTATATACTAAAAAATAGTTTATACAATATATAAAACATTATTTTTGTAATTGATAAATTATAAAAATTTTATCAGGCACTTCTTAAACAAATCTAATATTTTTTATATAACGTAACTATATAAAAACCAATAATGTGCAAAAGAACCAGCCAATACAAATATATGAAATATATCATGGGTAAATTGTTTAGCTTTGTCATTAAATTTTTTTCCAAAAGCATATAAGAAAGCACCTACAGTATAGAATACTCCTCCTAAAATAAGCCAATTTAAATGCAATATATAGAAGGAATTTAAAAGAGGCTTAAAAGCAAATACAATTATCCAACCCATCAAAATATATAAAATAAGTCTTAAGTAAATATTTTTATATTTAAAAACTGTATTTGATAAAACTCCTATCAAAGCACATCCCCATATAACTGATAATATCAATATTCCGATATTCTTAGGAAGAGAAAATATACAAAGAGGTGTATAAGTTGCTGCTATAAAAATGTATATTCCTATATGATCAAATTTTCTAAATAACGTTTTTACTTTTCCTTTAGGGAAAAAATGATATAAAGAACTAAATGTATATAAAAATATTATACCTACACCGTAAATTATTACAGGGATTGGACTCGCCTTAACTTTTATAAGCATAAGCACAATACCTGCTATTGAAAGCAAAGCACCTGTGCCATGTGATATTGCTGAATAAAGCTCTCCTATTTTTTTATTTTTTTTAGTTTTATATTCAAATTTATTGTAATTTAACTTATCACTATTTAACATATTAACTGATGATGTATTTTGCATATATTTACACCTCCGTATTTTATTTAAATATTATAAATAATATTTAAATAAAATAAATGAGATGAAATAACTATATTAATAGCTAATTATTACTATTTTTTTTGATTTTAATGTATAATATACATACTGCCAAAATAGTTAGATATAAATTATGTTAATATAATTTTAAAAAAGGTTTTAATAATATGATTGATTATCAAAGTATTATAAAAAATATACTTATATAATTTGCAGAAATATTGATTATATGCAACAATTATCACTCCTGATTTAAATAAATTTTAAATTTTATTACATACCCCGCCCTTATAAATTTCCTGCTTTTATTAAAAACAGCGTTCTAATTAATTTTACTGTCTAATTATAAAAGCACACCCGCCCTAGTTTTTATTAAATTTATAATCTCTTTAACGCA
>NZ_CALXKQ010000021.1 GCF_944388875.1 uncultured Brachyspira sp.
CGGTTTGCGGTTTGCGGTTTGCGGTTTGCGGTTTGCGGTTTGCGGTTTGCGGTTTGCGGTTTGCGGTTTGCGGTTTGCGGTTTGTAAGATATTATTCATGCTTTAATTATAACATAGTGATATAAATATGTCAAATATTAATAGGCTTGTTTAAAAATTATAATAAATGGATGAATATCTTAATTATACTCATCCATTATTATGATTGACTATAACATTATTTTTCCGTTGTATTTTTGTCTGATTTTAGAAACTGTATCAGATATCATATTAACAGATTCTATAATATCCGCAAATACATCAGGTTTTATAGACTGTGCCCCATCACATAAAGCATGCTCAGGATCATTATGCACTTCTATAATCATGCCGTCAGCACCTGCAGAAATAGCTGCTAATGTGAGAGGAAGTGCCATCCATGATTTACCGCTGGCATGCGAAGGATCTCCTATAACAGGCAAATGACTTAAACGCTTTATAGCAGGTATTGCACTTACATCAAAAGTATTTCTGGTATAAGTTTCAAATGTTCTTATCCCCCTTTCGCATAGTACAACATTTTCATTGCCTTGATTAAGTATATATTCGGCACTCATAAGCCATTCCTCTATTGTATTGGCTAAACCTCTTTTTAAAAGTATAGGCTTTTTTAATTTTCCTACTTCTTTTAAAAGTTCAAAGTTCTGCATGTTTCTTGCCCCAATCTGAATCATGTCAACGGTATTATCAAAATCTTCTAAATGCCTTATAGATACAATCTCACTTACAATAGGTATTCCAACCTCTTCTTTAGCAAGTTTTAATATTTTAAGTCCATCCAAAGCTAAACCCTGAAATGCATAAGGGGAAGTTCTAGGTTTGAAAGCTCCGCCTCTAAGTATAGAAGCACCTGAAGCCTTTACACTTTTAGCTATATTAATAACCTGCTCTTCGCTTTCAACAGAACAAGGTCCGGCAATAATAGTAGGTTTACCCTCACCTATTTTTACTCTGCTTACATCTACTACAGTGTCTTCTTTTTTGAATGCTCTGTTTGCTCTTTTAAATGGCTCCTGCACTTTCAATACTTTAGACACACCAGGTAAAGATGAAATTAAATCTCTGTCTATCTTTGAAGTATCTCCTACCATACCTATTACTGTATAATCTACCCCCACACTCTTATTTATTCCAAGACCTGCATTTTCAAGTCTTTCTATAATGTTATTAATATGCTCTTCTTTTGCATTTGGTTTCATTACAACTATCATAATATAATTCTCCTTGAATATTAATTATTGTAAAATAATAAAAAATATTTTAATAAAATGTATTTGTTCGTTAATTATAAAATAGATACTCTGGCGTCTTAAACGCCATAGTAGAAGAAATGATAAGCGTAGATGCTTTTGAAATTATTTGGAATAATAATACCTTTCATAGACATTAATTATACATAAAAAAATTAAAAAGTCAAATAATATATTTATTTTTATACAAACCCCACCCTTTATATTTCCTGTATTTTATAAAAATTAGAATTTTATATTTTTTATTATAAACAAAGAAAAGTATTCCCCACCCAAGTTTTTATTAAATTCGCATAATTATTAACGCACGTTTAATTAAATTTGATTTTAAATATTATTCATAAAAAAATACTATTTATGTTTTTTATCGAAGTAACGTGCGTTTAAAACAATAATATATATAATAAACTTGTTTCAAAACTAAATTTTTAATTTATAGTTTTTGATTTAATATCTTTTGGGGCTTTACCCACCGCTCTGCATACTTACGCAAAACCCCAGTTCTTTTGGACGCTGTCCGCCTGTAGCGTGGCACAAAGAATCAAAAGACTGCATATTTATATACAAAAATAATAATTTATACAACACATAAAATATCTTGTTTGTATAATAATTAATATTATGTAATACGCCATAAAAATAATAAGCTAATAATTTTTTATCAAGTACTTTTAAAACAAGTCTAATTTTTTATATTATTACTATTTAAGCTAAAGATAAAGCAACTTCCATCATATTAGTAAAAGTTTTCTCTCTTTGTTCTGCAGTTGTGGCTTCTCCTGTAACTAAAGAATCTGAAATAGTAACCATACAAAGAGCATTAACTCCAGCATAAGCAGCATTCATATACAAAGCAGCAGCCTCCATTTCAACAGCCAATACTCCCATTTTAGCCCATTTAGGTGTAGAATTATTAGCTCCATAGAATACATCAGATGAAACAATATTTCCAACATGGTAATTTATCTTCATTTCCTCAGCCTTTTCAACAGCATTTTTTAAAAGCTCATAACTAGCTATAGGAGCAAAAGTACCAGGAAGCTCATATTGAAATGCATAATTAGAATCAGTACATGCCCCCATTCCTATAACCAAATCACCTATGTGAAGTTTATCAGATAATGCCCCAGCTGTTCCTATACGTATTAAATTCCTGCAATCATAAAAATGTATAAGCTCATAAGAATAAATACCGCATGACGGCATTCCCATACCAGTTCCTTGTACAGAAACTCTTTTTCCTTTATAAGTACCAGTAAATCCATACATATTTCTTATAGAATTATATTGAACAGCATTTTCTAAAAAATTTTCTGCTATAAATTTAGCTCTAAGAGGATCTCCAGGCAAAAGTATTGTTTCAGCAATATCTCCCTTATTCGCTCCTATATGAGGTGTAGCCATACTAAAAATCTCCTTTATATTAAATTTTATTTTTTATTATAATCATAATATAGTTTATATCAAGTAATATAGATATTGAATATAAATGAAAATAATGTAATATAATAACATGAGTAAAGTATTAAAACAATCAAAGGCTGTACTTGTTGCGGCATTAATGTATAATAATATTGAAGTATATAATTCAGCAGTAGAAAAACTTATAAATAATTTTGGAGAAATAGAAGTTATAAGTTATGAATATTTATTCTCGCATTCTATTTACTATAAAGAAGAAATGGGAGAATCTCTTAATAAAAGATTTATAGTATTCAAGAATATGATAGATAGAGATTATATAAGCAATGTAAAAAAAATTACTGACAATATAGAAAAAGAATATTTAGATGAAAAAAATAACAGAAAAATAAATATAGACCCTGCCATACTAACATTGGAAAATTTTATTCTAGTAACAAACAAGAATTTCACACATAGAATATATTTGAAAGACGGAGTATTTGCAGATTTGACTTTGATATACAAAAAGAAAAAAGGCTATACAGAATTAGAATGGACTTATGCCGATTATTCAAGTAATGAAACTAAAACTTTTCTCAATAAAATAAGAGAGCTATTCTATAATAGATTAATAGAAAGCTCTCCATTTGGTTCAAATTGGAATAGTTAAAATATTATTATGAATCTTTTATTCCAGCAATTTTTACAAACTCTTTATCCCATACACCAATATGTTCTATCAAAAGTTTTGCTAAAAGCTCAGCAAAATCAATTGCCACTTGATGCCAATCACTGCTGGATTTAAACGCTTTATACTGATCATCAATAGCTTTTTCAAATCTTCTATGTTCCTCAAAATGCTCTTTAATTTTATGATATTTATCTTTATGAGCAGCCTGAATCTTTTGTTCTTCGGCAAAATGGTATTTAGTGTAATTTATAGCACCTTTAAATGCCTCATCAACATCTTCTTTAACACCATTGTATAATGCCGTATGAACTTTGTTTGCATACTCAATAATCTGAACATGCTGTGAGTCTATAGTTTTATTATGCGTATAATATTGATCAAGCCATTCTAATTTTCTAGCACCCACTTTAAAGAAACTCATAGCATTGGATAAATCCTCCATTTGCTGTTCAAGTTCCTTAGAAGATTCATGCATTGATGAAACTAATGAACTATTACCCTGTGTTTGAGCATCCATATTAGACATAGCATTATTTATGCTATCTATACCTATAAGCTGCTCTCTTGTAGTATTAGCCATATCAGCAATAACTCTTGTAGTTTCTTCTATCTTATTTTCAATATCTGCAAATAAAGTTCTTGACATGTTGGCAGAGTCAGTTGCTTTTTTTACTTTTTCATTACTTTCTGAAATGAAAGATGTAATATTATTAACTGAGCTTTGAGTTGTCTGTGCCAAATTTCTAACTTCGGAAGCAACGACTGCAAATCCCCTTCCCTGATCTCCTGCTCTTGCTGCCTCTACTGAAGCATTCAAAGCAAGTATATTAGTTTGGAAAGCAATATCTTCAATGAACTTTACTAAACCGCTAATTTTCTGACTGTATTCAAAAGCCTGACTAGTATTTTGTGCTGTTTCAGCAATAATGCTTCCAGCTTCCTCAACAGCATTTCTTGCATCTATCATCATATCATTAATTATAGATGCATTGTCTGCAGTTTTCTTTATTGTACTTGAAATTTCCTCAGTAGCCTCAGCAGTTTTTTCCAAATCACTAGCCTGACTTAATGTTCTGCTGGCTAAATCTTTGTTGGAATATGATAAAGAATAAGCTGTTCTCTTTGTTAAAGCAACATTAGAATTCGCAATATCAATAATATCTCTTATAGACTTCTTCATATTATCAAAACTTTTTATAAGCTCTCCTACCTCATCCTTTCTTCCAAAATATTTTTCATTAATGTCAAAAGTTAAATCACCTTTAGAAATCAAGTTTGCTACTCTTAAAGCCTCTTTTAAAGGAGAAGTTAATCTTCTAGTAAATAAAACTATGATAGCTGTAACTATTATTATCATAACTAAACAAAATAATACTGAAAATAAAATTGTAGCAGATAATGATGAATAGAGCTCTTTCTCAAGCATTGTTATTATAATATACCACTCTGTGCTATCTATATTATAATAAGACATTAAATACTTTTGATTATCTTCAGCTTTATAATGTGTAATTCCATTTTTATTTTTAATAACTTCATCATAAATTTCTAAATTGGAAGTAGTTAATAACTTAGCTTTATCTTGATCAGCCAAAATCTTTTTAGAACTGTCAATAATTGATATTTTTCCGCTTGTACCTATTCTAGTATTGACTATAAATCTATTTATTAAATCTCCCCAGTCTACATTTCCTGTCAATATTCCTATGGTTCTGCCTGTACCATCTTTTATACCTCTCCATATTCTGTATGTAGGATTTCCAGTTGCCACAGATGCAGTTATACTTTCTTCTCCTCCTGAATTATATCCTGAAGAAACAAACTTTTTCCATCCTTCATCATTTACATTCATAGATACATTATTTAATATACCATTCTCAGAATCTATTATGGCTCTTCCATTTAAATCTAATAATATAAAATTAACAAACGAACTTCTCGAAGTCTTAAAATATTTTAAAGCTTCTTCTGCTCTTAATCTCAAATTATCATCTTCTTGATTCTGAAGAAAATTTGTTAATGCATCCGATGTAACAAAATTCCCCATAGAAGAATTATTATCTTCCAGCCATAATGTAATAAGATTTTTATATGAAATAGATGTAGACTCAAAGCCATTATTAACGGCGTTATCAATAGATTTCATACTAAAAAATAATACAATGGAAATACTTAAAAATATAGACAATACTATTGTTGTTATAAATAAAAGAGGTATCTTAAACCTTAGACTATATATTTTCATATTTTATCCCCGTATATTATTATTATTAATAATATCACTTATAAAAATAATTTCAATATAGTAATTATAACTTATAAGTAATAATTACTATTTTAAAAACCAATAAATAAAAAATATTTAAATAAAAATAATAAAATTTTAATTTATAAAAATTCCTTATTTTACACTATAATAATAACAAAACTTTTAAAAAAATCAAAATTTTTTATAGAATCAAAAAATAAAATATTATTTATCATTTATACCAGCAATTTTAACAAACTCTTTATCCCATACACCAATATGCTGAATAAGCCATTTACTCAAAATACCTGCCATATCTGATGCCGTAGTTTTCCAATCATTTGATGAATTTAGTTCTTTAATTTTTGATTCAACTAAAGATTCAAAATTTCTATGCTGTTCAAAATGCTCTCTTATTTTTTTGTATTTATCGGAATTCTCTTTCTGAAATTTCTCCTCATCAGAAAAATGATATTTAGTATAATCCAAAGTCATATTAAAAATATTTTTTACCCTATCCAAATCGTCTTCATATATAGCAGAGTATATGTCATTAATAAAGTTTATGAGATTCGCATGCTGTTCATCAATATAGGAATTATTTGTATTGTAGTTCTCAGACCAGTCTATACGGTAAACCCCTGTTTTGAAAAAACTCATAGCACTGAAAAAATCATTGGTCTGCTTTTCTAATTCTGTGGAAGAAGTTCTCATCAAATCAACAAGATGGGCATTTTCCTTAGTTTTAGAATCTATATTAAGCATGGAAGCATTTATTTTATGCACATTCTCTTCCTGCCTATGCATTGTATCAACCATATTTTCCATAATAGAAGTTGTATTTTCAATCTTCTTTTCTATATCAGAGAATAACTTTTGGGACATATTGGCTGAATCTGTAGCTTTTTTTATTTTATCATTACTGTCTTCTATTAAAGAAGTAATATTTTTTGCTGATTCAGAAGTACTTTGGGCTAAATTCCTAACTTCAGAAGCTACAACGGCAAAGCCCTTTCCATGATCCCCAGCACGTGCTGCTTCCACTGACGCATTTAAAGCAAGTATATTTGTTTGAAATGCTATATCTTCAATGATTTTTATTATATCGCCTATCTTTTTACTAGATTCAAATACAAGAGATGTATTTTTAGCTGTATCATTTATAATAGAACCTGCATCCGATATATCATTTCTTGCATTTACCATACTGTCGCTTATAGACCTTATATTGCTGGTTGATTCTTCTATAGCTGAGGATATATTCTTCATAGAAAGGCTTGTTTGATTTATATCAACAGCCTGAGATGAAGTTCTGTCTGATAAATCCTTGTTAGAATAGTAAAGAGTGTATGCTGTTCTTTTAGTCTGAGATATATTAGAATTTACAACTTTAATAATATCTTTTATAACCATTTTCATCTTATTAAAGCTGTTTAATATATCTCCGATTTCATCCTTTCTTTTTAAATATTTATCCATTATTACATTTGTAAGATTTCCATCAGCTATTGATTCAGCCTCTTTAACAACAGAATTCAATGGTTTTATTAAACTGCTTGAAAACATCCAAACTATAACTATAGAAAGTACTATTAAAACAGCACTTACTATTAACGGCAGTATGAGCATAAATTTCACAGGAGCATAAAGTTCTCTCTCAGCAACAGTAACAATTATATACCAATGCGAATAAATTATAGGGCTGAAATACATCATATATAAACTATTATCTTCCGAGCTTCTGTAATGTTTTATACCTTTTCCTAATTTTATAACATCATCAAATACTTTATAGCTGCCTAAATTACTGAATATTATATTTTCATCTTTATGAGCAATAACGTTCATATCTTCATCTATTATCATAATATTTCCAGTTTCTCCAAGTTTATAGGATGAAATAGAATGTCTTATAAAATCAGCCCAATCTATATGATAAGATAAAATACCTATAATATTGCCGCTGCTGTCCTCTATATCAGAATACATTTTATAAACAGCTTTACCAGTCATTTCAGATTTTGTTATGCCCATTTTTTCATTTTTATTATTGTCCGTATAAAAATTGAAATCTGGATCATAACCATTATTGTAATTTACAAGTCTTCCGCCTTCAGAATCTAATAAAACTTTCCCATTAGAATCCAAAATGGTAAAATACAAAGATGACTTTCTATAGTTTTTAAAACTAATTAAAGCCTCTTCTGCTAATAGAGTATTATCTGCTGTAGGATTCAGCAAATAATTTATAACACTAGCATTAGTTGAAAAAGTATCAACTATTGATTTTTGATTTTCTATCCATAGATTAGCTGCACCTTCATAAGCAACAGCTGTTGATTCAAATCCATTTTGAGCCGCTATATCAACAGACTTCAATGATATTAGAAACATTATAACAGTTATTACAAATATCGACAATGTAATAGAAAGTCCCATAATAAGCGGTATTTTAAATGTCAAACTATTAAGTTTCATTTTAAACCATTATTATAAAATTTAACCCTTATATCTATTATATCATATTTTAAAATAAAATCAAATATAAATAATTATACTTGTTTCAAAACTGCTTGACAGATTATATATAAAATTTTTTTAATTTATAAACTATAAAAGTAATGCTTTATATGTTGTATAACTTATTATTTTAGTATATAAACATGCAGTTCTTTTGCTCTTTTGCAGACTAGCTCTGCAAAGCGGACATGACTGTGTGCTCGCAGGGCTAGTCCGCACAATTATAAATAAAATTAGTTTTGAAAAAAGTTTAATATATCAAATTTAAAATCATTTGTACTAAAATTAAATAGGCTGTATAATATAGTATGTGATTTTATATAATCGGAGTTATCATGGATTTTACCATACCTTATGAAAGTGAAATAGATGAAAAAGATAAAAACATAATAGATAAATGCATATTAAACAATATAAAAGAATACGGACATAATTCGGCAAAATTAACTGAGCTTACTATAGAGGCTGTATCATCTTTAAGTGCAGGAATGTCAAGAACCGAGTTCCTAGCAAAACAAGGATTCTTAAAAAATATATTTAATTCTATAACTGGGCAAAATAGAAAAATAAGAGGCGAAATTGATTACAATTATGCAATAGTAAAAAATGCATCTCTAAAAATGATAGATTATTTAGCCAAACAAAATAAAATAACTTATGAAGGTTTAATATATATTAATAACAAATTAAATACTATAGAAAAAAATATTGAAGAAGAACTTATAAAGATATGCGTAAATGTAAGAGAATCTTTTAATTATATACTAAATAAAATAAATAATGAATCCAACAGAATAGACTCTTTAGAGAAAAAAATACAATTATTAGAATTTAAAGCATCGGCAAGCATACTTGAATTTGATGGAATAAAATATTCTGATATGGACAGCATAGAAAAAATTATATGTTTAAGCAATGATCTATTTTCTAAAATATGCTGTACAAATACTAATGAAAATGCAATATCAAAAGAACATATTTTTATGATAAAAGCAATACTTACAGATTTCAATGTAAATATAAAAGAAAGTACAAAAATAATAGATATATATAAAAAATTAATAGAAAAACCAATTTTCATAAATAAACTGTTAGAAAATACAATTGATAATAAAATACCTCAATACATAATACCTATATTAAGCGGTGTAAGAAAAATACAGAAGTTAGATAATGAGGAAAAATATATAACAGACTCCATACTAAAAATGATAAAAAAACATAATATAATTGATATAAAATTAAATTTGATAAATGAATATGGAATAAATGTATCTAATTTTAATTATAATTCAGAAATAAATAATTATGAACTTATTATACTAATAATGAATGAATTAAAAATGATGTCTAAAAAAACAAAACTTCCTATAAGCAATGTTATAATTAATATTGATGACAGGATTGAATTAGCTGATAAATATGTAAAAGATAAAAAATACAAAAAAGCTATAATAGAATGCGATATGATACTCTCTAAAGAAAAAGAAAATAAAAAAGCACATGAAATAAAAATAGAATGCATGTATAGAATATTAATAAATGAAACAAAAAAATATGAAATTCCTATATGTTATAAGGAAATAGCAAAAATATATTTGATAAGAAAGGATTATGAAAATACATTAAAATACCTAAATAAATATTTTGATTCATTTTCATCAAATAAGGAAATATATAAATACAAGCAAAAGTTAAAGGATCAATATAAAAAGATAAGACAATATAAAGAAAAAATAGAAAAGAAGTTAGAAAAAACATCTGATAAAAATAAGAGAGAATATTTAGAGTTCATAAACGATTTTTGGGGAGTATATTTAAGTAAAATATAGGAGAATTATATTTATGAAAAAGATAGGATTAGTATTAGGAGGCGGAGGCGGACTTGGAAGCTATCAAATAGGTGTTTGGAAAGCATTAAAAGAATATAGAGTTGATGAAATGATAACTGCAATTTCAGGAGCTTCTGTTGGTGTTCTTAATGCATGCTTAATAGCACAAAATAATTATGAGATAGCAGAGTATATTTGGACTAATGAAATTGAAGATAAGATACTTTCAAAAAAGAAGATAGACAAAAACAATAATTTTATATCTTCTCATGGTATATTTACAAGAGAGGGCTTAATAGAAATAATTGAAAAGTATTTGAATATTGATATTGTATCGAATTATGAATATCCAATATATGCTGCTGCTGTAAATTTAAAAAAAATAGATATTGAATATTTTAAATTGAATGGAAAAAGTCATAAGGAAATAAAAGAAATTATGATGGCTACAAGTGCAATACCATTAATATTTGGAAGACAAAATATAGGCGGTGTAAATTATATAGACGGAGGGGTTGAAATACTAAATGGAAATAATTTGCCTATAACACCTTTATATAATGAAGACTGTGATGAAATAATAGTTATAAATTTATATAAAGATGCTGCTATAGAAAAAAATAAAAATTTCAAAGTTTATGAAATAATACCAAGCAAAGATATAGGCGATTTTTTTACTGGTGCTATGGATTTTTCTCTTGAAGGAGCTAGAATGCGTCTTGAAGAAGGATACAATGATGCAAAGAATCTATTAGAAAGAATATCAAAAATGGGAAAAAATCACATAGAAATAATGGAAAGCAGCAGCAGAATGTATGAAGATGAAATTAATAATCAAATAATAAATAAACAATTAAAACATAAATTGCATGATGCCATTGATAATCTTAGAATAAATGATGATGAAAAATAAATTATATATTAAATATTTATACTTCTAATTATTTAATATATATATAAATTGTTTTAATTCATCTAAAACATTATTATCAAAATCCCATATATCTTTTTTCATAGCAGATTCAAAACTGCAGTATTTACTAGCCTGTTTCTGTTCTGATTTACTGCATGTATCAAATCTAATATAATTATTTATATAAAACTTATCAAAATCTTTGCTGCTTATATCTTTTCCACTATTTTTTAAGCATTCTCTCCAACTCTCCAAACAATCAGCAAAAACAGAATCGGATTTTTTTATTGATTTTAATACAGTTTCTAATTCTCCATATCCGTTTACATTCATAATATAACATACAAAATAAACATCAAGTTCAGAAGATTTTTCTAACTTATTTATTTCAGTAAGTTTTACATCATCGCATACTGTTTTTATGGCATCATTTATAAATTCGATTCTCTTATTTATACCCTCTTTATCAGCATCTAAAATAACTCCTATTCTATCATATTTGTCAAATTTTATTTCTTCAAGTTTTTTATTAAGATTATTAATGCCTTCTAAACATTCAAATTGGCAAATACATTGAACGTTTACATTATTAATATTAGAATATTCTATTAATCTTTCTATAAAAAATTTATCATTATTGCTTTCAACTATTATTAAATTATTCACCTCTAAACTCTCCATTATTAAGAAGAGCATATTCTAACTGCTCATTATCTCTATCTTTTATATTGATAAGTCCTGTTTTTTGATTTTTATAGAATTCTAAATATGATCCTTCATTATCTTTATTTTCCTTATTAAAAGCCTCTATGCATTCTTTTGAATGAGTAGCAGCAAATATCTGACAATTAGCCTCTTTAGATATATCAAAAATCAATTTCCATAACTTAGGATAATTTGTATAATGTATTCCATTTTCTATTTCATCAATAAATAAATATCCGTCCTTACTAGCCCATATTGCACAAATGATTGCAATATATCTATTAATACCTTCACCAAATGAAGATAATAAAATAGGCTGTTCTCTATCTCTCAATTTTAATTTCAATACTATGTCATTTCTATTTGTAACTATTTGTTTGAATCCAATAATATTATTATCAAATATTTGTAAAGATTTATCAAGATAATCTTCTTTAGATAAATTAACAAGATTACCATAAAAAATAGCTATATCTCTTTCACTCATTTTTGATGTATGGACAAAATTTGAAATATATTCAGAATTCTCTGTTATTATTCTATAGTTTCTTCTAATAAAATAATTTAAAGATATTTTTTCATTTTTTCCATTTACAGATGATATAAAATATGAATTATATTTTTTACTATCTTTAAATTCATCATCTAATTCTTCTAAAAAAGATTCTTCTTTTATAATATGGTTATTATTATTTATATGTTCAATTTTTATATTATTAATATTTGACATAATATTAAAATATACAAAATCATTATAAAAAAAATCAATTTCAAAATTATCATATAATGAATTTTGTCTATTTTTAATTATTTCTCTTAGTTTATACATAAAAGAAATAGTAGTATCCGAACAAACAGTAAGATCAATACCCTCCATAAAAGAAGTTTTTCCTACATTATTCTGCCCGCCTATCAAATTTACTCTTTTAAAACCATCAAATTCTAACTTTTTAAAACATTTAAAATTTTCAAAAGATATATTTTTAACAAAATGATTTTCCATTACTGCCTCTTAATATTAAAAATATCATTATTAATAATATACTAATTATTATATTTTTGCAATAAAATTAAATCTTTAATATCATCATAATAAACATTTTCAAGCTTTTTTATGAAATCTTTATTTTTCTTGCAATAAACTTTATCATTTTTCAATTCTATATAAACCTCTTTTATATCAAAAGTTTCTAACATTGACTGAAGTTTCTTTTTATAATTTCTGCTTTTACATTTATTATAAAATTTTAAAATACTTTTTGTATGTTTGAAAGAATCAGCATTTTCAAAAATATATTAAAAGTATTTAACATTATCAATATTCCAAAAAATTAAATCACCATTAAAATATTTTGTATTACTAAACATCTCACGCATATCATTGACTTTATACACATTCCAAGAACTTAAATCAGCATTGAAATACTCAGCATTTTTGAACATGCATCTCATATCAGTTACATTTGATACATTCCCAATTTCTATACCATCAAAATTTTTTCTTTTACTATTTTCAAATAAATATGACAATCAATTATATATCTAGTATCTATATCAGAAAGATTTATATTTTCATATTTAACATGATAAAATAATCCGAATTTATATTTAGGCTTGTATTTCATTAGATTTATACCTTATCAATAATTTTTATTGGAAGCAGTCTTTCCAATTCTGTCTTTGATATTTGAGTGTTTCCAGTTATAAGGCTTAATACCTTTATATTATTTTTATCATTTAATGCATTATAAATATACTCTAATGAATAGTTTTTATCATAATTATTTAGAGGATATATTATGTTAACATGATTCTCACATACAAACTCTTTCTCATTTACTATAGCTGCTTTTATATTAATATTTTTATTAGAGCCTGTTATTCTATTAACAGCTATTACTCTATTTCTTATAATTAAGTCTTTAGAAATATTTTTTATATACTGAAGTTTTCTTTTATTAGGTATAACTATTTTTCCATCAACTATATTAGAAGAATATATTAAAGGTATAGAATTATTTTTATCATCTGTAAGATTCTCTTTATAATTATTCCAAGCAATACTTCCAGTTTTCACCTCATACCCTATTTCATTTAAACTCAATGTATCTTTATAAGCCTTATTCAAAAAAGATTTATCCTCTGTAAATATTGTAATTCCATTTTTAGAAAATATATATTTTTTTTGTTTATGATTATTTGTTTTTTTTAGTATTAAAAGCATAACCTTTTGATTAGCCATATAAAAATTGTCAGAGCCTTCTACAATATGCAGATATTCTATACTGCTGTTATTTATTATATATTCTCTTAACTTTTTAAAAAAAGCACCGTTATTCATTGAAGGAGGAACAACATAGGCCAAATATCCTCCATCTTCTAAAAGCTCCAAACCTATTTTTATAAATATAGAAAATATGTTAACTCTTCCGCTTATTATATCAGAATGCTTTTTCTTTAAATCTTTATCTGGTTTAAACTCAAAATAAGGAGGATTGCCTATAACATAATCATATTTAGTATTTGTATATATCTTCAAAGTATCAATGCATTCTATATTTGCATTACTCACAAGTTCTTTTGCTATAGTTGCTAAACTATCATCAATTTCAAATCCGTAAAGACTAGGATTATTAAAATATTCATTGCATGATAAAAGAAACTCTCCGCTTCCGCATGCTGGATCAAGTATTGTAACATTATCTTTATTCTCAGAAATGGAAACTAATTTTGATAGTAATAAATCTCTTATATTTTTAGGCGTGAAGTACTGCCCTAGCCTCTTTCTCTTTTCTATATCAGTATTTTTAAGATAATCAATACTTTCTTTAGTATAGTTTTCTAACATATATAATTCTCTTAATATAAACCACTATTATATTTTCTTTTATTTTATCTTTAAAAAAATAATCAACACACTATATATAACATCCCTGCCAATAAAAAATATAATATCAGAAAGTCCATAAAAAACTATTGATGTATTTTATTTCTATAGATATAATCCTTTTATATATAAATAATAAAAAATCTGTAAATTCCTAAATACACCACGGCTGACATACAAAACAATTTTCCATGTTTTTATATTCTAAATCATAAATATTATCAATAAAAATATCATTCTTATTATGCAAAATATTTTTTTGACTGATAAAAATATATCATTTATATCTTCAGGCATTATTCTATTAAAGCCATGACGCTTTAAAGAACTTTCAAATCTATCCGCAATTTCGCTTCCTTTCTTACTTTTTAATATGCTATTCTTTATTTTTTGAATATCCATAGAAATTTCACTAGCATCAGCCTAATATATACAAAAAATTAAATATTTTCAAGTATAATATGGCAACTATCAAAAAATAATAATTATTTATTTATTATAAAAATAAAAAATAAATCATATTTTTACTTGACTAACTATATATTTTTTATATAATGTATAATATAAAATACATATATGGAGTTTTATAATGCAAGAATTAGATAAAGATAATTTTGATGAAAAAGTAATAAATTCAAAAGAATTATGCTTAGTTGACTATTTTGGAGATACTTGTGAACCTTGTAAAGCATTAATGCCTCATGTTCATGAGTTATCTAAAGACTATGAAGGCAAAGTTCCATTCTATTCTTTTAACACTTCTAAAGCTAGAAGATTAGCTATTCGTGAAAAAATCTTAGGTCTTCCAACTATCGCTATCTATAAAGATGGTGCTAAAGTTAAAGAAGTTACTAAAGAAGAAGCTACTATTGAAAACATTAAAGCTATGGTAGACAGCATGCTATAATTTAAGTAATTTTTATTAAAAGGGGCTTTATATAAGTCCCTTTTTTATTATTCATTAAAATTTATTAATTAAACTATCTTATCTAAACTTACTAATCAAAATATATTGACTGTTCAGTTTATTAAATATATAATCTTAAAGCAATTAATAATAAGCAAAGAAAAATTATGAAGAAAATTATTATATTGATATCACTTTTTATTATATTAGTATCATCATGCAAAACTTTAAATGTAACAGTACCTGATAATTTAAGAAGTATGCTAGTAAAAAATATGAAAGAAGATAGAAGTTTAAATCCTCTTTACAGAGAGTTTAGAGCTGCATGGCTTTCAACAGTTGCAAATATAGACTGGCCTTTAAAAGGAGGCAGCGAATCCGAACAGAAAAAACTTATTATAAAACATTTGGATACATTATATGATAATAATTTTAATGCTGTATTCATTCAAGTAAAGCCTGATGCAGGAGTGATATTTCCTTCAAAAATAAATCCTACTACCAGATATTTTTTTGGTTCTAAATCAAGCGATGAAAGAGATGATTATCCTTTCAAAACTGATATGCTTGAGTTTATAATAGATGAAGCACACAAAAGAAATTTAGAAGTTCATGCTTGGTTTAATCCTTATAGAATATCTTTAACTTATGATCCTAATAAAACATACAGCGAACAATTTTCAAAGAAAAATTTTATTCACACTTATGTATCCAATAATCTAAAGCCAATATATTGGTACGATAAAAGACTATATTTAGACCCAGGAGAGCCTTTAAGTGCTGAATATATAGTAAGCTCAGTTATAGAAGTAGTAGAAAATTATGATATAGATGGAATACATTTTGATGATTACTTTTACCAAAATGCAGCTATGGGAAAAACATATAAAGACTGGCCTGATGCTTCAAGTGCCAGCAGGTATGGTTCAAAATTAGGATATAATATAAAAGATACTTCTTATGATGATTACGGAGTTAATGGACTTTATGCTTGGAGAAGAGATAATATTAACAGATTGGTAAGCAGAATATACAGAGAAATAAAATCAAGAAAGCCGTATGTAAAATGGACTATATCTCCAGCTGGTGTTTGGAGAAACAAGGAAAAATTATCAGAATATGCAGGAAGCAGATATGGGAGCGATACTAGATCATATAATCCTAATTTTGATGCTTTGCATGCCGATGTACTATTATGGCTTCTTAATGGAGAAAAAACATCCTCATTAAAAAATGCGGCAAGAAAAGACGGAATAAATAGAATGTATATTGATGCTGTAATACCTCAAGTTTATTGGAGTTCATATCATAAAACAGTTCCTTTCGATACTATAGTAAAATGGTGGGTAAATGAAGCAAAAAAATCAAGCAGCGGAAATACAGCTGATATATATATAGGTCATGCTTTATATAAAATGGGAAGCGGAACTAATATTGAACCATGGAGAAATAAAGAATTAATATCTGAACAAATAGATTATATAAGAAAAATAGGTGCTGGATATATAAAAGGTTCTTCTTTTTTTACAATGCATAGTATGTACAAAAAAGACAGAGATAGTGGAGATTTTGGAAATGAGGCAGTAAAATATATGAAAGAAAATAATTATATATTCAAAGCAATAGTTCCCACTATGAATACAATGAAAGATATGAGAGAAGCACCTTTAAAATTAGAAAATCCTTCAATAAAAAAAGTATTCGGAGGTATAGAGATATCATTTACAGACCCTAATGAATATATAACAGATAAATATAATAGCCCTACTATTAAAACATCCGTATACTATGCTATATATAGAGAAACTATAGGAGAATCTGGAATAGAATTAATAGATAAAATTAGAAGAACCAATTTCAATGCAAACTCAAAAATAACATATAAAGATAAAACAATAAATTCTAAAAATACTTATATATATTACGCAACAGCATTGGACAGAATACATAATGAAAGCGATTATCTTATAATAATAAATGATTAAACTGATAAAAAATAATAATATAATATTTGACAAATAGAATTCTTAGTAATATACTATTAATATATGTTAATAGAAAATTTTTATTACACAGATTATTATAAAAATCATTGGATTAAATATGGTATACTATTCTCAGATAACTATTTTGAAAAAGAAAAGAAAACTATATTAAATAATGATTATTATATGAAGCATAAAAGATATTTCGGACATATACATGAAAAAGATATTATAGGTTATGATAGAACACTATATAAAACTGATGACAATTCTATAGTTTATCATTACAAAAGTGATGATTCAAAAATGTTTAAAATTATAAAAGATAATGATAATAATGAATATTTTATATTTAATAGAGATTTATCTGGCTTTTCAATAATTGATTTGCATAATAAAAACAGAGAATTTAATTTTTATAATAATAAAGCAATTTATAATGATATGGATAATTC
This sequence comes from uncultured Brachyspira sp., assembly GCF_944388875.1. Taxonomy (GTDB): domain Bacteria; phylum Spirochaetota; class Brachyspiria; order Brachyspirales; family Brachyspiraceae; genus Brachyspira. The sequence goes on from NZ_CALXKQ010000021.1 coordinate 17,837, forward strand.
TTTAAATGGAATATTAGTTTTTATAGACTCTGAATATTCAAATAACCAAATATTGTTCTATATATTTTATCTATCAAAAACAGAAAATGATGCTTATAAAAGAGTCTTTACATACTTGTTATTTGATTTTTCAAAGGAAATATTCGATAAAAAAATAAATACTATTCAATTATTAGATATTAGGGATATTATTTTAAAAAAATATAATTATAATTTAGATATTTATTATAAAGCATATTTCAAAGAAAATAATACTATACTTGTAGAAGACACTATGAATAAAAAAATATTTGAATTAACAAATCATAGCTATTGAGGTGTTTTATATGATTGACTTTAATATTATCGAGTTTAAAAAAGATTCAACAGTATTTGTATCAGGAGAAAATGCAAGAAATGTATTTTATATAATAAAAGAAGGAACTATAATAGATAAAAATTATGTTATTGAAAATACTAATTTTGAACTTACTGTTGGAGATATACTTGGATTAGTTTCGGCAGTATTAGGAGAACCATATTATTCTACTTCAATAGCTATTACCGATGTACAATTAGTAGAAATAAAAATTCAGGATATATATAGTATTGAAGATGAAAAAATAATAGCGAGTATATATAAATATTTAGTAAAATTTATGGAAATATGGGTTGGTAAATATTTTCATAAGCTGTCAGAAACACTAAATATTGGATCATATAGAGAAAATGATGCTGCAGAAATAGCAAGGATATATGAAGAAAATGGCTATACTTTGGCGGCATTATATATGTATAGAAAAATAATAGAAATATTCCCAAATCATGATCACACAGAAATAAATAAAAAAATATCTGAAATGGAAATTAAAGAAAATATAGAGTCTCCTTTACAAATAGATCATAACCTATATGAATACAGAAAAGGAAGCTGCATATTTTCTGAATTGGAAAGTGATACTGATATATATGTTATAAGAGATGGTAAAGTTGGTGTATACAGTGTATTTGATGGAAGATTAATAACAAGAATAATATTCAATCAAGGAAATATAATTGGATATAAACCAGTGCTTGGAAATAAATTTTTACTTACAACATGTATTGTATTGGAAGATACCGTAGTTCAAACTGTAAATAAGGATGATTTTCTTAAATTGGCATTAAGCAATAAAAAATTGGAGTATCATCTTGTAAACATAATGTCAAGAAGAATATATAATACCGTAGTAAAAAGCTACAGCATAAGCGTAAAAAGTGTGATAGGTAAATTTTATAATATGGTATATTCATTTGCTAAAACAGAATTATTATTTAATAAAAATATGGACTTTCTAGAATTGCCTTATACAGCACATGATATATGTGCAATGGTTGGTATAGAAGACAGAGATTATATAAAAAACGAAGTAAAAAAAACTAATGTAATAATATTTTCAAGACATGGTAAAATAATTATACCAAATTTGCAGAAATTCTTTGAAGAATATGAATTATACAGAAAAAGAAACTCTACTCCAAATATAAATAAATAATATGCTTATTTCAAAAGTACTTGACAATATTTATGTATAAAATTTTGTAATTTATCAATTATAAAAATAATGCCTTTATATGTTGTATAAATTATTATTTTTATATATAAATATGCAGTCCTTCTCGAAGCGTACTTTAGATGGGGCATGTGCGTCCAATATAATTAAAAGAATATTAAATTAAAAAACTATAAATATTAACAAATTTGGTTTTTAAACAAGTCTAATATAATATCAATTCACAAATAGTATTAATTTCTAATTGATAAATTATTATTGACATAATTATTCTTTATATTATAATGCTAGCGATAAAAAATAGAACAATAGGTTTTTATGGAAAAATATGAAACAATCAAATTTAATAAATCTGATTTAATATTTAAATCAGGAGAAGATTCAGAAGACTATTTTTACATAATAAAAAAAGGTAAAGTAATATCTTATAATAATTTTTATGAAAAATACAAATACTACAATAAAGAAGGAAATATTATAGGTTTAATATCATCTATAATAAATGAGCCGTATTTTTCAACAATAGAAGCTGTAGAAGACACCGAAGTAATAAAAATAGATAACATATTAAATATTAACAATAAAGACTTGATAGATAAAATATGCAGGTATCTTTATTTTATTCTAGAAACATGGCTAAGCAAATATTACATCATATTAGCAAAAAATAAAGTAGATCTGTACAATAAAGATGATATATTGATTATGTCTAATATTTATAAAAACAATGGATTCATAGATGCTGGATATAAAATGTGTAATGAATATATAAAATTATTTCCTGAGAATAAAGACGTTAATAAAGTAAAAGAATTACTTAAAAATATGAAAGCAGAAGAGGAACCAAAGCATATAGAGGGAAATGTATACAGATTTAAAAAAGGATACTGTTTATATACGGAAATCAATACTGGTAATCATATATATATAATTAAGTCTGGAAAGGTTGGAATATACAGTATATTAAATTCAAAGCAGACAGTAAGAATAATTTATTCAGATAATTATATAATTAATGGATATAAACCAACATTAGAATACACCCCATTGATGACAACTGCAATAGTTTTATCTGATGCAGTAATAGAAATAATAGATAAAGAAGAATTATTAGATAACTTTGAACTAAGCAAAACTTTGATAAAAATGACATCGATGAAAATTAATAATGCCGTATTAAAAATAAAAGCAATAAATACAAATGATATAAAATCTAAATTAATAATCATATTATATTCAATTATAAAAATAGAAACATTATTCAATAAAAAAGAATCTATATATCTGGATTATAAAATATATGATATAAAAAATATGTTAAATATAGATGCAGATTTAAACGATATAAGCAATGAACTTAAACATATTAAACATATAAAATTAAATGATACAGATAACAGTATAGAAATCAGTAACACTATTAAATATATAGAAGAATATAAAAATTACATAAGGTAGCCTAAAAATAATAAAAAAATATATCAAATAAAGTTGTATTTTTGCAAAAAGTAATTATAATAATCAAAAATAATATTATAAATAAAAAAAATGAATGATTATAAGACTTTAAAATTTCCGAAATCATCTTTAATATATGAAGAAGGCAATTATCCAAATGATGCCTTTTATATTATAACAAAAGGAAAAATAATATCTTATTCAAATAATTCTGATAAATATAATAATGAATATAATGTCGGTATTATAATAGGCTTAGTTAATCTTTCTATAAATGAACCATATTTTGTAAATATGGAAGCTGTAGAAGATGTCGAAGTATTAGAATTACACATGTCTGATATAAGAAACCTTAAAAATAGTGATTTAGTAAAAAAAATATATAATTATCTTGGTTTGACACTTGAGACATGGCTGTCAAGATATTATATAAATTTGGTAAAAAATAAGGTAGATTTATACTATAAAGAAAGTTTATTAACAATGGCAGATATATATAAAAATAACGGCTTTTATGATGCTGCATACAAATTATACAAAGAATACATTGAAGATTTTTCCTATGAGGATGATGTAGAAATAGCCAAAAATGAAATAGAAAAAATAAAACCTATAGGAGAGCCTGTTAGATTCCTTGATAATGTATTTTTATATAAAAAAGGTGCTTGTTTATATACTGAGAACAGACAGAGCAATTATCTATATATAATAATGTCAGGTAAAATCGGAGTATATAATATACTAAATAATAAACTTTTAATAAGAGAAATGTATACAAAAAATTATATAATAAGCGGATATCCTTCAAATATGGATTATAAACCTTTAGCAACAACATCAATTGCATTGGAAGACTCTTATGTAAAGATATTAACTAATGAAGAGTTTTTAGAAATGACTATAAAAGATGCACAATTAAGAACATATAATATAAAGATGATGTCTATAAAAGTTGTTAATACTCTATTAAAAATAAGAGCTATGGAAGAAAAAAATATTACTTTAAAATTATTTATAATTATATCATCCATTTTAAAAATAGAAATATTATTTGAAGAATCAAACAGTATAATATTATCTCATACTATTGATGATATAAAAAATTCTATAAATCTTGAATCTGAAAATATACTTAATGAGTTTAAAAAAATAAACTCCATAGAAATAATAAAAAATAAATATATTAATGTTACAAATATAGATAATTTTTTTAGAGAATATTATGAATATCAAAAAAATAACTATTAATGTAGCTAAATGGATAAAATTATGTTAACTTATAAAACTGTAAAATTTAACAAATCAGCAACCGTATTCGTGGAAGGTCAGGAGCCTAGATATTCTTTTTTATAATTAAAAAAGGAAGAGTAATAGTATATAATTATTTTGCTGATAACTACAATGTAGAATACAAAGAAGGAGAAATAATAGGATTATTTAATGCTGTATTAAATGAACCATATTTTTCTACTGTAAAAGCAGAATAAGACCTAGAAGTTATGGAAATGAGTATTTATGAAATAGAAAAAATTAATGATAAAAGCCTTATAAATAAAATATATAATTATCTTATTATAAATATTGAAAGATGGCTTAATAGATACTATTATTTCTTATATAAATCAAATAATCCTTATGGAAACATTAATAGTAATAGAAATAAAAAATTAAATATTATAGAAATGGGAAAAATATATAGTGATAATGGATTTGAAGATGCAGCTTATAAACTATATAAAAAATATATAGAATTGAATAATGGAGATGAAGATACTATAGAAGAAGTTTCAACAATATTAAAAACTATGACTCCATTGGAAGGTGCTGAAAAACTAGATGAGAATATCTATAAATATAAAAAGGGATTTTGCTTATATACAGAGCTTCAGAGCAATGATTATTTATATATAATAAAAAATGGGGAAATAGGCGTATACAATATATTTGATTCAAAACAAGTTACAAGAAGAATATTATCCAGCAATGATATTTTAAATGGATACACACCTATATTGAAAGATCAACCTTTATATACTACAGCTATTGTTCTTAAAGATTCAATTATACAATTAGCAAAAAAAGAAGAATTAATGGATTTAGTTGTAAATGACAGAACATTGAGATTATATTTTGTTAAGATAATGAGTATGAGAGTATACAGTACTATATCAAGAATAAGAGCGTTTAAATCAAATAATGCAGTTACTAGATTCGTAATAATAATAGAAGCATTACTAAAAATGGAGCTTTTATTCAAAAATTTTGACAGAATAACTTTACCGTATAATATAAATGATATATGTTCTATGATTGGTGTTCAATATTATGATGACATTATAGATGATTTAGGAAAAATAAAAGCATTGAACGTATCTCTTGACGGATATTTGATAGTTACAAATGTAGAGGAATTTTATAAAGAATATGATATTTATAAACAAAGAAATACATATAAATTAGATGATAAAATGTGATAAATACTCTATATTACCCTTTGAACCTTTTATAGGGGATACTGTTCTGTTCACTTCTTTAAATCCGCAGTTTAATATTTTTGAAACTGCATTATTTAGAATTTTATCCCTAAGAGTATCATCCTTAATTATACCACCCTTTGATACCTCTCCTTTTTCAGCTTCAAATTGAGGTTTTATTAGACTAACCCAAAACTCTAAATCATATAATTCTTTATATATAATAGGAGCTATTTTAGACACTGAAATAAAAGAAACATCGCTTACAATAACATTAGGTATCTCATTATTAAACATTTCTCTTTTAATATCTTTGGCATTAAAATCTTCTATTGATACTACCCTGCTGTCATTTCTAAGTTTATAAACGAGCTGATTATGTCCTACATCCAAAGCATAAACTTTTTTAGCACCATGATAAAGCAGACAATCTGTAAACCCTCCAGTAGATGCACCTATATCTAAACATACTTTATTTTCTACAGATATATTAAAACATGAAAACGCTTTATCTAATTTATCTCCAGCCCTAGATACATATTTTCTATTTTGAACAACATCTATACTATCGCTCTCCTTTACTTTATGTGCCTTAGATGTTACCTTTACTCCATTAACAAATACGCATCCAGCAAGTATTATATCCTGTGCTTTAGACCTGCTTTCTGTATAACCATTTAGATGTATATATTCATCTAATCTCATTCTAAATCAATAAAAGATCTAATAACTGTAAGAGCATTTTTCTCTTTATCTCTTGCATTTATCTTTAATACCATTTGAGTATGATTATTTTCTAAAATATTAGAAGTAAAATATACAGATTCTAATGATTCAGTATATTCATCTATACCATATAAATCTAAATCAGGACTGAATTCAAAATATAACGATAAAGTATTGCCCTTAGCTATATTTAACTTATCGCTGCTTAAAGGAGTGGAAGGAACTTCTCCATTAACTATAGAATTAATAACATCCTGATTATTAACTATATAAAGAATAGAATCTTTTATATAACAGAAATATCCGTCTATAGTATATACATCATTTGCAGAATCTTCAGACAAAGCCTCTAATATAGTTTTTACAGAATCATTATCAGTTATAGAAGCTGAAAACAATACAGCAGGAGAATCAGAAACTTCAGAAGAAGGCATATCCCATACGGATACAAATACATCTCCTCCAAAAAGTTCTAAAAATTTATAAACATCAATTCCGTATTCTTCAAGAGTATAAAATTCTTCTACAATAGGAAGATTATTTATATCCCCCATAATATTTTTAATATGATTTGATAATTCTTTGCTGTTAAATGCTAATGATAAAAATCCGTAATTGTTTTCTCCATTAACAAAAGTATATATATTATCAGCTAGCTCTTTTTTTAATAAAGAAGTATTAAACGGATAATTAGGAGAATAATTATCAACAACAACATCAGCATTTCCGTTATTAAAATTTATTTTTGCCGTTAATATAGAATCTTTATAACTATCTCTTGGTATACCATCATAACTTCTTCCAAATAAAAATCTCGCAAAATCAGAAGTATCATCAGCCAATATTGACAAATTAGCCCAAACATAGCAATCATTAGTTTCTGTTTCCAAAGCATTAAATTTTTCATCTTCCAACGGAGTATTATTTAAAAATATATAATTAGCTATATTAGTTATATAATCTTTATTAAGTTTTTCATTATACCAATAATTATCTTTTAATTTTATAGTAATTGTAAATATATCATTATTCCAAGAAATCAAATTATAATCATCTAAAGCTAAATATTTATAAACGGCATTATCTGCAACAGATACCAACTTATCTTCCTGACTTGCCATTTTTATCATTAATTTATCTAAACCAGTAACATCTTTCACATCTGCTATTATAGACATTTGCTGATATCCGTTAAAAAATACTACTCTTGATGTTTTTGAAAAATCTATATATTCATTTAATTTATTAGTCATTACTTCAGCAACAAAAGGATCATCTCTGTATTCTAAATATTTATCAGCATATTCCTGCATGAAAAAATTATTTAACACCTTTTGCAAATCTACTTCAGCTTTCTGAGCTAAAGTATTTGCATTAAGAGAAAAAACGCTATCAACATTATTCGGTATATATTTTTTATCTACAGCATAAATAAGAGTACTTAATATAAATAAAAATGATAATGTTATTAATGCTATTCTCTTCATAATCAAGAGACTCCTTAAAAATTGATATTATTATTTAGTATATTATATTAGACTGTAATTAAAAGTCAAGTATTAACTTAATAAATAAAAAAATATTTATAGTATAATGTAAAAACTTCTTGCAAATATAAATAAATTATTTATAATCATAATGATTTTAGTTTTAGGAAATATTCATTATGAGATACTTAATACTGCATGGGCATTTCTATCAGCCCCCAAGAGAAAATCCTTTTTTAGGAGAAATTCCAAAGGAAGCAAGTGCAGCACCATCTCATGATTGGAATGAAAGAATAACAAATGAATGCTACAGTCCTAATGCCTATTCAAGAATATTAGACGGCTATGGAAGAATTATAGACATGTCCAATAATTATGAATATATAAGTTTCAATTTCGGACCTACCCTATTAGATTATATAGCTAAAACTAGAAAAGATTTATTAAACCGTATATTAGAAGCGGATAAAAAAAGCATACAAAGGCTTGGATACGGTAATGCAATTGCTCAGGTTTATAATCATATAATACTTCCTTTGGCTAAAAAAGAGGATATGAGAGTTCAAATTAAATGGGGACTTTACAACTTTGAAAAATACTTTGGAAGAAAATCCAGCGGAATGTGGCTTTCGGAAACCGCTATTAATTTAGATGTTGTTGATGCTTTATGCGACTGCGGAGTAAAATTCACAATACTCTCTCCATATCAGGCACATTATGTAAAAAATATACAAACATTAGATGTATCAGGAGGAAAAATAGATACTTCCAAACCTTATTGGCTTTACGGACATAATGGAAAAAGAATAATTGTATTTTTCTATGATCCTTACATATCAAATGATATAGCATTTCAGCATTTGCTCACCTCATCCGATAAACTTGCAGAAAGAATCAGAAATGCTTATGGAGAAAGAAGACTTGTTAATATAGCAACAGACGGTGAAAGCTATGGACACCATGAACCTTTTGCTGATATGTGCTTAGCAAGGTATTTTAAAGAAAATGCTGTTTATGACGGAATTACACCGATAAATTATGAATATTATTTGAATATGTTTCCTCCTATAGAAGAGGTTATACTTCATGAGGGAACTGGAGGAAGAGGTACATCTTGGAGCTGCTCTCATGGGGTTGAAAGGTGGAGAAGCAACTGCGGATGCGGAGGATATGACGGATGCGATTTATCTTGGAGAGGTCCTTTACGCGATGCTTTTGATATATTAAGAAAAATGCAGGATAAGTTATTTAAAACTTTCTTGGATTTTACAGATGATACTAGGAATTCTTTGAGAGAAGAATATGTGCGTGCTATATATAGTGATTTTGATGCAAAAGATTTATATGAAATATGCAGAAAGTATATATCATTTAAAGAGTTTATATTTTTAATGGAATCTTATAAATACTCATTATTCTCATATACTTCATGCGGATGGTTTTTTGAAGATGTATCAAGGCTTGAACCTATAAAAAATATGCAGTATGCTGAACAGTCATTTCATTATGCCAGACTGCTTGTTAAAGATAAAAATGTTACATTTGTTGATGATGCTCATAAGGAATTTTTAGAAACGCTTGAAAAATCAGTAAGCAATAAACCAGAACATCATACGGCAAGATATTTCTATGAAAAAGAAGCTAAAGTTGATGTATTTACAAAATTATATGTAATAAATCACTTTATATTTAATCTTATAGCAAGCGAATACAGAGATATAAATATTAATATTTTTAAACATGAAATTAAATCAACAAAAATAGAAAAAAATTATGTTGAAGGAATATTGATAGATAATATAGCAGCGGATATTTATTTTAGAGTAAATATGCTTAAAGAAAACCATGAGTTTAAAAATCAAATTCAAATATCAGAAGTTTATGATAACTTAGATAAAAGTACTATTTATACAATGTATTTAAAAGATTTAACTTCGGATATAAGGGATAAGTTAGCAGATAGTTTATTTGAAGAAGATATTAAAAAGCTCGATGAATTGATGCATCAAATATACCCAGAATACAGAAAATTATTTACATACTTCAATTTAAATAATATAACTCCAGACTATGACTATAGAAGGATAATGGGTGCTATGGCTTCTCCTATACTTAGAGAAAAAATAATAAATAATGGCAGAGATGCTTATGATGAAGTTTCTGAAAATCTAAGAGATGCTAGAAATGCGGGAATATTTATATCCAACAGCGGAATATCAAGTTTAATAGGAGATAATATAAAAACAGCATTAAATGAATTATACAATACCGTAAATGCTAAAATTATATTTGACTTGCTTAGAGATATAAAATTCTTATCTACAAATGACATGCCTATAGATAGAAACACTTTTGAAAATATATTCTATCAAATACTTATGAAGTATAAATCTGGGAATCTTCAATTTAATGAAGAAGAAAAAAAGCTATTTAAAGAGCTTGGATATTGGCTTAATTTTAATATGGATAATATTTAAAACTAATTTTATTTTTAATTGTGGCTACTAGAACTGTGAAGCACACAGTTGTACCGCCCAATTTTTTAGGTGCTGTATATACTCAAATAATAAGTTATAAAAATTTTATTTATAATATTGTCAAGTATTTTGAAACAAATTTATTATATTTTATTCATTAGTATTTCTCATTATTAAACTGCCGTTAATCAAGCTTAATACTACTGTAAATGAATTGTTAGTATAGCAATCAACATTTATTCTAATAACCCTTCCATCCTGAGATGAATTTTTAGCAAGCTCTACACTTCCATCCAGCTCTTTTCCAAAATTATAATTAGTAGTTATATAATAGCCTTCATTTTTCCATAAATAATTAGCATATTTAACACTATGTAATAAAACATTATCCACATTGTCAAATGTTAATATTTTTATATCACCTTCTTCAGATTTATCTATTCTAGGATGAATCTTTAATCCAGTAATTTTATAAACAGAAGATATGGAATCTTTTCCTATGTCATAAAACTCTTCATAAGGCTTATTTTTAGATATAATAATATATGTTATTGTAACAGAAATAATTATGGTAATTATAGTTATTATAATTTTTTTCATATTATGCCTTTATTTATTAGTTTCAAAATTTTCTATAACTTCATTTTTGCATATAATATTTGCTATTATTTTATTCTCTTTTTTAAGCCTTCTAATGCCCAGTATAACATATATAAAGAATACTATAAAAGAAAATATAGGGCCCAAATTATGCTCAATATTAGCAAACTTTGAAATATATTCTCCTATAAAATATCCAACTATAAGACATAACAAAGGTATAATGTATACAAAAAAATTGGTACCTTTTTTTAACTCCTCAACCTCTATAACAACGCTATCTCCCTTGCTTGCATTTATATTATTAAAAGCTCTAAGCACAACAGGCTTACCCTTAGAACATATAGTACATCCGTCGCAGCTTGTACTTCTTTGTAATTCAACCTTAGCAATATTATTATTATATGTTTCTAGAACCAAAGCAAATTCTCTTTTCATAATAACTTTCCCCCTTAGTTATTCAATTTTTTAAAATTTTTACAAAATAAAAAAACTTCCCTGCTCTCATCTCTTGAACTCTTGGGTTTAAATACATTAACAGATTCAAAATATTCGCTTAACTCTTTTTTGAACATCTGCAAATCCTTGCCGTCAAATACCTTAATGAAAAAATTTCCGCCATTTTTTAATACATCTTTTGATAAATTAAATATGGCTTTGCACAAAGAAATTGATCTGAAATGATTAGTTTCCTTATCTGAAGTTGTATTAGGCATGGCATCGCTTACAACAACATCAAATTCCGTATTGTCAAAACTAGAAGCATCCATATCTTTTATATCGCCTAATATAAATGTAAATCTCTGATGCGAAAAAGAATTTTCTAATATATCAACTCCTACCACGCATCCGCTTTTTAATATTTTATTAAGCATATACTGACTAAAAGAACCAGGAGAACATCCTACATCCAATACCCTATCAGATGATTTTATAAACTTAAATTTATTCTGTGCCTCTTCCAATTTGAATACACTTCTAGCCTTATAATTTTCATCTTTAGCTTTCTTAAAATAAAAATCCTGCACCTTTTTCATTAAACAGCCCACTATTTAAAATAAAAACAATAGATTTATTAAAAACCTATTGTTAAATTAATTATTAAAAAATAATCATATTTGTTTATAATACCCAATCAAGTTTCTCTTCTGACTTAGTTACCCCTACAGGCAAATTAGTAAGAACAGCCTTTTCAACCAAATTTTCTAATCTCTTTATTCCAACTATATCTATTCTTGACATAGCAGCATATCTAATAGCATCAGGACTAACCATAGCACATGTAATCAAAACACAGTTAGGAATATTAGAATTAGCAGCATACTCATATAAATGCACAAGCTCATCATTAAATATAGGGCTGTATGAAGTTCTGAAATATACTATCTTTTTAGGAGAATGAACGCCTTTGCCTTCTTTAGAAAATACTATCAAATATTTTTTATCAGTAATCTTAACAGAATAAGGTATAAGTCCCAAACATGAAACCACCTTTAAAGCATAATTAAGAAATTCATCTCCTTCCAATTTAAAGAATTTTTTGATATTCTCACTGTATTTTGATTCTTTATAAGTATTTAATTTTTCATTAGCGTCCTTATAATTAGAATCTATTACGATAATGCCTTCTAATATCTCCATAGATTTATTTATATTTCCTACCTTATCATAGCATTCAGATAAAGTATACAGTATAGATAAATTTAAATCTTTATCATAACTTTCATGGTTTACAGCATTTTCCAAAGTGCTTATAGCCATTTCCATATTATCTAATTTTATATAGCATAATCCAATCTCATATAAAGACTTAACAGCATACTCTTTATCTTTTGAAGAAACAGTGTAATGTTTAATAGCATTTTTATAATCATCTCTGCCTTTATAAGCTCTTCCCAAATTATAATTAAGTATAACATCTTCCTGATTCTTTCTTAAAATATTATTCATTATAGATATAGCATCATTATAATTGCCTATATTAACAAGACAAAAAGCCTTATACTTCAATGCTTCTGTATCATTAGACTGAATATCTAAAGCTTCATTAAAATATTTTATAGCCGTATCATATTGTCTGTTTTCATAATAAATAATACCAATTTCAGTAGATACTATTAATTTATATTCGTCTAATTTTAATAGTGGAAGATATTGAGCTAAAGCCTCCCCTTTTCTATCTATTTTATTTAATGCTCTAGCCAAAGCCAATACAGTATCGGGAGAATCGTCTCCGTCATCTATAGCATGTCTGTATTCTACTATAGCAAAAGAATACTCTTCCATACTGGCATAGCAATTACCTATCATAGTATGAAGCTTAGCTCTTTTTATTCCAGCTTTATCTTTAGCTAATATGTCTTTAAGTTTAAGCAAGGCTAAATCATTTTTACCTTCAGATAAAAATTTATTAACCTTCTCCATATCTGAACCTTTTTTATTCAAAGCTCCAAATAGAAACTTCTTAACAATAAGTAAAAGTGTAACGAATACACATAAAAATACTATAATATAAATATAATTCATATCCTATTCTTTAACTTTTAATTTAATATACTATATATAAATTCGGAATTATTTTCAATAAGTTAAAATAATTTTTTCTATATATATTTAAATATAGTTTATCTTCTTACTAGTAATCTAACAAAAATTTTAAAAATTTCAGCAGCTAATATAATAATTAATGAAATTCCAATAACTTTAATCCAAGTATTAAAACTTAAAGGAACAGTATTGAAAAATCCTCCAGCATACTGAGTTACTAATATTTGTAATACAAAAGTAATACCCATACTCAAAAGCATTAATTTGTTATTTAAGAAATACTTAAATACACTGTCGAATCCAAGCTCTCTGCTATTAAAAGAATTGAATATTTGGAACATTACAAACATAGCAAATAATACAGTAGACTGCTCAGCCTCAGAAACATTAAGTATATTTAATTTGCTTTGAAGCATGAATAATATAATCATAACCACAGCAGAAAATACTATTTTGAATATCATTTTTTTAGTTACAATGCTTGCATTTCTTTTTGTAGGCATTCTTTTCATCAAGTTATCTCTTATAGGTTCAAGCCCTAAAGCAATAGCAGGAGGTCCGTCCATAATAATATTTATCCATAATAACTGTATTGCTGAAAACGGAGATTTTAATCCTGTTAATGTAGATATAAGAACTACTACTACAGAAGCCAAATTAACTGTAAGCTGAAACTGTATAAATCTTTGGAAATTATCATAAATACCGCGTCCCCATTGAACAGCTTTTACTATAGTAGCAAAAGAGTCATCAAGAAGTACTATATCGCTAGCCTCTTTTGATACTTCAGTACCTGTTATACCCATAGCAACACCTACATCAGCATTCTTAATAGCAGGAGCATCATTGATTCCGTCGCCTGTAACAGCAACAACATTTCCCATCTCTTTTATGGCATTTACAACACGCATTTTTACTGTAGGAGTACTTCTAGCTATAACTGATATCTTGCTTAAATTTTGTTTTAATGTATTATCGTCCATAGCATCAATATCTTTTGCCTCAAGAACTATGCTGCTTTCATTAAGTATTTTTAACTCTCTTGCTATAGCAGTTGCTGTAACTATATTATCTCCTGTGAGCATTTTTATGTTTATTCCAGCACTTCTGCACTGCTCAACAGCATCATAAACCTCTTTTCTAACAGGGTCAGATATTGCTACAAATCCGTCATATATCATATTGCTTTCAAGTTTTTCCCTTATATTATCAACATTATCATCAACTATCTTGTGAGCAAATGCTATTACACGCTTAGCCTCATTTTGGAATTTTTCTATAGCCTCTTCAATTCCTTTTTTCTCATCATCACTTATACTGCACATAGCCATTATTTTTTCAGGGCTTCCCTTAGTGAATACAATAGTTTCATTATCTATTTTAGCAACCGTTGTCATATTTTTAGTATCTGATGAAAAAGGATATTCATATATGATTTTTGATTTCTCTCTTATCTCTTTATAATTATAATCAGATTTACTTGCAGCAACTAATAAAGCACATTCTGTTGGGTTTCCCAAAAACTTAGCAATTCCGTCTTTATAATCAACATCTGCTGTAGAGTTAATAGCAAAGTTTTTAATAATTTTTTCATTTTTTATATTTTCTGGCTCTATATATTCACCATTTGCAAATAATTTATTTAAAGTCATTTTATTTTCTGTTAAAGTTCCAGTCTTATCAGAACAAATAACATTAACACTTCCTATAGTTTCGCATGCAACCATTTTCTTTACTAATGCATTCTGACTGGCCATTTTTATAATATTTATAGAAAGTGAAACAGCAACTATTGTAGGAAGTCCCTCTGGAACAGATGCTACAATCAAAACTATACTAGTAATAAAAGCCTCTGATATAGTAGTAAAATTTGCATTTCCAGTTCTTATATAATTAACGACCTGAATAATAAATACTATAGCAGCAGCTGTTATACCAAACATAGCTATTCTTTTACCAAGCTGAGCAAGTTTCTCTTGTAAAGGAGTAGAAGTCTTCTGAGTTTTTGAAAGCTCTCTTGCTATTTTACCAAATTCAGTTGCATCGCCTACAGATGTAACTATCATCTTTCCATTACCAGTAGTAACAAATGAACCAGAATAAGCCATATTTATTCTTTCAGCTACTGGAGTTTTATCATCTGTAAGTACAGCTTCCGCATCTTTTTCTACTGGTTCGCTTTCTCCTGTTAAAGCGGATTCATCAATATTAAGGGATACGCTCTCTAATAATCTTCCGTCAGCAGGAAGTTTGTTTCCTGTTTCTATAAAAGCAATATCGCCTACAAGCAAATCTTTCTGATTGATTATTTCTATATTACCATCTCTTATAACTTTTACTCTGATATCTTCATTGATGCTATTTAATGCTTCAAATGCTTTAGCACTTTTACCTTCCATAACTATTGTAATTGTAATTGATAAACTTATTGCTAGGAATATACCCAAACACTCTAAAAAGTCAGCATGCCCTCCATTAAAGTATGCCACAGTATTTACGCCTATAGCTATAATACCAGCAAATATAAGCATTAACATCATAGGTTCTTTTAATGATTCTAATATCTTTTGAATTAAGGTAGCTCCTTTTTCCTTCGTAAAGCTATTGGAACCATATTTTTCTAAACTTAGTTTTCTGCCTTCTTCAGTTAAACCTATATTAGGATCAATATTTAGTTCTTTTATAATGTCATTCTTAGTTCCTAAAAAGCTATTCATTAATAACCTCCATTTAATTATTTTTATAAAAAATGCATAAAAAAAGACTCATGCATAAATAAACTATCAAAGCATTGAAATACTTTAAAAGCTTATTTATACCTGAGTCTCATTAATTAAGGCTTGCCAAACTCTATTAATTTAAGAGCTGCGATGTTGACTTTGCCGCGTAATAATACGCCAACTACTCCCTCATGAGTATTTGATTATGAATTTAAATGTATAATAACATATAATAAAAATAATGTCAAGAAAAAATATTTTTATTTAATAAAAATATTATAATAAAGTACTAAAATTCATAATAAGTATAATATAGTTCCAAAAAAATATACATTATGTATTGATTTTTTACATAGCTGCTGTATCATTTTACTATATGATAATAGTATTTAACAATTCTGATTACTGTTAGGAGCAAAAAAATGATTAAAAAAATTATAATGATATGTATTCCGTTAATTATACTAAACTGTACTGCTTTAATAACAGACCCTGATGAACTTAATGATATAGGGGATGGAAGTCTTATACATCCTGACGTGGCAATAACAGATCAATCAGTTATAAATGTATTTTTAGAACAGCATAATGGAATTTATTATGCAACTTATGAAGATGGAAGCCTTGATATGAGATATAGAATAGAAGGGAGTGATATATATAGCGGATATGGAACACAAATTAATGCTGTCAGAACATTATTCGGAAGCAAACTTCAAATATATATAGAAGGACAATCCAGCAGCACAGGTGCAGGATATGAAATGAATGATGAAATGTTTACTTTTAACTTTGGTTATGATGGAAATATATATCTTTTTGCAAATGCTATATTTCATAAAGATGCTTACTCTTCACAAAATGGATATGGTGATAAATTAGGAAGCCCAATAAGTGCTTTGGCTGCTGAAACTGGAAATTATTACTATTATGATTATGATAATACCAAAAAATACTATATTCTTATAGATTCAATAGGTCAGGTATATATTGATGAAAATTTTAATATAACATATTCTAAGGACTATTATAATGGAAATGTACTCACAATAACATACACACAGCCCGGAGGAACTACAAGCAAACAAGATCTGCATTTCTATAATGATAAATTAATATTTGGAAATACTTGGATAAATGATCAATTACAATACGAAAAACTAACTAGATATGATATATTCACTCCGTATAATGGAACATATACAGGCGGAGGCATAACATTAACTGTGGGATCATCCCAAGTTACTTTAACTGGTGTAAGTTACGGCACCCCTGTTATGTCTGGAAATAAGTTAATTATATATCAATATTCTTCAAGATACCCTACAAAAGAATATAAATTTGTATTTTCATACGATAAACAAACTGTTACATATACACAGCCTGACGGAACTCAATTAACATTAAATAAAAATTAAATATAAAATATTGCCTTTTATAATATTTTTATTAAAATAAATTGAAAAAAAATCGATTATATGTTATAAATAATACTATATAGGGTAAAATTCTTTTTGGAGAAATTAATGAGAAGATCTAAAAAAAATCCGTTTCAAAAAGAAATTGAGAGAAAGTATGGCAATTCTGGTTTTGATCTTCAGGCTTTTTTGTCTGGAAGTAAAAAAATGAAAGTTACAAAGGAAGAAATAGAAGACAGATACGATATTTCTCTTGATGAATTTTCATACTTTGCTAGAATAGCTGGATATAAAGTCCTTGCCGACAGCAAATCACTTATCATTTTCAAATAAAAGAATAAAAAATGCAAAAAGATTTAAATGTACTTCTTTTAAATGATTTATGTTCTTACGGTAAAGCATCCCTTACCGTGAATATCCCTATATTATCCTATTTTGGTATAAAAGTATCACCTCTTATAAGCGTATTGCTTTCAAATCATACAGCTTTTGAATCATTCTGTGCATTTAATTTAACAGAACAATTAGAAAAGATTGTAGAAGAATTAAAATTAAGAAATCCAAAATTTGATGCATTTTATGTAGGATGGATTGCTTCTGGAAAACAGCCTGATATTGTAATAGATATAATAGAGCATTTTAATATCAGCACTATTTTAATAGATCCAATACTTGGGGATAATGGAAAACTTTATCCTTCAATGTCAAGCGAACATGTAAATTCTATGAAAAACATTATAAAGCATGCTGATATAGTAACTCCTAATATTACTGAATTATCTGTTTTGCTTGATAAGGACCCTTCTAAAAGATATAATGAAGAGGAAGTTAAAGAAATGGCTGTCAATCTTTCTAAAATGGGTCCTAGAACTGTAATAGTTACCAGTGTTTCAAAAGACGATAATATTGGATGTTTATGCTTTGAAAATAATAATATAATTACAAGCTATTATCCTAAAATAAATATAAGCATACCTGGTACTGGAGATGCTTTCGGCTCTTCACTTCTTGGATACATTTTAAAAGGAAATAGTATAGAAACTTCTGTAAAAAAGGCTACAAAATTTATATATGATTCTGTAGAAGCATCCGTAAGAGAAAATGATGACAGATTATATGGTATTTCCATAGAGAAAAGACTTAACTTACTTTAAAAAATCAATATACTTATTTCAAAATTTTTATAATATTTTAAATGCAGCTTCTTCTGATATTTCACACAATTATAAATAAAATTAGCTTTGAAACAAGTATAATATTTTATTCTAAAAGTCTATTTTGTATATATTCTATTTCTTTTAGAAGCATATTTCTAGTTTCTAAATCTTTTCCCCATACAGCTTTTAATAAAGAACTTTTATAATATTCCAAAGCCTTTTTAAGTAAATTATTGCTGTTTGAATCTATATAACTTTCTGATCTTCTTTTATAAATATCACCTAATAATTTATATCCGCTGCAGTCTTCAGGAGTAAGTTTTAAATAATTTAAAGCAAATGTTTCAGCAGTCTTATCATCTTTAAAATTATCAAAATAAATAATAGCAGCTTTATAATATGCAGCAGCATAGTCTTTTTTTATATTTATTACATATTCATAAGTATTCAATGCATCTCTAGTTTTCCCCATAAGATCATTTATATATGCTCTTTGATAAACATAATCAATATTTTTATCAATAGCTATAGCATTATTTATAACATTCATAGCTTCATCATAATTTCCTATCTTAGTATACAATTTTGATGCCGCATAAAGAGCATTAGCAGATTTAAGATTTTCATTAACTAAATTAGAAGCCTCTTCAGAAGATATAGTATAATTATCTAAATTGATTTCTGTTTCTGCTTTATAAAGAGGATTAACATTTAAATATTTTGACGCCCTATCATAACACATCATTGAATAAGAGTATAAATGAGATTTACTGTATATTCTTCCCAATAATAAATCCTTTCCTCCATTAACATTTATATAATCACAAATATTATTAATTATGTTAAAACCTTCTAAATTATATTCTGCAATGTAGCTCTCCGCAAGTTTAATTCTATTATCAATATAAGCAGGAGATATTTTCAAAATTTCTTTCATAGTTGCTGATGATTCATAATAAACATTTAAATCATTATAATTGCCTATTGATTTTAAATATGAATCTATTTCCATCTCATTTCTTATAGCAATGGCATCATAATTATTTCTATTTCTCCTAACAGCTAAAGAAACTGTTTTATCAGCATTATCATATTGTTCATGTTCATATAAATAAGCAGCATAAAGACCATAAGTTATAGATTCTATTCTTTTAATATATGCTACATCATAATTCTTATTTCTTAAATCGGATATATAGGATAAAGCCTCATCATATTCATTAAATCTTACAAACTCAAATATTCTGTCCGTAATTAATTCTGTATGTAATTTTAATTCCTCTTCCCAATACTCTGTAGCTTTGATATCTATAAAATCTCTTTCTTTTTGATATTGAGATGCTTCTTTTCCTGATGCTCTTATTTCTAATAATTTTCTTAAAAGTAAAACATTATTGATACTTATTACATTAGCATTAAAAGCCTCTTTCAATATATCTATAGCCTTATCAACAGAACCTAATTGATAATAAGCATCAGCAATATACCCTATTCTTAGCTGCTCTTCAGCACCAGTAAATGTATGCATAGAAAGAAGCTGCATAATATCAACATAATAATTTTTCAGCTTTAATTCATAAACTCTATCTAATACTTTATTATATTCTATAGTCTTCATCAAATCTTTTGCAATTCTCTCATATAGAGTAACTTCTTTTAATAATTTTTCAGCCTTATCATACTCTTTTTTAAATATTAAATTTTTACAATAACTAATTTTATTTTCATCAGAAATATCATATATATCAACTATTTGAGATATTATTTTATCAGGATAATAACTATATCCCGCATCATAAAGCATAATAGCAAAAGTTTCATATAGTCTAGGTTTATGATATGAATACTCTAAACCCTCTTCCAAAATCTTTATAGCTTCTGTTTCATTGCTTTCATATAAATATATTTGTGCTAAAATTGCATAAGCCTCATCAAAATCTTTCTCCATAGAAATTAATTTTGTAAATGTAGATTTAGCTGTTTTATAATCTCCAATATCAAAATATGTTTTGCCTAAAGCAACTGATATTTCAGGATACTGAAGCGAATAAGATGATATATTGCTTAAAATATTTAAAGCATTGGTGTAATTTTTTTCTTCTATACTTAAATTCCAATTATATAGCTCTTTTTTTATATAGGCATTCGATATCTTACTTTGTACTCTAGCAATATCTTCCTGATTTGAATATTGTACGCTATTATAATTTGCTATGGCATTATTATATTGATTATTAATTAAATCTATATCTCCTAAGCCTTCTAAACCGTATCCAGAATTTTTACATAAATCAAAATAATAATTTCCGCTTTTTATATCTCCATTATTTAAAGCAGCATTTCCAGCTAAAAAAAGCCATTTAGGATCATTAGTTGTTTTATATGCTTTAACATAAACTGTTAAAGTCTGTTCATATTCATTTATAGTTTCAAAAAAATTACCTAATAAACTGTAAACTCTCTCATAACTATCCGCATCTATATATAAATCTAATAATTTTGCGAAATCCAATGAAGCATAATATAAATCAGAATTCTTATAATATGCCAAACCTCTTGTATAATATATATCATAATAATTTGAATAACTATTCTCCAAATCATTACATAAAATCACAGCATCAAAAAATTTACCATCATCTATTAATTTTTTAGCCTTATTTAATTCCCTATCTAATATAAATTTGGATTCTTCATTCAAAGTTATTCCATTGTTTTTTTCTATAGCAACATTATCTAAAGTTATATCTAAATTTCTGTCTGACATTACTTTATGATATTGTAAAATATCTCTAGAATATGCCGAAATATATAGTATAAAGATTATAAGTAATATTCTTATTAATTTCATAGTAAATCCTCATTTATTAGTTTCAATATCGGAATTGAGTTTACTATATTTTACTTATAATGGCAAAAATTACAAATAAGAAGAGTATGTAAAAGTGAAAGAAATTATTATTTTAATATCAAATATCGGAAATATAAAAAATAAATCAAATCAATTTATTTTAAATATGATAGAGCATTTTTATAAATCAGGGATAAGAGTAACAGTATTTTCAAAATCATTTTCAAAAAACTTTCCAGCATATATAGCAAGAAAGCATTTATCAAAACTGCTATTAAAAAAATCAGCAAATAATATAGCGAATGCAGCAGAAAAGGCTGATGCTATTATAGCAGTTGATTTCCCAATGAATATAATAGCATCTATGATTAAAAATATACTTATAAATAAAAAAGCAAATAAAATACCAATAATTATTTGGTATGCTTTGAAATTTCAAAACCATTTATATTTTTATGATGATAATACAAAAAAAAATAAACTAACGGATAAGATTCTTAGAAAATTAGACTATGAACATACAGAAAATATAGATATGATAATATGCGGAAGCAATAAAGTAAAAGAAAAAATATTGTATTTGCATAAAGATATCAAAAATATAGATATTATATATCCGTATTTTTCACCGTATATATTTTTGAATAATAAAAATCATAAAGAAAAAGAAAAAAATATTATAGTTTTTTATAATAATGAAGAGAGTATATTTAAATGCACATCTGCTTATGCTCAATATTTAAAAGAAAGTGATGACATATACAGATTAAAAATCGTCGGATATAATAATGATGTTATAAATAATATAAAAAAATTGAATATAGAGCAATATGTAGATTTTATAGATGAGGATAATGATTCCAATATAGCAAATGAAATAGAATTATCAAAGGCTATAATAATACATGATACAAATGATTCATTTTATACTGAATTATTATCAGCTTGGTATTATAAAACATTACCTATAATAGATGCAAAAAGCTCTTCCGCTGAAATAGCAGCTGATGGAAAAAATGCATTGATATATAATTCAAAAAATCCAATTTCAATAATATCAAAGATAAAAAAAATGGCTGAAAACAAAAAAACTTATGAAGTATTTATGTCATCAGCCAGTCATAATCAAAACTATAATGAAATATTGGAATTAATAAGTAATTATTCACCCAATAATAATTAATTTATTACCAATTATTTTTATTAGGCTTTCTTAAAACAGGCTCATCATTATTAGGCATAACCTTTTTAAGTTCATTAAATAATCTTTTCTCCTCAGCAGATAATTTATCAGGCACATCAATATTAACAACAACAAATAAATCTCCCCTTCCTGACCTGTTAATATGAGAAGCTCCGCTTCCTTTTAATTTAAATACCTGTCCGCTGTTAGTACCTGCTGGTATTTTTATCTTAACTTTCTTTTTATCCAATGTCTGTATATAAATATCTGTACCCAATGCTGCCTGAACAACATTAATACCAACCTCAGTTATCAAATCTATACCATCTCTTAAAAAATACTGATGCGGAGAAACATGTATATATAAATATAAATCTCCAGCAACACCTCCTCCAATAGCCTCTCCTTCTCCGCTTATTCTAAGCTGAGTATTATCATCGATTCCTTTAGGTATATTAACAGATATAGTTTTATTTTTCTTAACTGTACCAGAACCTTTGCAGTTCTTACAAGGAGTAGTTACTATAGAACCGCTTCCATTACATCTGCTGCATGTTCTTCTAACACTAAAAAAGCCTTGAGCCATTCTAACTTCACCGCTTCCTCCGCAAGTAGGACAAGTCTGAGTTTTAGTTCCAGGTTCTGCACCAGTACCATGACAAACATCACAAATATCTTTTTTATCCAACTTGATTTCCATTTTTTTCCCGAATACAGCATCCTCTAATGAAAGTGTTACATCATGCCTTAAATCATTTCCCCTTCTCTGAGATCTAGATCCTCTGCCTGAGAAACCGCCTCCGAAAAATGAACTAAATATATCATCCAAATCTCCAAAACCACCACCACTTCCGCCAAACATTGAAGAAAAGTCAAAACCTCCTCTTCCATAAGCATCAGCAAAATCACTATGAACACCCTGAAACCCAAATTGATCATATTGAGCACGTTTTTTCTCATCAGACAATATTTCATAGGCTTCCGTAGCCTCTTTGAATTTCTCCTCTGCTTCTTTATTATTAGGATTTCTATCAGGATGGTACTGCATAGCCAATTTTCTATATGCTTTTTTTATTTCATCGCTAGTAGCAGTCTTTGCCACTCCTAGTACTTCGTAATAATCTCTTTTTTCTGCCATTTATTATATCCTCATATAAATTTACTCTATAATTATTTTTTATTTTTTACTTTTACTAAGTATTAAACCTAACCCCAGTCCAGCTATAGCCAAACCTCCAATTAGATATTTACTATTAACCAAATATTTTAAATTATATTCCATACGTTTTTTTTCATCTGATAATATTTCATAAGCCTCTGTTATATCTTTAAATTTTTTTTCTGATAATATATCTCCAGAGTTCCTATCAGGATGATACTTCATTGCCAATTCTCTATAAGATTTTTTTATGCTGTCAATATTAGAAAATATATTAACATTAAGTATTTTATAATAATCTTTATACATAAACATCCTTCTTAATTTATAATAACAATCAATCAAAAAACATTAAACTCTCAACAACAAATAATAATCCTGAAGCAATCCATATAGATTTAATGCCAAACATATTAGTAAAAAAACTCCCCAAAAAAGCTCCAAAAGTAAATGAAAAAAGAATAGTTAAATATATTATTCCATTTTTTAAACCTGTTTTATCCTTATTAAATAAAAATTTAAATAAATTATCTGAAGCTGATTTCAAATTACCAGTACACATATTCGTAACATAAGTAAGTCCCTCAACCTTATTAAAAGTTATCATCAAAGTTGCTGACATAAATGATATAACACTTACAACTATAATATTTGAAATACCTTTATGCAAAAATCCAACTATAAAAAGTATAATAGCAGACATCAATATAATAACATATTCTAATTCCATTAATTTCTTTTTGTTTAAAATCTTTTTTATATATAAAGCAGTCCAAATGCCAATAATAAAAACTGAAATAGGTATCAAATAATGCATTGTAAGTGCAAATTCTTTCTTTGCCAAATGCATAGCAAAAAATATCATATTTCCAGTCTGAGCATAAGCAAATATTCCATCTCTAGTAATATAAGTATAAGCATCAACAAAGCCCCCTACCAAAGTAAGCATGGAAGCCACATATATAGTTTCTGTTGTGTGTATAGATTCATTTTTTCTTTTTATAAAAGCTATAAAACTATTCTTCACTTTAAAACCTTAATTTTTTATTGTCAAATATTATAACACAAAATAATATTTTTAGAAATATAAATTTATATTTCTGTAATTTTTTAATATTTAATTGTACTAACATCACTATAAATTCTCAAAAAAACAGAAAATTAATACTAATTATTTTTTAATAGATCAGCTATTTCGGTTCTGCAATTTTCTAAAGCATAATTTAAAGCTGTTTTGCCAATAATATCCTCCTTATAAATATTGCATCCTTCATCAATTAAATATTTTACAACTAATAAATATCCGTTTGCAGAAGCATACATTAAAGCAGTTCTTCCATCTGCATTTTCTTTATTAATATCAGCTCCTTTATCTATTAAATATTTAACTGCATCTAGATTTCCATTTGCAGAAGCATATATTAAAGCTGTTCTATTATCTTTATCTTCTCTGTTAATGTCAGCACCTTTTTCTACCAATAATTTTATTATATCTAAACTTCCATTCTGCGAAGCTGAAATCAAAGCATAACTATTTATAACATCAGCTCCTCTATCTATTAAATATTTAACTATATCTAAATGACCTCCTAATGAAGCATAACTCAAAACATAACTGTCTTTTATATCAGCACCATTTTCTATTAAATATTTAACCGCTTCTAAATGTCCATTCAAAGAAGAATAAACCAAAGCATAATTATCTTTAATATAAGCTCCATTTTCTATTAAAAACTTTAATACCCCTAAATGTCCGTAATCCAAAGCAGTTCTTCCATCTCTGTCTTCTTTATTTATATAAGCTCCTTTTTCTATTAAATATTTAACAGTATCAATATGACCATTAAAAGAAGATAAAATTAAAGCAGTATATCCGTCTTTATCTTCATCATTGATATTATATCCTATATCTATCAATTTTTTTATCTTTTCTAAATCCCCAGTTTTAGATGCTTCAAATAATTCTATATTCATTTTTAATTTTTTACTTAGCACTATTTTCTTTTAACAATTTAACTATTTCTAAATAACCATTTTTTAAAGCATGCCTGTCATTTTTTACATCAGCTCCATTATCTATTAAATATTTCACTATATCAAAATGTCCGTTTTTAGCAGCATTACTCAAACTTGTTATTCCATATTTATCGCCTATTATATTGATTTCAGCTCCTTTATCAATTAAATACTTTACTATATCTAAATGTCCGCTTCCTGAAGCATAAAGCAAAGCAGTTCTGTAGGAATAATCTCTCATATTTACATCAGTTCCTAACTCTATTAAATATTTCACTATATCCAAATAACCATTCTCCGAAGCATACATCAAAGCATGCCTGTCATTTTTAAACTCTGCACCTTTATCTATGAGCAGTTTAACTATTTCTAAATAACCATTTTTAGCAGCCGAACTTAAAGCATGTCTGTCATTTGAAACATCATATCCTTTTTCTAATAAATACTTAACTATTTCTAAATATCCATTCTCTAAAGAATACATCAAAGCATATCTGTCATATTTTAATTCTGCACCCTTATCTATAAGCAGTTTTACTATATCAAAATTACCGTTTTTTGAGGCATAAGTCAAAGCTGTTTTATAATAGTAATCCCTTATATTGATATCAGCTCCATTATCTATTAAATATTTTACTATATCTAAATGTCCATTTTCTGAAGCATACATCAGAGGCGTTTTATAATAATCATCTTCTGTATTAATCTCATATCCTAATGATATTAAAGACTTTACTCTTTCAAAATCATTATTTTTAACTGCTTCTAATAATTCCATATTCTAAATAATAACTAATTATAAAATCACAATTTTAAAATTTCTTCAGTACTTAAACCAGTTATTTTGCTTATTAAATTTATATCAAGATTTTCATTTTTCATATTTTTAGCCAAAACATATTTTTCTTTTTTGATACCTTTTTCAATACCTTTCTCTATACCTTTTTCTATACCCTTTTTTTCAGCTTTTTTTAAATCCAATTTAATACTTTTTTCAAAAAAATAAGCATCTACCTCTCTTTTTTTATACTTATCCATTACAGGACTATTATTAACAAAAGTGCTACATTTTTTTTCCACTTCTTCAAATATTGTATTTTCCTTTATTAAAACAGACATATCTTCTCCTTTAAAAAATTTTATCCAAGAAACAAATTCCTTATTTAATTTATCAAAATTTTCAATTTGTGAAATATTTTCCAAATTAAACTTGGGCAGCTCTATAAAATGTATCTGACAATGATCAGTTAAAATTTTATTATTATTTAATTCCTTCAAAAAATAACATGTATGAATTTTATCTTCTTCAGATAAAATAAAATTAGTAATATTAATACTAACAACAGCTTTTAGTTCTTCATATTCAGAACCTCTGTTCAAACTGCTGCTGTAATTATATGCCCAATAATATAAAGCTCTTTTTATAAAATCTTCATTTCCTCTAGCCTGAATTTCTATTAAAACAACGATACCTGTTTCTGTTGTAGCTTTTATATCAAGACGACTGTCCACCTTCGGTGCAATGGATTCTTTTTCATCGTAATTTTCTGAAATATTAAACGGATTAAGTATTTCTATTTTTGTAAAAGTT
Source organism: uncultured Brachyspira sp. (assembly GCF_944388875.1). Taxonomy (GTDB): domain Bacteria; phylum Spirochaetota; class Brachyspiria; order Brachyspirales; family Brachyspiraceae; genus Brachyspira. The sequence goes on from NZ_CALXKQ010000021.1 coordinate 45,233, forward strand.
TCAAAATCCAAATCTTTAAATACAGAATTAATAAAATTTAAAGCAATATTTTCATTTCCAGAATAGGAAAATAAATACCTTAAAAATAGATCATTGATTCTATTTAAATTATTAATAGTTACATGTTCATCTAATATTTTTTTTAATTTTTTCAAATCTTTCATAAGAATATTATACTAGTATTAAAGTAAATTGTCAAAGAACAAAAATTTTAAATATATTTTTATTTATCACCATTAGCTTTTAAAAATTCTGCTGCTTCTAAATGTCCATTATATGAAGCCAACATCAAAGCTGTTCTATTATAATCATCTTTAGCATTTACATCAGCTCCTTTATCTATCAAAAGTTTTACTACTTCCAAATCCCCATTAGATGAAGCCAACATCAAAGCTGTTTTACCATCATTATCTTTAGCATTTATGTCAGCACATTTATCCAGCAAATATTT
>NZ_CALXKQ010000022.1 GCF_944388875.1 uncultured Brachyspira sp.
ATTAATAATGAAGAGGATTTGACAGAAGAAGATAAAGCTATGTATGAAGGCTATTTGGATAAAGTAGATAGCCATTCAGAAGAAGATTTGTCCGAAGAAGAAAAAGCAATGTATCATAGCTACTTGAATGGAGAAGAAACTTCAAATGAAGAATTATCAGAACCGGCTGCAGAGGACAATGAAGAGGAATTAGATAAAACAGAAGAATCATCTTCAGAAGAAAATGATGAATTACAATCAGGTAAAGAAGAAGAAAGTAAAGAAGAGCCTTCCGAATTAAAAGAAGAAGTTACAGATATTGAAGAGCCGTCAGAAGAGATAATTAATAATGAAGAGGATTTAACAGAAGAAGATAAAGCTATGTATGAAGGCTATTTAGATAAAGTAGATAGCCATTCGGAAGAAGATTTATCCGAAGAAGAAAAAGCAATGTATCATAGCTACTTGAATGGAGAAGAAACTTCAAATGAGGAAGTATCAAAACCAGTTGAAGATGACAATGAAGAGGAAGAAAGCGTTTCTGATTATGATAATGAAGTGAGTGAGCAGGAATTAGAAGACCTTGTATATATTAATAATGTTCATATTGATGAAATAAAAGACAGTGATTTAAGTGCATTAGAAAATATAATGAGCGGTAATAATGGAAACGAAGATGATGGAATAGAACTTATGCATATATCTAATAATGATAAAGTAATTGAAAATAATAACGATGAAAATAATAACACTAAAACTAAATCCCTAGAATCTTTTGATTCAATGGATGAACTTTTAAATAAGGAGACTAATATGTCTGAAGAAAGAGAACTAGATACTACTATTGAGAAAGAAGGTTTAGACAATAATACAGAAGTTGATGAAGAGTTCACTTTGGGAGATGATAATGAACCTATATTAATTGAGAAAGAGGAACATGAGGCTTCTAATGATGATGAAGAAGATTTTGATGGGGAAATTACTCAATCGGATTTGGATTATGCTATAAAGTTATTTGAGTCAGAAGAAGAAAGTGGTAGTGTAAATGAATATAGCTCAAAACCTGATGTTTTATTATCAGAAAATGAAATAAATAAATTTAAGAAATTGTTTGGATATTTCAAAAATATAGTAGAGAAAATGTCGCCTGAAGATTTAAATGATTTCTCTAAAACAGAGTTTTATGATATGTATTCATCTTTATTTAGAAAATTTGGAGAATAAAATAAAAAAGGGGCTTAAAAAAGCCCCTTTTTTTTATTATTTAATTAGTTTTTATCTTTTAATAATACTAAATCTTCTCCCTCTAATTCTTTAATTCTTACAGATACATATTGATCCTGAGGAACATTTAGTGCAAGCCCCACATAATTAGCAGATACAGGCAGTTCTCTGCCGAATCTATCAACTAATACTAATAAAGACACCTTTTTAGGTCTTCCATATTCAAATAAGGCATTCAAAGCAGCCCTTATAGTCCTTCCAGTATAAAGTACATCATCAACAAGTAATACAGTTTTTCCTGTTATATCAAAAGGTATATCAGTTTCTTTAATTTCAGGGAATTCAGAAAGTGAAGATAAATCGTCCCTATAAAGATTTATATCTATTGCCCCTATAGGGATGTCTATATTAATTTTTTCCTGTAAAAGTTTTTTTAATCTTATAGCTAAAAAATCTCCTCTTCTTCTTATACCTACAATTGTAAGTTTTTCAACATCCTCTTTTTCTATGATTTCAGCAGCCAATCTAGGAAGTACTTTTTGATATTCTTCAGCCTTTAATAAAACTCTCATTTTGATTTCTCCTTGTAAATGAAATACATTATGAATTATAACGATTAAAAGTAAAAAAATCAACATAATTATTTTTTTACTTTTGTATAAAAAATATGTTAAGTGTTTTTTCAGTTTACCGATATTATATATAAGGACAGTAAAAAAAGTTAAAGTTAACATAAGAGTTGATAATTTTATTTTACTGTTATATAATTAAAAATAAACATATTAATTTTAATTTAAGAGAGGAAATTATATGGCAGACGAAGAAAACTTAGACTTGGAAGAAGGCGAAGAAGAGGGGGAACAAACTGAAGCTGCGCCAAAGAAAAAATTTGGTTTAAGCCCTATGATTGTCAAAATACTTATGGGAGTTGCTGCCATTTTAGTTGTGGCTTTAATATCTGGGCTTATAGCATTTTTTGTTTCAAAGAGTGTAGGAAGAGCTGCAGGAGTTCAAGGCGGGGTAGTTGATGATATGGTAAAACAGCCACCTCCAACATATTTTGCAGTTACTCCAGAGTTCAATGTAAATACAGCTGATATGGATGTAGCAAGATATGTAAGAGTAAGTATTATATTGACTTATACTACTAATGTTAAACAGCTTGCGGTGGAACTTCCTGAGAGAGTTTACATGATAAGAGATAGAATCACTACAATACTTAGTTCTTATACTTATGATCAGTTGAGAACTAATGAGGGCAGAGAACAGTTGAAAGCTGATATTAAACGTGAAATTAATAGTATGCTTAGAAATGGTCAAATAGATGGTATATTATTTGATAACTTCTTATTAAGCTAATGTTAAAATTGGAAAAAAATTATAAGAGAAGGATACTCGTATGACAGAAGTATTGTCACAAAGCGAAATAGATGCGTTACTAAGTGCTATATCATCTGGTGAAAGTTTAGATAATATTGATACTAAACGTGTAGAAGTAGAACATAGAAAGATAAAGATATATGACTTTAAACGTCCTGATAAGTTTTCAAAAGACCAAATAAGAACACTGCAAATGATGCATGAAAACTTCGCACGTGTAACTACGACTTCATTATCAGCACAATTAAGAACTTTAGTAGGTATTCACGTAGCAAGCGTAGATCAGCTTACTTATGAAGAGTTTATAAGAAGTGTCAGCAATCCTTCTACTTTGGCTATTGTTAGTATGGACCCTTTGAAAGGAAGTTCTATATTAGAGATTGACCCGTCTATCACTTTTACTATAATTGATAGATTATTCGGAGGACCTGGTGAGAGTCCTAAGAATTTAAATAGGGAGCTTACGGATATTGAGTTATCAGTTATGGAAGGTATTATAGTAAGAATACTTGGTAACTTGAGAGAGGCTTGGTCGCAGGTAATAGACTTAAGACCGCGTTTGGGTTCTATAGAAACTAATCCGCAATTTGCTCAGATGGTTAGCCCTAATGATATGGTTGTGCTTATTACTTTGGAAACTAAGGTAGCCGATGTTGAAGGTATGATGAATTTTTGTATACCTTATATTACTATTGAGCCTATACTGTCTAAATTCTCAGCTCAATATTGGTATGCATCTATTAGAAGAGGAAGCAGTAGTGAGAATTTGAAAATTATTAAAGAAAAATTACAAAATATATTCGTTGAAACTTCAGCGGAACTTGGATCTATGCAATTGCCGCTATCAGACATTCTCAATCTTCAGAAAGGCGATGTTGTTAAGTTTACTGATACTAAGATTACAGATCCTGTCATATTTAAGATAGGAAATAGAAAGAAATTTTTATGTCGTCCTGGTATATCAGGTAGCAGAATGGCTGTACAGCTTACAGGTGTTATGGATGGTGAGGCTGATATAACCGAAGATGATTTATTAAAAGAGGAGGATTAAGGTTATGATGAGTGATGGTGCATTATCTCAAGATGAAATAGAAGCTTTGCTAAAAGGTGCTGATGATGCTTTTGGTGGCGGCACAGATGCTGCAGCTGGAAACAGCGGTGGAAATAATGTAGATAAACAACTTTTTAATGAAGCTGCTAAATTGATAGCTGAAAATCAAGCTTTTTCACTTTCTTCTATTTCTACAAAAACTGCGTCTATTACTAATATTACGACTACAGTTGGAGATGTGAATAACTTGCATCAAATGCTATCAGGTAAGATGATAGAGGCTAAAGTTGGATATACAGGCTCTATTAATGGAAATGTTTATTACTTCATGGGAGAGAATGAGGCTTTAGCAGTTGCTTCTCTTATGATGGGACAAAAAGAGGCTGCTTTAAATGATATGGTAGCCCAAGTATTGAAAGAAGCTTTTTCTCAAATGGTTGGAGTTTCTGACAGTGCTTTGTCTTCAAGATTTGGAGGAAGTTTTACTAATTCGCCTATTGAAACTTCTATATTAGAAGATGCTTTTGGTATTAATATACCAGGACCTTTGGCTATAGTAAGCGGTAATTTATCTATTGAAGGAGAGATTGACAATGCTCCTTATGTATTTGCTCTAGAATTGCCGTTATTACAAAGTCTTTTAAGTTCAGCTTCTAATAATGCTGCTTCATCTTCAGCTCCTGCTTCTTCTGGCGGAAATGCTGGAGGAGGTGCTGCAAACAGTAATCCTATGGCTGGACTTGTTGATAATCAGGCATTTGATTCAGGTCCTCAATTGGGTGTACAGCATGCTGAGTTTAATTCTTTGATGCCTGCTTCTGATGTTCAGGGTACTGGCAATATAGGTCTTCTCATGGATGTAACCATGAATATGACTGTAGAACTTGGTAGAGCTACTATGACTATTAGAGATATATTAGGACTTGGAGAAGGTTCTATTATAGAGCTTCAAAAGTTGGCTGGTGAGCCTGTGGATTTGCTTGTTAATGGTAAGTTAATAGCTAAGGGTGAGGTTGTAGTAATAGATGAAAACTTCGGTGTACGTGTTACTGATATTATTAACCCTATGGACAGACTTACTAATAAACCTAGATAAGTTAAAGTAATTACCAATATAAAATTAAGCGGAGAGTTATATTCTCCGCTTTTTTATTTTTAAAATATTGAAATTATCCAATAAAAATATATAATTGCATATATAAAAGCATTAAAAGTTTTGTACCTTTGCAAAATGTATGTTTTTACTAAATAATGAGAAGTGAAATAATGAGTGATAAAAAACAAGAAAATGAACCTAAAGTAAATACTTCATCTTCAGGCAACATTAGTTTGCTTATGGATGTTTCAATTAATGTTACGGTAGAGCTTGGGAGAGCACGTCTAAGTATACGCGAAATATTAGAGCTTGGGGAAGGATCTATAATAGAACTTCAAAAGTCTGCAGGGGAACCTGTGGATTTGCTTGTTAATGGAAAATTAATAGCAAGGGGTGAAGTTGTGGTAATAGATGAATGTTTTGGAGTACGTATTACTGATATTGTCAATTCTAATATATTAGAAAATGTTTCTCAATCTGATACATCAGATGCTAATAAAGATAAATAATTTATAGCTTTTAAATATAATTATTTAGGGTAATTAAGCAGCAAATATTTTATATATTCTAATTAATTTAATTAAATACATTTACGATAATATAATTATGAATAATAAAAACCGTTTTATAATTTTTTCAGTAGTTATTATAGTTTTGATAATCGTATCATTTTCATCACTCATAGTTACAGCCAATACTAGAGTTTCGGAAAATATAACTAGAGATAGTGAATTAAATCAGAATAATACGCAAAATAATAAAATTAATACTTCTGGTTTAGAAAATAGAAAAATAAGAATACTTATAGATCCAGGGCATAATGCTGCCACTAAAGGAGCATTAGGTTTATTGGGATATGAATATTATATGACATTAAGAGTTGCCAGAGAATTAGGTAAAATACTTTCTGAAGATGATAGATTTGAGTATTTTTTAAGCAGAGATGGTGCTTATTACAGCAGACCGATTAAAGAGTATATGACTAATAATTATGAAAAACTTTTAGGCATATATAATACTAAGGTAGAAGATCAGTACCGAACAGGCAAGTTAACTAGATATCAGACATTGGAATTATATGCTATAAGACATTATGCTATAGATAATAATTTTGATTTGGTTCTTAGTCTTCATTTTGATTATATGCCTTATATAAGTAAAAGAAGAAAAACTTCAGGCTTTCATATTATAGTTAGTCCTTATAATAGAGAATTTGCTGCTTCTATGCAGATTGCTCATAAAGTATCTAAGAGAATGCAGGAAGAATATGGTGTTTCTCCAGTCATAGGACATGATCCTGTACTTCCTGATTCGGTATGGAAATTTTATGATAAGGATGAATTGATAAAAGATGCTATATCATTAAGAGGATTAATTGTGATAGGCGATGCTTTTGAACATTCTTATAACAAAGAAGAAATGAAAAAGGATGTACCTTCTATTATGATAGAATCTGCCTTTATACATGAAGCTAAATTTGCAAGCACAAAGGCAATAAAAGAATTAGCTAATCAAATATACAAGGCTTTAGTCGATATCTATACTGCGTCTTGATAAATATTTTATATCTGTTAAAATAGTTCATAAATATATAGGTAAGAATTATTTTATGTCTGAAATTTATAAAATAAAAAAGAAGAAAAATAAGAATAAAAAATATATTAATAAGGGTGAATCTTCATTTTCTTTGTTTTTAAAAAAAATAGGTAAATTTTTAACGCATAAGATTTACTTTATGTTTATACCTCATTCCAAAAAGAAAACAAGAACCCTTTCAATTCCTATATATTCTTTAATTATTATACTTCTTATAGTTTCAGCAGCTTTGCTTTCCACTTTTTCATTTTTAACAAAGAATACAGTGATGGCAAGCAAAACAGAGATATTAAGCGGAAGTTATCAGGATAAATTAAGAGAAATAAATTCATTCGAGGACATATTCAATTCTGTAGTAACAAATGATTATTATAGAGAAGATATGTCTAATATGGCAAAAAAACTGAATATAGAAAATGCCAATATTGATTTTAGAACTAATTATGCTGATAATATTCTTCTTTTAAATTCAAGGTCTGAGGAATTAGAAAAGATAAAAGGATATTTGGATGAACTTAGGGCTAATATAACTTCTAAAAATAATTCATTAGAGCCTATACCGTCCATACTGCCTATAGATTCAAGATATGCAGTTATATCAAGACCATATCAGGCAGGTTCTGTTATATCAAAAGGTGTAGGATTCGAAACCATTGCAGGCACATTAATAAGAGCAACAGCATCTGGAACAGTTAATGATATATCTTATGATAAAAATACTGGATTTACTATTACAATTTATCATAGATTTGGTATTATAACTAGGTATAAAGGACTTGCTACATCTTTGGTTTCTGAGAGGATGGATGTAAAAAAGGGTGAGATTTTAGGTAATGCTAAAACTGGTGAATTTGAATATGAATTAAGGTTAGCAACAGAATATGTTAATCCTTTAATATTTACTACTTTAGATTATGAAGATAACTGAAAATAAAAAACTTCAAAATGGAATAAAATATGCAGCACTTGGAGCTGAATTTGGAAGTATGGTATTGGGTTTAGCTTTTGTAGGACATTATGCAGATAAACATTTTAACAGCAGACCTTTATTTACTATAATAGGCATATTTGTTGGTTTTGTTTCTGGTATTTACAGGCTATATAAAATATCCAAGAGTTTTGATAAGATCAATAAGGAATAAGGATTGAATAAAAGGAATTATGTATGGAAGCTATAATAATTAGTTTATTGGATACTGATTTATATAAATTTACTATGCAGCAATGTGCTTTGAGGCAATTTTCCAATGTTTGGGTTCGTTATGTATTTAAAAGCAGAAATATATTAGAATGGACTGAGGAAATGCATAATGAGCTTATAATTCAAATAAAACATTTCTGCAATTTAACTTTCAAAAAAGAAGAACTTGATTATTTATCTTCATTGAGATTTATAAAAAGAGATTTTATAGAATTTTTGAAGCTGTACAGACCTTTAGAAGAGCATGTAAAGGCATTATTTGATAATGATAAATTAACGGTAGAAATAGAAGGTCCTTGGTATCAGACTATTCTTTGGGAGATACCTATGCTTGCTATGATTAGTGAGATTTATTATAAATATACTGTTTGTAAAGATGACGGAGGGACAGCTGCTTATAAACAGGCGGAGATAAATTTAAATACTAAATTAAAAGATACTCTAATTCCAATACATAATAATGATAATGGTTTTAAATTCTCTGAATTTGGAACAAGAAGAAGATTTTCTTTTAAATGGCAGGATAAGGTTATTGACATTCTAAAAAGAAGTCTGCCTTCTTCATGTTTGGTAGGTACCAGCAATGTATATTTTGCTTATAAATATAATTTGCTTGCTGTAGGAACTAATGCACATGAATATTATCAGGTTGGGCAGGCACTTGATAAGGTAAGGCTTGCTGAGAGTCAGAAATTTATGCTTCAGTCTTGGGTAAATGAATACAGAGGAGATTTAGGCATAGCATTATCTGATACATTAGGTACTGATAAATTCTTAAAAGATTTTGATTTATATTTTGCTAAACTTTATGACGGCATAAGACATGATTCAGGAGATCCTATTGCTTGGGGATATAAGGTTATAGAGCATTATAAGAAATTAAGAATAAGCCCTAAAACTAAAACACTTCTTTTCAGCGATAGTTTAAACTTTGAAAAAGCATACAGAATATATAAAGAGTTCAAAGATGAAACTAATGTTACATTCGGTATAGGTACTTTTATTATGAATGATTTTGAGCCTATTGCTAAACCTCTTAATATCGTTATGAAACTTCAAAGTGTGAATGGAAAGCCTGTTGCTAAATTATCAGATGATGATGGTAAAACTATATGCGAAGATGAAGAGTTTTTGCATTATCTAAGAATAGTAGCTAATGAATAGTAAAATTGTAAAATAGTATTTGCATTAGAAACGAATATATAATACAATATAGGATAAAATAAATAATGATTAAAAGGAATGAATATATGTTTAAAGGCACTACAATTTGTGCTGTAAGCAGAAATGGAGTTACAGCTATAGCAGGGGATGGTCAGGTTACATTGGGTGAAACTGTGATGAAGCCTAATGCGGTTAAACTTAGAAAATTGTATGGTGGTAAAGTTGTATCTGGTTTTGCTGGGTCTACTGCTGATGCTTTTACATTATTTGAAAAATTTGAAAAGAGACTTCAGGAGTTTTCAGGTGATTTAACCAGAGCTGCAGTTGAACTTGCACGCGAATGGAGAACTGATAAGATGCTTAGGAATTTGCAGGCACTTATTATAGTGGCAAGCAAAGATAAAATGCTTTTACTTTCTGGAAACGGCGATGTTATAGAAAGTGAGAATAATATATTAGCTATAGGAAGCGGCGGACAGTACGCTAAAGCTGCTGCTATGGCTTTAACTGAGAATACAGACTTATCGGCTCAAGATATAGCAAGAAAATCACTTGAAATAGCTTCTAAAATATGTATATATACTAACAGTAATATTTCTTTGGAGGTACTTGAATAAATATGTCATTTGATGCGAAATTAGAGAGCGAACTTACACCTAGAAAAATAGTAGAAGCTCTGGATCAATATATAATAGGTCAGACAGAGGCTAAGCGTTCAGTTGCTATAGCTTTAAGAAATAGATATAGAAGGCGTCATTTACCTGAAGATTTAAAAGATGAGGTTGCACCAAAAAATATAATACTTATAGGACCTACTGGCGTGGGAAAAACTGAAATAGCTAGAAGGCTTGCTAAATTGGTTAATGCTCCTTTTATTAAGGTTGAGGCTACTAAATATACAGAAGTAGGTTATGTGGGCAGAGATGTTGAGAGTATGGTTAGAGATTTAGTTAATGTTGCTATATTTGATTTGAAAACTGCCATGATGAAAGAAGTTGAAAAAGAGGCTACTGATATAGCTTTGGATAAATTGGCAAAACTGCTTCTTCCATCTGTAAAAAAAGAGGATGCTGAAAATCTATCAGAAGAAGAAATAGAAAAAAAGAAAAATGCTAAGGAACAGATAAAGAAACGCATAGCTAATGGTGATTTTGATGAAAGTTATGTTGAAATAAAGATAACTGGCGGTCAAAATAGAATGTTTGGAATAATACCTGGTATGGGATTTGAAGAAAGCGATATGATTCAGTCTATGGTTGGAAGTATCATGCCGCCTAACAAAAAACATAAGCGTCTTAGAGTAAAAGAAGCTAAAAAATATCTTATAAATGAGGCTTCTGAGTCTTTAATAGATATGGAAAAAATTACAGCAGATGCTTTGAGCTTAACTGAGAATATGGGTATAATATTTTTGGATGAAATAGATAAAATAGCAAGCGGAAATAAAACAGATAGTGCTGATGTTGCACGTCATGGTGTACAGAGGGATTTGCTTCCTATAGTTGAAGGAACTACAGTTAATACTAGATATGGTCCTATAAAAACCGATCATATATTGTTTATTGCTGCTGGTGCTTTTCATATTAATAAACCTTCTGATTTGATACCTGAACTTCAGGGAAGATTTCCTATAAGAGTAGAATTAAAGGCTTTATCTAAAGATGATTTCAAGGATATACTTGTTAATCCTAAAAATGCTATAACTAAGCAGTATCAGGAGCTTTTAAAAACGGAAGGTGTAACTATAGAGTTTGAAGAGGCTGCTTTGGAAGCTATAGCTGATATGGCTTATAATATTAATACTAATGTTGAAAATATAGGAGCTAGAAGGCTTTATACTATAATGGAGAAGGTTTTTGAGGAAATTTCTTTTAGTGCAGATGAACATAAGGGTGAATTTATTAAAATAAATGCCGATAATATAAAAGATGCGATGAAAGATATCGAAGATAATAGAGATATAAGTAGGTATATATTATAATAGTGTTCTTTTGTATATATAGATTTTTTATAAATTTTTTATAAAATTTAAATTATAAATAAAAAAATTAAGGGGACTGACATGGATAATAACAATAATAATAATGATCAACAAGAAACAGCCGTTTTTATTAAGTGGGTGCCTTTATATGAAACTAGACATAAGCTTATAGACAGCCAGCATAAGGAGTTGGTGAATATTGTTAATGAGCTTTACACTGCAACAGTAGATAATAGTGCTAATACTAATGAAGCATTTATTAAAGCTATTAAAAAGTGTATAGACTATACTCAATATCACTTTAAAACAGAAGAAAAAATAATGGATCTTATTAATTATTCTGATGCTGAGAATCATAAGGCTATGCATAAAAGTTTTTATTTGGAAATAGTTGACCAAATTAGGAAATATGAAGAAGGGCAGCCTTTTGTTGCAAATAAATTTATTAAGTTTTTGAAAGATTGGCTATTGGAACATATAGGATTCCAAGATAAAAAATTTGTAAATGAAATTAAAGAAGCTTTAAAGAAAAAAGAAGGTCATTAATTCATTTTTTTATTTTATTTTATAAACATCTGAAGTTTATAATTTTTATTTAAAAGTGTAGTGTATAAAATATTGTAGGAAATTTAGTTGTGTCTAAAAAGAATTCGTATACTGTAGGTGTAATTATATTAAGTATTGTTAGTGCAGTACTTTTGTCTTTGGCTTTTCCGCCGCTCAATTTGTTTCCTATATCTTTTATAGCACTTGTTCCCTTAAATATTATAATTTATAAGTCTGATAAACTGAGATATTATGTAATATCTGCCTCTATTTTTGTATTGGCATTTTTTGGATATCTATTATTATGGGTTACTTCATTTATGCTGAAGGAAACTGAGGCTATAGTTTCTTTTTTAACTTTATTTACTATACTTTTTTTAATTACATTTCTATTTTACTTTCCAGCAATGCTGATAAGCGGTTTTATTTCTAAGAGAATGCCTCAATTTAGATTTTTGGCTGTAGCTGTTGTTTTTACATTTATGGAGTATATGAGGAATGTAGGGTATTTAGGTTTTCCATGGGGAATTATAGGATATTCTCAATGGAACTTTTCTCTATTTATACAGTCTGCTGATATATTCGGTGTATTAGGCATCAGTTTTTTTATATATTTCAGCAATGCAGTTATAGCACATTATTTATTAATATATGCTGAAAAGCCAAATTATAAAAGACCATATATACCTGCTTTAGTTTTAATGGGTTCATTTTTACTTATTATCATATACGGAGCTATCAAAATAAATGTAGAAGAATCTAAAAGAACTTTGCAGCCTAAAACAAAAATGGCTCTAATACAAAAATCATTTGACCCTAATATATATTGGAATAGTATATATACAGGAGAACCTTATAGGAAAGGCTCTAAAGGTATACAAGGTTTTGCAGAGAAATTTTTATTAAAACCAGAAAAATTTAAAAGTGAAGAAAAACCAGACGGTGTAACTCAAAACGGAACTATATCAGTTAAAAGAATAGCTGAGCTTGCAAGAGATGCTTCTCTATCAAAACCTTCATTAATAGTATATCCTGAATCTGTTACTTTAGATTCTTATGGCTTTTATTTATCTGAATATAAAGAAAGTTTTGATTATGGTTTTGCATCAAATTCCATGTATCCAGGAGTTTTTAATACTTATATACTATATGATATGATTAGATATACGCAGACTTATCATTTTCTTGGAACAACTATCATAAAAGAAAATACTAATGAAGATGCATATAATCCGTACAGATATTATAACGGCATAGAGTTTATAAATGACAGAGGAAATGTTATAGGAGAATACTCAAAGATAAAACTTGTACCGGGCGGAGAATCATATCCTTTTCAAGATAATGAATTTTTACTTAATACTTTCCCATTTAAAAATATTATTAATTTTATGTATTCTCAATTTGATAAAGCAGGTGCTAACAGATGGGATAGGGGAAGAAGTTTAACCGTATTTAATCATCCTAACGGATATACTTTTTCAGGTGTTATATGTTTTGAGAGTGCTTTTGGAAATTTTGTTAGAAAATTTGTTTATAATGGGGCTCAGACTTTAGCTGTAATTACGGAAGATGCTTGGTCTTACAGTGATGAATCTCTGCTTCAGCATTTTTATATGTCGGTATTTAGAGCTATTGAAAATAGAAGGGATATTGTACATAACGGTAATTCAGGTGTTACTGGACATATATCAAGTACTGGTAAAATAATTTCAACACTTCCTTTTTGGAAGCCTGATTATATGATAGCGAATGTTGCTTTAAATAATGATATAACAATATATACTAGATTCGGAGAATGGTTTGTATGTCTTTGTTTTATATGTATATGTGTTTTGGTATTCTTTTCTGCTGCTAAGACTTTATCTGAATTGAAAGAGATTATTAAAAAAAGACTGTTTAATAAAGAAAGTAAAGAGGAAACAGTTCCGCCTTCAGGTAAAAAAGTCGATGATTATATTAATAATGATACTTTTGATGATATTCCTAGTTTAGATGATATAGAAGATGCCGTATCAAAAAATGAAACTGTTGAAGAAAGTATTGATTATAATCAGAAAAAGGATATTGAACAGCCTAAGAAAGAAACTATTAAAAGACCTAATGATGCTAAAAAAATAGATGTATTTTCAGAAAGCAGTATGAATATTGATTATGGCAAAGAATTTTCCGATATAATTGAGGATTCTAATAAGGATTATAATATATTTGATGATAATAAGTTTACATCTGATATTTACTCTGCTTTAAGTACTATTATAGAGGAGAATGAAGAAAATATTAGTAAAGAAAATAAAAAAAATAATAGTACTAAAAAATAACGGTAAGGATATTTATGTTAGGCTCTATTAAGGTACTTATAGCTGAAGATTCTAAAACATCCGCAGATATGCTTAATAATATTCTATCAAGTCATTATAAAATAGATGTTGTCGGTATAGTGAATAATGGTATAGATGCCTATAGAACTATAATTTCAGCTAAGCCTGATTTTATAGTTATGGAAATAGATTTGCCTTTAATGGGCGGAATAGAATTATTAAAATTAATTAAGAAAGAAAATATAGAAATAAATATTTTAGTAATGACTTCTTTTTCCAAAAATAAAGATTTATCATCTAGGGCTTTAGATTTAGGGGCATTAGATGTAATTTATAAGCCGAAAGTTATATCAGCCGATTTTTTTGTTGAAGCTGTTCTAAATAGAATAGTTGAAATATCGCTAAGTAAAATTAAAAATTTAGAGATGGATTTTGAATTAAATTATAATAATTTAGAATCAAATAATAATATAGAAACACCAAATAATTCAAAAGAAATAATATATGCTTCTAAAGATTCATATCTTGCTAAATTTGATGATAATGTAAGGATATTTCCTTCAGATCAAAAAGAGATAGCTAAGGCAATAAGCAAAGTAGCAAAATTAGGTTTTGAACATCCTAGATTAGTTGCGATAGGAATATCTACAGGAGGTCCTAGAGCTCTTAGGATTATGCTTCCTAGTATTCCTAAAAATTTTCCGCTTCCTATACTTATATCACAGCATATACCTAAAGATTTTTCTTCATCTCTTATATCCAGTTTGCAGGATATATCAGAAATAAAAATAAAGGAGGCTGTTTCTGATGAAGAGATAATGCCTTCTGTAGTTTATATTTCACCAGGTGATAAAAATATGGGGGTATATTCTGATTCATCTGGCAGGGTAAAAATAAAACTGTATACTGATTATGAAAATAAATTTATTTATACTCCGTCTGTAGATTATTTGTTTGAAACAATTAATGATGTATTAGTTAATAAGGCTATAGCTATAGTTATGACTGGTATGGGAAATGACGGAACGGAAGGTATGAAATTATTATACAATAATAAAAATTTAACTATTGCCCAAAATAAAGAAACATGCACTGTTTACGGTATGCCTAGAAGCGTTATAGAAAATCATGCAGTTCATTTGGTTTTATCGCTTTATGATATGGCAGAATTTTTAGTACAATATGTGAGGTCTGTGGAATAAATGAAAAAAATATTTATTTTAATTATTATTTTATTTGCTATTTCTTGTAAAAAAGAATATAGTGCTGATGGGGAATATAGTGCTTATGAATATGAGGCTTATATTTCTAAGTTAATTGCTAATAGAGATACTTTGGAGTTTACTTCTAATTTTGTTCTTAGCTTGGATGAAAATATTGTTAATACATTAAATGAAATGAATTTAATATATGAGCTTACTCCTGCAAATATTATAGAGTCCATAAGAAATAGGGGAGCTTTATATCAAAGAATTTTTTCTGATAATGATGATTCCCTTTGTAATTATCTTCCTAAAGACGGCGGATATTATGATGTTAATGTAACTTACAGAAAATATAAGGATATTATAATATCTCAGATTGAATATCCTTCTTTTAATAAAATATCCGAAAATTCTATGGAGTTAGTTGCTGTTTATTTAAATGATAAGTGGAATCTTATTACTATTAATTTTTTAAATATTTAATTAAAAAATAAGGAATCTTAATGAAAAGACTATTTATTATATTTATTATTGCATCGCTTTTTTTTGTATCATGTTTAGAGGATGCTGATACTTTAAGAAAAAAATCATTATTCGGATTTTATGATGATATGAAGCTTCAATTAATTGATGACAATATTAATTGGATAGAAAAAAATTCTAATATTGATAATATAGAAAATATAAAAGATATATTAATAACTAATAAAGATTCTATAAAAAATTTAATATCCTCTTCAAATGCTGAATATTCGGTTACTATAAATTATACAATAGGAAATAATACAAGCCCTTATACTGGGTACTATATAATTAGAAATACAGAGTTTTCTCCTACTTATTATTATATAAGATTGGTTAATGAATCATCAAGCAAATGGAGAATAGAGTCTATAGATAAACTTCCTTTGAATTGATATTACTAAAATTTATATATTGCATTAATTTTTTTAAAGTGTAATATTTAAAAAAAATAAAATATTTACTTTAAGGAAAAATTATGCCCATAATAAAATCTCCATGCAAAATTAATCTTTCTCTTGATATCACTTCAAAAAGAGAAGACGGATACCATTTGATAGAATCTCTTTTTCACACTGTTAATTTGTATGATATAATAGATATAGAAAAGTCAAATGAATACAGCATAAGCACAAGCGGAGAGTTTGCATTAAAAGATAATGAAGAAGAAAATATTATAACAAAGATATTTAATCATTTTAAAAATAATATGGGGCTTAATGATAATTATTCTATTCATATAGAAAAAAATATTCCAACAGGAGCAGGACTTGGTGGAGGCTCTTCTGATGCTGCAAGTATTATTAAATTTTTTTTAAGCGAATTAAATATTGAAGCAAATGATAGTTTAATAGAAGCTTTTTCTAAATTTGGTGCTGATATTCCTTTTTTTATAAGAGGAGGATGTGCTTGGGTTTCAGGTATAGGCGAGAAAATCAAGAATTATGATTTTACTTTGCCTTATAATATTATACTGCTTTATCCTAATATTCATGTTTCTACGAAATTGGCGTATTCAAAATTTAATAAAGATGATTTTAATAAGTCTGATATTTTTGCTTTAAAAAATATGCTTGATAATAGAGATTATAATTTTGAGAATATAGTTTCTCATACATATAATATATTTGAAAAAAATGTTTTTAATATAGAAAAAAAAATAGAAGAGATAAAAAAAGAAATGGAGAATATAATAAAAAGAAAAGTATCTATGAGCGGATCTGGTTCTTCTCTTTTTGCTTTATATAAAAATGATGATGAAAAAATAGAAGATGATTTTAATAAATTAGAGGCTATTTTTAAGAAAAATATTTATAAATTAAATTTAATTTAGTGTTTCTATTTAATCTTTTTTATGATATAATCTAAAAAATATTTAAAGAAATAAAAAATTTTATGATAAAAAGAATAATAATAGCTTTAATATTTATATACGCATCCGTTTCCTATGGACTTACTTCTGCAAAGCATTCTTTATCTGTTTTAAATACCTCTAGTACAAGATCAAGAGGAATGATGGGAGCATCTTTTTTAATAGGTAATGACTCATCATCTATATTTTTGAACTCTTCTTCCTTGATGGGTGTTTTAAGGGACAGCATAAATTTAAATTATACCTTAACACCTGATTTGCAAAATGAATATATATTCAATGCTTCTTATGCTCATATAGGCTCTTCTTATGCTGTAGGGATTGGTTTTGCTGGGGAAGTAAATAAAATATATTCTTATGATAATTTAGGTGCTAGAAAAAATGACATATATAACGGTTTGTATTTGATAAATGTCGGTGCTGCTTATGCTATTACTGATAATTCATTTATTGGAGGGAATATTAAGGCTGTTGTTAATAATAGTGAAAAAGATAATAATTTTGGAATGTTTTTAGATTTATCATATATGCAGTCTCTTTTTACTCCTAATTTTAAACTTGGAGTAGGTATTAGAAATTTTGGATTTTATGATAATGTATTTGGCAAAATAGATACAGATGTTGTAGCTTCTTTGGCATATACTAAAAGTGATTCTAGTTTTAATGTATCAGTTCAGTATGCTATATCTGTGCCTTCGGTGAGCCATGAAATATCTGTTGGTCTTGAAGCTATGATAGTAGATTTTAATAAATTAGGATTATTTGACAGTAAATCTGCATGGTATGATGATTTGCCTGAAAGTATACTTGATGCTCCTAGTGCTATTCAAAAGAGATTATCAACTAAACTTCCTAGCGGTATTTTGGCGAGGGTTGGAGTAGGAAATAAAGGGGCTTCTTTGGGTTTATCTATTTATGTGAATTTATTCAGACTTGATTATGCTATTGTTTTTGATAATTTTAGCAAGGATAATATTTCGCATGATATAGGTTTGAGTTTTATGTTTTAAAGATTAATTATTATGGCTATTTGTAAACAAAAAATATCTAATACAGAAAATTGCGACAGGGAAGAGTATAAAGATGGTTTATGTATTATACATCATAATAGCAATGATAAGCCAGACGGACTTTTTAGGCGTATCATAAGAGATGATTTTTACAGAGGATTTTATAATTTTTCCTATATGATTAGCTATGATGGTTTTGATTTTGATGGTTTGAAAGTTGAGAGGGATATAAATTTAATATTTAGAAACTCTTTGTTTTTTGGTCCTTTTCAAATAAAAAACTTCGATTTAAAAGCATCATTAGATTTTACAGATTCCAATTTTGATTCAGGCATATTTATAACTATGTCTAATGTCCATAAAGAAATTATTTTAAAAAATTCAAAGATAAATATAGATTTTAATTTTTCATTATCCGATTTTTTTTCTATAGATATAGATAATATAACAGCAGACTGCAATTATAGTATGTCTAATTCTAATGTGCATGATAAGCTCAAATTTAATCATATTCATTTTAAGAATAATTTTAGTATGCTTAATTCCAGTTTTTACTCAGATGCAAGTTTTGAAAATATTATTATAGAAGGGGATGCGGATTTTAGAAATATAATGTTTTATAAATCATTAAAATTTGAGAATGTTCAGATAAAGGGTAAAACTATACCTTTTGAAATAGCAGATAATAAAAATATAGAATTAAAAAATGTTGTTATCAATGGCGTATTAATAGAAGATAATCAGAAAGAAAAAAAGGAAGAAGAAAAGAAAAAATCCAATTTAGAAAAAATAAAAGAGGCTAAAGATAAAATGTATAAAGAAACCATTTTAAAAAATAAGAAATAATGTATTTTATAATAAATCTCTTTTATCTTTCAATTCATCTTTTTCTCTTATATCCTTTAATATATCTTTAATTTTGGAATCTTTATTATTAGGATAAATTAAAAGTACTCCATTTGAATGAACTATAGTAAGATCATCAACTCCATCTATAGCAATAAATGTATTCTTCTCATCATTAATTATGATATTATTATTTGCCTCTTTAGCGTATACATTTCCTACAATTACATTATTATTATCATCTTTATCATGTATTCTTCCAAGTGCAGAAAAAGCTCCCAAATCATCCCAAAAGAAATTAGATTTTATGCATATAATATTATACAGTTTTTCCATTACGGATGAGTCGAAAGATATTTTTTCTATTTCTTTAAACAATTTTGTAATCTCATCTTCATTCTTATTGTTTTTTAATGCTTCAAAAGTTTTAAGTACTTTTTTGTATGTATCTGGCATAAATATTTTGATGCTGTTTATTATATTATCAACGTCCCAAATAAACATACCGCTGTTCCATAGATAATTTCCGTCTTCTAAAAATTGGCATGCCTTTTCTAAATTTGGTTTTTCTAGGAATTTTTCAACATTGTATTTATCATCTTTTATATTATTTTTTAATTTTATATATCCGTATCCAGTTTCTGCTCTATTAGGAGTAATTCCTACTATTACGATGTTTTTTGTATTTTTTGTTATTTCTATAGCATCCTCTATATTTTTGATAAACATTTCCTCATCTTTTATGATAGGATCTGCAGGAAGTATTACAATTATAGAATCTCCTCCTATTTTTTCTTTTATAGTTAAAACTCCCAAGGCAATTGCTGCTGTAGTATCTCTGCCTATAGGCTCATATATTATATTTTCTTTTTTGAAGTTTGGTATATATTTGGAAAAAGATTCCTTGTATCTTTTTCCAGTAATTATAAATATATGTTCTTCACCTGTAATTTTTAAAGCTCTGTCTATCGTTTGTTCTATTAATGACTTATTTTCTATAATGTTTAAAAACTGTTTAGGCTTATTTTCTCTGCTTAAAGGCCATAATCTTTCACCTATACCTCCAGCCATTATTAGTACAGCTATATTCATTTTATTATTTCCTTTAATACTATTATATAATTATAATATATATTATATTTCAAAAATTGATAAAAAACAATAAATATATTATTTTATAGATGATATTTTTTATTTTTATAATACTTATTTCTTATAAAAAAACAATACTATTTCACTAAAATTATTATTTACATTTCATACATTAATAAAAAAAAATCTTTTTTTTTGTAAAAAATGTAGTTCTTATATAAACTTAAGTAATTTTTGTTGTATTAAGATAAAGTATTATTCAATATTTTTATTTGACAAAATTATAATTATGTATTAATCTTTATATACAATGGGGACAAGTTAATTTTTTTTACCAAAATTTTTATTTTGAGGAGTATTATGAATAATAGTGAGCAACTAATATACGATGACGACGATTTATTGTCGCCAATAGATGCCGCGAAAATAATAGGCGTCTCAAGAACAACAGTAAATTATTGGGTCAGGCATTATGGGTTAAAGGCGGATGTTACTCCGGGCAAGAGATATAAGATACGTTATGCCGATTTAAAAGCCTTTCTAGCCTTTAATAAGAAGGAAAAGAGGATAAAGTTAAAGAGGAAACGTTCTAAGTACAGGCTTGCTATTATTGAACCCATGGAAATAACCAGAAAAAATTACGTTGATTGGCTTAGTAATGATTATGATATCGTATGCATATCTAATTTATTAAGCCCGCTTAAAGAGCTAAAAAAAAATTCTCCAGACATAATACTAATGGATATTAATTTATCAGAAGACAAAGATTATTTTTATCTATTAGATGAAATCAAAAAAGAAATTTCTCTAAGAACCGCACTTATCATTATTATAACCAAAAAATACAATGAAGACGATGTTGTTAATGGGCTTGAAAAAGGAGCATGTGATTATGTTAAAAAGCCTGTTGGACAAAATGAGCTAAAAGCTAGAATAAAAAATGCTATTAGATTTTATGTTGATATATAAACTTACAGCATGCTTACAGGGTCTATATCTATTTCTATGTAATTACCTTTTTGAGCTATGAAGTTATCACTTAACTTGCTAAAAAATCCTTTTAATAGAGTATGAGAAGGAGTTTTTATGAGTATGTTCCATCTATAGTATTTATTTAATTTACTTATAGTACATGGTACAGCACCTAATATTAGAATTTTATCAGAGTGTTCATAAACGGACACTCTTAATATATCAGCTATAATATTGGCGTCATTTTCAACATACTTTTCATTTGTTCCCCTTATTACTAATCTCACAAGTCTTGAAAAAGGTGGATAATTAAGAGGAGATTTTCTCTTTTCTATCTCATTATTATAGAAAGAAATATAATCATGGTTTTTAGCACATTCTATACTATAATGATTTGGGGAATATGTTTGTATATATACTATTCCCTTTTTTTCTCCTCTTCCGCTTCTTCCTGCAACTTGGGTAATAAGATTAAAAGTTCTTTCAGCACTTCTAAAATCTGGTATATGAAGCGACATATCGGCAAATAATACTCCGACTAATGTAACATTGGGAAAATCAAGTCCTTTTGCTATCATTTGAGTTCCTATAAGTATATCTATTTCACCATCAGAAAATCTTTTAAATATCTTTTCGTAGTTTTTTGTTCCTCCTACTGTATCTTGATCCATTCTTTCTATTACAGCATTTGGAAAGAGTATATTTAAATTTTCTTCTACTTTTTCAGTTCCGCTTCCTATACGCTCAAAATGTCCTATTTTGCATTCATCGCATAATTCTTCTAAAAATTGAGTATATCCGCAGTAATGACACATAACAACATTTTTCTTTTTATGATATGTTAAAGAAACAGAACAATTAGGGCATTCTAATACCTTTCCGCAATGAGAACAGCTTACTATAGGAGCATATCCTTTACGATTTAGAAAAAGTATAATCTGTTCTTTTTTTTCAAGCTTTTTATTTATTTCTTCTACTAATTTTTGAGTCATCATAGGAAAAACATCTGATTTTTTCTCATGCTTTAAATCTAATATTTTAACTTCAGGCATATTTACAGATGCTGCCCTTTTATTTAAAGTTAAAAGTTCTATTTTACCAGTATTTGCATGATAGAAACTCTCTATTGAAGGGGTAGCACTTCCTAAAAGTAAAGTAGCATTTTCATGTTTTTTTCTGTAGAAAGCAACCTGCCTAGCATGGTATCTTGGAGTTTCTCCAGCTTTATAGCTAGTTTCATGTTCTTCATCTATAACTATTATTCCTAAATTAGGAGTAGGTGAGAATATAGCACTTCTTGCTCCTATTACTATTTTTATCTCGTCCTTTTTTATCATCTGCCAATATCTGTATTTAGCATTAGGTGAAAGTTTGCTGTGAAGTACAGCTATCTTTCCTTCAAATCTTTCGGCAAATCTTTTTATAGTTTGCGGAGTGAGAGATATTTCTGGAAGTATTACTATTGCTTGTTTTCCAATATCCACAACTTTTTTAATAGCCTGCAGATAAACTTCTGTCTTACCGCTTCCTGTTACCCCATGCAAAAGAAATGCCTTTTTATTATCTGATTCTATATTTTCTATTATTTTTTTTAATACATTTTCCTGTTCATCATTGAGTTTTAAATATGGTTTTTGTTTTGCTGGAATTGGCGGAGCTTTCTTTTCTTTTTTAGCAGGAGTTCCTACTGGAAGGGCTGCAAATAATGCTTCTCCGAAAGATGAATGATAATAGCTGCTCATCCATTTAGCTAATTGAAATTCTTTATTAGAACATATAGGTTCAAGGTCTATTCTAGCTTTAATAGGATGTATTTGATAATTACCATCTGCAAAATCAGTTTCTTCTATAACTATACCCTTGTTATTTTTTCCGCGTATCGGGGCAATAACTCTACATCCTACCAAGCTGTCATTAATCTCGTCTGGTTTTTTATATGTAAGTATTCTATCTATAGGTAGGTTAAAAACAACTTTAACATACATTACATTTTTTCACGACGTTTTTTATCTTCATATTTAGCCATGCAACTTACACATCTTAAAGTCTGAGGTATGGCGGTTAATCTCTCTTCACTAATCTCTTCTTTACAATCTATACATTTACCATATGTGCCGTCTTCTATTCTTTTAAGAGCATTATTAAGCATTTCTAATTTATCCTTTTCTTTTTGAGAAAAATTAACTAAATTCTGCTTTTCATAAGCCTGAAATGCCATATCTGCCATATCTCCATGAGAATCCTCTTTTAGAGATTCATAAGTTTCATTACCGCTTAATAATTCATCTAAAGTCTTTTTCTTTTCTTCTAATAATAAATCTTTAAATTTTTTTAATTTCTTAGCAGTCATATAATAAACCTTTTAATAAATTCATAAATATCCAAGATAAAAACTTAACGTTTGGAGAATTGGAAGCGTTTTCTAGCACCAGATCTTCCGTATTTCTTACGTTCAACAACACGTGAATCTCTAGTAAGAAAACCATTTCTCTTTAATGTAGTTCTAAAATCCTGACTTTCTCCTACTAATGCTTTAGCTATGCCATGTCTAACAGCATCTGCCTGAGCAGAAACTCCGCCTCCATGTACATTAGCAAATACATCATATTTACCGAAATTTCCTGTTACTTTTAAAGCATCTTCTACTACTTTAAGAAGTGCTGCTCTATTGCAGAAATATTCAGCATAATTTTTTCCATTTATTATAATCTTGCCGCTGCCTAAAGTGATGCGTACTCTAGCATTAGCTGTTTTTCTTTTACCAGTAAAAATAGTTAATTGTTTAGCTGCCATTTTTATCTCCTAATTATATATTTACTACAGTAGGTTTATTAGCTTCATGCGGATGCTCGCTTCCAGCATACACTTTTAATTTTTTAAGATGAAGTCTGCCTAATGGATTATGAGAAAGCATACCTTTTACAGCTATTTTTACCATTCTTTCAGGGTTTCTCTCTAATAATTCTCCATAACTAACAGCTTTTATACCGCCTGGATAACCTGTATGTCTATAGTGAATCTTTCCTTTCTTTTTATTTCCTGTTAATACTATGTCTTTAGCATTTATAACTATAACATAATCTCCATTATCCAAATTATATGCATAGTCAACTTTATGTTTGCCTTTAAGCATATAAGCTGCTCTGCTTGCTACTCTTCCTAATGACTTACCTTTGGCATCTATTATAAGCCAATTTTGTTTAATATCTTTTTGTGATAGAACGTAAGTACTATTTTTTGTTTTTAATGTCTTTTTATCCATCATACACACCTTGATTTAACTTTTAAAAAATTTGGTAGTTTTATAAAATCCTAAAATGTAACGGTGCGTTATTATAACATAAAAACATTGTAAAGTCAAATTTTATAGTTTTAATTATCATAATAAATATATTTTTTATCCCTGCAATTTTTACAATTTTATATATTCATTTTTTTATATTTTTTATTATCTCAATTATATCATTGAAACCAATTATATTTATTATTTTAATAATTCTATTTAAATCATTTTTATCTATTTGTTTCAATAAATCAAAGTATTTCTTTTCTTTTATAAGATTATTTACATAAGCTATTTTAGAAATGTCTTTAATTTTCAATATTTTTATAATTTCTATTAATCTGTCTTTTCCAATTATATTTATGATATTTAGTATTGTTTTTATATTATTTTTTTCTGACATAGTTATATATAATATTATTAATTTTAGCATATTATAACATAATATATATTTTTTTTCAATACTATTTAAAATATTTTTACAATCTACTACTTTAAAGGCATATTATCCAAAAGTCTTGTAGAGCCGCAGTAGCATGATATTAATATAATAGAGTTTTTTGTAGCTGTTTCAACACTGATTAAACTATCCTTATCTACTATATCAATATATTCTAATTTAAGCATTTTATGAGGACGAAGATTATTCTTTATTATATCCATTAAATATGATGATTTTCTGCTGGCTTTTTTGAATTCTTCTCTCGCTTCTTTCAATAGTTCGTATATTATAACAGCTTCTTCCTTTTCTCTTTCGCTTAATAAAGCATTTGTACTGCTTAAAGCAAGCATATTATCATCTCTTACTATTGGGATGGTTTTTAATGCTATATTATAATTTAAGTCCTTTATCATTTTACCTATTATAAATACTTTCTGATAATCATGTTCTGTAAAATATACATGTGTTGGAGAGATTATATTAAAAAGTTTAGCGGTTATTGTAACAACTCCCTTGTAATATAGCGGTCTTGTAATGCCATAAGACTTGCTGTAAATATTATCCATATTTATATAAGTACCATAATCATCAGGTATCATATCTTCAACAGAAGGCATAAATAATATATCTGCTCCTAATTCAATTAGCATTTTCTTGTCTTCATCTATATTCTGAGGATATTTTTCTATATCTTCTACTTTAGTAAATTGAAGAGGATTAAGAAATATACTTACTATAACTACACTGCATTCTTTTTTTGCTTTTTTTATTAATTTGGCATGTCCTTCATGCAAAGCCCCCATTGTAGGTATTAAAGCAATGGAAGTATTTTTATTATTATTAACAAATTTAGCTATACTTTTAGCAGTTTTTAATATATTAAGAGCCATATATTAATCCATTTTCTTATCCATTTTGTCCTGATTTGTAGCAGGCTCGTAGAAATATAAAGCTAATATTGTTTGTATTGGAAACATTATAACAGCTTCTGCAAACATGCTTATTCTTCTCACAAAAAATATTATGTCTTTCTTTAATATGAATACATTTAATATATAAAGAATTTTTGTAGCTGCAAATACTAAAAATATCAATATAATTATAAAGTATGGAACAGTATTTGGTGCAGGAAGCAAAGCTATATATTTAGGTGTTTCATTATTGTTTGCATTTACTATAAATAGATAAATTCCAAATAAATATATAAATGCAAAAATAGCATCTAATACTACAGTAACTATAGAGGCATTTTTATATGAAATTTCAGGATATAGCAAAGTACCGCATGAACGGCATTGTTTAGCATATTTATCATTTACAGTTTTGCAGGATTTACATTTAATAGTTTTAGCCATAGTTTTTTAAAAGCTCCTTAAATTTTATCAACTTCAATATTACAAATAATCATATTTATAAATACTAAAATTGTCAACTGATATTATCAATAAAATAATTTAGTATTTATATTTTATTTCGTTAATATAATTAGGGGATATTTATGTATAAAAAATGGGAAATATTTGAAATAGAATGTTATAATTATCTAAATAGAAATTATAAAAATATAGAATTTAAGTATCATGGTAGGTCAAATTCTACTGTTTCAGATATAGAAGTAATCGATAGAAAATTTTTTATTGAAGTAAAATTAAAAGAATCTCAATGCGGACAGTTTGTAGTTTTTGAAAATGAAAATGGTTTTGAGTACTCATCCAAAAATAAAACTTTTACAAATCAGTATTCAGATTATATAATAGAGTATATGAATAGAAATTTTGATGCATTTCATAATGTTGGAACTATAGGTGTTAATATTGCTATAGATAAAAAAATATTTGCATCTTGGATAATAGATTATTATAAAACTAAAAATACAAAATATTTTATTACTAAAGGAGATAATTATATTATTATTCCATTAGAAAAAATAGATGAATATTTTGATATAAAAGCATCCTATAGGGTAAAGAAAAGCGGTTCTTCAGATCCTTCAAATACAAATATAGGAGAAATAATATATTTTTTAGAAAATTACAATATTGAATTTCAATTGGAGATTAATGATAAAAAACTTTATATTATTACTGTAAATGATATTGAAAGTAAAATAAAGATTAATAATTATACATATCAGTTTAACAAAATATCTGAATATAAATATAATGTTAGAAGATTATCTAATACAAGTAATGCTAATGTTATATTTTCTATCAAACTTATAAAAAATCATCAGGAAGAAAAAGATTTGAGTTTATTTTTAGAAGATATTGGCATATGATATTTTTTCTGCTATTTCTATGGCGATATACTGAAGTACATCTATAACAACAGAATTACCAAATTGTTTATATGCTTGATTTTTATTATCTATTATTTTAAATGAATCAGGATATCCCATTATTCTTGCACATTCTCTTGGCATAAGTTTTCTGTATTTACCATTAATTAGATATCCTCCTGTCTTTGAAAATACGCCTCCTCCATCAGCAGATAATGTAATAGCTACTCCCTTCGTGCTGTATATTCTTTCTCCTTGTCCGCCTTTATTTACTATTCCTAAGCGAATAGATTTATTACTGTATTTATTATCTTTTAAATAATTCATAATAATATCATTTCTATTAATATAGATATCATTGGGTACCTGATTTTCTTCTAATAAAAAATCTTCTAAATGATTTATTAACTCTATAGGTTTAGGAAAATTAAATTTTTTTATGTTTAAATCTTTTCTAAAACATACTATATACACTCTTTCCCGTTTTTGAGGTATGCCATAATCTGAAGCATTAAGAATTTTATAGTAAAAATCATAATCAAGTTCATTCATAATTTTTTTTATTGTATTTAATGTTTTTCCATTATCATGATTTACTATATTTTTTACATTTTCCATAAATACTACTTTTGTCTTTTGATATTTTAAAATTCTAGCTATATCAAAAAATAAATTTCCTCTATTATCATTAAATCCTTTTTGTTTTCCGCTAATCGAAAATGCCTGACAAGGAAAACCAGCACATAATATATCATGATTTGGTATTGATTTTTCATCGACTTTAGTAATGTCATCATCAGGTAATTCTCCAAAATTATTATAGTATGCTTCTTTTGCAAATTTATCTATTTCATTAGAATAAACGCACTTTGCTCCTAATGATTCTAAAGCTATTCTAAATCCTCCTATTCCAGCAAATAAGTCTATGAATGTTTTATTTTCTAAAAGTTTATTTTCTATATTTATCATATCTGATCATTATAATTTATTTGTATAAAAGTTCAATTATTTAATAATTAAATAAAAAGAAGTTAATAGAAAATTCTATTAACTTCTTTTTTATCAAATATATGTTTAAATACGGACTATAATTTATTCTCTAGTAACAGTTATAGTAGTACCGCCGTCTTCAAAGTCTGAAGGACTGTCTTTAGGAAGTTTAATTAATCTCAAGTCAAACATAGTTAGGAACATACATGGAAGTAATACCAATGTTAATAATGTGGCAAAAAGCAAACCATAAGCCAAAGCCATACATATAGGAATAATTATATCCGCTCTTCCTCCTATACCATAAGCAGTAGGCAAAAGTCCCACAACAGTAGTAACCGTAGTTAAAAATACAGGACGTAAACGCTGCTTACATCCGTCCACTATAGCTTGGGTTACACCTTTTTTAGGATCACCTTTAACTCCCCTTTCTATTATGTTGTTGATTACATCTACCAATATAATACCATTATTTACTACTACACCAGCCAAACCGATTATTCCTACAACACCCATAAATGATAAAGGCATTCTATGTAAAGCAAATCCTAAAAATACTCCTATCATACCAAAAGGAATAATAGTAAGTATCATTATAGGCTGTATAAATCTATTTAACTGTAATAAAAGCACTACATATACGAATATTAATGCCATAGCAAAACTGAATATCAATTGTCCCAAAGCCTCCATAGTTTCCTCAGCCTCACCGCCGAAGTATAATCTCAAGCCTTTATATTTAGTACCGAAGTCTTTGAAATGTTCAGATACTGTAAGCATTACATTTCTGGAAGTATTTTGTCCTGGTACTAAATCGGCAGTTACGCTTATGCTTCTTTGTCCGTTATAATGCCTTAAAGCGGAAAGCCCGTTTGTTAATTCCAAGTCGGCTATATTATGCAAATATATAAGCCTTCTGGAAGAGTTTGGAATAAGAAGATTAGTTAAATATTGAGAATCATAAGTATATTTTTCATCAAATTGTACTCTAAAGTCCAGTCTGTTTTCAAGCTCCTGTATGTAAGTAGCCTCCGTTCCATAGTATGCAGTTCTAGCCTCATAACCTACAGTTTCAACGTCTATACCAAGTTCCGCTATCTTATCATAATCAAGCATTATTCTAAGCTCATCCTTACCAGGTTTATCATCGTCATCTATATTGATAACTCCGGGTACAGTTGCTAAAAACGTTTTTATTTCTTCAACCGCCTGCCTTGCTAAATCAGTATCGTTGCCTATAACCTTAATGTCAACTGGATCACCTGGGTCAACAGTACCTTTAGTGTTCATAGTAAATACAGGAACAGTATCTCTTATATCAGTTTTATCCATCTCCTGATTTATCAAATTTACAAGTTCGTCAGCTGTTCTATCTCTTTCAGCTGCAGGCACTAAATAAACCATTATACCAGCCAAATTACCTTTCTCTTCAGATACCATTTCCTGATCTACCTGAGAACCTACAAGAGTATACAATGCTATCAGCTCTTCTGGTTTAACAACGCTTGCAACAACGTCTTCTATTCTAGCTATCTGCTCGGTAGTATATTCTTTTGTACTTCCTATTTCAGTTTCTATATTGATAACTATAGTGTCTGCACTGGTATCGTATATAAGAACGAAGTTTTTAAAACTGTTCTGAGCCAAGAAGAAAGAACCTATGAGCATAAGTATAAAAAACAATATTACAATATATCTTACTTTCAAACATTTTTCCAAGAAAAATCCATAAGGCACTTTCATCTTGTCGAATAATTTATCCTTATCGAAGTCAAGAGGATTTTTCCACTTGCTTTTCTTCTTAGGCTTATAATTTTTATATTTATCCTCTTTATCCTGCAATTGATTTGGAAGAATAAGTATAGCCTGAAACAAACTCACAATTAACGTAAATATTACTATTTTAGGAAATAAGTTAATGATTTTTCCCATCATTCCGCTTATAGTAAGAAGAGGAAAGAAAGCAGCAACTGTGGTTAAAGTAGAAGCCACCATCGGCATTACTACATCGCTTACGGCAAGTCTCGTAGCTTCAAGCCCTTTATATCCAGCCTGCTTAAAGTTAAATATATTTTCAGATACAACTATAGAGTTATCTACTATCATGCCAAGTACGGTGATTACTGCTGCAAGAGACATAGTGTTGAAAGTGATGTTTGTTGCTTTCATAAATATGAAACATGCAAACATGGTAAATATCATACCTAAACTTGTAAACATAGCAGATTTGAAATCCAAAAATATTATCAAACAGATAAATATTATTAAAAATCCTTGTATGAGGTTGGAAGACACTATTGCTATAAGAGAGTTAATGGTTCTTGAATTGTCTCCCATAACAGATACCTGAACATTTTCTGGTATAATAGCTGCGTTTTCTTCCAAGTATTTATTAACTTCGGCTATAGTTTTTATAATATCTGCATTCTCATTTTTTACTATATCCAAAGAGTATCCCGGAGCCTTATTTACTCTCATATGTGTGGTTTTTTCCTCAAATCCTTCATTTACTCTGCCTATATCTTTAACAAGCACTCTCTGTCCATTGAAAGTAGATCTTATTACTGTACTTTCAGCTTCCATAGGATTTTGGAATTCTCCATAAGTTACAACTGACTTTTCCCTATTTTCTTCTTCCATATCTCCTCCAGTAGCTCTTACATTTCTAACTGCAAGAGCATTAACTACATCGGATAAAGCTATGTAATTGCTCTGCATCTTTAGAGGATCCACATATATTTGTATTTCAGGATCTGTTCTTCCCTCTACTCTCACTTCTGCAACACCAGGAAGTCTTATGATATCGTCTTCAAGTCTTTGGCTTATGTCAAATAATTCTCTTTCATTTCCTTCCATACCCTCTTTAAAATGCACTCCTAAAGTATATATGGACATTTTATTAGGGTTTAAATCGTAAGTTGTAACCTCTTCAACATCTGTAGACAAATCGGGAACGTTTTGCATCTCTCTAAATATTTCGTCTTTTACAGGCTGCCTATTAGGTAAAGATTGATCTAACTCTACCAATATAATACCTAAGTTTTCAATAATCGTAGTTTCATACTTATCTATACCTGATATTCCCTGCAGCTGTTCTTCTATAGGTATAACTGCATTCTGTTCCACGTCCAAAATCGAAGCTCCCGGATATGTTACTGCTATAAGCATCATATCCAAATCTGTGGAAGGAAAAGCTTCTCTATTTAGGTTAAAGTAATAATATCCGCCTACAAATAATACCGCAAGTACGATTACATTTACAAGCATAGTTTTTTTGGCAAAAAATACTATAATTTTTTCCATATATTGCTAAATCTCCTATTTTTCTATTTTTATACTAAATTAAAAATTTAAAAGATTTTGTTATTTGTAGGTTAATTAATTAAAATTGATTAACCTACAAACATATATATATTCCTCTAAATCCTTATGAAAATTGATAAAAATATTTTTTATTCATAATCAATTGCAAGCAAGGCTCTATAATCAAAAATTGTTGTTATAAGCTGATACTGATAATTCAAAAGCTCCGTTTGAGTTGCTCCCAAATTAAGCCTTGAAGTAAGCAAGTCATCTACCTCCAAACGTCCTTGATTTAGTTTCTGAAGCTGAGTAGCTATTCTTGAATTAATAGCTCTTATCTGAGCCTGTTTGCTTGCTATTAAATTTTTATATGCATTAAATGCAGAAATATATGACTGCAATTGTGTATTGAAATCTTTTTCAAGCTGATCATACTGTGCTATTATTCCGTATAATGAGTTTTCAGCCATTTGATACTGTGCTTTATTTGCCCTGTTTCCTATAGGATAAGAGAATTGAATTCCAGCAAAAAAATCAACATTAGTCATGCTTCCGAAAGACTGAAAATATCCCTGAGTATTAGGACTTATTCCGTTTAAACTTACGCTTCCAACCAAATCCAAATTGGGAAGAGTTCCGTTTTTCATAGCTTCAAGAGTGTATTCAGCTCTGATTTTAGATTGGTACGCAATTTGACCATTTATGCTGTCTGAAAAAGGTATAGATTCCATTTCCATTCCATTGCCTAAATCTAAATATGCATCCCATGTTGTATGATCTGGTTTTATATTAGTAACAGGCATAAAAAAGCTTATTGTAGTTAAAAGTGTTTCTAAATAAACTTGGTTTTGTGCATAATAATCACTATAAAGCATAGTTTGAGTTCTTGCATTTTGATATTCATCATTATCTATAAGCCCATTATTGTATCTATCTCTCATTTGATTTTCAAAACGTCTTGCGGTTATATACATGCTTCTGTAGTATGCAAGCAGTTTTTCATACATTATCCATTGATAATACATTTTCTGATATGAAACAATTACACTTGCATCATCCAATCTTCTTTGAAGTTTTGCTATTGCAAGTGCATACTCAGCATCTTTTATAGGATATTTATCTAATGTACCGAAGAAATTTCTTAAAAGCGGCTGAGTAACTTCTATAGTTAAAGAAGGCTGATAATTATTAAAGTCTACAGCCTGAGAGCTTCCAGGGTAGTATAATTTGCCTCCCATAAATGATGTATGAGTTAAATTTACAGACCATGTAGTTCCGCTGTAAGGTATTAATGAACCAATACCTATGCCTGCCTGTATTCCTGTAGCTTCAACAGAAGGGCTTGCTGTTGTAGAAGTAGATGTGCTTCCGCTTGATAAACTTCCGTATTTGCCTGCAGCTCCAATCTGAGCAGATAAGTTTACATCTCCTGAACTTTTAGCACTTAATAAATTCATCTCAGCATTAGTTTCTGTTACAGCATTTATTTTAAGTTCTGGTATTTGATCTCTTATAGCCTCCATATAGGCAGCATAAGTTAATGTATTAGTCTGAGAATATAAAATATTAACAGTAAAAAACATTAATAAAAATGTCATAGACCTTATATTAATTTTCATTAGCACTCCTTATCACGATAAACTATTTATAAGTGAATCTTCTGATTTTTTAATGTTTTCAAAACTATATTTGCTTCCAAGTAAAAATAATACAGTTTTGCACAAATTATCAATTAAATTATTTAAATTAATTTCTAAATTCCTATTTTTTTCTACATTATCCCTATAATAATATAATTTTCTATCAAAATCATAATATTTAGTTAATATTAGCTCTGTTCCTATACCAGCTATAGTTACTATTATCTGCATATATATATCATTATCATTAACTATTGGTATAAAATATTTTTCTTCTATTTTCTGATCTATGAATAGGAATAATTCAGTAAGCCAAAAATATAAATTAACATCTTTATTTATACTTTTTTTTAATTTTTCAAATCTTTTTTTATCATTAAAAAAAATCGGCTGAAGTTCAAACATTATTTTGCCGAATTCACTCGCTGTAATGAAAAAAAATTTTTTGAAATATTCAAATAATTCAAATATGACTTTTTCAGGTTCATCACCATGCTTTTCTATAATGTTTTTAGGATTTATATTTGTTTTCTTACTATTTAGCAGTGAAATAACAATATCATCTATATTTGAATAATATTTATAAACACCTCCTTGACTTAACTGTGATTCTTTAACAATATCCTTCATTGTAACACTATAGGCAGGCTTCCTTAAAAAAACTCTCATAGCTGCATCTAGTATTATTTTTCTTTTGTTTTCAAAATATTCTTCATTTACTTTAGGCATTGTATTATTTTGATATTCACCTCTCAATTATAGATTAATATGAAAAAATAAAAATGACATACATGTCATTTTTATTTGTGAATTAAATATTATTACAATTATCTTTTATTGTCAATATGATTTAATATGATAAATGCATAAATTTTACTTACAGCAGTAAAAAATACTAAACTTATAATACATTTCGTACTATTAAAAAATATTGTAATTAGCTATTGTAAAAAATATTTTTTATGTTATTTTAAATGCAGCAGAATAAAATTCTAGTTTTACGGAGTTTTTATGGAAATATCTGTCAAGGAACTTGAGAATAATGTTGTTATACTCAAGTTAGATGGAGATATAGATGTATATACATCATCAGATTTGAAAGATGCCATTTCCATGCAGATGGATTTTGGAGCTAAGAAGATAATTGTAGATATGGAGTATGTTTATTATATAGACAGCAGCGGAATAGGTGTTTTTATTTCCGCATTAGGGGCTTTTAAGAAAGTTAATGGTAAGATATGTATTGTAAAGATAACAGATCCTGTTAAAAAGGTATTTGAACTTACAAAAATAACAAGTTTTTTCCCAATATTTACAAGCGAAACTGAAGCTTTAGAAAATTTTTGATTAAAAATAAAAGTAGTTGATTTTTTATTTAATAGTTATAAAATTATTAAAATATAATAAAAGTTTTTGTGATAAGTTGGCAATTTTGATTATGAAAGAGTTATTTTTAATTAGAAAGTGTTTTGTATTAGTATTGATTGTTTTTGTTCTATTTAGTAATAATGTAATTTATGGAGCTGAAAGTATTAATGATTTCATTATGGAAGAGATTACTGATAATACAGCCCATCCATTCTATACTATACCCATAAAATTAGGCAGTTATATTGATTTTGATTTCAAAATTACAAAACATGTTATACTTATAGCGTTAGCAGGCATATTATCTGTTGCCAGTATGAAGTATTTGGCACATAAGTTAAAACGTCCTTTTAATAGACCTACTTATTTGCAAAGTATTTTAGAAACACTGATAGATTATATGAATAAAGATGTTGTAGGGGCAGCTTTAGGAGAAGAAGGAAAGAAATATGTTCCTTTTTGTCTGACTATGTTTTTATTTGTATTATTTTCTAATATACTAGGTCTTATCCCAGCTTTAATAAGTTTGCCTACACAAGATGGGCATCATGCCTATTTAGCAGGCGGTATTGGAGCTAATATTGGATTTACTGGTGCTATAGCTATAATAGTATTTGTGGTTTATATGTTTGCTGGAATCAAAAAGAAGGGTGTAATAAAATTTTGGATAAATTTAGTTCCTAAAGGTCTTCCAATACCATTGATACCTATAATATGGGTTTTAGAGTTTATTACATTTTTTAACAGAGCATTTGCATTGGCTATACGTTTATTTGCAAATATTACAGGCGGTCATATAATGATGATGGTTATACCGTATTTAATAATATTATCAGGAACATTATTTGTTTCGCCTTTTGCTATATTATTTTTAAGTTTTATATATGTACTTGAAATGTTTGTAGCGGTTTTACAGGCTTATATATTCTCATTATTATCAGCGGTTTATATTGGTATTGCTATTAGTGATGAGCATTAATTATAAATTAAAAAATTAAATAAGAAAGGAGAATAAAAATGGAATTTTCTATATTAGGTGCAGCAATAGGAGCAGGACTTGCTGCCATAGGAGTAGGAATAGGAATAGGTTTTATTGGTTCTAGAGCAGTAGAAGGTGTTGCAAGACAACCTGAAGTTTCTGGAAAAATACAGACTGTTATGCTTATAGCGGCAGCATTGATAGAAGGTGTTGGTTTATTTGCTTTAGTTATTTGTATACTTGCATTATTTACAAAATAATGTAATTTGGGGGATTAGATTATATGGCACTTTTAAAAATAGATCCTGGTATTATAATATGGACTTGGATTACATTTTTACTAGTTC
Source organism: uncultured Brachyspira sp. (assembly GCF_944388875.1). GTDB lineage: Bacteria > Spirochaetota > Brachyspiria > Brachyspirales > Brachyspiraceae > Brachyspira. The sequence goes on from NZ_CALXKQ010000022.1 coordinate 35,189, forward strand.
TTGCTATACTAGGTGCTTCTACTTGGAAAATAATACTTAAGGGCTTAAATGCACGTGCTGATAAGATTCAAGAAGATTTGGAAGAGGCTGAAAAGACTAGAGAAAATGCTAAGAAATCTTTGGCGGCATACAGAGAGCAGATTGATAATGCAAAAGCGGAAGCTAGTTCTATTATAGAAAATGCTAGAATTGAAGCTAACAGAGTTAGATATAAAATTATAAATAATGCTAGAGAAGAAGCTGAAGCTAATAAAAATAAGATACTTTCTGAAATAGACAGATCCAAAGAAGAGGCTGTCAATAGTGTTAGAAAACAGGCTGTTGATATTGCTATTGTTATGGCTGAAACTATTCTTAAAAGAAATATCAATAAAGAAGATAATCAGGCATTAATCAATGAATTTATCAATAATGCCAATAAAGAAGAAAATGTAAAATAGATAATTTTAGGAAATAATTTGAATTATGAAAGAAAGTGATAGATTAGAGATATTAAGACCGACTGCGGCAGCTGTATTTGATTTGGCTAAACAACTTGGACTTATAAAAGAAATATATAATGAACTTTCTGAATGTTCTAAGTTATTTCAAGATGATGATATAAAGAAATATTTTTTTGATAAATTAATTTCTAAAAATGAGAAATTAAAATTAATAGAAAAGAAACTTAAGCCATTGCTTTCAAAAGAAACTTATGCTTTTGTTTCTATATTGACTGAACATGATAGTATTGAAGTTTTGCCTGATATTATTGATCTGTATAGGGATATAATGGATGATTATTATAATATAGTTAGAGTCCGTATTATTACTGCTTATGATGTTGATGATAAAACTATGGATAGCATTATTGGAACGGTTAAATGTTTTTCTGATAAAAAGATAGTTTATGAAAAGGAAATAGATGAAAGTATTGTTGGAGGTATAATAGTTTACGTTGGTACTACAGTTTATGATTATAGTATAAGGAATCAAATAGACGTATTGCAGAATAAATTTGCTCATGGTGGTTAATAAAACATTATTAGGAGTATAAAATGGATTCTATTGCTGATAACATTTTAAGTGATCTTAAAAAAGATGTACTTAAAGAGATTACCAGAGAAAAAGCCAGCAGGTTTACCAGAATTGTAAAAAGTGAAGCTAGTGCCAAAAATTATGCAAAAGCTATGTTTGATGCTGCTGCTGAGCTTGGAAAGATAGAAGACATTAAAAAGGATTTAAATATTGTTTATTCATCTTTAATAGTTGATAAAGATATATTTGATTTTTTTAAATCAAGTTTTATTGACGGAAATTTGAGAATAAGAATGTTAAGAAAGGTTTATGAAGGCAATATATCTGAAGAAACTTTCAATCTTATTGCTATTTTAATAGAAAGGGATTTAATTGATATATTATTTGCTATAATAGTAGAATATGAAAACCTATGTAATGAATATTATAATATAATAGTGGCAAAAATTACAACTTCATCGGTTATAACTGATATGTCAGATATGGATGTATTAAAAGAACGCATACGGAAAATGGCAGGCGGTAAGGATATTCATTTTACTTTCAATGTGGATGAATCTATAATAGGTGGAGTTATAGTAGAGATAGAAGATATGGTTTATGATTACAGTATAAAGAATTTACTTACAGAATTGTTGCTTTCTATCTCGGATAATAATTAATGATATTTTTTATATTTGAGGAATAGACTTATGAATATAAAAGCTAGTGAAATTGCAGCTGTTCTTAAAGAGGAGATTAAGAATTATAAAGCTGATTTTACTCCTAATGAAGTTGGAGTAGTTGTTGAGGTTGGTGACGGTATAGCTAGAGTTATAGGGCTTCCGCATGTTATGGCTAATGAGATGATTCTCTTTGAATGCGGTTCTATTGGACTTGCTTTTAACTTGGAAGAAGAAACAGTAGGTGCTATAGTTTTAGGGGATTATTTCGGCATTAAAGAAGGAAGTAAGGTTACTAGACTTAAAAGAATATTAGAGGTTCCTGTTGGAGAGGTACTTTTGGGAAGAGTTGTTAATCCTTTAGGAGTACCTATAGACGGACATGGTGAAATTAATACGGATAAAAGAAGAGTTATTGAGTTTCCTGCACCTGGTATAGCTGACAGACAGGCGGTAAAAGTTCCTCTTCAAACTGGTATTAAGGCTATTGATTCCATGACTCCTATAGGAAGAGGGCAGAGACAGCTTATAATTGGAGATAGAAGTACTGGAAAAACTAGTATTGCACTTGATGCTATAATAAATCAAAAAGGCAAAGATGTTATATGCGTATATGTTGCAATAGGACAGAAGGCTTCAACTGTTGCTGGTGTTGTGGAAACTTTAAGACAGAATGGAGCATTAGATTATACTATAGTAGTTGCTGCAACTGCTGCTGATTCTGCTCCTTTACTATACATAGCTCCTTATGCAGGATGTGCTATGGCAGAATACTTTATGTATGAAAAGAAAAAAGACACTTTAATAATATATGATGACTTAACTAAACAGGCTAATGCTTATAGACAGATATCATTGCTTTTAAGAAGACCTCCTGGAAGAGAGGCTTTCCCCGGTGACGTTTTCTATTTGCATTCAAGACTTCTTGAGAGGGCAGCTAAACTTAGTGATGAATTAGGAGGAGGTTCTTTAACAGCACTTCCTATCATAGAAACTCAGGATAATGAGGTTTCAGCTTATATTCCTACTAACGTTATTTCTATAACAGACGGACAGATATATTTGCTTGCCAATTTATTTATGAGTGGCGTTCGTCCTGCTATTGATGTTGGTATATCAGTTTCTCGTGTAGGAGGTAATGCTCAGACTAAGGCTATGAAAAAAGTTGCTGGTACTTTGAGGCTTGATCTTGCTTCTTACAGATATTTGGAGGCTTTCTCACAGCTTGGTATCGGTCTTGATAAGGCTACTTTGGCTCAGTTGGACAGAGGTGCTAAAATGGTTGAATTACTTAAACAGAAGCAATACAGTCCTATGCCTTTTGAAGAGCAGGTTGTTGTTATATTTGCTGCTACTAAAGGATTTTTAGATAATATTGAAGTTGATAGAGTTCATGAGTTTGAGTGGAGACTTCTTCAGTATATGAGAGCCGATAAACAGAATGTACTTGATAAAATTAGAGATTCTAAAGATATAGAAAATCAGGATGAACTTTATGCTGCTATAGAGGAATTTAAGTCTAAATTTTAATAGTGTATGAGTAAAATTTGTTTTTTGATTGCTGCACATAAAAATCATGATCAATTGATGAGGTTAATTAATCATCTTAAAAAGGATTTTGATATTTATGTGCATATTGATAAAAAATCAAAATTAGATATTAAAAGTTTTGATAATGTAAAAGTATACAAAAAATATAAAATATATCATGCTGAGTTTAGCCAGGTGATTGGAACTTTATTTTTACTTAATGAATCAAGTAAAAATAATTATGATAGATATATTTTTATAAGTGCTCAGGATATTCCTCTAAAGACTAATAAAGAAATAATTGATTTTTTTTCTAAAGAAGAAAATAATGATAAGGAATTTATAAATTACAGAGAAGTTATAAAAAATGATACTTTTTATGAAGTATCAAAGGATAGATTATGTTATTATTATCCGCATTTTTGCATAATAAATTATTATCATAAATTATTCCATTATAAAATAAGAAATATATTATTAAAAATATGGCCTAAAAGAAAGATGATTGAAAATTTATATAATGGTTCATCTTGGTGGAATTTAAGTGATAATGCTGTTAAATATATATTAGAATATGTAGAAAAAAATACTAATTATATAAAAAGATTTAATTATACATGGTGTTCTGATGAATATTTTTTTCAATCTATACTATTAAATAGTAAATTTGCTAGTAATTGTAAAGATGAATATTTGAGATATGTAGATTGGTCTTGGAAATATGGTGCTAATCCAGTAACTTTTAAACTTGAAGATTATGATGATATAAAAAGTAAATGTGGAAATTCTTTATTTGCACGTAAGTTTGATGAAAATATTGATAATGATATAATAGATAAATTATATAAAGATTTAGAAAATTCTAATTAATTTGGAGTTTTATTATGGCAGAGAAACTTAACGTATTAAAGGCGAGAATAAAAGCTGTAAACAGTACTCATAAAATAACTAAGACTATGGATATGATAGCACGTTCAAGAACTGCTAAAATATTAACGGTAGAACAAGGCATGCGTCCTTTTACTCAGAAATTAAACAGGATAGTAGAAGACCTTTCTCATTCAGATATGGATCATCTTCATCCTTTGCTTTCTCCAAAGAAGAAGATAAAAAATATAATATTATTCGTTGTAACTTCAAGCAGAGGATTATGCGGTTCATATAATACAAAAATTTTTGATGAAGCTATGGAGAGAATAAGGCATCATCACAGACATGGAAGAGAGGTTCAGCTTCATGTTCTAGGTAAAAAAGGCGAAGTATATTTTGAAAAGCAGGGTATACCAATAGCAAGAAAATATCCGCGTATAGATGAGGAATTTACTTTTGATGACTGTGCTGCTGTAGTTCAGCGTTTCATGCATGAGTATGCAGTTGATAGAGCATCGAGAGTTGAAGTTATATATACTAGGTATTATACTAGAGTTGTACATATACCTAAAATAAAAAGTTTAATACCTATGATACCTGATGAGGAAGATATTGAAGGTCATAAGATAAAAAAACAGTTAGATTATGTAATAGAGCCTAATAGGGAAGATGTATTAAAAGAAATTGTACCTATGGCTATTAAGACTTATTTTTATTTTATGCTTACAAGTTCTTTTTTATCTGAAAATGCTGAGAGGTCTATTGCTATGAGAAATGCTACTGACAATGCCGAGAGATTATTAACAGACCTTAAAAATAAAGCCAACAGAGCAAGACAGGAACATATTACTAATGAGCTTCTTGATATTATAGGCGGTTCTGAGGCTATATAATTTATTTTGTATGTATAAAAAATTAAATACCATTCATATATTTTATGAGTGGTATTTTTTTTATTTTTAATTCTTTAATCATTATGCTATAATATCTCAGATTATATTAATTACTATACGGCGGTGTTTATGAAAAGAATAAAAATGTTAAAAACTATATTTTTAATTTCTTTATTATCAATTATTTTTTATTATATCATGCAGGAAAAAAGAAGAGGTTAGTATAAGTAATAATTCTGTGCATGTGAGTTCTCCAGAAAATATATATCATGCAGTATATACAAATGTTGTAAAGATTCAGGGTAAATTTGTTAATATGAACTCTTCCCTCTCCTATGCTGATAGAGAAGAAGGAGAATACAGCGAGGAGTATGATATATTTGAGGCTATAGAAAATCATAGCTTAAAAAGAGTAATGGAATTAATAGGAGAAGGTGAAGATATAAATCAAACTTATAGCGGTGAGAGAAAATATAGCGATTTTTTCAATGATTATTATTATCTTGACGGAGCTACTCCTTTAATGTTTGCTATATTTTATATAGATTTGGGTATAATGAAATATTTGCTTGATAAAGGTGCTGATCCTTATACTAAAGATGATTACCCTTACAATTGGAATGCCTTTTTATGGGCTTGCGTTGTTGGAAATGTTGATGTAATAAAAATGATTGTAAAGTTTTATCCTGATTTAATTAATTCTACACATGTCTATGATGAAAACGGACTTCATATGGCTGCTTTGAATAATAATACAGAGGTATTTGAATATTTGGTTAATGATTTGGGTATGGATATAAACAGTACAGATGAGGACGGTGCTGGAGTTTTGTATTATGCTGAAAAAGATGAGGCTATAGAAAAGTTAAAAGAACTTGGTGCCAAATAATATAAATTGTGTAATACATTAATATATGCTGAAAATTTTTAACTTTGTCAACTGATGCTCTTTATATAGAATTATCAACTTTTTTGACGCACAAAAAAGTTGCTGCCACAGGCACGCTTCGCGAAAACGCAAATACTACAACCTTATATTATTACAATACGTATTAAATGTATAGTAATACCTGAAATTTAGGTTAAAAATGCAGTCTTTTTGGTTCTCGCCAGAGGCGGGCTTCGCCTTGGTCACAAAAAGAACTGGGGGTGTGGGGGCAAAGCCACCACAAACAATAAAATTAAAAATCTAAATTTTGACAAACTTAAAAATTTTTAGTATATAAAAAAATCGAGCATCTAGCAATGTCTAGAGCTTTAAAGCAAGATTTTTTAATTTTTTAATGAAGCAATTTTTTATTAATAATAAATAATATAATAGATTAAAAAATCGAGCGTCTAGCAAATTCGCCGAAGGCGGACAGTGTCCTTGCTAGACTCAATTAGCGAACAATTTTTTGTTAATAATAATAGAAAATAATTTGTTTTTATTGTATAATACTTTACAAATTATTAATTTACTATATGGCGGTATTTATGAAAAAGATATTATTAATTTCTTTGCTATTAATTATTTTTATTATTTCATGTAAAAAGAAAGAAGAAGCAAGTGTAGGTATAGGAGGAAATACTTCATATGTGAGTTCTCCAGAAAATATATATCATGCAGTATATACAAATGTTGTAAAGATACAGGGTAAATTTGTTAATATGAACTTTGCTTTCTCTTACGGCAACAGAGAGGAAGGAGAATACAGCGAAGATTATGATATATTTGAAGCTATAGAAAATCATAGTTTAAAAAGAGTACAGGAATTAATTGAAGAAGGCGAGGATATTGACCAAACTTATTATGGCGATGGTAGTTTATACAGCGAATTTATGGATGACAGTTATTCCGCAGGCGGTGCTACACCTTTAATATTTGCTATATTCTATAGGGATTTGGGTATTATGAAATATTTGCTTGATAATGGTGCTGATGCTTATATTACAGATGATGACGGATGGAATTCTTTTTTATGGGCATGCGGTACTGGAAATGTTGATGTAATAAGAATGCTTGTTCAGGCAGATCCTGATTTAGTTAATTCTAAAAATCCTTATGATGCGAATGGGCTTCACATGGCTGCTTTAAATGATAATGTTGAAGTATTTGAATATTTGGTAAATGACTTAGGTATAGATATAAACAGCACTGATGAGGATGGAGATGGAGTTTTATATTATGCTAATGAAGATGAAGCAATAGAAAAGTTAAAAGAATTAGGTGCTGAATAATATTAGATAAACTTATATTTAGATATAATAGAATACCATTCATATATTATTTTATGAATGGTATTTTTTTATTTTAAATTTTTTATATTATTGACTAAGGAATGATTAGACTTGTTTCAAAAGTACTTGACAAGATTATGTATAAAATTTTTATGATTTATAATTATAAAAGTAATGTTTTACATATTGTATAACTTATTATTTCAGTATGTATCGCCGTAGGCACGACTGTGTGCTTCGCAGCAAAGCCCCAACTATAATAAAAAATATTGAATTAAAACTATAAGGTATTAACAAATTAAAAACAAGTCTATTTTTATTAAGAAGCTTTTATATTTAAAACAGGCCTTAATCTGTCTATTATATTTGCAGTTGGTTCTATTAAAGTTTCTATTTCTTTAGAATCTTTATATGCCTGTGGTGCTTCATCTAAAGTATTTTTTGATATACTGCTTGAGTAAATGCCTTTCATAGATTCTATAAAATCTTTCATATCTATTTGCTTTCTTGCCTGCATTCTTGATAAAACTCTTCCAGCTCCATGAGGGGCAGAGAAATTCCAATCCTCATTGCTTTTTCCTTCGCATATTAGTATACCGTCACGCATGTTAAAAGGTATTATCATTTTTTCACCTTTATAACTTCTTATAGCACCTTTTCTTATTATAAAATCCTCAAAGTCTATAAAGTTATGTATAGATGAAAAAGTATTTTCTGTTTTTACATTAAGAGCATTAGTGATAATATTAAGCATTGCTTCTCTATTTGTTTTGGCATAATACTGAGCTATTACCATATCAATGCAGTAATCAAACATAGCCTTGCCGTATATATAATCTCCGCTTCTTACTATTTCATTATACTCATTATATTCTTTTGTTGTTTTATCAATAGCATCATTTACACTATTTAAAAAATCTTTAGCTTCTTCTATTCTTTTTTTATTTTTTCTTACATGATATTCGCATACCATTGTGCCGAAATTTCTTGAGCCTGAATGTATAGTGATAAAGTAATCATTATTTATTGAACTTCCTATTTCTATAAAATGATTTCCTCCTCCTAATGTTCCTATGGAGTTGTTAAATTTTTCTAAATCCATTTCTATTCTTTGGCATAATTTTTCTATATAATTATTATCTATCTCAAATATGGTAAAGTTTGTATTATATCTTTTATTATAAGCAATTATAAAGTTTCTTATAAGTTCATTTAATTCTTTGAAATTAAAAAATGAATAATTACTTTTTTTATGAGTTTTAAAACCCATAGGAATATTTTGTTTTATAGTTTTGTCAATTTTTTCAAGCTCAATATTTTTTATATTATCATTTAATTTTGAAGTGAGCATTCCGCAGCCTATATCAACACCTATATGAAAAGGATTAACTCTTTCAGTTAAAGGCATTGTAAAACCTATTACTATACCCTTTCCAATATGAGTGTCTGGCATTATTCTTACTTTCACATTTTCGCTTGCTTTTTCATTTAAAATATTATAAATCAAAGAATAAGATTCTTCATCAATATTATCAGTAAATATTTTGCAGTCTTTGTTATATTTTCCTTTTAACTCTATCATGAAAGTATACCCCTTTCTTTAACTATTAATAATATTATAAATTATGATAATGTCAAAAATTGTCATTTATGCATATACTAAAAATTTTTAAGTTTGTAAAATTTTGTTTTTATTTTAATAAACGTACTTGATAAAAATATTAATATACAGTATTATATATAAATACAATGTTTTAATATATTATTTTTATATAATATAAAGAGATAAATTATATGATTAAATACAGAGAGATTAACTGCAAATCGGCTTTAAATAAAGTAGATAATGAATACGGATTTTGTTATGATTTAAATATTTACAGAGGGTGTCTTCATAAATGTTATTACTGTTTTGCTGTGTATTCACATAAATATATTAATTCAAAAGATTTTTTCGGAGAGATATTTGTAAAAAAGAATATTGCAGAAGTATTAGAAAAAGAATTATCATCAAGGAATTGGAAGAGAGATATTATTAATCTAGGAAGCGTAACTGATAATTATCAGGAAGCAGAAAAAGATTATAAACTTATGAGAGATGTTTTAAAACTCCTAATAAGATATAAGACACCAATGTGCATATCCACGAAAAGCGATTTGATATTGAGGGATTTTGATTTAATAGATGAGCTTTCAAGAATAGTGCCTGTAAGAATAGCAACAACTATAACAGCATTAGATGAAAAATTGTCATCATTGATAGAGCCTAATGTTATAAGTCCAGAGAGAAGATTTAACATATTAAAAGAGTTTAAAAAGACAAAAGCTGTAACAGCAGTTCATACCATGCCAGTTATGCCTTTTATTACAGAAAATCAAGTAGAAAATATTTTTAAAAAGGTTAAAGAGTATAATATAGATTACTGTGCCTGCGATGTTCTTAAATTGCGAGGTGAATGCAGAAAAATATATCTTAATTTTGTTAGGCGTACGTTTCCAGAGCATTATAAAAAATATTTGTATATATATGGTTCTGACGGACTTTTAAAAGATGGGTATAGAGAAAAACTGTATGCCAAAATAGAAGTATTAGAAGAAAAGTATAATATCACATACAAAACTAAAGAAGAACTCAACACGGAAGACAGTGCTTATAACAGGTATAATGGTAAAGTTTTAGAAGAAGAGCCTAGTTTGTTTTAAAATTTATTGTATTTTTTATATGTTATTGTTATAATATAATCGTATTATTTTATAGGAATTCTTATGATAAGACAGACAGACAGACAGACAGACAGACAGACAGACAGACAGACAGACAGACAGACAGACAGACAGACAGACAGAC
>NZ_CALXKQ010000023.1 GCF_944388875.1 uncultured Brachyspira sp.
AATATATTTATAATAATGAAAAAATAGTATAATTAATATGTATTTGATAAATAATAATTTCAACGAATTTGAAAATCAAAAAAATATATAGAAAGCGGTACAAGGCTTTATTTTTATTGCAAGACAAAATACAAGCAGGACATAAACTATTTGAGAGATAGTTGTTCACACTTGTACCGCATTTCGAGCTTATTAAAATTAAAGAACTATTACTTTTATTTTTCTTCTGAGTATACAACTCTTTTGAAGATAGTATTATACTTCTATCATCTTTCATTTTTATGTCCTTATAATGCTTACAAAAGTTTCTCAGGCTTTTGTTTTTTTGATGCATTTTATAATTTGTCTTGCGTTAACTAATATACACAAAATAATTTTAAAGTCAACAAAAAAACATTTTTTTTAAAAATTTAAAATACTGCTGTAAAGAGTGATTTTTAGTAAAGTATATATAAATGTATACCTAGATAAAAAAGTCCCTAAAAATAAGGCTCTACGCTTCAAATAAAGGCATTGTAATAAATACTTCAAGCTGCGATTTGCATTATATTATTGCAACAGCTTTCAAATATTTTTTTATTTCGCCATTATTCAAAAAATAAAAATCTGCATAAGTCAGTTAGTCAGTTTAAAGTCTTTAAATAATCATTAGGTTAATCTTTAACATGTCTTTAAATATCTTTAAACTCATACCCCACTTTATTAAATATAACTTAATAAAGTGGGCTGTACTACCAACCACTTTATTAAATATAACTTAATAAAGTGGACTGTACTACCCACCACATTATTAAGTACTACTTAACAAAATGATAGTTGAACCTATATATATGCAATTTTTTTATGTTTTGCAGACTGATATTTTCTAATATTTTTTATATTAACTAAACAGTATTATAGTTTTAACTAATCCTGAAATTAGCCCGCAGGCTGTAATCTTGGCAGAGATTACAGCCCATCTTTTAAGCCCTATTAAAATCCTTTTCGATTTTTTCAAAACTGTTTAATATTTCATTCATTCTGCCAGTTAAGTCTTTCCATTCTTCAAGCATATTTGTTTTAATGTCTTTTTTAATACAGTCTTTTTTCGTACTATTTTGAAACTTAGAAAATGGGTGATTTTCCATAGCTTCTTTTATCATACCAGCCAAGACATAAATATATCTTGACACGGTTGTATTTATATTTTGATGTCCTAGCATTTTTGATATAACATAAATATCAGTTCCGTTTTCTGCCATGTCGGTTGCAAAGCCTCTGCGTAATGAATGACATGTAACTTTTATATTTGTTTTTTTAGAGATGAATTGCATTATTGTGCTTATAGTATTTATGCTCAAAGGCTCGCCGTTTATTTTAATAAATAGCATATTATGTATTTTGTTTCTTTGTTTTAATACAGATTTTCTTAATTTTAAATATTCAAATAGTTTCGATTTTATAGAATTAGAAAAAGAGATAATTCTTGGTTTATCCCCTTTTGTTTTATAAATAGTTATGGTATTATTAGATAGGTTTATATTTTCGATGTCTATGCAGGCAAGCTCTTTACGGCGTATGCCTGTGTTAGACATCAGCAAAAGCATGAATATATTTCTCTCATCTGCAAAACTTTCTGATTTTTCTTTTATCTTTTTTGTAATGCTAATCGTTTCATCTGCTTTTATTAATAGCTGATTTTTTACGATTATCTTCGGAGTTTTAAGTTCATCAAAAATATCAAAAAAAGTTTCTGTACTTATCTTTTTTAATTTAAGCAAATACTTAAAATAATTTTTTACAGCCATAATTCTGCAGTGAATAACATCGGCACTAAGATTTTTATTAACTTGATAAGCGATATAGTCTTCAATGCATTTTCTATCTATTTTATTATACATAACAGGGGTATTGTATAATTGTATATATTTAGACTGTCCGATATTATAATAATGATAAAGAAAATCATAGAAGTTTTTTAAAGAATGAGCATAAGTTTGTATAGTTGCTTTTGATTTATAGAGTTTTATATATTCAAGATATTGAATGATTAAATTAGAATTATTATTGTCATATAATTTTAGATAGTCTAGTGTTTTCATAAAAAACAGCTCCTTTATTATTTTAATAAGCCTGCCATTAATAGACAGGCTTTTGCAAATAAAAAAGTTTTTAGAACTGTTTTTTAATATATTTCTGAGCAGTAATATTATCGTCTTCAATCATTTAAGATTAAATATTTTTATATAATTATTGACAAAGTCATTTTATTTTATTAAATTTTTAGTAAACAATATAAGTGAGGGTTATATGTTAATAGCATTTATGATATTTATTTTTATAATAGTTATAGCTAGTTTTTTATATAGTTTTACTTTCTCTAAAAAATCAAATGTTGAAAAAGTTAATAGTAACGATCAAATAGAAATTACTTTTGAATATGATAAACCTAGAGAAACAGGTAAATTATTAAGGGATTTTCCTGCTAATTATACTATAATAGATATTGAGACTACAGGATTAAAACCTAGAGAAGATAAGATAATAGAAATAGGAGCTATTAAATATAGAGATAATAAAGAAACAGATAGTTTCTCAACTTTAGTAAAAGTAGATCACATTCCTAGTTTTATAAGTTCATACACAAATATTACTAACAAAATGGTAAAAAATGCCCCTACAATAAATGAGGCTATAAAACAATTTTATGATTTCATAGGAGATGACATACTAGTTGGTTATAACGTTTCATTTGATATAAAGTTTTTATATGATGCTTTATATGAAGTTAGTAATGAAGAACTTTTATTAAAGAATGATTTTATTGATGTTATGTATATAGCCAAAAGAGTATTAAAAGATTTAGAGAATTATAAGCAAGCAACAGTTGCATCATATTATAACATTAGTATAGATAATTTGCATAGAGCTATAGATGATTGTAAATTATGCAGTGCTATATACGGATGTTTACAAAAAGATATACTTGAAAAATGGGGAGGATTTAATAAGTTCTACAAAAAATATACTCCAAAAAAAATAAAATTGAAAATAACGAAAATGAATAATTCTTTTGACCTTCATATTGATTGATTATATTATAAAAAGTTTAATATAAGTTGTATTAATTTCTAAAAACTCATAAATTATATTTTTAAAATAAATAATACATAAAAATATGGCGGAACTTTTTAAGCTCCGCCTTAAAACATTTTATTATTTAGGGAGAAAAAATATTTTATTGCTCTATTGTCAATCTTCCTGTTTTTCTTATTTCATTTTCTCTTTTATTTTCCAAAGCATCTAAAATAATCTCAACTTCTTCATCTGAAGGCTTTTCAAACTGTATATGTCCGTATTTACATTCTTCTATCATGTCATTAAGTTTGTCTATACTTTCAATTACAGTATTATTAAGACTTTTATAACTTTCTAAATGATATTTGACAGCCTCATAATATTCTATTTGTTCTACGTTTTGATTATCTTTAATTTTATTTTCTATGAACTTTATGCATTCTTCTATTTTTATCATTTAATAAACCTTTTATGAAATAATAGCTATAAAAAACATCAAGCATGCATAAGCTAATTTAATAAAATAAAATATTGATGTTTTCTCTTTAATAAGAGCTTTTAATCTCTCTTTAAATGTTCCTTCTTTTTCATTCATAAACTTATTATAGTATTTTACTATTACAATGAAACTAAATAGCACCATAATACCTATTAAAAAAATTAAAATTAATTTAAACATGTTTACTCCTTAATTTATAAACTTCTAATTTTTCTGCTATTATTTCAAAACTGTTAATAAACAGCTCTTTTATTTTTTCTCTGTTGTTTTTCAATTCTATTATTTTGCTTTCTTTCACTTCAAATAACGTTCCTATCTGACTATTTTGATTATTAAAAATATAAACAGTCTCAATTTGAAGATTTTCTTTTTCTATAAGTTCAGATATTTTTTTTGACATATCATAAACATTAATATCACATAAATAGCTGAAATATATATACGGATGAAAATAGCTATCTTCAATATGCCCTTCACAGCATTGACTTGTTTTATAACCTTTTTTATTTAACTCTGAAATTATATTTGCTATATTTTTATCAATACGCACAAAATGTATTAACTCTCCGCATTTGCAAATCATTTTATTTTCATAAAGAATATTGCATTGAGGACAAAAATTATAATGTTCTTTATTATTGAGAATATTGTGTTTAAATAGTGTATCAAACTGTCTTTGCATAATAAAACCTTTACTGCTGTAAAATACTAGGCTGAAGAGGACATTCTATATTCAGTAAATACTCTTGATTAGGCGTTACACCTGAAATTGTAATCATAGAATACAGCGGTTCTGATGCTTGAACTTCTATATTATATAAATCATAATTATATGTTTTGGCATTCTCAAAAAACTCTTGTATGCTTAAATTGATAAAAAACTGCATACTGTTTGATGATGAAGTGAAAGAACCTTTTAACTTATAAACTCCGTTTTCTAAATATATGCCAAAATCATCAGAAATGTTATTTCCGCTGAGTTTTATATAAGAGGAATCAGCAGGACATATTATATTGCTGTCATATATTTTTATGCTTTCTAAATTAAATGTTGTGTTCTGAACTTTGCTTGCCATGATAATTATATATAAATAATCATCTTGATATTTATATATAATTTGTATATCTTTATATGACATTGCTATTAACTTTCTTTTATCTAATTTGAGTTTTTTATTAACTCTTATAACTCCCATACCTTCAGCATTAATCTGCATACTTCCTTTAATATTTAAAGAACCGTCATCATTTGACACTAATGATAAATTATTTATGTCTTCTATAATGTCTGCATTTAAACTTGCAATATTTTCTAAATACAAAGTAGTTTTTTCAAAAGTAAATATAGAGCCTGTTTGATGTTCTTCTGAATTAAGTCCAAGATAATTTAATATATCAATTATTTTGCTGTTTAATATTTCTACAGCATTTTGAATATTCTTATCTTTTTCTATTTTTTGAACATCAGCATTTTTAGGAGCTGTCAGATTAAATGTTAGTATTTCCTCATATTCTATATTGCTGCCGTCTGTATGCTTTATCTCTAAATAATAATAAGTCATAGTTATATTTGCAAATTTAGGTGATAACTCTGCACCATCTGTTATTAATTTTCTTATATAATATTTAAGAGGCTTATTTTTATTAGAAGTTATCATGTTATTAGCTTCTATATAATAGCTGTCATTTTGATCAGTTTTTATATCAAAATAATTTTCCAAAGCGGAATAAGAAAAGAGCATTAATAAAACAGAAACTACTTCTTTTTTTATCTCTCCTGTTATTACAGCTTTATTGTTTATATTCTTCAGTGTTAATAAATTAATAAAACTGCTATGTACTGTAGGAATAAAATCCTGATTATTTTTTATATCTGATATTTCTATATTAATTGCAATGTCATATTCTTTAATATCAAAATTAATATCGCTTTTTATAGTAAAAATAGGTATGCCTACAAAAATGCTGAAACTATATTTTAAGTTTTGAATATTCTCTATAGTTATTTCATTTTCTTTAGCATTTTTCTCAACGCTTAGAAACTGCAGTATTTCGCTTATTACATATCCTAAATCATTATTATTATTTATTGATATTAAATAAAAGTTCATTGATGAAGAACTGCTTTTATTATTGTATTTTAGATTTCCTTTTAAAATATATTTATTCATATTTTTTTCTAATATAAGAGTATGTATATCTTGTATATCATCTATATGAGAACATTCATTAAAAGAGTAATCAGTTATTAATTTTATTTCATAACTTTCTTTAAGCTCATTTTTG
The DNA here is from genome assembly GCF_944388875.1 of uncultured Brachyspira sp. Taxonomy (GTDB): domain Bacteria; phylum Spirochaetota; class Brachyspiria; order Brachyspirales; family Brachyspiraceae; genus Brachyspira. Next base: position 5,843 of record NZ_CALXKQ010000023.1, read on the forward strand.
AAAGGAGGAAAATCATAGCCTGCTGAAAAATCCAAATTAGCATTATCATTATTAAAAGCTATTTTATCAGCTGATGATGGAAGCTGTGAGGATTCTCCGTTTCCTAAACCATCAATTCTTTCTTTTAACTCATTTATACTAGAATGTAAATCTTTTATATTAGAAATAGGAGCTTCATTAGCTTGTCCGCCTTTTATTTTTTCTATATTTGATATTATTTGATTAATATCTTCAGCATATACAGTTTCTTCACCCTGCTGTGCAGGTACTTCTTGATATTCTGTAGGTTTTTCAAGCATAATAAAACTCCTATTATTGTTATCACTCCAGCCTCGCAATAATCAGCTGTTAAATTTATTTAACAGCTGCTCGGCTGTCGTTTCTATAAAACATAGATGTTTTTACACGAAAGTAAAAGCAGCTGTATACATATTATTTTATTTTTTATATAAGTAATAATTTGTGCCTACTTGTGCGTTGTACCAAATCTGCCATTCTCCTATTTTTATAATACTTTCCTGATATCTTCTCATTAAATCCTGCCGATTTGTTACGGACTTTATAATAAAGATTTCTGGAGGCGTAGAAAGCGGTGTTTTGACATATTTTATTTGTGCCTGACATGATGTTAATACTATTAAAATACTTATAAAAATTATTAGATATGCTATTAAATGTTTCATATTCTGTCCTTGTCAGCTTTTCTTTGTCTATGCTTTTAATCATAGCATCAGAATTACTAAAACTATTTTGGAACTTTTCATTTTCTTTAATAAACAGTATCTCATTTTGAAGCGTCTGAGCTTGAAGCTCCAAGCCCTTAATATTCTCCTGATACTGTGCTATCTCTTTTTCTTTTTGCCTTATAGCATTATCTTTATATGCTATAACTGAAAAGCATACAAAACATACTAAAGCAATAATAACAGCTGCTATTATTGACTTTCCTAATTTAGTTCTAAAAAAACTAAAAAACATTGTCGATGTAATCATTCTTACTCCTTTTCATTATTTTTTTTATCATCATTAATATTATTGTTTCTTAATATCTTCAAAAAGCCTCTTAAATCGCTTCCAAAACTAACAGCATTAAGACCAAGAAAAATTATTACAACAGCAATAGCTTCTTCTTTAGCAACTGTTCTACCTCTCCAGATAAGATTAACACTAACCCAAACAACACCTAAAATAAAAGTAACTATGCTTGTATAGATACTTAATTTTTTATTAGCATTATGCTTTTCTATAAAACTCATATAAAATCCTATTTAAAATTATTTTTTAACATACTTAAAAAATTACCTAAAATAAACTCTTTTAATTCTTTAATATCTTTATTTAATATGCTGTCTTCAATTTCACGTAAAGTCTCATTAAAATCATTTATACTTTTTAAATCATTTTCAATTAGTTCTTTATTATTTTTATAATTACATATTGAAAGAGTAGTTACTTTTATCCTATTTGTTTCAGCATCTATATGTCTATTTTTGATATCATCAAATATTCTATTAAGTTCAGCATTAAATAAAAGCATATTAGTATCAAGTATAATTTTAAGTTCTTTATTTTTAAGACTTTTGATTTCACTTTTTTGTAATAATTGATTAAAAGAAAGTACAATATTATTAATATATTCTTGCTTATAATCAGAATATTTTTGTCCTTCATACTTTCCAATACCATTTTTAAAAATTACTTTTCTAAAAATCTTACGTGTATATGCTTCCCAATTTAGTACAATATACAAGAATGCTATGTATATTGTTTTATTAATATATTTATTCTTCAAATTATATATTTCAGCTTTATATTTCTTTATTGCTTCTTTATAATCATATTCTTTTTGAGTAGGAACTTTTATGTTAAGATTATTAAGAAGTTTATCTTCATTTATGGAATCACTATTTAAGATTTCTTTTTTTACCTCTTTTACATTATTATCAAAATTAGAATTAATATTAAATTGATGCCCGTCTTTGTGTTTAGCTTCAATATTAATATCTTTCATCTTTTCTTTTAGATTTCCAAAAATATGATATAAAAATCTTAGCAAAAGAATAAAACATATTAAACCTGCTATTATTGAAATAAAAGTATATAAATCCATTACATTAATACCTTTAATATGTTTTGATATCTTTCTTCTCTGTCATCAAGTCCGTTGTATCCGCCGTTAATAAGTTTAGTAACTCCTTTTACATCGCCTTGATGGGCAAGCAAACCGCAGCCTTTTTCCTGCCAAAATAATAAAGCAATTTCTATTGCATTATTAGGCTCTTTTGCCAAGTCTGGATTATTAACTAAATCAGCATTTATTTTTTTACCGTAGTTTTTATAATTATTTTTTCCAGTAAGCTGAATGATGCCTCTTCCTCTGTATTTATAGCCTTCATCTTGGCCATTACCCAAACGTCCTCCGTAAACAAAATTGCCTATAGCCTCAGCTCCTTGAAGACAAAGCTGTTTAGCATTTTCCAAACTTCCTACTCTTTTTTTGAAAACATCAAAAAGCCTTTGAGGAGTATATCTGAAGCTCTCTTCAAGCCTTTTATAGTTATTACTTTCATGTGTAGTTTGTGCCAAGAACATAGCTGTTTCTTTTTTATCCGTAATATTGTATTTTTGAAAAGCATTATTTAATGGTGCTAGCCATTTCTTATTTATTCCTATTTCATTTAAAATATTTTCATTTAACATAAATTAATCCTCTTTATTTTTGCTTTGTAATTCGTATACTTTTACATATTCGCTCTTGCTTTTTTCTTTAGCTATTTGAAGAGCAACCTCTCTTTGCTTTAATACTTTAATCTCTGTTTCTATATTCACTATAGCTTCGCTATATTGATATGATGTATTCTCATGCATTGATATGTTATATCCGTTATGCACGATTTTTCCTTCATGTTCTTTTAATATTTTAAGAACATCATCTTTTAAAGCCTCAATATTCTCTTTATTTTTTTTATCTTCATTTTTTAGTTTTATATATTTTTCTATTAATGAAGTTTCTTTTTTACTTAATTCTGTTATACTTTCTTTTGGCATGTTTTATCCTTATATCTATATTCATACACTTATATAAAAAAATATAAGGATAATTCATTGCCTAGAGAAAAAATTATAAAATATACGGCATTATTTGTATCATTGATTCTTGAAGTTCTTTTTTTATATTATTTAATTTTTGAGAAACATTACTCTGAGACATTTTTAATTCTTCTGCTATTTCTTTTTGTGTATATCCTTTTGACAATAGAGAAAGCATTTCTCTTTGATCTTTTTTTAGCAATGCTATTATTATTCTCTTGCTGTCTCTCTCTTCTAATTTTGACAGCCCAAAAGTATATATAACATTTGACAGATCTATTTCAAATGCATTAAATGTAGCATCAGAATAAATATCATTATTATTTTTTTTATTTCTTATTATTTTTTTCATATCACTGCACAACTGCATGCATTTATCTCTCTTACTGCATAAATTACAAGTATTAGTATTTTTTTTCATTTTTTATCTCCATAAATTATTTATATATTCTGCTATTCTTACAGCATCATCAGTATTGCAAATATTTTTAATATTTAATTTTTTTTTCGCAGAATCTATATCATTTTTCAATTCAATATACTCTGTATAATTATTGCTGTATGCTATATCTTCTACCGACATATTATCTATTGCAATAACTCCTAAACTTGTAATCATAATCTCCCCCCTAAAAAACTATAACTGCCTTAATTTTATAACATTATCAAATATATTGAGTTTAAGTATTTCACACTTACAAGGCTTTATATAATAAGTGCCGTTTTCTCTTTTATATTCAAACTCTACTATATCAAATAACTTTAGAAAATCTAAAGTTTCATAATATTCAAATGTATAATACTCTTTTAATAGATATCTGCTTTTCATTATTTCATTAGATAAGCTCACTGCATCTTCTTTTCTTTTTAATAAAGTTTCAAACTCCTCATGTGCATTTATCCTATGCCTTTTTTTAGCCTCCTCTTCAAAATCAGTATTTTTATATGTTGATTTTAATAAATCATATTTAATGCTGCAGCTTGATAAATACTCATCGCTTTCTGCTGTTTTATCAACTCTGCCCATACAGTACTGTTTTATTTTATATTTAGCTTCATTGCTGCGAAATCTTGTACTGCGAAAATCTATTTTATTGTTGTCTATTTCTAATCTTCCTTGCTCTAAAAATGAAAGTTCTCCTATTAAATCAAGTGTAGTCTTTTTATTATCATTATCAAGCAAAACAGCTATTTCTCTTGAACGCTCTTCTTCAATCTGCCAATTTTCTATATTATAATTTTCTTTTATGTATGCTATGTTCTCATAATCTTCTAAAATCTCTCTAATAAGAGTTAAAGATTTATAAGGAGGAATATCTATTTCTGCATATATCTCATATAAATTGTCATTAGTATCAGTTATAGAATGTACTTGTTTGTGTCCTCTGAAAATTAACTGTCCTCTTTCTTTATCTAAAATCCATACTCTTTGTTCCCCTTTGTCATCTTGATAATCTTTGAACTCTGGAATAAATATCTCCAATTCTCCGCTTATAACCTTCGCAGGATGCGTGCCTTCGGCACCATTTTCACGTTCTATTATTTCACTTTCGCTTTCTGGTGTTTCTATAAAATATATATGAGGTTTTAATTTATTTTCATCAAGCGGATCATTCCTATTAACAATACTTTCTATAGCATGCCTTGAAGTGTCGCATATTTCAAAAACTACTTCAGGAATCAAATCAGGATTTAATATATCAGGTGTATAGTATTTTATAGGCTTTAATTTTACTATAATGCCATGTCCTGCTGCTAAAGTTCTGCAGGTATCAACAGTATCTTCACCGCTTTGCACATTTTCAGGGAAGTTCTTTAAATCTGGGTATTCTTTTTCACTAAAAACATTTTTAGGAAGCTCAGCAGAAAAAGAAGCTCTTATATCTGAAGCTGTTATTGTTACAGTTTCTAAAAAAGCATATTCAGGCTTTTGAATAAAACCAGAGAATATAATTTTAGAATCTGAAAAATCGCTGCTATCAAATATCTGCCTTACCAAAAATCTATTGCCGTATAAATTAGAAAAATCATCAAAAAGTCCGTCATCATTTCTTAAAGTAACAGACATTTCATTTGTTTGAATAGTATCAAATGCAAGCGAATCGCCTTCTATATCCGCAGTATCTATTTCTTCAACTCTAGGCTCTATATATATATTGTTTAATTCAGTTATTAAACTATTATTGCCATCTAACCATTCACGTGTAGAGAATAATCTTTTTATATTTATAATAATATTTTTTTTGCTGTAAGGTGTTTCAAAGTTATTAAAATGTACAGCTATATAATTTATTTTATTTTCTGTATATTGATAATAAGATTTATTTTGTTTATAAAGTGCTTCTAAAGAAAAAACTTCTATATATCCTCTGTCATTATCCACACTTATAGAACCTATACTAAACAAATTATATAATTCATCTTCTTGAATATTTACTAACTCAGTAAAATAAGAAGATAAATACTGAGAATATATTTCATTAATACTTGCAGCCCATACACCTCCGAAAGGTGCAAATATTAATTTGATATCAGGATTAGAAATATCAAGTTCTATAATGTTTGCAAATGATTTTATCATTTTATAAACTCACTATTTCTGCATATATTTATTATTGTTATACTCCCTACTTGGTCGTTTCTTTCTGTATAACCTATTTCTGCATATATTCTATAACTGCTGAGCCGTCCTGTCCGTTTTCTCCGTCTGTTTTTCCATTGTATAATCCGCCAGTTCCTCCAGCACCAACTACAATTTTTATTGCAGAACTTCCTTTAAGCATTCCTCTTGTTATATCTGCTATAGCAGCACTTCCGCTTCCGCCTCCTGCAGAAGTTACTCCTGTAGAAGAACCATTTCCTCCATTTCCTCCGCTTGCCAAAGTTGTATTATTCGAAAATACCGCTCCGCTAATACCAAGAGCATCATTGCCGTTTATTAATTTTCCATATCCGCTAGCTGTACCGCCTTTTCCTCCTGTGTAGTCAAAAGCACCGCTTCCTATTTTTTTACCTATACCTCCGCCTTTGCAGGTTGTTATTATTTCATTATTTAATATTATTTGTGAATCACCGCCTTCTTTTGGCAGTGTTCCTGCATTAAATCCTATACCATAATATCCGCCTCCTCCTCCAGATGTTATATGTATTGTTATGCTATTTACATCATCAGGAAAATTAAACTCATGTTCTCCAGCTTCGAAGGTTACTGTTTTTCTTTTTAATGTTACTCCTTTTCTTTGAAAGTCATTAATATTCCAATATTTTTTCTCTACATAGCCGCCTAAATTAGCATCATATTTCATTGACAATCTTAAATATTTCTCTTTTATGATATTATTTTCATCTTTTACATAAAAGCCTCTGTTTTCATAATCATAACTTGGAAATCCATCACTTACTGTTGAACTATATCCGCCTGCTATTTCAGCTCTTAAATAATCATTATCTTTATTATCAGCATCTCTTACTATAACAAGTTTTATAAATCTCAAATCTTCTTTATCAGCTCCCAAAGGGACACTGTCGTGTAGCTTTATATTTTCATTTGTTGCAAATAATCTGCCTTCAAACTCGCAAATGCTGCCTGCTAAAATGTCAGGCAATTCTCTGTCTGTATCATTCCAATGATTTAATTTTATGCCGTCAAAAGCTGTATGAAGCATACGCATTTTCTGCATAATAATATTCTGCTGTCTATAGCTGTCTAGTAAATTGCTTGGATTTTCTTCAGCTTCTTTAATTAACTTAAACATTAATATACCTCATTATTATACATATCAAAATAATCTATTATTGCTATGCTCAAACTCGGCTATAATCATAAAGCAAATAAATTTGCTTTCACGCCTGTGTCCCTGTGGGAATGCCTCGTTCTCGCTTTATTTTTAATAAACTTCATTATTATACATATCAAAATAATCTATTTCATAATATCCATTGCCAAAGGCGGTTATTACCAATGGAATATATTTGCTTATTCCTTCACTATTAATTAAATAAAATCCGCCAAGCTCTTCATTATAATAGCAGTCTAAACTGCTTACTATTTGGGCATCTAGGTTTCTGCCGTTATTAATTAATTTTAATAGTATGTATTTATTGCTGTCATTATTGGTATTATCTTTCCCGTGTAACACTATATGCTTTTTAGCTTCATATATTGAATAGCAAAACATACATATAGAACCTTTCCTTATAAACGGCATGCTGCTTTTATTAGAGAAATCTATTTTTATACCCTCGAATGCAGTATGCAGAAATCTTGTATGTTTTAATAATTCGTTCTGTCTTTTATATGCATCTTCAATAGTAAGAGGTAGGCAGGAAGGCTCATAAACAAGTTCAAACATTATTTAACCTCTCTAAATGTAAGCTCTGTAGAATACTGATATAAATCATTCTTTCCTTTCTTAAAAGTTATCTCTTCATTAGTACATACATAAAGCCCTGACTTCATGTAATATTTTGGCAGTGTTGAATTAGAATTATCAGTAATATTTGTTTTGGTAATAATTCTTTTTTCTATTGTTTCTGTAATTGTATTTGTTCTGCTAGCATATTTAGACAATCCGTATTTGCTTATATTATATCTTGCTGTTTCTATTTCCGAATTACCATTTTCTATAATCTCATCAGGACTTATTGTTTCTTCTATCCAAACTTGAAGTGCAAAAGGTTCAAAATTACTAATATCAAAAAAGTTTATTATTTTTTTTCTGTCATCATTAGTGAGATACGGAAAAGATACTTTCCAAGTGTCATAACTTTTAGCAGGAAGTTTTCTATAAAAATAATGCCCTGTTAAAGAAAAATATTGATTATGAGTATAATTAACAGTATGTGTTTTCGTTTTATCGTGAGGAGGAAAATCTACTCCTTCGCCTAATATTAAATATCCGCATTCAAGTATATTGCCGTCTTTATTTTCTTTGATAAAAGTTATTTTTACTTTTATAAACTCTACAGCAGCTATATTATGAATAGCCTGTTTATTTATAATATTAATATTATATATTAAAGTATTATTTTCTGTATCAGTTATTTCTAATCTTATTTTATCAGCATTAGTATTAAATACAGCTATTTCATTTATAATGCCGTTTCCTGATAGTGTTAAACTTCCTTCACTTTCACTTGCAAATTTTCCAACTTCAAAAGTTTGATAATTAAACATGTTAGAAATAGGGAAAAAATCATCTTCACTAGAGAAAGTATATTCAAAATTATTAAAAATATTATCCCATAATAGCCTCATAATATTCCCCTTTCTGATACTACCTTAACGCCTCTTTTACTTAAATTAAGCATAGTGCTTGCAACTATTTTGCCGTCAAGCATTAAATAAACAGGCTGATTGAATATAGTTTCTGATGTTTTTGTATCAACAGAATAACTGCCATCTTTAGCTTTGCTCGCTTCAAAAATCTGACTTCCTATTTTTGAAAGTATTCTATCTTCAAGGGGTATAACCGCTTCATCGCTTGCTCCCTCTCCGATTACAGCATTAATTCCTCCGTTTCTTCTCTCTACAAGTCCGCCTTTTGCCAAGTATTTAGGCTCTTGCGGTTTAGCTTGCGATAATGTTGCCAAGTTAACAGATCCCGCTGCTATAATTCCAAGCAAAGTTGCATAAGCGACTAAGTTTGCAGGGAAAGGAACTGCCATTGCTGAAGCTAAAGCACTTATGCCTGCTTGTGCTATAGATGCTGTTGCCTGAGCTAAAGACATTTTCCAGCTTTCCATTTGAGAATTATATTCAAGCCTCATCTTCTCATTATTGTAGTTTTTTTCTACTTCCATCTGTTTGGCTTTGGCTTCTTCTTCTATTTGTATTTTAGCTAGTTCTTTTTGTTTTTCTTCAAGCTCTGCTTTTATTCTCTCTTGTTCATAAAGTCCTAGAGCAACTTTCTGTCTATTTTGTAATTGCTTTATTTCTTTTAATAAACTCTGCTTTTGCGAGTTCTCCATTATTCCTATAGCTTCAAGTCTTGCATTTTTTTCTTCTTCTATAGCTTCTAATGCTGCCTCTTTTCTTTCCTCGTTTTTTTCTATTTCGTATTCTATAGCCTGTATTTTCATTTCCTGTATAGAAGAATAAAAATCGCTTGCATACCCTATAGTATCATTAAACATTTGAAGCCAATTAGCACTAAAATAATCTGCAAAACTTTGCGTAGGTGTTTTCCAAAGCTCTCCGAACTTTTCTTTTAATATTTCTACCTGTTCAGTTGTAAGTTCTAATTCATTAGTTATGCTCTCTATTCCGCTTCTTACTATTTCGCTTTTCTGTCCCTGCTGTTCAGCTTCGCTTACTTTATCACCAAACTCCTCAGCAACTGCAACACCTCTTTCATAAGCGGATATACTGTCTTCTATTTCTTTTACTAATTCTGAGAATCTATCAGTTTTGATACTGTCTAATGCGTATCCGTAATTATCACTTAAATACTTTATTTGATTAGCATTTAAGTTTAATACTGTACTCATTTCTGTGAGTATAGAACCTACTTTGTCTTTTTTAGCTTCAAGAGCTTCAGCATCACTGATTTCAGCTCCCATATTACGAAGATTGCTTACTCTTCTGTTTTCCTCTGCCTCTGCTTTTTTTAGTAAAGCTAAATAATCTTCATAAGTTTTTGTTTTATCTTTAGTAGATTTAGATAAATTATTATTCGCTTCTATTTCTTTATCTGTTATACTAATGCCGTCTATTGAAAGAGCTTTTCTTTCTCTAATATTTGTATTTAATCTAGTAATCTCAGCATTTAATGAATCCTGCTGAGACTTCCATTTTTCCGCTTCTTTTCTAGCTTCTTCTAATAACTCTGGACGAACTGCACCTGCCGCATCTAATGCATTTAAATCCTGATATATTCCTTTATCAAAATATTCTTGTGCTTTCTTATATTCTTCAGTTACTTTTTTATAATTTTCAGATGCTTTTGCAAGTTTTTCAGCTTCCTCTGAAGTCATAAAATCTTCATCTTTAGCTTTTCTAGCATCTATAACGCTGTAGGCATCAAGCATTTTTGTTTTTAAGTTTGGAAATAATGAAGTAAGTTCTTCTGTTAATTCATTTAATCTTTTTGTTTCCTCTGCATCAAGATTTTTTGCTTTTGCTAAATTATTATATTCTCTAAATAGTAAAGCTATATTATCAGCTTCTCTATTTAATCCCATCAAATCAGATGTATCTGTAGTAGAATTATCATAAAGTTCTTTTTTTAATTTTCTTATTTCTTGCCCTGTCTTATAAGCATTTACTGCTAATATTGCAAGACCTGCACTAACTGCCGTAATAATTCCAATAGGAGTAGCAATCATTACTGTATTTAATGCTTTCCAAGCTGTACTTAATCCTTGAATAGAACTTGCGGCTGTCTTTAATGTAGATACCGCATTTTTAAAATCTGATATAGTTTTCTTAGCTTCTGTTATTCCTTTTGAAAGTCCTACTATACCTTTTAATGCAGGACCAAAGCCTGCTGCTAAAGAAACAAAGCCTACACTTGCCGCCTGCAAAGGTGCTGGCAAGTTGCTGAATGTTTTTATTAAAGAGATAATAGTGAGAATCATCTTTTCTGCGATAGGAACTGCTTTATCTCTTATAACAGGCAGTAAATCCTCATTAACAACAGGAAGCAGGGTATTTCCAAGTTCTACTACTAAAGCACTAAGCTCAGCTTTTATTTTCTCAAACTGTCTTGCTGGACCGTCATCTATTTTTTTGAATGCCTCAGATGTAGCACCTGCTGAATTATTCATCTGATCTAAGGCATCTTTGAACTTATCTGCATTCTTTCCAGATAATGCTAAAGCAGCATTTCCTGCCTCAACACTGCTGAACATACTAGAAATATCTTTGTTATTTTTAGCAGCGGCTTCGCTCATCATTTGAAGAGCTTCCTGAAGCGTACCGCCTTCTGCTATAAAGTCTTTGAAAGTTTTGCCTGTTAATTCTTGGAATATAATAGCAGCAGCTGTACCTTCTTTATTAAGCTCTACTAAAGTCTGTCTAATCTGAGTTGTTACCACAGAGGTAGGAGTACCCTGTGCAGTCATTACAGCTATACCAGCTCCTATTTCTTCAAACTTCACTCCTAAAGCTGAAGCTGTAGGAATGACATTAAATAAAGATTTTGATAATTGTGTGAAATCTGTTTTTCCTAGTTTTACAGTTTGAAACATTATATCCGAAGCTCTATTAACATTAAGAACTTCTGTTCCATAAGCATTAGTAACTGAAGTAAGTCCGTCAACTGAGGTTTCTAATTCAGCAACACCTGCAATAGCAGCTTCGCCTGCAGTTTTTAAGAACTCAAATACATTTTCACGTGGAACTCCTGCAGAAAGTGATTGATATAAAGCAGGTACTACTTCCTCAGGTACTTTTCCAAGCTCTTTAGAGAAAGCCAAAGTTTCCTGCTTTAAAGATTCAAAACCTTCATTGCTTAATTTAGGAAGAAGTGTAAGAACCTCACGCATTCCATTATCAAAATCAGTAGCTTTTTTAGTAGCTAATGCAAAAGCTGTTGTCACTGCTGCTATTGGAACAGTTAAACTTTTAGCAGCTAAAGAACCGAACTTATCAAAAGATTTTCCTATTTTATCAAACCCTTTTTCTAAGTCTGTTGTTTTATCTTTAAGTTTTCCGAATGCTTCAATAGCTTGGGAAGCATCTGCATATATACTGACATTTAAGCTGCTCATTTATTTAATTATCCGTTATTATTGTTTCTATTTCCCAAAGCCCTTGCTTTTCTTTTCTTATAGTTTTGTTTCCCTGCTTTATTTCAGATGAAGAATTGTTTAATTTTGTTTCTTCTTGAACTTCAATTATGTAAGGCAAATTTAAAGAAGCTGTATAATAGAGCAGAAGTCTTTGCAAACTCATCTCCATCATACAGTCTTCTGTCCAGCCGTAGCTACTAGCTAAATGTGCCAATAACTTTATTAATTCTATTTTTATTAGTTTTCTTTTTTTTTATTTTTTGTATCAGCCTCTTTTGTTTCTTGTGAATCAGCACCTGCATGAAGATAAGAATCAAATACCATATTCATCAATTTTAATAATTGATCATAATTAAAATCTTCTGATATTTTTTCTTTATCTACATTCGCATTTTGTTTTTGTATGAGAGGAATGACTATTTCATCAATCAATATTTCAGGATCAATATCTCCGCCATTTTTCAAGCTCTTAAAATAATTATTTACTTTAAGAGCTATTTTAAGAGGTATATCATTAACATCTATTTTATAATCTCCAAGCGTTGCGTAAACAGCTCTCTTTTTACTAAACTCTTCTAAATCTGTAATTACTATGTCCATAGATTAACTCCAATATTTTAATTAGCTGCTTGTATATTAATAGATATATCTTTAATAATATCTTCACTGCCTGCTTTCTTAGCTGTGATTTTTAATGTAGCTGTACCTTCTGCCTTTCCTGTTATAGTGAAAGTTTTAGTTTCAGCTTCATAGCTTACATCAAAAAAAGATTGCTCAGCAGGTTCTACTGCATGTGTTATCTCATCTGCATTAGATGTTAATACTACAGTATCATTTCCATCTGCTCTTATATCCACATTTTGTTTATTGCTTTCTAAAGTTAATGGAACATCAGGTTCACCTTCGGCATCTGATGTTTCCTCTTCTGTATCTTTTATTTCCTCTTCATCATCACTTACAGACTGTTCATCTTCATACCATGCCAGCTGTTCTCCGCTTTTCTGACTGCCTGATGTAGTTGCTGAAAAACTCAATTTACCCACTAGCACATCCTGTGCTTTATCTGAAGGGAAGGTAAACTCTAAGCCTCCTGCTATTGAAGCCTGAGGTAAATATATTCTAAATTCTTTACCCTCAGCATTAGTATTAACTAGCATTATGCATTTAGGTTTGATTGTAGAACTTTTTCCGCCTGTTGTCATACGAACCATTTTAGGCATTATTCTAGTATATGTTATAATTAAAGTATCTGTACTAGGAGATATTTTACTATCTGTAATTTTTATTCCATTAGTTCCTATTTTCTCATAGCTTGTTTCTTCTATAAGAATATTTCCCATAGAGTTTTTCTTTTCTACTTTAGTTATTGTTACTTCGCTTCCGTCTGCATTCTTAAATGGAACTTTTATTTCTTCACCTCTTTTATATGTATCTGATTCTACCACATACTCTTTTATAATTTCTGTTTTACCATCATATTCGTTTATATTATCAATACCGCCCCTTGCCTCAGCATACTTTTTGAAATTAATTTCTAAACTATCAAGTGAAACATCAATTTTATGCTCTGTCTGTAGAGTACCTACAGTTCCTGCATTGTCGCTTTCTACATCTGCTGTAGACATAGTTTCTTTTAGACTAACATTGCGTCCTGCCCCTATATCTGTAAGTTTATCAAATCTATCTCCAATTAAAACTTTTGCACTTCCATATCTTATTGTACTTTTTTCTTGAACTTGTGTTTGACTCATAATATCTCCTTTATTAATATTTATATAATATATTTACTATGCTTACAGCTTGATAAAAACCTTCAGTATAGTTATGTGTTTCATTTGAAACATCACATCCGCATATTTCTGTATCTTCAATAATAGTTTTTAAATTGCTGAAATGCTTTCCTATTTCTCTTTGTATATTTAATGCTTTGCTCAAATCATTAGAATATACCGCTATTTGATAAACATTCCTCCCATACTCAAAATCATAATGCGGTGTGCTGCTTGTTAAAGAATAAACTATATATGTTTTCTCTTTGTCTATTTCTGAATCATTAACAAAATCTAAATAAACTCCGTGTGCTTTATCTTTTGTTAATTCTTTAAGTATTGTGTATATAGCATTCTCAATCATTTCTTTTTATTCGCCTTATCTATTGCTTGCTGTAATTTCTGTTTTATATATTCTTCTATAACAGGTTTTTTATTTTCAAAAATTGGAATTAAAAGAGGCTGAGGAGGCTGATAAATTGTCCCATATTCAGGGAAGCGTACATAATATCTGTCTCCTTGCTCTTTATACCATTTTATTTTATTTTTTTGAGGAACTCCTCCGCCTTTTTTTTCTAAAGTACCAACTTTTATAGCTACTGAAGTGTCGCTTCCTTTTGATGATTTTCTTTCTTTTACATCATAATATTTATCTTCACTCCAGCCTCTGCTTTTCGCTTCTGCATTAGCTTCTTTTGCTATTTCATTTCCTGCTTTTCTAGCTCCTGCTTTTATAGCCTTTTTAAAATCACCTCCTAGCTCTTCTAAAGTTTTCCTAAACTCATCAAGTCCTTTTATACTTATAGAAGTTTTTCTGCTTACACCTGACATATTATTTACTTTTATTATTTACTAATTTCTTTATTGTAAATATGCATTCTATATTTTTATATGAAACATTCTCTCTATAAATCACTTCATAAATATCAGTTTCACGGTTTATTTTGGCCATCATTCCTTTGGTATCAAACTCTTTGAAATAATGAGTATGTACTTTCAAAGTTCTTTCTAAATCTTTTCTTTTACCCTGCTGTATATCTTTATATGTTATATCTTCAATAGAGCATTTTACTTTTCTTAATTCTATTAATTCATTATTTCCTGTTCCGTTTCCATTATCTATATACTTAGTTGTATAAAAAGTTATAGTATGAACTAATTTTCCAACTTTCATAAAGTAAACTTTTCCCTTGCTATAGCTAATAATCTGTGAACACCTTTCAAAGCTGTTTCCTCGCTTTGACTAGCTTCTCCTGTTTTGCTTTCAAAATAATGAGCAGCAAGTCCAAGAATAGCATATCTGACTTCAGGAGGACAATCGGTTCTTTTGTATTCAGTCTCATTAGCTTTATTACAATATCCGATTGCACTGTCTAAAGTCAATTGCAGTATATCATCATCATAGTCGATGCCTTCCAAGTTTAGAAACTTTTTGAACTCAGCCAAAGTAACTACTCTGTTATCATCACCTGCCTCAACAACTTTTCCGACATCAATGTCTATGCTATTAATATCTTCAGTATCACTGCTCATATATAAAAGCCTTAAGCTGCATACGCTTGATCGTTTGGAAGCAGTCTTACAAATGCTGATTTTTGAATAGGTGCACCGTCTCCCCAATATCCTACTTGGAAGCCTACTTGATTTGTTTTGCTGTATAGTTCATGCAAAACTTGAAGCTCCATAGACAAGCTGTCCATAATCCAATAATATTTTAAGTTTGCTAAGAAACCGAAATATTTTGTAGCTTCCAGCTTATCTTCTATAAAGTCATTTTGCACTACAGGTATTCCAAGAAGAATGCTAGGCTGTCCCGCTATTAAACTTTCCTGCCAAATAGGACGATCCTGCTTATCTTTTAGTTTTCTTAATGCCGCAATAGCTTTTTTATTAAGCATCCATACAGCTCCGTTTTGATATCCTCCTTGCAATCCGCTTACTGCATCTACTAAACCATCATAAGTTACAGCAGCACTTGCAGTTCCTACTTTTATATCTCTGTCAGTTGGGATAGCTGCTGTATTATCTGAAGTTTGGGCAAATATTCCAAGAGGTTTATCCTGTCCGTTTCCATATAAATAATTATGCTCTAATGTAGAAGCCAATTTATGTGCTATTCTCTCCTTAACAAAACCTTGAATATCTATATTGCTCTGAGTTATTAATCTTTTACTAAGTTTAACTAACTTAGTAAGTTGATTGGCCTTCATTTCTCTTTTTCCAAAAGACATATTTGTATCTTCTGTAACTTCTGCAATTTCAGCTGTCCAATCAAGATCATTTAAATCGCTGTCAAGCGTAGGTATTCCTATACTTGCATATCCGTTCATAGCAGGAATAATATTAGCTCTTTTTCTTATTTGAACTGCATTATCCAAATCTTTTATAATTTGCTGTACTAGATACTGAGGTGCTATAGTATATCCGCCGCCTTCAGCAACTCCTGCCTGAAGTGTTTCTCTTATTTCTTTATCATCTCCTGATATAAACCATCTGTCAACTTTAGCTCTTAATTCAGCTTCGTTATTATCAGCAGATGAATTGTCTAAATTATCAGCTATATTTCTTTTATTCATAGAAGAATTAGTTTGAAGCGATAGAAGTCTATCACATCTTTCTATCTCTTTGTTTCTGTTTTCTATATTCTGCATTAAAGTATCTATATCATTATCTAATTTTGATATATCATCTTTTTTAATTTCTCTCTCTTCTATACTCATAGAAGAATACACTTGTCTTTTTTTCATAAGTTCATCAATAGTTGTTAAAGCTAAATTATTTTCATTTTTTAGTTTTTCTATTAAAGCTCTTAATTCTTCTGGTGTCATAACTTGATACTCCTTGTTATTATTTATTTTTTATTTTTAGGTATTTTATTTTTTGTTCATATTCTTTATTTCTATAATCAAAATCATCATTTACTGTAGATGTAGGTTTATCAGGCGGTTTGGGAATATATTCATACTCATTTTTATTTCTAACATTAGTTTGAGTGTAAGCTGGAAATGTTACTAATGATATTTCATGCAAAGTGATTTCTTCTACTTCACGGATAGGCATTCCGTATTCTTTTAATGTTTCTTTATCATCAATCCAATTATCTCTCATTACTTTGAAGCCAAAAGACATTTGATTTATATCGCCTCTGTCCACGCTTTCTTTCAAATCCCTTGCCCAAGTTGTATTTGGAAGAGAAACTTCAAAATATAATCCTTTATCGTCTTCTCTTAAAATCAATGTTCCAGCACTTTTTCTGCCTAGAACATATCTTGTGTCATGCCCCCATAAACATACCTGATCATTTTCTAATAATGATTTAGTGAAAGCACCTTTGTTTATACGTTCCCTAAATAAATCTCCATAGAGAGGTTCACTTAAAGAGTTATATACAATAGCATAGCCTCTTAATTTAAGAGATTCACCTTCGGTGTCTGTGCTTTTTTGAATATTAATATCTATATTTCTAATTTCATTGTTGCTTGTTGGCATCTTTCTCTTCCTCTTCTAATTTTTTATTTTCATCATTGTTATTTATATTAAAGTCTTGATTGTCTTCAGTTTCTTTAGTTTCTTCACCGACGCTCTGCGTGCTTTCGGCATATATACTTTTTATTGGTCTTATTTGCTGAGAACAGAAATACTCATCTCCGTATTCATCTTCTACTTCATTAAGGTTTTCTTGCCTTCTCCATTCATTTCTAGTAAGAACACCATTATTTAATTTTATTTGATTCGCTTGCTGCCTTGTAAGAGTATCTCCTCTCAAAAGTCCGTCCAAATTAAACTCTATATTATATTTTTTTCTTTCTAATCCGCTTAATAAACATCTATTTAATGCTTTTTCTATACGAACGCACCACGGTCTTATTGTGTGTGTTACAAACTCTATACTTTGATGTTCTATATTATTATTTGTACTTCTGCTTAAATCACCAATTAAATGAGGAGGTACACGGAACACTCGGCATATTTCTTCTACTGAAAATCTTCTGCTCTCTAGGAATTGGGCATCAGATAGATTCATCGTTATAGGATCTATTTTCATCCCTTCTTCAAGAACTACAATACCTTTCTCCCAAGCCTCTCTGAAACTTTCTTTTAAGTTCTTTTTAGCATCTGGACTTAATTTCTGCGGATGTGAAATAATTGGAACTTTTTTAACACCATTTGAAAAGAAATCTAATGCGAAATTATCCTGATAAAGTCCTGTAGTTATTTGCTTACGCATCATAGCTATTGGGCTGTATCCTATCACTCCGTTCCATCCAAGTCCTGCTATATGCATAACTTGATATGAAGATAAAGTGATTATTTCTCCATCATTGTAGTATTCAAACATTTTATTGCCGTTTGAATCTCTATATACTTTAATTTTATTAGAATCTATTAGATAAAGTTCTGTTACTCTGTTGAAATTATCTCTTACTACTTCTACAAAACCATTGCCTTGCAAAAGTATTTGAGTGATTAGGCTTTCTATAAATGACACTGATGTGCATTCTTCATTAGGTGAGTCATGTAATAAGCTATATAAAGAATGATCTTTTGCTTTTATTTTGTTATTTCCATTTATTTTATATACAAAAAGAGGTAAAGTTGCTATTGTTTCGGCTATAACTCTCACGCATGCGAATACTGTAGAGAAAGTTAAAGCTGTATTAGGATTAACAGCTGATAAAGTTTTATCATTTTGAATTGATAAAAAATTACTGCTGTCAACATGACTGAAATCAGGAAACAGCCATTTTTTTATACCGCTTTTTATTTTTTCTATAATTGGCATACAATTATAAAAAAATATAAGGAAATATCAGTTTTATATTGTTATTTTATTACAAGAACTTGAAGCCCAAAGACGTTCTTTAAATTTATTATCATTATTTCCGCTCATATTGCTATATCCGCCCCGTGCTTTCCAAGAATATTTTACATATCCGTAATCTTCAAGATTATTATGTTCTCCTTCATATCCTGCAATAACTATTTTATAAGTTTCTCTATATGCATTTTTTATACAAAAATCATTGACTTCTTTTGCTGTATCATAACTGTCAATTCTATATAAAGATTTTTTTCTGCTTGTATCAGAATATGGAGGATCGAAAAATATTCCTATATTGCTTTTTCCGCAATCATCTTGCCAATGCGTGCCTTCATTAAAAAGTCTTTTCCAATCCATGCATGTTATTTTTACATTTTCTAATATATTTTCTATTTGTGCAAACCATAGGCTAAGTCTTTCTAATTTACATCTAGTTACGCTGTATGGATTGTATAATTGAGTGCATTTTGAATGAATGCCGTTTCCTCTTAATAATTGTATGCGTCCTTTTGTAATTCCATTATCTATTGATTTATAAACCTCTTCTGCATCAATTTTATCTATTTCCATTCTTCCGATTTCTGAACTTTTGCAGTATATCCAGTATGCTGCAAGTTTTACATCATAATACTCATCATCTTTCAGCATTTTTTCTAATAAACTGTCTTTATTTTTTACTATATAGCATATTCTCTGCCAATACAAAAGCTGCGAACTTGGATCGCAGCATAAAAGAGCTACTTCAGCTGATGCTTTCTTTAATGCTCTCCAAACATTAATTAATAAGCAGTCTAAATCATTAACTATTTCATTATATAATTTATTATTCTTTCTTTTCCTAGCTAATAATACAGCCAAACTTCCTGCAAAAGGCTCAAAATATCTTTTTACATCATTGCCAATAAGCTCCCAAACTAAATCAGCAACCGCACTTTTACCTCCAAAATAACAAAAAGGTGCTTTAATTTTATGCTGCTTTTTCATCAATAAACTCCTCTTCTTTATCTTGATATGCTTTGCTTATTCTTTTTACTGCTGTATCAAAATATTCATCATCTAGCTCTATTCCTATAAACTTTCTATTAGTATTAATACATGCAACTCCTGTACTGCCTCCGCCCATAAATGGATCTAATATTGTATTATTTTCATCTGAAACTAATCTTACTAAACGCTCCATTAAAGCAATAGGCTTCTGAGTCGGATGCTGATATTGATACTGTTCTCTATTACAACGCATAATAGATGTTTCTATTTTTCCTACTTTTACTGACTGAAATAAATTAACTCCTCTTTTTGCACCTTGATGTTTTCTTGCTGTTATTTCATATTTTCTTTTGCTTTCATAATTAAACTCCTTGATGCCTGTCTCTATATATTTAATAACATCATCTTTGTCTTTGCTGTTTAATGCACTCCTTAATCCTTTCCAAATATCTATTATTCTATCCAATTTATTTTTGTTAATTTGATATTCTAAATAGTCAACATATTCTTTTCTTAAATTAGCATTACCTAAACTGCGAAAAGAAATATCCTCATGTATTCTTAAAAAATTATTTAGATAATTTGATGCATTTTCTTTTTCCCATACTGCCGTTTCTTTAAACTTGAAACCTAATTTGTCAAGCATTAAGTTCCATCTGAAAAATGCATCTCCTCTTCCGAAAAATGCTATCATAGAATTATTTTTTAATAATCTTTTCCATTCTCCAAATACTTTATCTTCACAAAAAGGTATGTCTAGCTTATGTTTTAAATATAGATAGGGAGGATCTGATACAACAGCATTTATTGAATCGCTTTCTAATTCTTCCATAACCTCTTCACAATTTCCTTTTATTAAAGTACAGTTTCCAATTACAACTTTTCTGATCATACAAAGCTCCTGAATTATTTTTTTTACGCCATAGGCGGACATTTGTCTAGTTATAAAATATTATATTACTTATTATTAATGTAGATTTTTAACTAAAATATAGGATTAGGAGTATAAATGCCTGATAAAGCTAAAAAAGCCCCAAAAAACGCCAAAAATAAGCCCAAAAAAGCCGTTATAACACCAAATCCGCCAGAATATTTTAGTGGGTATTCTCTAAAAAAATGGGAAGAACTTGCACCTATTTTTGCTGAAAAAAATATGCTCGGACCTGCTGATTTATCAGCTTTTGAACTTTTATGTCTGCATTACGGTGATGCTATGCATCTCTATCAAGCTATGATTAATGAAGGAGGTTCTATCGCTGGATATTTAGAAGGGAAAAACTCTCAGACTATGGGCGAATATTTAGCTTATCATAAAGCTATAACAGCATATCATAAAATGCTTACTGAGTTTGGTTTAACTCCTGCTTCAAAAAAGAAAGTTGTCATTCCTGAAACTATAGAAGAGAATGATCCGCTTGAAAAAATGATAAATGGTTAAATATAAATGTATACCTATGAAGAATATATCAATAAAGTTATAAATAAAGAACTGCCAGTATGTCAAGCTGCTTTTTTATCTGTAAAAAGGCATTTGGATGATATTGAAAAATCAAAAAATAATGATTATCCTTTTTATTTTGATGAGAACGAAGCTAAACGTCCTATCATGTTCATACAATCTTTAGTACATACAAAAGGCGAATGGGCTAATCATAATATTATACTAGAGCCTTGGGAACAGTTTATAATAGCAAGTATATTCGGATGGAGAAGAAAAGAAAATAAACTCAGACGTTACAAAAAAGCATACGTTCAGGTAAGCAGAAAAAATGGAAAAACTACTTTTGCATCTGGAATTGGGAATTATTGCTTTTTCTGCGACAGTCCTGCAGAGGCTGGTGTCGAAATATATTATATAGCTACGAAAAAAGATCAAGCGAAAATTGCATGGAGCGAAAGCGAAAGGCAGATAAGAAAAGCAAAAGCTCTTAATAAAGAAGCGATTACATATAAACAAACTTCTACAATTACAAAGAAAAAAGATACTGCCTCAAAATCCAAACCATTAGGACAGGACAGCAACACTGAAGACGGATTAAATCCGCATTTAGTTATAGTAGATGAATATCATGCACATCCTGATAATGAATTATTAAATGTTCTTGAATCTGGAATGGGAGCTAGAAGGCAGCCGCTTGTATTTATAATTACTACTGCTGGTTTTGATAAATCTTCTGTATGTTTTTCTGAATATGAATATGCAAAGCAAATATTAAAAGGTTCATTAAATAATGATGAATATTTTACAATAATATATGAGCCTGACGACATCAATGATATTTGGGTATTTATGTCAGAATATAAAGAAAAATTGACAAAAAAAGAGGATATTTCAAAGCAGGAAGAATTAATAAATAAAATTATTTTTCAAGCTAATCCTAACATAAATATTTCTGTAAAAGACAGTTACTTAAAATCTAGGCTTTTAGAAGGACTAGATAAACCTATTCAGAGAACAGATATTCTTACAAAAAACTTGAATATTTGGACACAGGCTAGTGAAGTTTGGATATCTTCTGACAGGTGGCTTAAATCTTATTTACATCAAAATATAAATATAAATGAATTAAAAGGCAGAAAAGCCTGCATCGGTTTAGATTTAGCAACTACAAGAGATATAGCAGCTTATGTTTTATGTTTTGATTCTATTGATAATGGTCCGTATATACTTTTGCCTCGCTTCTTTATGCCTAAAGAAAATATAAGACAGCGCTCTAAAGAGGACAGAGTACCTTATGAATTATGGGCTTCGCAAGGTTTAATTACTTTAACAAGCGGTGATATAATAGATTTTGATGTAATAGAATCTTCAATCTTAAATGATGCGAAAGATTTTGAAATTATAGAAATAGGCTATGACCCTTGGAAAGCTATTGAAATAGTCACTCATTTGAAAAAAGAAGGGTTAAAAATGACAGATATAAGACAATCTTTTGCAGTCGGCGGTTTATCTGAAGGAACTTCTTTATTTGAAAAAACTATAGATGAGCGAAAACTTTTACATGGTAATAATGCTGTTCTTAATTGGATGATAAGCTGCTGTGAAGTAAGAACAGACGGCAGGGATAATTATCTTCCTACTAAGCCTGATAGGCAAAGATCACGTAAAAGAATTGATGGTGTTGTAGCTTCTATTATGGCTCTTCATAGAGTGATTAAAAATCATTTTGAAGATACGAAAAGTATTTATGAAAGTGAAGGTGTATTTACTTTATAATCTGCATACTTTATATATTATATATAAAGTATGCATTAATAAATAATTAAAAAAGGTTTACGATACTTTCAAATTGTCTATTTCATATTTTAGTTTATTCATATAGCTGTCTAATATTTTATTAATTTTATTTCTAATAGTTTTACTTTCTAATATATTTGATGATAATCTTAATAATACTGCATAATGCGATATAACATCTTGATCTGTTTCATCATCTATATAAGTTGTATATGTTGAGTATTTGCATATAGTTTTACTATCTTTTATGTGAGCCCCTATAATTTCAGTATATTTTCTTTTTCCATTTATATAATGTTCTATATATACTGCCGCATTATATTGTGTTAAATCTACATATAGATTATTATTGTTCAATAATTTTCTTATTTCTACTGTAGCTTCTTCATTATTATTTTTTATTATTGCTAATTCTTTTTCTAATTGTTTATTCATTTTTAATTACCTCTTTTTTAATTATTTATGTGATGACAATAACTCTGTTCCGAAAGATAGCAAGTCCTTTTCCTCCGAAACCATAATTTTTTCACACTTATTTCTCAAAATTAAGGCAAAAAAATAAGGGGCTTAATGCCCCTTATTGCTATTAAAGCCCTTTCATAAATAGCTTACATCCTGCTATATTATTATTAATACTTTCTCTTAATTCTTTATAATCTGATATAATATCTTTGTTATCGTCAAGCATTTCAATTAAAGATTCAAAGCGAGTTATAGCATAACTATATTTTTCTTCTTTTACTAAATCTAATCCTTGTTTATAATTAATTAAAAATAATGTTAAGTTAATCATGTTGCTTACCTCTTTTCTAATCATTTATGTGATGACAATAACTCTGTTCCGAAAGATAGCAAGTTCTTTTCCGCAGAAAAGTTATTTTTTTCGCACTATTTTTTTTAATTAAGGCAAAAAAATAAAGGGCGTTAAGCCCCTTATTTTTATAAAATTACATTCTATACAATATATAATTAGTATCTTTTTTCATTATTTTATTTTTATCAAACTTATTTTTTTTGTTTTTAACAAAATCAGCAAATTGCTTAGTATTAAACTCTTTAAATACATTTAATATTGCTTGTATATTAACATCAATTATAAGTTCCTTTTTTTCTTTATCATACACCCTTGAAAAAAAATCTTCTTCAAGTGTAAAGCAATCATCTTCTATTATAAAATTAGCTATAACCTCAGATGAAGCTTTAGAAAAATTAGTGTTTTCTAATATTTTTTTAGTAATACTATCTAATGTAAAAGTTGTCATTTTATTTACCTCTTTTTAATTATTTATGTGATGACAATAACTCTGTTTGGAAAGATAGCAAGTTCTTTTCCGCAAAAAAGTTATTTTTTTCAGACATCAATTAAAAATTAGGGCAAAAAACAATGGGCTTTAAAGCCCATTGTTTAATATAATTATTGTATTATTATTCTATATAGCATATTACTAAATCATCATCACTAATTAATATATTATCCCCATACAAATTTTCATTTTCTTCTAAATATTTAACAAAACCATCTGTATTAAACTCTTGATAAAAATCTTTGATAATATCATAACCTATAGATACTTCATATTCATTATTATCCTCATTTAATACAGCTATAATTGGTAATGATGAACCTTGCTCATTCTCTAATAAATATTTTGCTAATAATTCAGCAGCTTTCTCTGAGTAGTATTCTTTTAATCCTTCTACTATACTATTAAAATCAAAATTAATCATGTTAATTACCTCTTTTTTTAATTATTTATGTGATGACAATAACTCTGTTCCAAAAGATAGCAAGTTCTTTTCTGCAAAAGTTTTATTTTTTATACCCAAAATATTAAATTGTGTGTAAATGTAATTTTTATTATTTATAAATACAATAATTATAATAATAATTTTAAGGAGATATTATGGATTCAAGGAATAGTGTATCAATTAATTTTAATCAAGATATATATAGATGGATTGTTAAAATGGTGAAAAATAGTAAAGCAGATCCTTTAAATTATTCAAATGCCACTTTCGGTGGTTTTGTACAGGCTTGTGTTGCAAAAGCTAAAAAAGAATGGGAAGAGAAAGGCAGCGAAATGCAAAAATTAGAAAAAAGAGTAGCAGAATTAGAAGAAACTGTAAAAAGAATTGATGAATTAGAAACTAAAATTAAAGAATTAGAAAAATGATGCTCATACCCCCTAATAAAAAAGTTATCGCCATGTATAAAAGACTCCCCACTCGTTGCACCGAGTAAAAGCCTGTAGAGATTTTCCCCACCCCCTGCCAAGCAAATATAAATCAGTTATAATTCGAATAAGAAAAAAATTAAAATAATTTATTATTTTTTTGTTGAAAAAGTATTGACAAAATCATCAAAAATGATATAATAATATTATCCTTAAAGTTAAGGAGGTAAAAATGGAAGTTCTAACTTTCATAACTGCGGTTATCAATTTAGTGTCTGCTATTATAATCGTAGTTAAATCAATTAAAGATTAAAACCTTTGATTGATTACGAAAGGGAGTCAAGTTGGTAGCTTGGCTCCTGAACTTCCATACTTACTATTATATATAAATTATATGAGGTGTCAAGTATGCTTTCAACAATAACTGCAATAATTAATATTGTTACATTATGTCTTAATATAACAATATTAATAATTTTATTTAAGAAAGGAAATAAAAATGGAAGTAAAGAAAAAAGATAATAGAGGCGGTGCTAGAGCAAATACGGGCGGAGCTCGTGAAGGTTCAGGCAGAAAAAGAATAATAGAGGATAGACTTGACATTAAATTATATATGCGTGTTAGTGAAAAAGAACAGCTCCTAATAAAAGAAAAAGCAGAACAGAATAATGTCAGTGTATCTCAATATATTAGAGATGCTGTATTAAAAGAATTAAATATATAATTTATTAATTATAGGTGTTGCGATAATAAAGGTTATCGCAACAATTATATTTTTAGAATTTAAATAGCTTATCATCTTGAGATAATGATAAGGTTGTATATTTATCTACATCTATTTCAGGCGGTAGTTTATCTTTTAAAACAGATATTATGTATTGACAGTTAATATTATTTAATACATCTAATACTAAATTATTTATTTGATTATTATGAACTTTTTCCATTTCATCAAGTAATATAAAATGTAAACATTTTATATTATTTTTATCTGCAAATAGTATATATGATAAATCAAATGCTTCTATTTGTGTTATTTTTCTCCCTGAACCAGAAGGTTTATTTTCATATGGTATAATATTAATAGTATAATTCTTAACTTTACTTTTATCTTCCTTTTCTTCTAAAGTAAGAACCAATTTTTCTCCATATAATTTGTATGATATTTCAGAAAAAATATCATTAAACTCTGTAATTTTTTTAGATATTAAATCACTATAAGAAACATTTTCTTCTTCTATAGCTTTTAATCTTTTATTTATTTCATTAATATTAGAATTAGAATCTTTCCACATAGATAATTTTGATTCCAATGTACCTCTATCTTCGTAAAGTATATTTAATTCATTTATAATGAGATTTAATTCCTCTATAGTAGAACTTTTTTTCAAAATATTAGTATAATGTTTTTCTTCTTCTAAAAGTTCATTTAATTCTAATTCCAAATGAATTATTTTGGATTCTAAATCAGGAAGTTCTTTTGTAATAAAACTGATTTTATTAACTATCATAGAATTATGAAACTTAAGTGTATCATCAAAACTTTTATGTATATTTGGAATAAATTTTTTAACTTCCTCATACAGATACTTTATATATTCAATATCTATATTTACTTTATTATTTTCTAGTTCATTTTTGCTTTCAATAATTAGATTTTTTCTCATATTTAATGCTGAAATATCTGTGTTCAAACGATTAATATTTCTTTTTATATTATCTAATTTATTTAAATCTTCTTTATAATTTTCATTAATATTTAAATTATCTTTCAACTTTTCTTTTTCTTCAATTTCTTTATTCTTTAAATGTAATTTTTGTTCTAAAACAGCCAATGAACCATCTTTTTCTAACCTTGATTGCAATTTTTCTTCTAAATCTTTTTGTGATTTTAATTGAGCTTTTTCTTGTGATAAATTAGAATGTATCCCAAACCAAAATAAATATAAAGCTTCATATTCTGTAGATTTTGTAGCGGGATGCAATACTTTTACTATATTTTCAAGTCTTATTTTTTCATACCTTATATTTTTTGATATAATTTGTCTAAAGCTTGGTTTGTTATAATCATAATTAAATATTAATTTATTTAATAGCAACCCAGCATTAGATTCATCATTGTTAGAACTATAACTAACATCTTTATTGTTTATAGTACATATTTTTTCTTTATTTGATAAAAAATTGCGTTTTATTATAATATTATTGGATTTATTATCATTTAAGTTGTCTGTCAATATTAATGTAATTAATACTTTGTTTTTTATTAGAAAATCTTTGATTGTATATGTTCCATCATCAGTTTCACCAAATTCATTATCTTTATATATATTTTTTCCATCTCCGCCTAAACAAAAATCTATTAATTTTAATAAAGTAGTTTTTCCAACATCGTTTCCAGATGAAGTTTTATCTTCTTTTGGTGTATTATCAAGTATTAAATTTAATCCCATATGAAATGGGATTTCTCTTATTATTTCACCATCATTCTTTTCTATTAGTATTTTTTTTATAAACATATCTTTATCTCTTCATCTTCTATGTTTAAAATATCTATCATAAATAACCAATCAAAAGAAAAAAGTAATAAAGACATAGATATATTTTCTTTTTTATTTACTTCTTTATATACCTCTATGATATCCAATTTATCAGTATTTTGTTTCTTTAATACTTCTATAACTAGAGCCCCAACATAATATAGATTTTTATTTGGAGTTATATCTTTACTCACTATCATTATTTAGGCTCCTCTAATATTTTACATCTAATAAAAGCATCTACAAGAATAATAGGTAAAGCAATATATACATCGTCTTCTTCTACATTGGATAAACAATTTTCTATTCTTTCTTTTATATTATCAAATATATTATCGCTATTTTCTCTTATAATATTTATATCGTTTGTTCCATTATAATTTTCCTTTATCTCATCTATATAAAATTGTCTAATTTTTCTTAATAATTTTGTTTTTTTAAAAGAATTGAAATTTTCTAATTCTTTATATATAGCATCTATCTTTCCATAATATACTTTGTATTCATCTATATATATTTTATTATGTTTTAAATTATTATATAATATTTTATTATCTATATCAAAAATTTCTGCCTTATTATCATAATCTAAATTATCTACATCCATATTAGCAATATGTTCTATAGCTATTTCAAGTACCCCATTATTTTCATTAATTTTTTTAGAAATGGCTTCTGATTCTCGTTTTGTTTTCCATTGATGTAATAAATCTATAGTATATTTTTCAGGTGATTTATCTATTTGAGTGTGGCAATTAGGGCACAAAAGAATTAAATTATGAAAATCCTTTAATTCTTTTTCAGAAATATTAGGGTTAGCTCTTGGACCTTTTTCAGAATGTGCAATTATATGAGCAATATAACCAATATTGATATATTTTCCATTTTCATTTATAAAAATATTTTTATTACAATCTGGATTATAACATCTATTTAAACTGAGTGCATGTAATTTTTTTAATGTTAATATACTATATGATCTTGGTTTTTGTTTATTATCATTATTTTTCATAATCTACTCTTTAATTAATTTTGCAAGAGTAACTTTACGTACATACTGCCCAACACTTAAATTTTCTTTCTGAGCATAAGTATTAATAAGATTATACATCTCTTTGGTAAGCCTAAACATAACTCTTATATCAGCTTTTTCACTTCCATGTATTTTTCTGCCAGCTCCATTTCTAGCTCCACCTCTTGGCATAAAGATATCCTTTTTATTTGATATAATTATAGTATATAGCATTTATTTGAAAAAGTCCACTTTATTCAATAAAAAACATGTATGAATAAGGTTGACTTTTTTTATAATTAATATATCTTAAACAAATCATTTAGATAAAATTCTAAAGATTACAATATAGTTATTAGGTATAAGGAACTTATTATGAATAATATATATTTTGATGAAGCTGGTAATACAGGATTTCAGTTATTAAATGAAGAACAGCCTATATATATATTATCAGGAAATACTTTAGAAGAAACAGAGTCTAAAAATATATTAGAAAAATATTTTTCTGATATAGAAAAATTACATTTTGTTAAATTAAAAAAAAATTCTAAGGGAAAAAAAGAATTAATTAATTTTATAAAAAAAGAAATGAATTCATTGAATAGTTATTTTTATACTTCTATTATACATAAAGAATTTTTTTTACTCATACAAATATTAGATCACATTATTGAGCCTCAAATGTATAGAGATGGTATAGATTATTATGATAGAGGATTTCATATAGCATTTTCTAATATAATGTTTTTTTCTTTACCTGTAGTTTGTGATAAAAATATACTTCATAATATGTATATGAAATATTTAAAAATGATAAGAATAAAAGATGAAAAAACAATTAAAAATTTTGAAGAGGAATTATATAAATTAATTGATACATGTAAAAATGATGATATAAAAAGATTTATCCAAATTTTAACAATGTATGAAGATTTGAATGAATATGTAAATAGTGAATCTACTAATAGTTTAGATCCATCTATGCATGCATTAGTCAGCATATGTTTATATTTAAATGAAAAATATAATGATGGATTTACTGTATGCCATGACCAATCAAATATGATATATAATCAAGAAGATAAACTTTTATTCTTATCAAATAAAAAAATTCCAAATGTTAAAATAGGGTATGGTAAATTTAAATCTATACTTCCATTAAAAATATTAAATGTTAAATTTTTAAATAGTGAAGAAAGTTATTCCATTAAATTATGTGATATTATTTCTGGAATTTTGTTTTCATATGTAAGAAATATTTTAAATGAAAAATTTGATAATGAATTATTTAATGATGAAATAAAATCTATTTGTAAAGAATGGAAATATACACATATGGTATATCCATCAATAGAGAATGTAAAACCAATTGAAGATATGAAGAAAGAAAATGGAGATATAAATTTACTAGATTTTTTTGCTGAAAATGATTTTGGTATGAGATTTAAAATATAATCTAACTTATAATTATTATATAATACGATAACAGTAATTATCGCAACACTGTATCTAATTGATATAATCTAAAATAAGTTTTTTTATATACTTACGTACACTCATATTATTTTCTTTAGCTAATCTTTTTAATAGCTTATATTCTTTATATGTGAATCTGCAAACTATTAATCTTTTTTTCATTATTCTACCTCTAAACTTTTTAAGTATATTCCTGTTATAGCTATACTGCTATGATTTAATGCCTGTCTAATAAGTTCTATGTCTTTAGTTTGTTTGTATAGAGTAACAGCAAAATAATGCCTTATATCATGTATAGAGTAGGCAGCTTTTATTTTGCCTTGTTTATATAAACGCTTTGAACTCCTATAAAAAATGTTTCTTATCACTTCAGAACTTTTATTTTTGAAAGGCTTATCAAAAGAAAGATTGTTCTTTTTTAATTCTTTTATAACTTTGTCAGTAACTTTCCAGCTTATTTCTTTTCCTTTTGAATATGAATAATATTTATTATTTCTTATTTCTAATTTAGGTAAAGCACCAACACGCACACCGCATTCCATTATAAAAATGATGGCCACTTTTATAAGCGGATCTGATATATCTTTAATTATTAATTCAATTTCTTTTTTAGTTGGTACTTCCAAACGTTTTTTATTTTTCACAGGAGGACGAGTTTTTGTCCCTCGAAAAGGATTTTTAATAAATGGATATCTTCTTTCTAAAAAAGAAAAGAAAGAGGAACAGGAAGAAACTAATGCACGTATACTTAAATTAGAAAGCTCGCTTGAATTAACTTCTGTTATAAAGTCATCAGCTTCTCTTGCTTTAATAAATAAAATATTTTTATTATTCATATTACAGTATTCCTCTAGTTTATTAAGTCCGTTTTTATACTGTCTTTTTGTGTGATTGCTTTTTGTTTTTGAACATTGCTTAAAAAAGTTTTCTTTCTCTGTTTCATAATCTATCTGCTTAATAAGCTGCTCTTCCTTCATATAATCAAGTATATTTAAATAGTTAGCTTGTTTGTAAAGAAGTTCTGCTTGCTCTTGGCTTATTATATTATTCCTTTTTAATATTAATTCATTCTTTTTTTTAGAAGACATGTTTATACCTTTCCATAAATTAAAGGCAAAAGCCCTTATATATAGAAAAGAATATAAACTTTTATAACTTCTAATTTAATTTTATTACTATATCACAAAGCAAAGCAGCAATATTTGATAAAAAGAAACAAAGCAAATAGAACGCCTTAGCAATGTCATTTTTAGATGTTATACTAATAAAAATACATATAACACTGAATATTCCAAAACATATAGATCCGATTTGATAAACCATCATTTTATAACCTTATTCAATATATTTTCTACTGCCTGCATATAAAACTCTAAACTATGATTACACTCTAATCTTTCATTATTAATAGTTACAAACAGTTCATTTTTCTTTTTTAGTTTTTTATAACTAACATTAATATTTTTATATTTATATTTTATTACTCCTAAAATATCATTCATTCTTCTGAACTCATCATTTACATCATTATAATTAATAACAGCTTTAATCATTTTTTTATATCTCTTTTACTAAATCAAATAATGATATTAGAATATTATAATATTTATTATATTCATCTTCAGTTTCACATTCTATTGTTGTAGGCAATCCGCTGTCTAAAGTAAATATTTTTATAGTACTTTTATTTTCATCAAAATAAATGTTTGATATACAATTTATATTGATTAAATATTTTTGAATAAAAACACCTTTAATCATAAATTAATCCTCATCTTCAAAAATAATCCTTGTTGGTAATCCCGACTTTGCAATTCTTAAAATACAATCTTCACATATATTTAATTTCTTTTCTTTTGATTTTATTTCTTTACCTTCTTTAGTTTTAGCTTCAATAGTTACTGTCGTTTCTGGTAAATCATCAAAATTATTCTTACATATACTGCAAATCATTTTATAACCTCTAGTTATTAGATAAAGACTGCATATCTTTTATTGCTGCTAACATCTTATTACAATGTTCTTCTATTTGAAGTCTTTGACTGCATCTATTTAAAATATATCCGAGTGTATAAAACCTATCAAAAACTTCCATACTTAATGTATTGCAATGCTGTATTAAAGCGGAAGCTCCTATTAAGTTTAATTGTATGAATGACATATATACGCACATCAAATCTACATCATTAATACTCCATATTAATTTTTCTGAATAATTATAGCCTAGTTCCTCTGCTATCTGACATGAAGCTATAACAATTCCTCCGCTTCCTGCTGCTGGTTCATTGCAGTGAATAAAATCTTTATTTTCTAATAATGATTTATCAAAATTAATTTTATTCATACAGTATGATAATTCATAAGGCGTAAAAAATTGACCTTTGAAATCATTTTTTAATTCAAGCTCTTGAAATAAAACTCCTAATACATCCTGATATCTATTATTCTGATATTCATTTGCTAATTCTAATTTAAATGCATTAAAAAGCTCCATTTCGTTTTCATCATAAGTAACAGCGATTTTTTTAAATTGCTCTATTCTTTTTTTCTTATCTTCAATATTAAAACTTATTTCTATAGCAATATTTAATGCTGTCATAGCTATAAAGTCATAAAATACTTTAGCTATAGTATGTTTATAAGAAACATCTTTTAATATGTTATATAGATTTTTATATTTAGATGATCTTAATTTTTTCATTTTTTATTCCTTTCATTATTTTTCATATATTTATATAAAGTTCCTTTATTATCTTTAACTTTATACAATATATCCAAAACAACATCCTCAGGTTTTTTCTTACTTTTTATAGCAGTTTGATATATTAGTGTCATATATCCTATTATTACATCATCATAACAGCCTTTTATTTTTCCAACGCTTTCATTTTCTTTTGTATTATCAAAGACTATAATAGTATCTTTCATTTTTATACCTATTTATCAAATAACTGGTTTATAATCAATATTTTTAATCTTTATAGATGTTAGTTTATTATAAAAACTGCATTTTTTAGTATCTCTTAAATCTATATATTTATTAAGTATATTACAAAAGAAAGTGTTTTCTTTTCTATTAAAGCAATTTATACATTGTTCTTTATATTTTGTATTTGACATATTAATTCACTCCTTAATAATCAAAAAGCATTTTATTGCCTTTTATTATTGCTAAAGCTAAAAAACTCGTAATAAGCTCCTGTATCTTTCAGATACAGGCACTCGTTTTTTAGCTTTATATTTTTAATCCTCAAAAAGAAACTTGTTGCCTTCAATATCCACTTTATCACCGTCTGCATCATAGTCCCATCTGTTTATATTATCTGCATCTACACTTAATGGATCTTCTTCACACTCCTCATCTATTCTATAATTTGAATCATCTTCATCTTCTCCGAAAGATATTATCTCATTGTTTTCTTTTAATGTGTCTTCAAAAGATTTATTTTCTATTTCAGCAATTTCTTTTTGTATATCTTTTTTTTGATTTTTAAGCTCAGTCTTCTTTGATATTTCTTTATTACTATTTTTTAATATAAATCTCTGTATAGCATTCATTACAGTGTTAGCTTCTGCTTTATCATCAGACATAAAAGTTATGCCAAAACGCCCATTATTTTCTATAAAGTTTAGTTCTCTCATTGCTGGTGCTCCATTATTTATTTTTACGGCGTATAAAATCAGGTTTTAATTCAAAATCTAAGCAGGCTTTATTGCTTATATCAGTAATTCCTCTGTATACACTGCATATTAAAGCACCTTTTATTCTTTTAGCAAATTTGCATTCAAAACAGTAATACAATCTTTTATTTTGTGTTTTCATTGTTCATTTCCTTTTTTATTTTCTAATTCTCTTTTTTTCATTATTGCTTTATCTATCATAATCAAAAAGACATTTGCAGGCATATCTTCTTTTTTACTTACAAAGTCTATAAACTCAGATAATAAATATATAATATCTTTACCGTTGACATTTTTTATATCAATTAATACTTTTCCTTCTGATGTATCTTTTTCTAAATATATATATATTCTCTATTATCTTTTTCCATTGTTTACTCCTAGTAGTCTTTTTTCTTATTTCCGAAAGCTCCGTCTTCTTTTGCAGTTTTTCTGCTATGACATCTCTTACATAAAGCCTGCAAGTTGCTTTTATCATAAAACAATGGATCATCTTCGCTTTCTATTCTTTTTATATGATCAACATGTTCAGCAAAATTATGGCACTCAGCAAAGTTTTTACAAAGAGGATTTTCTTTTAAAAAACTTTCTCTGAAGGCACGCCATTTTTTGCTTTTGTATCTTTTATATGCTTTATCATCACTTCTCATTGCTGCTATGTTCGAACCCGCCTAATATACCCGAGCAAACAAGTTTACTCGGCGGCGGTTTCTCACTTTCCTCCTTTATTACCGCCCTGTTCTTTCAAGTAAATACTAAAAAGAACTGCGTAGCCTGCTATATCAAGTACAGTGTCAATAATACTTTCTTCTGTTCTTATTTTCTCTTTTAATAAAAGAAGATTTTTTAATCTATTTAATTTATCTTCTATTCGTATTAATCCTATATTTCTGCCATACTCATTTAATGTTTTGTCATAGCTGTTTCCATAATCCTTATTTTTAGCTATCAGCAATTTTTTAAGCTCTTCGCATTCATTAATAATTAAATCCTCTTTATTCATTTTTTTTCTCCTTTTCGCTATCTTCTATATATTTATTATAAAGAAGAGTATCATACATTAATTTAAATTCGCTTAGTTCTATCATATTAATATTTAATGCTGTGCAAATCATTTTCTCCAGCATAACTCCTTTACTTTTTTCACTTCCGTTTTCTATATCTACAAGCCAATCACAGTCTGCAAGAAGTTTTATATCTGTTTTAAGATAATCTTCCCATTTCCCTGTTTTATTCAAATGATCATAGTCGCAGGGTACTATTACCTCGACAGGTATATCTTTATTTTCTGTCCACTTCAATATTTTTTCTTTAGCATCATAAAACTCCTTTTGATATTCTATTTTTTCCTTACCGCTAATAGCTCCTGATAAATATATTTTTAATTTTTCTTTTTGACTCATTTTTTATCTCCTTTCAAAAAGTATTTAAGTCTATATATATTTTTTCTTTTCCGATTTTATAGCCGTATTCTATTTCATCAGCTATATAATTAAATACTTCCATCACTTCTTTTCTATCTTCATTTTTATAAATATAAAATCCTGTATTTTTTGTATCTACATATAAAGAATAAAAATTATCATCTTTGCTTGGTTCTTTTATATACATACCTTCAAAGTCAGTTATATAATTTATTTCCTCTTTATTTCTTATTAAAATAGTCATATCTTCCTCCTAATTTCTCAACATCTTATTTACAAGTTATCAACATTGTTAACAGTTTATTAACATGCCTTTATCTTTTAATTGTGTTATATACTTTTCTTTTAATTCATTCATAGTTTTATAATCAGTTATCCAACCGTCATACATACATAAATAATCACCTTTATGCAAACTTTTTAACCAATTAGAAAAATGTATATTCCAATCATCTCTTTTATAATCAGGTTCATAAGTATTTAATAATTCTTTTAATTCATTTGTTATTAAATTAGCATAAGAAGGCTCACCAAGATGTTTAATAAACTTTTCTAATTCTAAACAACCTAATTCAAAGTAGGTTTTAGTATTAATACTGAATACCATCATTTTTAGCATTTTAATTCTCCTATATTTTTAATAATCAAAATAATATTTTGACTATTAAAAATCTATTTTCTTTATTTCTCCATTTAATGAATATTCAAAATCATGTGATATCTCAATATAATCATTTAATAAATGAATATATCCAAATATGCTTCCGTTTTCTTGTCTCACTTCTATAAAACACTCTCTTGATTTTCTTCCGTAATCAGTTATTTCTTTCCTGTCTGTAATTTCTATATTTGAGATATGAAGCTCATTTTTGCCTGAATCTAAATTAACAATGTCATTATCAGTAAAACCTAAATAACTTTTTTTATAATGTCCGAAACCTTCATCATATATTTTTATATAGTTTTTACCGTCTGACATAACTGCAGATTTTTTTAATAATTTTGTTTTTATCATATTATTGATACCTCTATTATTACTATGCTGTTATAAGCTCTTTAGACTTATGCATTTCAAGTTCTATAATATTTAAGTTCTTTAATCTGCTTGTAAGCCTGCCCTTAATTTCCTCAATATTATCTTTTCTTGTTTTTATATTTAAGCTGTTCATTAAACCGCTGTAGCTTTTATTTGATGTAAGAATAACTGTTTTTTCTAATTCTCTGATTTTATCAAATAGTTTATAATAGCCTTCGGCTGCATAATGAAAACCTACGCTGTCAATGTCGTCTATCATAATAATATCTGCAAATTTTATATTATCTATTTTAGCATCTATACTTGATTTCAAATCTCTGTCCTGTGCATTTTTATTAAATAAGTTTTTATGCATATCTTCAAAACTAGATGCCTTCATATACAATGCTTTAATGTTATTAATAGCATATATCTGCCATAACATTTTAAGCATTGTAGTTTTACCTGTTCCGCTTTCTCCTTCAATATACAGTGAGTTCATACTTCCTAATTCTAAATATTTTTTTATACTGCTTACTAGCTTTTGATTATTAAACCTTTCTGCAAAAATATTTAATGTCATATCATTGTCTAATTTATTAAATACATTATTGTATCTTTTTATTATTATTTCTAAGTCCTCTATTTTTCTTTCTATCTTACTTTTTTCATCACTCACACAATGACACATAATAGGAATTAGATTTTCTTTAGAAGATGTTTTAGAATCAGTACCTATAACAAATCCAAACTCATCGCATCTTGTGCATAGAGGATCTTTGCCTTCTCTTGCTGTTTTTTTCAATTCTTCTAAATGATTTTTATAACTTTGCAGACAGTAACTGCTATCCGCAATTTGCAATTTTAGCATACGCTTCATTTATGTTTCCTCCTTTTTCTAATTCATTTAATAAGAAGTCTAATTTATCAAGCCCTCGAGGTATTGAGTATTTTTTGTTATCTTCCTGTGTTTTATTTTCTTTGTTATCATTATTTTTTGGATTTTCATTTTTTTGGCATAAAGCCATTTTTAATAAATCCTGAAGTTTTAACGAATATCTTTTATTTAGTGATAATTTTAAGAAATTAAACTTTACTATAGACAATGCTTCATCAAAATTATCATGCACACGTTTTTTGAATATATCAATTAAAAAGCTAGTATATACTTGATGATATTTATGATTTATTTTAACGCCTATTAGTTCTTTATGAAGCTCATTATATTTTTCTAAAAACTCTTCCTGTTTTTTATCCTCTTCTTTTTCCTCAGGAGTTTTTTCTTCTTCGCTTTTTTCTTTTTCATCTTTGATTAATTTCGGAGGCTGTAAAGGTTCTGTGTTTATGTCTTCATTAAACAAGCTAGGCTCATCATATTTCTGCTCTACAGGTGCATCCATATTTTGTATTGCTCTGTCTTCTTCAACAAGCATCTCTATAGCTTTTTTTAATCCTGAGAAATTATATACCGTTCCTGTTCCTGCAAATCTGTCGCCTATATAAACATTCTTGCTTGAGAAAGTTAAATAGCCTTTAGCATACAGACTTTGTCTTTGTCTGTAATAATTTTTTTCTGCAGGATTGATTTCTTTATCTCTGATTTCTTTATCTCTTTTCCAGCTCAAACTCATTACAGCAATTATAAACTCAAACTCGCTTGCAGTAAGTCCTAATCTTTTTCTGTAATAAATTAATGTATTCGGTATAGAGGTAAAGCCTCTGTCAAGCATAGCATCGCCGTACGTTGCTATTAAGTATTCGCTTTTTACTTCTGGTGTTTCTGTAGTCATAGCACTGCTCCGCATAAATATTTTTTTGATTTGTTTTCAAATGATTTAAATAAATTTTTGATGTATTGATTTGTTATTTTTTTAACTGATGGATAGTTAAAAGATATGCTCAGATTTATATTAAAAAAGTTATGAAAAAACTTTTTATTTGCTTTTATTTTCGATATTTTTGGAAATTGATTTTGCTTTAAATCTAGTATGTTTTTTACGCATACTAGATTTTTTATTATGTCGATTAGTGGAAATTTTGAAACTCGTACCGCTTTCCATATTCTTTTGAAATTCGTTAAAATTATTATTT
>NZ_CALXKQ010000024.1 GCF_944388875.1 uncultured Brachyspira sp.
GAGTGCAGAGTGCAGAGTGCAGAGTGCAGAGTGCAGAGTGCAGAGTGCAGAGTGCAGAGTGCAGAGTGCAGAGTGCACCCACTATTGTTATTTGAAGTGTTTATAAGTAAATTTTTCACTTTTATAGTATAGACTTTTTTATATTTCATGTCAATATTTTCTTTTTATTTTTTACTAGAAAAAAATAAAAAGATTTTACTGTAGTAAAAATTATATTTTCAAATTTAAATTATTTATAGTTCAAAAAACATTAAAAACTAAAAATATTGGAATTATTTCAGAACTAAATTAAATAAGAATTATGCTATTTAAATTTCAGTGTTTTTATTTCTATAGTTGGTCTTAGCTGCATTTCTTTTATTAACACAGGTGAAGCCCTTATATTGTAATAACCAAAAAGATCGCAATTTTATATATAGGAATTAATTGTTATTCGACATATAAAATGTGTTTTATAGCTAAAGTTATATTGAGTATTATGTAAATAATTTTGTCAATTATTTTTGTAACAGATCTATTATAATTAAAATGACATTATATCCTGCCAATATGTATCAAAATATCTATACATTCCCATGCCCGGTGAATAATAACTATAAATTTCGTAAAAATCTTTTAAAGCATCTTTGAATGAATTATTATTAATATATCCCTTTCTTGCCATATAAAGAAGTGCTATAGAAGGAGATCTAGACATACCAAAATTACAATGAACTAGAACCTCCATATCTTTTATATGCTCATCTATAAACTCCATAGACCTCTTTATCATTGGAAATGCATACTCGAAAGATAGACTGGATATATCAAGAAGATTTAAATACAGATTATTATTTATCTCAAATACCTTTTTATCTCCTATATTTCCATGTACCCCCCTTACAAAACAGCTTTGACATGCATGTACTATCGCTCCTTTAAACTTTACGCAATCATTATCGCTTCCTACATAAAGATTATTATATACTTTTTTCATAATAAAAAGTCCCATTTCAATTATAAAGTTTTTATAATAATAACATATATATCAATTTATATAAACTATTGATATTATATAAAGTTAGAATATGTAAAAAAATTTAAATTTTATTTACATAAAATTTGATTAATATAAAACAATTATTATATTATATAATATAAGGTAAAGGAGGTATAATTGTTATGAAGCCTAATTTAGTATTAATGAGTCATGGAAGATTAGCCTCTGCTTTTATAGAGGCTGCTAAAATGATACTTGGCGAATTGGATAATTATGATATAATAGATATGCAGCCTGATGACTCTTTTGATACTATAGAAGATAAATTAAAATCAATACTAAACAAAATTCAAGATAATAATATTTTAATACTTACAGATCTATGCGGATGTACTCCTTTTAATATTGCAAGCAAATTTTATAGAAAATATAGTAATATATCATTGATAAGCGGTATGAATTTAGATATGGTTATAGAGTATTTTGCTTCTGATGTGCATGATGATATTAATAAACTTATAAATGATATAATAAGCGTTTCCAGAGATTCTATAGTTTTATATTCTAAAACATTTAATGAAGTTTATGAGGATATAGATATATAGCTTTTATTTATATTTGTTTTAGTATTTTTTTCGATAATATTTAAATATATATTATATTTGGATTATAATTTATGTTTAAAGATTCTATAAAGTATGCATTAGCAGATTATAGCATATTAGAAATTACAACAAGAATATTAGTAGCCTATATAATGGGTATATTTATAGGATGGGAGAGAGCACAGCATAAAAAGCCTATAGGAAGCAGAACAACCAGCATTGTATGTATGGGTGCTGCTATATTATCATGTTATGAAGAGGTTTTTGCACGTTCTATTATGCTTGAGAATGCAGAACTTATAAAGCTAGGAAGTGAATTATTATACACTGTACCTGATTACAATAGGATTTCGGCACAAATAGTTTCAGGAATAGGATTTTTGGGTGCAGGCATGATTATACAAAACAGAGGTAAGCTTCATGGAATAACAACAGCGGCTATAGTTTGGGTTACTGCATGTTTAGGTATAGTAATAGGTTCTGGTCAATGGGTATTATCAACTATAGGATGTATTTGTATATTTTTAAGTACTTCTATATTTAGAT
This sequence comes from uncultured Brachyspira sp., assembly GCF_944388875.1. Lineage (GTDB taxonomy): Bacteria > Spirochaetota > Brachyspiria > Brachyspirales > Brachyspiraceae > Brachyspira. Next base: position 2,131 of record NZ_CALXKQ010000024.1, read on the forward strand.
TTTTTATACCTTACTTTATAGCAAATAGAAGAAAATCTATAGTTTATTTAGTTGAATGTTCTTCCAAAATAGATATAGAAAATGAGATTGAGAGATTTGGAATAAAATTTGTTAAAATGGAAATACTAGGCTGGAAAGAGGTTAAAAGCGAAGATGGGAATATTGTATCCCCTAATATAATAAGTAAGCTAAATATATTTGTTCCTATTATAGATCATAAGAATATAGAAAATATTTTATTAAGTTTGGATATTAAGCCAATAAGGCTTCTTAAAAATATGAGAGAAAGAGTAGATATTAACTATTGAAAGAATTTATCCAATAATTGCTGATATGTTCCATTGTTAATGATTTCTGTAAGCCCATCATTAATTTTTTGCAGCAGTTCAGTATCTTCTTTTCTTACAGCTATAGCATAATCTTCTATTGGATAATTAGGGTCCTCTACAAGTTTAATGCTGTTATCATTTTTTGCATAATGTTCGCAAGTTACTTTATCAAATACAGCAGCATCTAATTTTTCTACTTTTAATGCAAGTAAAGCACTGCTTCCTGTATCAAATCCATTTATATTAATACCCTGTTTTTTAGAGATATAGCTGTATCCTATAGTTCCATTTATAACACCAACTCTTTTTCCTATTAAATCATCAAATGTATTTATATATTCATTGTCTTTATCCACTAATATTGCCTGACTTGATTTATAATATTCTTTTGAAAAGTTCACAAGTTTTTTTCTTTCTTCAGTTACAGTCATTCCTGCTATTATAATATCTATTTGTTTTGAAGATAATGCAGGCATAAGCTCTTCAAATTTCATAGCTGTAAAATCAATTTCCAATTCTGAGGATTTTGCTATTTCATTCATAATATCATAATCAAATCCGCCTATTTGTCCATTGCTTAAATATCCGAATGGATAATCATAAACATATATTCCAACCATTATAGTTTTATTTTTTTCATTAGTTTGTGAAGAGGTGTTGTTTACTTGAGTATTTTTATTATTACATGAGATGAATGATAATATAAGTATAATGAAAGGTACAATTTTTTTCATTTTTGCATATAGATTATGTTTTTTTTCAAATATATTTTATACTATAAAAAAAGTCAAGAAATTATTGTTAAATTTATTTATGATTATAAAAATACTATTTTACTTAAATTATATCAAACCATATTAAAAAATAAGTCATTTAAATCTAAAAAGTCTTAAACGCAGATAAAGTTTTAAAATTTATTATCAATCCACTCTTTAGTTTTTAAATCTAATTTGTTGTTTTTGTATTATTTTTTCTTTTTAATTGGTGATGTTATTTTAGCTGCCTACCAAAGTATTTTTTTAATTTACTATAAACTTACCGCACGATTAATAAATTTTGATTATGAATGAATTGATAATGAAAATTTTATTTATGTATAAAGCATACCATACGTTAAATAAATATTAATATGCCTTTTTTATAAAAATTATGTTATAGTTGACAATTCTATATTTTTGTATTATAATATTAGTATATAAATCTTCGGGGCTAGGTGAAATTCCATACCGGCGGTAAAGTCCGCGAGCTTTTTTGAAAATTATTATTTTTCAGAAATAGCTGATTTGGTGCAACTCCAAAACCGACAGTTAAAGTCTGGATGGTAGAAGATAACTAATGTAAACTTACTGCATATCAGAAAATTAAGGCTCTATTTGTTATATTTTAACATTTAGAGTTTTTTTGTTTATAGTCAAAAATCTGCCAAAATAAAACTCCAAAGATTAATAAAAATATTTTTAAGAGTATAAGCATTATGCCTGAAAAATATATGAGAATGGCTATTGAAGAAGCCAAAAAAGGAGAAGGTTTTACTAGTCCTAATCCTTTGGTTGGTGCTGTTATAGTGAAAGATGATAAAGTTATAGGTATAGGTTATCATCAAAAATACGGTGAAAATCATGCTGAAATTAATGCTTTTCTTGACGCCCAAAAAAAAGGAGAAGATGTTGAGGGAGCTGATATTTATGTAACTTTAGAGCCTTGTTCTCATTACGGTAAAACCCCTCCTTGTGCTGATGCTATTATAAAAAATAAAATAAAAAAAGTTATTATAGGGTGTGTGGATTCTAATCCTAAAGTTGCAGGTAATGGCATAAAAAAATTAAAAGATGCTGGAATTGAAGTTATAGTTAATGTGCTTGAAGATGAATGCAGAAAATTAAATGAAGTATTTTTCTATTATATAGCAAATAAAAGACCTTTTGTTGTGATGAAATATGCTATGACTATGGACGGTAAAATTTCTACAGTAAGCGGAAAGTCAAAATGGATAACTTCAGAAAAATCAAGAGAGCATTCTCATAGATTTAGAAATAAATACTCTGCTATAATGGTTGGAATAAATACTGTAATAGAAGATAATCCTACACTTAATTGCAGACTTCCAAATACTAAAAACCCTATAAGAATAATTTTAGATAGTTCTCTAAAAATAGATTTAAAATCTAATATTTGTAAAACTGCAAAAGAAATAAAAACTTTTATAGCTTCTGTTAGTAATGATGATAAAAAAATAAAAGAGCTTGAGAGTTTGGGAATAGAAATAATAAAAACAGAAAGTAATAATGGAAGAATAAACTTAAAAGAGTTAATGAAAATATTAGGCGAAGAGAAAAATATTGACAGTGTGTATGTAGAGGGAGGTGCTTCTTTGCATGCTAGTTTGATAGAAGAAAGGCTTGTAAATAAGGTTTTAGTTTATATAGCACCAAAAATATTCGGAGGAGTTAAAGCAAAAAGTCCTATAGGCGGCGAAGGTATAGATGACCCTAATAATGCTTTTAAACTTATAGGCGGCGATATAACAAAAATAGATGATGATTTATTTTTGGAATACTATTTAAATTATTAATTTATAGATAAAATATATTAGCTTTATATAGAATTAATTTTAAACTTGCACTTTTTGGTACTTTTTGCGGCGGGAAAAAGTACAGAAATTATTTAAGAGAGAAAATATTAAAAATGTTTACTGGTATAGTTGAAGAAATAGGAATTGTTAAATCGGTACAGAGCAAAGTTATTACAATAGAAGCAAATAAAATATTTGATGATTTGCATTTGGGGGACAGTGTTGCTGTTAATGGCACTTGTTTAACCGTGTCTAGTTTTGATAATAAGATATTCAATGCTGATGTTACTCAGGAAACTTTGAACCGTACTAATTTAGGAAGTTTAAAAAACGGAAGCAGAGTTAATCTTGAAAGAGCAATGACTTTAAGCGGAAGATTCGGCGGGCATATAGTAAGCGGGCATATTGACGGAGTGGGAAGCATTAAATCTATGAAAAAAGATGATAATGCTATTATACTTACTATTGAAGTGCCTAGACATTTAATGAAGTATATAGTAGAGAAAGGCTCTGTTGCCGTTGACGGTATAAGTTTGACGGTGGCAAGTTTAACTGACAATACTTTTTCTATAGCTGTTATTCCTCATACATTAAAGGAAACTGTACTTTATTATAAAAAAGAGGGAGATAAGGTTAATATAGAAAATGATGTTATAGGCAAATATGTTGAAAGGCTTTTAACATTTAAAGATGATAGAGAAAACAATAATAATAGTAAAAAATCCAATATCACAATGGAGTTTTTGCTTAAAAACGGATTTTAATAATTTTTGAACTTTTTACAGTTTTTTACAGTTTATTTTTAGGAAAAAGCTGAATAAAAAAATTAAATGGAGCATTAAAAATGGAAAACATTTACAGTACTATTGACGAAGCTTTAGAAGATTTAAGAAACGGAAAAATAATAGTTGTTTCCGATGACGAAGATAGAGAAAATGAGGGTGATTTAATATGTGCAGCTGAGTTTGCTACTACAGAAAATATAAACTTCATGGCTACTTATGCTAAAGGCTTAATATGCATGCCTATGAGCAAAGAAATTACAAATAAACTTAATTTAAATCAAATGGTTACAAAAAATACTGATAATCATGAAACTGCTTTTACAGTATCTATTGACCATATTGAAACGACAACTGGTATTTCAGCAGTAGAAAGATCAATAACAGCTTTAAAAGTAGTTGATGAAAACTCAAAACCAGATGATTTCAGACGCCCAGGACACATGTTTCCATTACTTGCAAAAGACGGAGGAGTACTTGTAAGAATGGGACATACTGAAGCTACTGTTGATTTGATGAGATTAGCAGGACTTAAAGAATGCGGTTTATGCTGCGAGATTATGAGAGATGACGGCGATATGATGAGAAGAGATGATTTGATTGATTTCGCTAAAAAACATAATCTTAAAATGATAACTGTTTCTGATTTGATAGATTACAGAAAAAAGAATGAAGACTTAATGGAGCTTTATGCTAAGGCTAAAATGCCTACTAAATACGGTGAGTTTGAAATACTTACTTTTGTAAATAAAATAACTAAACAGCATCATGTTGTACTTACTATGGGGGATATTTCAAGCGGAGAGGATGTGCTTTGCAGAGTACATTCTGAATGCTTGACAGGCGATGCATTAGGCTCTAAAAGATGCGACTGCGGGGATCAGTATGATTATGCTATGAGAAAGATTGCTTCTGAAGGAAGGGGAATAATGGTTTATATGCGTCAGGAAGGCAGAGGTATAGGACTTGTTAATAAATTAAGAGCTTATGAACTTCAGGACAGCGGACTTGATACAGTGGATGCGAATATAGCTTTGGGCTTCAGAGATGATATGCGTGAATATTATGAGGCTTATCAAATGCTTAAAAACTTGGGTGTAAAAAGCATCAATCTTATGACTAATAATCCAGATAAAATAAAGTATTTAAATAATTACGGTTTAAAAATAAATGAGAGAATACCTATACAAATAGAAGCGTCAGAGTATGATGCATTTTATTTAAAGACAAAGAAAGAGCGTATGGGTCATATATTAGATTAAGAATTTAAAATAAAAAAGTGAACCGAAGCCAGCCCAACAGGGGCACAGTCGTGCAAATAAATTTATTTATTTGCTAATTATCGGCGAGGTAAGCATAGCAGTAATAGAACAAGTTTTTTATATATAATAAAAGGCGAGCCGACCGACGCTCTGCGTGCCGGACGAAGTCCACCTCGCGAGTGTAGGCAAGGTACCCTTAAGGGTGACATAGCAACAGAATAAAAAATTACGAGCCTCTAGCAACTTACAAAGGAAGTTGCTAGAGCTTATTGGCGAGTAATTTTTTATATAATGAAAAAGTGAGCCGAAGCCAGCCCCACAGGGCACAGACATGTGAGTGAGTTTACTCACTAGCTTATTTAAGGCGAAGGCGAGTTTAGCAATAATAGGAGTTATTCAATGAAAAAAATTATTTTATTTCTTTTAAGCATTAATTTTTTATGGGCATCTCCGCCTACTGAAGCGTATTTTTCTGAACTTTTAAGGGATAATGGTAAAGTAACAAAAAATACACTTAAAGCCTATGATGTAGAAAGTGGTGGTATGGTTTATTTTGATGGAGAGATTACATTAACAGGAGTTCTTGAAAGAGCTGATAATGAAGATATGGGAGATAATTATACTGCTTTAAGATTTTATCCTGATAATAATGTAAATCTTCCTTTTTTATATGCTTCATCTGAAATGTATTTGGAAAATCAAGGTGCTTCTAAATATGGTGATTCTTGGGATTTTAGCGGCGTTGAATTTGACAGATTGGATTTCGGTGTCTTATTAAAAAATATTGAAGTAAAATTACCAGAACCTTTGAATAAAAGATTTTTAGGTGTTTCTGCGGTAAGAGCTGAAGTTACAATTAGAAATTATCGTTTTTATGGAGAAGGCGAAGCAGGAAGAGAGGCTTACGGTGATATTGTAGGTTTTAAGGCTTTAGGTGATGTAGAAACAAAGTATTTTAGTAAAAATAATTATAATTCAGGAAATGTTTCTTACAACGAACTTCAATATAATTCTAAAGACAATTATGTGAATATAAGAGATAAAGCAAATGGAAAAATAATAGGTAAGATTTTGAAAAGAGATATGATTTATAATGGGGGAGTTTTATTATCTATCAATGGAGCAGGTATTGATTATATGAATTATGAAAATTTTGAAAAAAATTGGCATGAAGTATTTTATCTTCCTCCAGAGGCTGAAGACGGAAAATATGCAATTCATGGCTTTGTGCATGGTTCGCAGGTAAAACTTGAAAATGGAGGCTATTAAAAGAGCATAACAATAACAAGTGAGCCGAAGCCAGCCCCACAGGGCACAGACATGTGAGTGAGTTTACTCACTAGCTTATTTAAGGCGAAGGCGAGTTTAGCAATAATAGGAGTTATTCAATGAAAAAAATTATTTTATTTCTTTTAAGCATTAATTTTTTATGGGCATCTCCGCCTACTGAAGCGTATTTTTCTGAACTTTTAAGGGATAATGGTAAAGTAACAAAAAATACACTTAAAGCCTATGATGTAGAAAGTGGTGGTATGGTTTATTTTGATGGAGAGATTACATTAACAGGAGTTCTTGAAAGAGCTGATAATGAAGATATGGGAGATAATTATACTGCTTTAAGATTTTATCCTGATAATAATGTAAATCTTCCTTTTTTATATGCTTCATCTGAAATGTATTTGGAAAATCAAGGTGCTTCTAAATATGGTGATTCTTGGGATTTTAGCGGCGTTGAATTTGACAGATTGGATTTCGGTGTCTTATTAAAAAATATTGAAGTAAAATTACCAGAACCTTTGAATAAAAGATTTTTAGGTGTTTCTGCGGTAAGAGCTGAAGTTACAATTAGAAATTATCGTTTTTATGGAGAAGGCGAAGCAGGAAGAGAGGCTTACGGTGATATTGTAGGTTTTAAGGCTTTAGGTGATGTAGAAACAAAGTATTTTAGTAAAAATAATTATAATTCAGGAAATGTTTCTTACAACGAACTTGAATATAATTCTAAAGATGATTATGTGAATATAAGAGATAAAGCAAATGGAAAAATAATAGGAAAGATTTTGAAAAGAGATATGATTTATAATGGGGGGGTTTTATTATCTATCAATGGAGAAGGTATTGATTATGAGAATTATGCAGATATCGAAACAAAGTGGCTTGAAGTATTTTATCTTCCTCCAGAGGCTGAAGACGGAAAAGATGCAATTCATGGCTTTGTGCATGGTTCACAGATAAAACTTGAAAACGGAGGCTATTAAAAGAGCATAGCAATAACAAGTGAGCCGAAGCCAGCCCCACAGGGCACAGACGTGTGAGTGAGTAAACTCACTAGCTTATTTAAGGCAGCACCTTGCTTCGGTCGCGAGCATAGCAATAATAATAATTTTGACAATTTATATTAATTTTATTATAATGTTTGTATGATGGATAATAACTACAGAAGCATAAAATATTTTAATACATTGAATGATTATTTTGTGAGATATCTTTTCTCTGATAAAGGAAGCGAGGCAATATTGCTTGATTTTATTAATTCAACAATGCTTGATGCTGGTATGAAAACTTTCAGAAGTGTAGAAATACTTACGCCATCGCCGAAGGCGGGCAGATGCCTCAATTATAAGGAAAATTACGAAGATAAAGAAACCATAACAGATGTTAAATGTATAACTCAAAACGGTTCAGTTGTTATAATAGAGATTCAGCTTCAAGGCAATTCAAGATTTCCAGAACGCATACTTTATTATTGGGCTTCTAATTACAGCAAACTTTTAAAGCAAGGCGAAAAATATGATGACCTAACTCCTGTAATAAGTATAAATCTTCTTAATTTCAATTTAGATGACAGCAGCAATATACATTCCTGCTATATGATTTATGACACAGTTAATCAAAGACTTTTGACAGATCATTTACAAATACATATAATTGAGCTTAAAAAATTTAAGGGTGATTTATTAAAACCAAATTTAAATTGCTGGCTTAAATTTTTCACTATAAAAGAAAAAGATAATAAGGAGGTTATAATGTCAGAAATAGTAAAAGAGAAACCTATAATGGAAGAAGTGCAAAAAAGATATAATAACTTCATTAAAGACAGACTAATGATGAATGAATATGATAAAAGACAGGCATATTTATATGGTAAGCAAATAATGCTTGAAGAAGAGCGAAGACTAGGAATTGAAGAGGGTGAAAAAAATAAGGCAATATCTATAGCTAGGAATTTTAAGAAAGCTGGCATAGATATAAAAATAATCAGTGAAAATACAGGTTTGAGTATAGAGGAAGTGGAAAATTTGTGAGTTTATTAAAGAACAAGTTTTCTCATATAATAAATATTAGATATAATAAATTAAAAAAGCTAGACTACTGCCAAGCATAATAATAACAAACGAGTTGACGAAGTCCATCTCATAAAATATGCAGTAATGTACATTTGCATAAGAGTCAGTGCTTTAGTTGCTAGCTTATAATAGCGGAGGACTTATAAATATTTTTAAACTACAATAAGACAGTGTAAGAAAATTATTAAGTTTTATGAAAAAAAGTCAAATATAAAAACTGCAGTACTTTTGGTTCTCGCTTCGCTTGGGTCAGCAAAAGAACTGTGGTTTGGGGTGAAACCCAAATAAAAATATTAAGACCTAATAATAACAATAATAAAGGATAGTTAAGATGAAAACTTTTGAAGGAAAACTCGTTAGTGAAAAACCAATTAAAATTGGTATAGTATGTGCTAGATTCAATGAATTTATTGTTTCTAAACTTTTGGGCGGTGCTTTGGATGCTTTATCCCGTCATAATATTAAAGACGATGATATTTCTGTAGCTTGGGTACCGGGGGCTTTTGAGATACCTCTAATAGCTTCTAAAATGGCTAAATCCAAAAAATATGATGCTGTTATATGTTTGGGTGCTGTTATAAGAGGTTCAACTACTCATTATGATTATGTTTGTGCTGAGGTGTCTAAAGGTATTGCTAATGTTTCGCTTAATTCAGATGTTCCTGTAATGTTCGGAGTTTTAACTACTGAAAACATTGAACAGGCTATTGAAAGAGCTGGAACTAAAGCTGGAAACAAAGGTTTTGATTCTGCTATGGGTGCTATTGAAATGGTAAACCTAATCAGAGAAATAGAAAAATAATATCTAATAATACTATACTACAATTAAAACAAGGGCTTAAATTATTTTTAAGTTCCTTGTTTTTTATTATCTTTAATTTTTATTATTTGTTATATTTAATAATAAACTTAATATTATATCTATAGACTTTTTTATTATTTAATATATAATATTTATTAATAATAATTATTAATAATAGGGGTTCATATGAAATTAAAAGGATCTAAAACAGAGGTTAATTTGAGAAATGCGTTTATAGGCGAGGCTATGGCAAGATGCAGATATATGTTTTATGCTGAGAAGGCTAGAGAAGAGGGAAAAGAGGATGTGGCTTTAATGTATGAAAGAGCTGCCAGAAATGAACAGGAACATGCTAAAATATGGTTTCAGAATTTTCATGGTATATTTTCTACAGAAGATAATTTAAAAGAATCTATTATGAATGAAAATTATGAATCTATTGATATGTATTTGGGATATGCTAAAACTGCTCAGGAAGAGGGGTTTGATGATTTGGCTATGGCTTTTATGAATGTTGCTAGAATAGAAGACGGACATAAAAAACAGTTTCAAAGTTTCTTAGAAGATAAAACTTTTGATGTTCAAAATTGGCAGTGTGATATATGCGGCTATATTGATTTGGCAAATGAAAATCCTCAAATATGCCCTGTTTGCAAAACTAAAAAGTCAAAATAATAATTGTTATCATATTCTATTGTAGGTATTTAATTTTAATAAAACTTACGATAGAATATTATTTTATTATGATTTAATTTTCTCTTTATATATGAGTGTATATATGTATCTTTTGCAAGATAATAATTTATTTATGAATTCTCTTAAATCATATTTTATATTATTATTATCTATTTTAATTTTAATAGATAAATTTTCATAAGAATTCATATTATCAAAAAAAGTTTCATGATTTAATTCTTTTCTATTTTCTTTATCAAATAAAGTAAGTAATTCTCTTATATTTTTATTTTTTGCACTTATGAATGTTTCAAAATAAAAATTATCATCTTTTAATATATTTATATCATATACAATATTAAATATATATTTTTCAATTTCATCAAATTCTTTCAATATCATATTTAAATATTGATATGATAATCTTTTACTTGGAAATTTACTTGTTACAGTATAATTATATATTATAGTTCCAATCAAAGTTATTAATGAAATAACTAAAGAAATTATAGATATTATTACTTCTATATTAGATATTTTCATTTTTTTATTAAGTTATTGGCTTTTTCCATAAACCCTTTTATATGTTTTATTAAAAATTTATCATCTGAACATTCAAATGTAATTTTTTTATTAATTTCATCTAATGTATAATATTTATTTATAATCAAACCAGCAAATGCTTCATCCCAAAAAGATGGTCCTATACCATCCAACTTATCAAGGTTAATAGTTATTTTATCATATTTATTTAAAGATGGTATTAAACAATCCTCTCTAAAAACTTCTCCTGATACATCACTATCAGTTCTATATCTGCCAAAAGGAGAAGGACTAAAATCTTTATATAAAACTATATATTCTTTTATCAATTTCATTAATTATTCCTCCTCATATAATGTTTCATCTATATCTATTTCAGATTTTATACAACCATTCCATGAAATAAGTGTACCTTGAAGATTATAGTCTAATAATTTTGATTCAATATCATCACTATTTTTTGTATACTTATAATAACCTTTTCTGCTAATTATTACAAGTTCTCCATTATCTGATTTTTTAGCATATTTTTTAATAGACTTTAATCCTTTGCCTCTATTTTCTAATTTTGTTGATGATTCACTTGTTTCTACCGCGATACGGATTTTTTCTGCATCATTTTTATTGAAAATAACATACCTTTTTAAATCTAGTGTTTTAGGTATTGTTTTCCCTTGGTCATAAATTATAATTTTCATATTATTATCATTTATATTTATATATCCTAATATCCACCATTTTTTTAATTTATATATAGAGTTGTAGATAAAGTCATCAGGATAAGCATGATGATGCGTATTTAATATAGCCTCTGTTATACCAACTTTAAGGGTTTTCTTTCCATTTATACTATTTTCATTAATTAAACTTTCAATTTCATTTACAATCTGCAATTTACGCCCTTCATTACCACTAGTTCCTGATTTAAATTTTAAATATCTTATAGTATTATTATTGTTAGGTGTTATATATCCTTTTTCTTTCCTTGATAATTTTATATCTAAAAAATCATACATACCTATATCATTAAATATGGTTTTAATTTCATTATTCCATTTATTGAAATCATAAACTCCAATTCTGGTTTTATGTAAAGTACAAAGTCTATCTAATTCAGATACCAATACTAATGCTGCTTCTGGTGTTATATATGTGAGGTATTTCATATTTATAAACAATCTTTTTTTATTATCAGATATTTCTCTTATTTTATTAAAAAAGACTAATGTTTCACAAGTATTCTCATCAAATGATAAAACTTTAGGGATATCTATTTCTAATTTATCTTTTCTTTTATGTCTGCTCTTTTTATATATACTCCCAGTAGCAACCCTCCTTTTTCTTTTTTCCTTTAATTTATATATAAATTTTTTAATTGTATGTTTTTTATGTAATAATTTCTTATAGAATTTTTTATGTTTTCTATTTCTTTTAATTAAAAAAGGCTTTTTATTCATAAATATATTATAGATTAATAATAGTATTTTTTCAATTATTATTCTCCAAAAATAGCATTAACTAAATTCATTTTATCATCATTTTCTTCATTTATTATTTCTTCAATACCAAAGAATATCAAACTAGATAAAGCATCTGGAAAATCTAAATAGCTGAATATATCTCCTTTAATATTGCTTCCATTAAGAGAATCATCGAAATTTAATAATTGTTTAAGTGCTATATATCCGCGTCCATTATTAGTTTTAAGCCATTTATCTGTATCTGTGCTTTCTGGTATATACTGCCAGCTTTTAGGAAAATATACTTTATCATATATTAAATAGCTTGCATTGACTATACGTTCTGCTTTATTTTTATGAACATAAAAAGGAATTACTTCAAAATGTTTTTCTAATCTTTTTACTAATTCCTTCTGAGCAAAGTTGCTTTCGCATAATACTTTTTTTATTTTTTTATCTATTAAGAAATTGATTATACTTTCATCAGTGGTAGAGTTTTCATCATTACGCATAAGTCCTGAATCTATTAAATAAATATCTTCTTCTACCTGAGTGTATATTATGACAGAGGTAAAGCAGTTATATTCTCCGAATGCTGGATCAACTACGGCTTTATGTTCACCTGAATTGATTTTATCTATATTTTCTTTTTTATTATCATCATAGAATTTTAATTTAGAATATAAGAAAATTTTTCCCTGTTTATTTTTTATTTTACCAAGCCAAATATGCTCATACATTTTAGGCATTATTTTTAGAGTTGAAAGTCTTGATTTATTTAATATATCGCTGAAATAATAGTTACCGTCATAGTTTATGAAAGTTATTAAAATATTATTGTCTTCATATTCTTTATAATTATATTTGTTATTATTTTTATCAGTGTATATTTTATTTTCTAATTTAAACTTGCTTACAGTTTTGTAAATAAAATCCGTTTCAAATCTAGGATTAAATGCAATCCATATTTCACTTTTTTCAGCACGTATTGAAGGCTCTAATATTTCATAGCTTCTTTGCGTGAGAGTTTGTCCTTCCTCTATGAAGCATATTTTTACATTGTATATTGATTTAATCTCTTCAATGGAGCATTCTCTTATGCCTAAAAATATAAATTTGCAGTTGGTAATTTTATTTATGATTTCATTTCTTTTGATTATAAAAAAACTTTCAAGCTTTAATTCTTTTATGATGCTTATTAGAAGGGGGTATGTTGAATAGGCTATTGATTTTTGAATTTCTCTTGAACATAGTATAACGCCTTTAACTTCAAAACTTTTTGCTATTAGAATGCGGGCAATAGATTCGCTTTTTCCTCCGCCGCGTCCCCCATAAGCTATTTTTAATCTCTTTTGCATATACGCCCATTTTTCAAAAGGTTTTAATATATTGAACTTTATATCCATTATTATTTTCTCCAAATAAAATTATTTTTAATTATCAAATCCGACTCTTATATTAATTTTATTTTCTTCTTCTTTTAGTTTTCTTTTTTCAAGCCTTTTAGATTTTCTTGTTTTTACAAGCTCTAAAAATACTATAATAGCTCTTTCGCTTGGAGGATTATATTTATAAACTGTTCTTTTTATAAATGATTCTTTTCCGTCTTTATCGGTTTTTATTTCTTTTATTGTGTCTTTAGTATAATAACCTAAAGCCTTTTTTATCAGAGCATTTTCTATTTTTATTTTGGCATCTTTAAAATATTCATCTTTCGCCTTTCTTATTTTTTTTGCTAAACTTTTCTTATATTTTCTGCTTGATTTGTTAATATATTCTTTTAACTCATCATAGCTGATATTTAAAGTTCTGCTTAAATGCTCAAATGTAGGATTTTCTTTTTTTATTAGATTATAAATAGAATCTTCAAGCTTTTTTGTATATTTCATTATGCCGCCTATTTGACAAAAAATAATTTATAATATAATCAAAAAATATAAGTAATTATAAGAATTTTATTGATGTCCTGCGTAAGTAATGAAATGAATTATAAAAAATATAGTTTATAATATGTATGTAAGAAGAATATTTTAGTTCTGTGAATTAGTTTTTAATAATGATATTACAGACGTAAATATAAAACAATTTTTATTAGCAATAATAGGAAGCATTATAAAAAGTATAAATATAGAAAAAAGAGAATATTATATTTATAATGATAAATATATACTTAATTCATTAAAGGATATTATAGAAAATAAAGGCTATAAAAAGGTTTATATTATATCAAAAGTATCAGGGCATCAATTAAATACAAGAAAAGATAAGCCTTATAATTTGAATGAAGTTAATATAATCCGCAAAGAAAAAGAAGATGAAGAAGATATTTTTATTTATGATATGGCAGATAATGCCCCAAAAGAAATTGATATAGAACATGTATATTCAATAACTCATGGTCTAATGATGAATTGGATTGACCCTATAGTGTTTTTGAGAATAGGGGTGTTTTTAGATTTATTTGAATACTCATGCAATAAACCTATACCTTCAGGTGGAGGTTTAGATAATAAATTGTGTATTTTTATTCCGAACCCTAAAAAATTTAATTTAGATAAAATGAAAAAGAGAATACAAAATTATTATGATAAATCTATTTTTCCTGCATATAGAATTTATTTAAAACTTTCTAAAGAATATGAACTTTTTTATAGCCAAAAGCATTTATTAATTTATGATGAAATATATCAACTTGAAAAATTAAAATTGGATGTAAAGCAGATAGAGGATTTAGTTAATAATAAGGATTTTAAATCAAAAAATAAAACAATAATAAGAAGAAAAATATTAGAAAAAAGAATAAGACTTATAGAACAGCTTGCAGACTCTTATGAAGATGAAGAATTAAAAAGAATTTTAGGTGCTATTCGTCTTTCATTGGATTATAGTATATTAATAAAAATAGGAGATATTATAGAGTTAATAATATTATACTCCAGAAAAAATAAAATATCAGTAGATGATGATAAAGCTTTTTATTATTTGATTTTTAAAATTAAACATTTAATATTTGACAATATTCCAAGAATTGTATCCTATGATGAAGGCGATAAAATAGAGGATTATAATATTATATTAAAACTTTATTTAGATAAATATAAAGAGATGAAAGATAGAAATAAAGAATCATTGGATAAAGAGTATAATAGTGAAGATTGTATAAGATACGGATATGATAATTTAAATCATGATGATTATTTAATTAATGAAGAGAAGCTAAGCGAAATAAATGTATTAAACAGAGCAGGTTATTTTTATAATTTATTTTTGAAATCCGATTCATACGAATATAAGTACAGACAAAGCGATGAATATATATATTCATTAAGTAATAATAAATATCATGAATATATGGATTTGCTTTTTTATTTGCTAGATTTAAGAATAGATTATAATATAAAAATTATTCACGGCGATGAAGAAGTTAATAATGATATAATTTCTATTTTAGAAGATATTAATGCTGTTCAAAAAATAGCTGAGAGATTCTATTTTTTAGGCTGTTTTAATGATACTAATAAATATAAAAAAACTATGATGAGCAAAATAAACAGCATAAAAATAAAATTTGCTTTTAAATATATAGAAGAGATAAAAGCTCATATTAATAATGAAAACAGAAAATATAGAGAATATGATGAGGCATTTAATTATATAATAGATTTTATAGAGTTTACTAAAATACGTCAGTCAAAAAAAGAATATTATAATGAAAAGCATTATTTAGATTATGATTATTATTACAGCGATGAATATAAAAACTTTAAAAAAATAGATGCAGAAATTTTTGAGGCTGATGATAATGATTTAAAAATTATAGAAAAGGTGAGAAAAAGTTTTTTGGAAAGAGGTATGGAAGCATGGAATTATTTTTCTGAAACAGGATATAAAGATATAAAAGAAAATTATAAAGAAGATAGAAGAATATTTTTTGAGAACAATTATAAAATAATATATAAAAAAGCCAAAGGAGACGGAATTAAAAAAATGAATTACATAAAATCCATCCCTACTAATAATGTTATTGAAAATGAGGATGATTTTATTGATGTTTATTTTTTTAATTACATGAATTATATATATCAGAAGAAATATTATATTGATTTTTTTAAGGTAAACAAAATAGATTTAAAAAAATTGTATATAGAAAGAACGGATATATTTGAAGAACATGATGAAAATAATCCATTTGGTTTTAGGATTTCTTCTGTTGATCTTGGCGGAACTTATTCTTATATTGATATTGAAGATTAAATTATACTGTTTGATTAAAAAAATAATTCATAATATAATCTAAAAAATATAAGTATTTATAAGGGTTGTTATGAGTTTGATCGATTTGGCGGCAGAAGCGTATCAAAATAAATTGTATAATTTTTCTATAAAGCTTATTAATAAATATCTTAAAAATACAAAAAATAAAAAGTTAGAAAAAGCCTATTATTACAGAGCATTAAGCAGAGAAAAATTAAAGCATTATAAAAAGGCATTGGAAGATTATAATAGTCTGCTTAAAATAATTCATCACAGCCCAAAAATATATTCAAAAATATCTATTATCAAAATAAAACTTTTTAAAAGCTGTCATAATATTATAGATGATACTAAATTCTTCAATAATGATATAATAGAATATTTGGAGAAATCTATAAAATTAAAAACTGAAAACAAAAATATTTATTATTACAGATATATATTTAAAAATATTTCACTGCTACGTTATGAAATAAATGAAAAAGAAAAAGAAATTATTTTAAATAAACTTAAAAATAATTTTCCAAAAATGTATAAATATTTAGGTTATGAATATAAAGATGAGAGATATTTAAAAAAAGCCATTGAGTTTGATGATAAGGATTATATATCATATTATAATATGGCTGTTATAAATTATAAAAATATAGATAGTTCTATTAAATATTTAGAAAAGTCAATAAATATAAATCCAAATTATTATAAGGCTTATAATGCTCTTGCTTTATTATTGCTTGAAAAAGAAAAGTCTATAGATAATTATAAAAAGGCTTTAGAGTATTTGGATAAGGCTATTGAATTAAATAAATATTATGTTCAGGGATTTTTTAACAGGCATAAAATAAAAAAAGAATTGCTGAGTTTAATTGAAGCAGATAAAAAATACGATGAAGAATATAAAAATAAATTAAAAGATGAAATAACAAAAGACTTAAAAAATGCTTATGAGCTTTCTAATTATGAAGCAAAAAAATCTATTAAGTATTATAAAGTTTTCGGCACAGAAGATGATATTATAAAAAACTTATCAAATGCTCAATTATCCTTTCCTAAATCAAAAGATGATAATGTTTTAATTTATATAAAGACCGCTGATAATGTTTCCAGTTTCTTTGAAAAAATAGAAAATTATAATGAGGCTTTAAGTTTAGATTCCAACTATTATGAGGCTTATAATTTAAGGGGCTTTGCAAAATATAATCTGGGCTTTTATGATGATGCATTGATTGATTTTGATAAGGCAATAGAAATTAATAAAAATTATGCCGATGCCTATTACAATAAGGGAAAGGTTTATTTATCTAAAAAGAAATACAATGAAGCTATAGAATATTTTACAAAGTCAAAAGAACTTTATAAAATGAATGATGATAAGCATGAATTAAACAGAATAAAGCCTGATCATTATATTGCTTGGTGCTATTATTATTTGGGAGAGGACATTGATAAAATATTTAATGAGAATATAAAATCAAATAATGAAGGACTTTCTGAAGTTTATTACAACAGAGGAAAATTAAGATATCAGCTAAAAGAATATGAAAAGGCTGCAGAAGATTTTGATAACATAAAAGATGAAACTGATAAAAATTATAAAAAGTCATTATTTTATAATGTTATATGCAAAAACGAATTAAGCGGTTTGACAGAGGATGAAAATATAAAACTTCATAATAAACTAATAATGATGCTTGCACTTGCCAAAGAATATAAAAAAGATAATGATTTTAGAAGTGCATTTGATATTTATGAAAAAGTGATTAACAATACTATTGAAATTAATAATAATAATAATGCAGAGCGTATGTTTTTCTTTTATTTGTTTAGGGCAGAAGCAAAGATTGAAATATTTAACTCTTCATTTGATTATGATAATTATTTTGAAGAGGCAAAAGAGGATATTAAACTTGCCTATCAGTATGCGAATACCGATAAGAAAAAAGAATATATTGATATTCAGAGGAAAGAATTTAATTTATGAAAGATATAAATAAAGATAATTTAGAATTTAATTTTGATGATGATAAAAGCGGCAAATATATAAAAAAAGAAATTCCTTCTTTGATTGAAATAAAAAAAAAGACAGAAAATATATTTTTAATAGAAGCTGTTTCAGGAAGAGAAAAAAAATCAAATGGAAATTATAAAAAAAGGAAGATTAAATTTTTAGAAGATAATATTTATGATTTTTTTGATGATAAGAAAGAATATAAAAATATATTAGATGATTTTAATTTTGATGATGAGAGTATTTATTTTTTCAGCATACAGGCCTTTTTAGATAAATACTTTAAAAATCACAGCAAAGATAATGAAAATTTAAAAGATAATATGCAGCAGGCTTATGACAGAGAAAATATACTCCCTTCATACAATATTAAATATAACAAATCAAATAGTAACGATACAAAAACTAGAATATACACAAAAGATCATTATCCGCTTTTAAATGAAATATTGAGGCTGGAAAAAGAAGAAAAGAATTATGAAGAGATAAGGTCTGCTTTATACGAAGATTTAAAAGAAGTATATAAAAAAGAAGAGTATAATGAAAAAATAGATGATGATAATTTGGAAGGGTATATAAAAAATATATGCTCAAAATTTGATGATGATAAACTTTATGATGAAAATGATGACAACATTATTCACCCTATTATATATTATCATCAGAAATTATATTATATGCCATTTAAAATTTATGAAAATTTTATAAGAAACAAAATAAATATAAAAAAATATAAAGCTCTTATCAATTTTAGCAAGGAAAGTTTTGATTTAATCAATAAAAATAATAAAGATGAAATAGATTATATTTATAATAGATGTAATAATTATGGTTTAGAAAGGCATGATAAAGTTTTATTTGAAAATATAATTTTTGATAAAATAGATTTTAATATAAAAGAAACTTATGAAAAATGTATAACTCTAAATGATAAGATAATATCATTTCAATTGAGTAATAATATTTATATAAAGAACTATAATCCTACTGCAGCAGAAGAGATTTTCAATATTCTTTATTTTACAGATTACATAGATGAACACAAGTATATAGAATTAAAAGATAAAATGTCAAAGTTAAAAAGTTTAGAAAAAAATAATAAAATAATAGAATGCAGTATAACTTCAGAAGATGAAAAAATAATTTATAATACGGCTAAAGCATTTAAATTTAAAAAAATGGGTTATATAAGTCTTTATAAGGTAATTAAACTTAACTATGACAACAGCAATTTAGAAAATACATTCAAAGAAATTATAGATTTAATGAAAAACTATGATAAAATATATAATTTAGCTAAATCTGCCCAATAATTTTATTTTACATATAATACATTTTTTGAGATATTTTTTATACTCCAAAAATACTTCAAAAATATTTCAATACATTAATCTTTCTATAATGATTTAAACTAACCATGGGGATATAATATGATACATACATATTAATGACTATATATATAATAATACTGCCATAAAAGATACATTATTATTATCATATAGATAAATATAACATAAGGTATATATGAGGGTATTTATAAAAAATATATAAATATACAAATTAATTTTTTTTCTTATGTTTGGTAGAATATTTTAATCTGATTTAATAAGAAATTTATTAATTTTATGACATCCCTCAGAGGGTATCAAGTGAGTTTTTTATGTTATTTGCTATTATATATATGTATTAAGATATTACTGGAGGAATATATGAGTTATATTATATGTTTAATTATAAAGGAAAGTCTTATTCCAATATAGTTAAATTACTATTTGTTATTCAATTATAATAATGATTAAAGCCAAATTTTAATATATTAATATACAGTAAAATTTTTGCTGGAGGTGTATTATGCCTAAAATAAAATTATATTACTTAAATTTAGGAGGTATTATGAAGAAAGATAGAATGATTAAGCGTAAAATATACCGTGATAACGGAAATTATGTTATAGATTTACATAACTTCCACAGTAAGCGAGGCAATAGATTTTATTGATCATACAATACTTCATTATTACTATATCAATAATATTAACTCTACTTTAGAAATAATATATGGAAGGGGACTTCATAACGGAATAGGACATTCTGTATTAAAAGCTCATGTTATAAACAGAATTTATGAATTAAAAAAGAAAGGTCATGTTCTTAAATGGAAGCAGAACAAATGTAAAAAAGGCGGGGCTATAATTGTATATGTAAATGTATGATTATAGAGATTATATAAATATTTTAAGGAGAGAAAAATGGCTAGAAGGGATAAAGATAATAAAGTATATGATAATAGTAAAAGGGATGTTAATGAAAAAGATATCATTTACTATATAGCAGGCAGAGAGTGCGTACTTCCATGCAAAGCGGATGCTGATAAAAATTCTTTTATGCAGATAGGAGATTTTTTTAATGAACTTATAAGGGATAAAATAATAAATGACGGAGATATTGATTTAAAAGTTTTAAGAAAATGGGATGAAAAAGAAATACTTCCAGCATACAGAAAGGCAAAGGGACCTGTAAGAACGGATACAAGATTTTATACTAAAAATCATAAATATATGGTTAAGGAGATATTAAGGCTTAAGAGAATAGGTTTTGATATATCCGACATAGAGAGAATATTATTTTTTAATGAAAGCTTGGAAATTGTTCTTTTGGATAAGTCTATAAAAAATAAAGAAGATTACAGCAAAATGAAAAGAACTATAAACAATATGGAGGATATGGAAGCTAAATTGATAACTCCTTCAATAGAAACTGTAAAGGAAATCATTAATTTAGATAAATACAATATTAACAGCAAAAGCAAAAAGTTAAAAAAAGAATATGCCTCCATAATTGCTTTTATAGATATAGTAAAAAAGGCATGCTCATCATACAATGGGAATTATTTTAATAAATCTGATTTTAAGGAGGATATGATTGATATAATAAAAAGATATAAGAAATTACTTTAATTCTATTATATATATATTAGGGGATATAGCAGCAAATATCTATGTTTTTTATTTTCATGCTATGTACAAAAAACCTATATTGTTTTATATATAAATTAATAATAAGTTACAGGTATCATATATGAAAAGCTATAAAAAAATAGATATGAATAATGATAATGCTTACTATTTTATAAATAAAGTTAAGCATACATTAACTTCTAAAAATAATATTAATAAAAATGATTTAATGTCTATAGGAGAGTTTATAGATTTGCTTAAATGCGAAGGCATATCAGATGTTACATTTAAAAATATGAGAGATTGGGATAATAAGGGCATACTTCCAGCATACAGAGTTCCTCAGGGCAAGTCTAGAGAGGATGTTAGATACTACAGTAATGAGCATTTAAATATGGTAAAAGAGATATTATATTTAAAATCTGTAGGTTTAGAGCTTCCAGACATTTATAAAATCATGTTTGAAAATGAAGATGCAAATATTATATTTTTATATAAATCTGTAAAAAATTTGGAGGATTTCAAAAGAATGAAAGATGTTATAAAAAATATTGATGAAATGGAAAAAGAATTGATAGTTCCTATAATAAAGAATATTAAAAATGAGTTTATAAAAAATAATGATAAGATTGATGAAAGCTATATAAAAAAACTTATATTCAATTATAAGAATGCTGATTTGGACAGCGAAGATATTACTATGCTTTCTTTTATACTTATGCTTTTAAGTGCTTTTTCATCATACAATGAGGAGGATAATTCTTTTGATAAAAAGAAATTCTCTGATTTTATGACAGATATAATAAGCAAATATTAAAAATCAAGGCAATTAAACCCTAATCAGAAAAAATAACATAATATTTATTTTATCTCCTAATGAATATAACTTCATTAGGAGTTTTTTATTGTATATGTTTTTATTTTTGATATAATAAAAACATGAAAATAAATTTAATAAATAATGATATAAAATACATAATACAAACTGCTGATAATAGTTTTGATGATAATTATATTCTTCCATCATTAAGAACTTTATTAGAAAAATTAGCAAAATTAGAAAAGTCAGAAGAGGTAAAAAAGTCAGAAGAAGTAGAAAAAACAAAACCTGAATATGATGAAAATATAACAATATATTTAGTTTCAAAAAATTCAGGAAATACTACTCAGTTAAAAAAAGGAAATTATAAATATATAGAGATAAAGTTTATAGGCAATGAATATAATAAATATAAAGAAATTAAATATTATAAATATGAAAATAATATATTAAAATTTGCAGATAAAAATAAATTATGCTTTTTTGAAATAGGGGCATTTTTGGATTTATTTAATATATTAAAATCATTAGAAAATAAAAATATTGGTAGTTTTCTTATATACGAATTAATAAATAATATCATTAACAAAAATAAATTGATTTATTTAAAAAAATATTATGGGCAAAATAATAAAACAATAGAAGAATATAAAGGCATAAATTATGATGAAATAGAGTTAATTATAAAAGAAAGAGAATTAAAAAGATTAAAAAAGATTCTTCAGGAGTATTATGATTATTCGGATAATTCTAAAGCAGGAATACTTCCTTCGTACAGATTAGAAAAACATTCAGATGCTTCTAAAAAAAGCACAAGATATTATACTTTGGAATCTTTAATCATTTTAGATGAGATACTCAGAATATATAAAAATATTAAAGAGGATAGTTTTTATTTTATAAGAAATATAAGCTATTTAGAAGATACCAATGATATAAAAGATGAATTATTTGACAAGAGAAAAGTTTTAAAGGCATTGAAAAATACTAACTTTATTAAAAGTAAATTGTATATAGAAAATATTTTAGATGTACTGGATTATAATAATTCTGATAAAGAATTTAAAAGCAGAATAGAAAATGTAAAAAACTCTGAATTAAAAAAATTATTTGACAGTGAAGATATAGAAAATATAAATAATCTCAATAATATTGATGAACGTAAAAATTATATAGAAGATTATATTTTCATATTGTTTAATAATATAAAAATAATGATTGATGAATATAAAAATATAAAAGATGATGATGAAAAAACGGAATTAGAAAATAAAATTATAGATTATGATTTGCATTTCTTTTATTTTAAATTTGTATTGGATTATATGTTTCTGTATAAAAAAGAACTTGATGTTTATAATGATTTATATGATTTATACAGATATAAATATTTTTATTTGAAAAAAGATAATATAGATTTTTTTGAAAGTATATATAAAAAACATGATTTAATAAATTATAAATATCCTTTTAATTTCTACATATCTATTTATGAAGATTATATATATAAAAACTATGATGATGAAAATATAGAAGATAAATATAAACTTATATTAAAAGAAAAAGAAGATTTTATAATACTTTCAGAAGATAATTATGATTATTTGTATTTGTATTATGATTTTGTATTTTTTCTTTTGTATTATACTATAATAAATAATGAGCATGTGATTGAAAGATTTAAAAGAGGTTCTTTCAAATCAGAATATACTAAAGATAATTTAAGGGTGCTTGATTATTATTCTATATTAGCTACAGATGAATTATTAAATGGGGTAAAAAATAATATTAAAAAGATTAAAATTCTATTGGATATAATTTACTTTTCTAATATAAAAAAAGAAAGCATTAAAAATTTGAGAGATGATATAATAAATTTAAATAAAAAAACAGATTATATTGATAATATTATTAATGATTATGATATTACTGATACTTTGGAGTATTTAGAAAAAGATGAATATATTAATAAAAATAAAGAAATAGAAAAAATAGAATCTGTAAATTTTCCTTTTAATAAATATGAATGCAGGAAGTATTTTGATGAGAATATATCAAGAATAATGAAAATATATAATTATAAATCAAGAACAGATGAAACATTCAGACTGTTTTTTAATTTTGCAGTATATGAATTCAATATTGATAAAACTAATTTTGAAATGATTTATAAACATATAGATAAAATACTATTTAGTATTGAAAAGGTTAATAAATTATGCTCTTATAATAATTTTATTCTAAGCTGTAAGTAGTCGGGAAGTACTGCATATTTATATATAAAAAAATAATAATTTATAAAAATTTAAATATATAATATGTAAATTACTTTTGAAACAAGTCTTTACACTTCTTATCAATTAAAATTCCCGCATAAACTTGACTTAATCATACATTTATGATAGCATGTATATTGAATTTTATATGTTCGCGTATAGGATATTATTTTAATTTAGGAGTATATTTATGGCTGTAAAAGTAGCAATAAATGGTTTTGGACGTATCGGACGTCTAGTTTTTCAGGCATTAGTAGAACGCGGTTTATTAGGTAAAGAAATTGATGTAGTAGGTGTTGTAGATGTAAGTACTGATGCTGAGTACTTTGCTTATCAATTAAAATATGACTCTGTTCATGGCAGAATGAAAGCAGATATTAGCCATGAAGGTGAAGATGTATTGGTAGTTAATGGCAACAAAATAAAATGTATCAAAGCAGCTCCATTAAATCAATTGGAACAGCTTCCTTGGAAAGATTTAGGCGTTGAATACGTTATTGAATCTACTGGACTTTATACAGAGGCTGAAAAAGCAGAAGGACACATTAAAGCAGGTGCTAAAAAAGTTATCATTTCTGCACCTGGTAAAGGTAATTTAAAAACTTTTGTTTGCGGTGTTAACCATGAAGAATATAACCCAGCAGAAAACCATGTAGTATCAAACGCTTCTTGTACTACTAACTGTTTAGCTCCATTAGTACATGTTCTTCTTAAAGAAGGTATCGGTATAGAAACAGGTCTTATGACTACTATTCACTCTTATACTGCTACTCAAAAAACAGTAGACGGTCCTTCTAAAAAAGACTGGAGAGGCGGACGTGCTGCTGCTGTAAACACTATACCTTCTACTACTGGTGCTGCTAAAGCTGTTGGAGAAGTATTGCCAGCTACTAAAGGTAAATTAACAGGTATGAGCTTCAGAGTTGCTACTCCTGACGTATCTGTTGTAGATTTAACTTTCAGAAGTGAAAAAGATACTTCTATTGAAGAGATAGATTCTTTAATGAAAAAAGCATCTGAAACTTATATGAAAGGTATTTTAGGTTATTGTAATGAAGAATTAGTATCTAGCGACTTCATACATGATAACAGAAGTTCTATATACGATTCTTTAGCTACTTTACAAAATAACTTAAAAGGCGAAAAAAGATTCTTCAAAATCGTTTCTTGGTATGATAATGAATGGGGTTATTCTAACAGAGTAATTGATTTATTATTATACATGCATAGCAAACAATAATAAAAATTATAATAATTAATTTATTAAGCTATAAGGAGGGTGTTATATTTAATTATAGCACCCTTTAAATTTTTATAGATATATAACACTAAATATTTTTTGTACTTGTTATATATTTATAAGCAATAATAATATAAGGATTAAAAAATGAAAAAAACAGTAAAAGATATTGATATTAAAGGTAAAAAAGTAATAATGAGAGTGGACTTCAATGTGCCTCTTGATAAAGAAACTAGTTCAAAAATAACAGACACTACAAGAGTAGATGCTGCTATGCCTACTATAGAATATATACTTTCTCAAGGTGCTTGTCTTATACTTATGAGCCATTTAGGAAGACCTAAAGGAGAGCCTAATCCTAAATATTCTCTTAAACCAGTTTATGATTATTTGAAAACTAAACTTCCTAACAATAAAGTAGAGTTTGCTAAAGACTGTATAGGAGAAGAGGTAAAAAAACAAGCTGCTGAACTTAAAGCAGGAGATGTACTTTTACTTGAAAACTTAAGATATCATGCTGAAGAAGAGAAAAATGATCCTAATTTCTCAAAACAATTAGCTGATTTGGCTGATGTTTATGTTAATGATGCCTTTGGTACTGCACATAGAGCACATGCTTCTACAGCTGGAATAGTATCTGCTAAAGCTGGTATGCCTGCTGTTGCTGGTTTCTTAATGGAAAAAGAAATAAAATATTTGGGAGATGCTGTTGCTAATCCTGCTCGTCCATTTGTAGCTATAATAGGCGGAGCTAAAGTTTCTTCAAAAATTTCTGTACTTAAAAACTTACTTAATAAAGTTGATACTTTAATAGTTGTAGGCGGTATGGCTTATACTTTCCTTAAAGCTAAAGGACTAGAAATAGGTGCTTCTTTATGCGAAGATGATTATATTGCTACTGCTAAAGAAATTATGGATAAAGCTAAAGAATTAAATAAAACTTTATACTTGCCTGTTGACAATGTTATAGCTGATAAATTTGATAATGACGCTAATATCAAAACAGTAGATTCTAATGCTATACCTGCAGGCTGGATGGGCATGGATGTTGGACCTAAAACTTTGAAAGAACTTGAAGATATACTTAAAAATGCTAAAACAGTTGTTTGGAACGGACCTTTAGGCGTATTTGAAATGTCTAATTTTGCTAAAGGTACATTTGAAGTTGCTAAATTTATAGCTAATTCTAATTGTGTAAGTATAATTGGAGGAGGAGATAGTGTATCTGCTGTTAATAAATCAGGTGTTGCTGATAAGATGACACATGTATCTACAGGCGGCGGAGCTTCTTTAGAGTTCCTCGAAGGCATTGAATTACCTGGTATTGCTGTATTACAGGATAAATAAATAATTAATAGTTAGATTTCAATAAATCAAAATAGTGAGCCCGTAGTAACTTTAGTTGCTACGGGTTTTTTAGCGAACTATTTTGATTATTAAATAAATGTATTGAATTAGCGGTATCGTAGTATTACAATACAAATGATATATTATACTTGTTTCAAAGTAATTGAGAAGATTATATATGAAATTTTTATAATTTATAAAAACAATGTTTTATATATTGTATAACTTATTGTTTTAATATATAAATATGCCATCCTTCACCTACCGGAACCAAAGGAGGACTTCATCAGCACGCAGAACGTGGCAATTAATAAATAAAATTAGTTTTGGAATAAGTATATGTAGTTTTTTATTTTATACTCTTTTTAATATACATCCTTATTAATTATTATAAAAAACTTTAACATAAATACTAATTAATAAAAACTCAATTAGTATCTTTATTAACTTTTCTTTTCTCCATTAAAAATAAAGCTATTCCTAATAATATTAATACAATTCCAATAAACTGCTTTAAACTAATGCTTTCATTTAGTACAAAATAACCAAGTATGCATGTACCTACAGCCTCTCCTAATATTGTCATAGATATAACAGTTGCTGAAAACCATTTCAAAAGCCAAGTAAATACCACCTGACCAAGCATAGTAGATATGAGAGTTAATGCTATTAAATAAATCCAAGTAGAAGAAGAATATCCTGTAAAAGGAATATTCATAAAATATGATAAAATACCCAAAAATATAAATGCACTGAAATAGCTCAAAGCAATCCAATTAACTGCCGATAATCTCACTCTAGCATACTGCCCTATTATAAAATACATACTTATAAGACCAGCAGCAATAAAAGCAAGCAAATCACCAAATAAAGCCTTTGAACTTATTTGAAAATCTCCCCATCCTATTATAAATGAACCTGCTATAGCTATAATAAAGCCCAATATTGCAATGATTGTATATCTTTCTTTAAAAAAGAAGTATCCAGCTATTAATGAAAATAAAGGCTGCAATGTAACAATTACTGTAGAGCTTGCTACTGAAGTAAAGTTTAATGACTGAAACCATAAAAAATAATGCAAAGCCAATGAAAAACCTGCTAGTACAGACAGAATAATTTCTTTTTTTGTTATTGATAAAACCTCTAACCTATTTGATTTTTTTAATAAACTTATTGGAAGCACAATTAAAAATGAAAAGAATATCCTATAAAATGCTGCTATAGAGGACGGGGCATTTGCAAGCCTTACAAATATTGCAGAAGTTGATAATGCTATTACTCCAACTAATAAAAATACTCCTTTACCCATAAATAATTCCTAATAAAAAATAATTTACATAAAAAAATAATAATATATTAAAAAAATAGTATTGCAACATTTATAATAATATAATAGCATATAAACATAACTTATAAAAGGAGAATTGTATTTATGAAACATACTTTTATAATATCTTTATTATTAATATCGAATATTTTATTTGGATATAATCAAACATTTAAAGTGGGAGAATATATCAAATATGACGTATTAGCACAGGTTCCTGAATTCAATATAAGCGGAAAAGTGGGAATGCTTGAGGCTAAAGTTCTTGCTATAAGCAATGTAAACGGAAAACCAGCGTATCATCTTTATGCTCATGTTTACACTACAGGAGCAGCTAATTGGCTTTATAAGGTTAGCGATATATTTGAGGCTTGGGTTACTACGAATGACTTTACTCCTATAATATTAAAAAAAGATACATCAGAGGGAGATTGGACTAATAAAGAAACTTTAACTTTTTATAATAATTACTATTTGTTTAATGACAAAAGAACGGTAGATGAAAAGGTAGAGTTTAAAGGAATGGCATTTGATGCTTTATCTTTAGTATTTTTTATGAGATTCGTTGACAAGAATATAGGTACTTTTAGCATTAATTGGCTTGAAGGAAAAAATGTTAAAAAAGATATAAGATTTACTATAGAAGAAGGGGAAGAATTAAAAACAAAATTAGAAAGAGGAAAATTAACTACTACTAGAATATATGAAAAAGATAAATATGGAACGGATGCTTTAATTTCTAAGGATAAATATAATCAGGTGCCTTTGGACGTTATTATAGCTGAACAAAAAATTTATGGACTTACATTAAGGGTAAGAGGCATAATAAAAGAATATAAAGACGGCAAATAAATTTAAGAGAGATAGTAATTATTTTTTACTATCTCTCCTAAATATCTAAAATATCTTTTATGAGATTATTTACTAGCTTCAAATTTATCGTTAATCTCTTTAACTAAGTTATCAATAAGCTCATCATTCATGCCATGACCGCGGCATCCCTCTTCTAAACTTTCCCAGCTGGCTACATGGCATCCTACACAATGAAGTCCATGACTCATCATTATTTCTACAGAATCAGGAAAAGCCTGTATAATTTCACCTATACTCATAGTCTTGTTTATCATAATTTATTACCTCTTTTTATTTTTTTATATAATATATATAATTGTTATTTTTGTCAAAGGGTAAAAAGTATATCTAATTATTTGAAATATGCAAAATAGGATAAAAGTTATCAAATTTCTTTATATGCTTTCTTAAATAGCTTAAATTAAACTCGCCAATATTTTCTAAAGCATTAATCTCCATCTTAGACATTCTTTTTACATCATGAGGCATATTAAGTCTTTTATATATCCTTTTTAACATCATTATTACATATAGATTTTTCATATCAGCCTTATCAAATAATGATAATGAAGTAATCAAATCAAATCCTTCTATATTATTTAGAGCAAAATATGAATAAAGTAATGCAGCATTAGTATCTATTTCGGCAGAAGCCTCTTTAATTATAGAGTAAGCCTCATTCTCATTTTTTTCAACACCAATCCCATTATAATAACAATGAGCAAGAAAACCTTTTGAGCATGTACATTTGGAATTATTCATATCCGCTATCTCTTTAGCCCTATAGTAAATTTCAAATGCCTTATTAAAATCCATCTCTAAACCCCTTCCAAGCTCATAAGCCCTTCCTACTATAACTAAAGGACATTCAAAAGTATTATCCATATCAAAGGTCATATTTGCT
Organism: uncultured Brachyspira sp.; assembly: GCF_944388875.1. Lineage (GTDB taxonomy): Bacteria > Spirochaetota > Brachyspiria > Brachyspirales > Brachyspiraceae > Brachyspira. Next base: position 31,887 of record NZ_CALXKQ010000024.1, read on the forward strand.
ATACCAACAGCAATTTCAGGAAAAGGCGTTATAATATCTCCATAAAATAATTCCTTAGAATATATATAGTAAGACATTATATCATTTAATTCCATGGCTTTCTTAAGCATATAAATGCCTTCATCATTATATTTACTAGGCATATTATATAATAATATATTAGCAATAGCTCTGTATATTACAGCATTATCCAAACTGCCATTTAAACAGCTTTTTAAATTATTGAGCATAAGATCATAATTATCAGAACCTATCATCTGCAATGAATGAGCGTATATAAACTTTATATAATCTATTTCACCATCACCTTTATATACATATTTAAAAAACTCATCACATATCTCGGCAGTTTTCTTATAATCTCTAAGTTCATAATAAGAAAATATTAGAAGATAATATGTTGAATATTTAAACTCGCTTTTATTTATTTTATTTAAATATAATAAAGCCTCTCTGTAATCATCATCGCTTTGAGCATAATTATGATAAAGCTCAGCTATCTTTTCATAAAGCCAAGAACCGACATCACTTACCTCATGAATTATTTTTTTAAACTCAACAATAGCCTTTCTTATTTCGCCCTGATAAGCATATAAATTTCCTCTGTAATATCTGTACTGCATATTTTTAATTCCAAGTACATCTATAATTTTATTAAGCAAATAAAAAGCCTCTTCTAAATCCTTACCCTCCTGCTGACTGTCAGGATAATACTTATCATCATTTTCAATTATCAAATCATGCAAAGCCTGTGCCTTTCCAAGCAAAGCATCTAATCTATATTTATTATTATTATTTTTAAGAAGCTCATTATAATTCTCTATAGCCTTTCTGTATTTCTCTTTATTAAAATACCACTCAGCCCTCTCATATATGGCATTAAAATTAATAGGATTAAGTTCAACAGCCCTATCCAAAAAGAATATAGCATCATCATAAAAATCTGAATGTATCCCTTTCTTAGCAAGTATAATACCTTTCAAAAAATAAGCATCATCATACATAGGAAAGTCTTGAATAAGTTTATTAGCCTCTAAATCTGCCTTAGGAAGTATATTAAGATTATAATAACAAAGTCCCCTTTCAAATCTTGCTATTCTGCTGTTACTAACATCTACCCTGCTGATAAAATCATCATAATATCCTATGGCCTGATGGAAATCTGCCTCATTTTCTCCATTATTAAGATAACTGCTTGCCAATATAAGCAATGCATCGTAAGCGGTATCATCCTTATCAAAAAGTATCTGAGCATATTCTCTTTCTTTATCTATATTTTTTAAATCCCTATTTAAATACATAAGTCCTCTGTATGCATCTATTATATTAGGATCAATATCTATAGATTTATTAAGATCATACTCTATAGTAGAATAGATTAAAGCAACTCTTGCATCATATTTGGTATTGTCAAATTCCTGATTCTGAAGCTCTATAAATGCTGATTTTCCACGCATATAAAAAGCTCTGGCATTATCTGGTTCCATCGATATAATAATGTCTAATTCTTCTATGGCTTTTTTATAATCTCCCTCATCCATATATTTGCTTATTTCATCTAAGGAACTCATAATTATACTCTATATCCTAACCGCTAAACTTAATAAAAATCGATATATAACTTTAAGTATAACAGGGGCAGCTAATTGAAGCAGCAAAAGAAATACCAATGGAGATAAATCTATAATACCTACAATAAGTCTTCTTCCGCCGAATATTTTATCTATAACTCCGTCTGTTATCTTATAAAAGAAATTAACTATAGGATTATAATAATCCAAATGCATAGCTCCGAATGCCTGAAGCCAGCTTAATATAATCCATACAAACCATATAAAAGAATACAGCCTTAAAGCCTGAAATAATAAAACATATATAAAATTAACAACTTGTATTAACATATAACTCCATTAATTTCCTATATTTTTCAAAGCATCATCAACATTATCCGATATGTTCACTATAGTTAAAAATTTAGTAGCCTCAAATAATTTTTTTAATTGTTTAGTCAGAGAACAAAAATAAACAACTCCTCCATTTTCAGCAGATACCCTTAAAGTAGAAGCGATAATACCCAAAGCCGATGAACACATATATTCTATATTATGAAAATCAAATATAAAATTTAAAGCCCCTGCATTTTTCACATAATTTAATTTATCTTCTAATATATCCACATTTTCAGATATAATATTTTTTTCTATACTAATTATGGCTGTTTTATCCTCAATGATCGTACGAACCATAGATACTCCTTTAATAAAAGACTATAAAAAGTATAATAAATCACTTAATTTACAATATTATTATAAAACATTAAAAAATCAAGTAATTTTTTATTTTTCCCACTCAATAAGTATAGGACAATGATCGCTTCCCATAACATCAGTTAATATATCAGCCCTCTTAATATTAGGATCTATCTCATTATTAACAAAGAAATAATCTATTCTCCAGCCAACATTCTTTTCACGCGACCTAGTTTTCATATCCCACCAGCTATAATGCCCTCCTTCTTTAACAAACATTCTAAATGTATCTGTAAAGCCCTTATTCAAAAACTCTGTTATCTTAGCACGCTCTTCAGGTAAAAAACCAATACTCTTTTCATTTTCCTTAGGTCTTGCCAAATCAATAGCTTCATGAGCAATATTCATATCGCCGCATAATATAATATTAGTTTTACTTTTTAATTTGCTTAAATGCTTAGTTATCTCATCATAAAATGAAAGTTTATACTGAAAATGCTCCTCAGATTTTCCGCCGTTAGGAAAATAAACATTAAATATTGTAAAATCATCAAACTCCAATGACAATATTCTGCCTTCCCTATCTGAGAATTTACTGCCTAATTTATTTTTTACCTCTTTATTAGGCTTTAATTTTGTATAAATAGCAACACCGCTGTATCCTTTCTTCACTTCAGGATCGGCAGGATTAATGAAAAGCTCATATCCTTCTATATTTCTTAAATCAGCAGGAAGCTGCTCCTCAAAAGCCTTAGTTTCTTGAAGACATATTATATCAGGATTTTCTTTTTTTATAAAATCAACCAAACCTTTTTTGTATGCCGCTCTTATTCCATTTACATTCCAAGATATTATTTTTAAAACACTCATAAAAAACCTTTATATATTCTAACACTGCCATTATATAATTTTATAATAATAATACAACTATATTAAAATATATAATATTTGATTAATAATAAATGTAGAAATTATTGATTTTTTTTTATTTATTATATATTATATATAATAAATATGTAAAAAATAAGGGTATATTGTGAAAGTAAGATTTCTTGGAAGCAGAGGATCTATACCAACTCCTGGTAATAGTTTCAATGAATATGGCGGAAATACATCATGTCTTCAGGTTATAGACGATGATGAAAATTATATAATATTAGATGCTGGAAGCGGACTTAAAAATGCAAGCTATTATATATTTAAGTCAGAAAAAACTGAAAGTATAATACTGCTTACACATTTTCATTGGGATCATATTATGGGCATACCTTTCTTTGCACCTTTCTTCTCAAGTAAATACAGCTTTACTATTTACGGTCCTAAAGATTCATCTACAGAAATGTATGATACCATCAATAATATACTCTCTAAAGACTATTTCCCTGTAAATTTAGAACAATTTGCAGCAAGTTTGAAATTTGAAGCATTTTATGAAGGCAAAAAAATAGTTTTCGGAAATATGATAATAGAAAGTATATGGGTAAATCATCCATGTCATACACTATCATATAAAATAACTTCAGGAAATAAAACCGTAGTATATTTAACAGATCATGAACCATATAAAAGACGTCTTCATGCACAGCATCCTTCACTTTCTCATTATAATCATAATGCCGACTTGCTTCATGCCAGATTAATAGATTTTGTAAGAGGTGCTAATGTTCTTATAATAGAAGGCGAATATACAAAAAGTGAATATTATAACGGACATATAGGATGGGGACATTCTACTCTAAATGATGCTATTCAGGTGGGACTTGATGCAAATGTGCCTTATGTAATAATTCACCATCATAATCAGGAAAGAACCGATGCTCAAATAGATCTGATATATAATAAGCTAATGGCGTTCTTTAATAAAGAAGGAATAGACCTTCAATTAGCTTTTGCAAAAGAAGGTTCATACATAATCATATAAAAAAACAAGAGACTTCATTAAAAGAAATCTCTTGTTATATAAAATTATAATAATTATAACTTAAAGAAGCTGATGCTTTGTTCTAATTTTTTTGCTCTGTCTAATAGGCTTTGAGATAAATTACTAGATTCTCCTGCCAAATTTGCATTTTGAGTAGTTACCGTTTCCATACTATTTATTGCTGTACTAATTTGATTAACTCCAGACTGCTGTTCTAATGCTGTTGTTGCAATACTTTCCATTAATTCAGAAGTTTCTTTTACTTTGCTTTGAAGCTCAACAAATATCTCCTGAGATTTTCTTGCTGTTTGTGTGGCATTATTAATTTTCTCAGCTGTATTATCAACTAAATGAGTAATATCCTTAACTGATGCCTGAGTAGTTTGTGCCAAATTTCTAACCTCGCTTGCTACAACAGCAAAACCTTTACCCTGATCTCCAGCACGTGCCGCCTCTACGGAAGCATTCAAAGCAAGTATATTAGTCTGAAATGCTATATCTTCTATTATTTTTGTGATATCTTTTATTTTCTCACTTGACTCATAAACTTCTTCTATATTTGAAGATGTCTGACTGATTATCTGAGCTGCTTCCTCTATATAATTAATAGATTCATTCATCATATCTTTACCATTAACAGCACTTTCAGTAGACGACTGTATAGTAGAAACTATCTCTTCAACACTTGCAGCTGTTTCCTCCAAATTGGAAGCTGTGGCTTCTGTTCTGCTTGAAAGCTCTCCGCTGCTTTCCATCATAGTCTGAGAAGAAGCCATAATTTCTCTGGATGTATCATTAACCTCATTAATAACTTCTACTAGCTTCTGACTCATTATATTAAATGTTTTTTCTAATCTTCCAAACTCATCTTTTCTCTCTTTTTCTATTTCTTTTACTTCTAAATACCCCTCAGATATTTTCTGAGCCTGCTTCATCAAGCTGTCTAAAGGCGACATAGTTCTTTTTATATATGAAAGAGTAAATGTATTTATAAATAATATAGACAATATACATATTATTACAGCTATTCTAATCATTCTAATATTTTCTCTGTAAATAATTCTATCATCCATAGCCATAGTTAAAGTCCATGGAAGCTCGCTCATCTTAGTATAAACTGCTGTTCTTGAAGCGGTAGCAGATTTATAGTTTATTACGCCATTTTGCTTATTGTCTTTTTTAATTAAATTAAAGTATCCTCCGCCGTTTTCATTAATATAATCGTATGTATCTATAACTATTACTCCGTCTTCATCCAATGCGAATAATCTTCCTGTTTCATCAAGTTTTAACTGCTTTAATTTATTTATAACCTCTTCCCAGTTTATTGTCATGTATATAGCACCTATTAAATTATTATTTTCATCTCTTACACCTGCTATTATACCTAATGACCATTTATTATCAGCTGATGATTTTACTATTTTAGTTCCATAAGCTACATCATAATTGCTTTCTTTAAAATCATTCCAAATTCCAGGCCTCAAATCCTGTATATTATTTCCTATCGCAGAACGTTTAGCATTATCCAATATGATTCCGTTAGTATCGGTTACACCTATATTTAATGAATATTTATTTATAGATTCAAATTTTTTTAATGTCTGATCCAATTGAATATTGTTATTAGTACTTGAAACATTTTCTAAATAATTAATTACAGCAGGAGTTATAGCATAAGTCTTTATAAGTGTTTTATTTTCAAAAAGCCAAGTATCCAACATTGATTTATAGCCTTCTATTGTTGAAGCAAATCCTGAAAATGTTGTTTTGCTTACTCCTATAAATGATCTATAGGATAATAAGCATATAGTTATCATTAGAATTATCGTTGTTATTATACTTATTGTAAGCGGCATTTTAAATCTTATAGAATGTCTCTTCTTCATAAAAAATTTTCTCCCTAAACAAATATTTTCTTAATATATATCCAAATTATATTATACTGCAATGACAAAAAATGACATATATATTTTTTATTTAAAAAAATTAGAATACATGCATATTGCATAATATAACTATTGTCGTCATATTCCGTAAAATATATAATCATAAAATAAATAATATAATTAGCTTATTTTAAATATTTTTTATATATAATCAGATAAATGTAAAAAAAATGTATGATATACAAATGTTTTTAAATAAAAATATACATATATAAATATAATTAATTTTTAATTCATTCAAAATTAAAACAATAATATAAAAAATTGATGAATATTTTAACTTTACAAAAACCATTAATTTTAGTATAATTGCTTCAATCGTATATTTTTCATAACTAAATAATGGAGGCATACATAGATGACGGATAAAAAATTTTATATTACAACTCCAATATACTACCCTTCAGATTATCTGCATATTGGTCATTGTTACTGCACTATAGCTACAGACACTATGGCAAGATATAAAAAAATAATGGGATATGATGTTTATTTTCTAACTGGTACAGATGAGCATGGTGAAAAAATAGCAAGAAAAGCAGAAGATGCTAAAACTACTCCAAAATCTTATGTAGATAATATTGTTAATGCCACCAAAGAGTTATGGAAAAGACTTCATATTGATTACAGCCATTATATAAGAACAACAGATGACTATCATGAAAGAAGAGTTCAGAAAATATTTAAAATACTTTATGATAAAGGATATATTTATAAAGGAGCATATAAAGGACTTTACTGCGTAAGCGATGAGGCATTTTTTACAGACAGTCAGGTAATAAAAAAGGATGATGGAAAATGCTATTGTCCAGATTGCGAAAAAGAATTGGAATACAAAGAAGAGGAATGCTACTATTTAAAACTTTCTGAATACGGTCAATGGCTTATAGATTATTATAAAGAACATCCTGAGTTTTTAGAGCCTAAAGAAAGACAAAATGAAATGCTTAAAAACTTTTTGCTTCCTGGACTTGAAGATTTAGCAGTTACAAGAAAAGGTCTTCAATGGGGAATACCTTGTCCTATAAATAATGAACATAGTATATATGTATGGATTGATGCTTTATCAAATTATATTACAGCATTAGGATACCCTGAAGATGGGCAGGATGATTTGTATAAAAAATACTGGCCAGCAGATGTGCATTTTGTTGGAAAAGAGATAGTACGATTTCATGCTATTATATGGCCTATAATGCTTAAAATGCTTGATATACCTCTTCCTAAAAAAGTATTTGGGCATGGATGGGTACTATTCGATGACGGTAAAAAAATGAGTAAAAGCAGAGGAAATGTGGTTGATCCTAATACATTAATAGATAAATATGGTGTTGATGCTTTAAGATACTTCCTAATGAGAGAGATTAATTTCGGTTCTGACGGATACTATTCTCAGGAAATCTTCTTAAAGAGAATAAACAGCGATTTGGCTAATGATTACGGTAATTTATGGTATAGAATAACAACTATGCTTGGAAAATATTTTAACAGCGTGCTTCCAGATGAAGCAGAAAGTGTTTATGGAGATAGAGAAAAAGAACTTAAAAAAATGGTTCTTACGCTTGATGCTAATGTTGAATCTGCTTTGGACAGTTATAAATTCCATGAGGCATTATCTCATATTTGGGAAGTTATTAGAATGACCAATAAATATGTAGAGGATAGTGCACCTTGGAATCTAGCTAAAGATGAAAGCAAAAAAGAGCATCTTGCTAATGTAATGTATATATCTTTTCAAGTATACTATATAGTAACAGCTTATTTACAGATATTCTTTGTAGAAACACCTAAAAAAGTATTTAATAGATTAGGGCTTGGGGATAGTGTTCCTTTAGAGGATGCTAAAAAATGGGGTTCATTAAAATCTGGTATAAAAATAGAAAAGGGAGAGGCTTTGTTTAATAGATATGATATAGAAAAAGAAATAGGTGCAGAAAAATCTGATAATAAGAAGGAGGTTAATCCCCCTAAAGAGGATAAGCATAAAGCTAATATAGAAAAAGAAGACTTTGAGAAACTTGAACTTCTTACAGCAAAAATATTAGTTGCTGAAAAAGTGGAAAATGCTGATAAACTTTTAAAGTTTGTGCTTGATATAGGAGGCGGAGAACAGAGAGTTGTTGTATCTTCTATAGCAGAATATTATAAACCTGATGAAATGGTTGGAAAAAGCGTTCTTTATTTGGCTAATTTAAAACCTAAAAAGTTCAGAGGAGTTACTTCGCATGGAATGCTTCTTTTGGCAGATAATGTGGATACTCTATCTCTTATGAAGCCTGAAAAAGATTTTCCTGCAGGATGTTCTGTAAATTAAAAAAATAAAAGAAACTATCATAAATGAAAAACTTAAAAGAAAATAAACTTAGAAAGAAATTAAATAAAAATAAACTTAGCGATAGGCAAAAAAATATAATAAAAAGAACTGCTGTTATTTTTATTTTAATCATTATAATAGCAGCTTCTATTACTGTTATAAATAAAGCAAGAATTTTAAGAGTAGAAATAAGGGGCTTAAATAAATTAAATGCTATAGATATAATGGAAGAGTCAAACCTTTCTAAATATAATAATACAAGTTTATTTAATATACCAAAAAAAGAAATTACAAAGGACATAGAAGATAATCCAAGAGTTAAAGTTGAAAATATAAAGGCATCATTTCCTGATTTGCTGATAATTAATGTATCAGAAAGAGATAATCTTTTTTTACTTGAATCTAATACAGGAATATATGAAATAACGGATGAAGGATATATTATTAAAAATGAATCTATTTATAATTATGATGTTCCTTATGTTACAGGCTTAAATATAAATCCTACAAACAAAAAAATAGAAAATGAATACTCAAAATATTTATCTTCTGTAATATATGAGCTTAAAACCAATTATAATGAGATATACAATCTTATATCAGAGATAAATGCTTTTGGAAACGATTTAATACTTTATCCTAGAGGCTATCAGGTGCAGGTTATATTAGAAAAATATGTGAAGGCAGAAAAGTTCGTTGATTTAACAGCAATATTAAAAACTATTCAAAATCAAGGAACACAAACCTACAGAATAGATTTTAGATTTAAAGAGGCTATTATTAATTAATGATATTTAAGTATATACAATAATTTCCTCAAATAAAAATTACGAAGCAAATTTATACTTTAGTATAAATTTAGTTTTTGCGGAGTAATTTTTATAAATAATAAAATGATTTTAGATTTAAAGAGGCTATTATTAATTAATGATATTTAAGTATATATAATAATTTTCTCAAATAAAAATTACGAAGCAAATTTATACTTTAGTATAAATTTAGTTTTTGCGGAGTAATTTTTATAAATAATAA
>NZ_CALXKQ010000025.1 GCF_944388875.1 uncultured Brachyspira sp.
TGGCTGGCTGGCTGGCTGGCTGGCTGGCTGGCTGGCTGGCTGGCTGGCTGGCTGGCTGGCTGGCTGGCTGGCTGGCTGGCTTTGATGATTAAAGCTAAGTGATTTAAATTATTGAAATATATTTCCATTTACTATATTATAAATTGAAATATAAAAAAAACAAGAATAATTTTATATATTTTACAATGTGATACTTGACAAAATAATGTATTTTTGTACAATATGATAAAATTTAATAATTTTAGGAATACAAATGAATGATGAGCAATTATTAAATTCTTTTTATAATTTAATTTGTAAAAAAAAAGATTTAATTTTTGATTTAATTACTAAAGAAAATAAAAAAATTATTCCTCAATTCAATATAATAAAAATTTTAGATTATTCTAATTTAGAAATATATAATAGTAAATTAATATATGAAATGCTTAAATTAAATTTTATTGCTGATAATGAAAAAGAAGTGAACTTTGCAAGAGATTTTGCCAATTATATTATAAAAAAAGAAGAAGAAGGTTCTCATACTGAAATAAATACTGATGGCAAAATAGATGTTTATAGAGAAGTTTCTACTTCTAGAAATAGACGAATTGATATTCTTATTAAAAGTGAAAATAATTTTGAAATAATTTTAGAAAACAAAATAAATTCCTATGAATTAAATAATCAGTTATATGATTATTATAAAGACAGATCATCGCATATTGATGAAAAGAAATTATTTGTTGTTTTATTAACTAAATATGGAGATAAGCCTACTTCTTTAGGAGATAAATATAATAAGTTATCAGAAGATAATAGAATACGTTGTTTATCGCATGATGAGCTTGGAGATTTTATTGAAAAAAATATAATAGGAAAAGAAGAATATTCTTTTTTATGGAAAGATATAAAATATCATTCTCTTTATTCTGGTTTAATACAGATGAGAGATAATGAAAAATTAATTACTAAACAATTTAGGAATGAAGATATGGAAGATAAAGTTATAAAAAAATTTTTGATTGAAACAGATGAATATAAATCATTGAATAGTGTTGAAGATATTAATAATTATGCTGATTTACTTTATAGAGCTGCTAATATAATTAAAATGAAAAAAATAGAAGTTTCTCCTATAAAAGAGAATATTGATTTATTAAAAAAAGTTATAGAAGAATTAAATAAATATTTTGAAAATAAAGAAAACAGTAATAATTATATTTTATCAATAGAGAACATTGAATATCATCTTATTAATGATGATTTTTCTAGGGCGATAACTTTAAATTTAAAAGATTCACATTTAAGATTATCTGTAATATTATGGATAGCAATTAATCAGTTTTATATTTGTGTGTTTTCAAATGATGCAGAAATTAAAAATAAGTTATATGATGCTTCTGTTAGAAGTGATATATATAATATTATGAAATTTGAAGAAGAAAATGAAAATAATTTTTTATATACAAGATATATATATGACAATGCTAATGTTGAAGATGTAGTATCTATTATAATAGGACTTTATGAATATTTAGAAAGAAAAAATTTATAAAAAATATTATTTTTTCATATATAAATAGATTGACAAAATAATGTATTTTTATACAATATATTATTATATAAATATTAATTTTTAGGAGAATTTTTAAATATGGCTACTAAAAAGAAAGAAACTGCTGAAGTAAAAAAAGATGGTAAAAGCGAAGCTATAGAAGCTATCACTGATCAGATAAATAAAAAATACGGTCCGGGTTCTTTTATGAGGCTTGGAAGCAATAAAACTGTTAATGTTGATGTTATATCTACTGGGGCATTAACTCTTGACCATGCTTTAGGTGTGGGAGGAGTTCCACGCGGAAGAATTATAGAGATTTATGGGCATGAGGCTTCTGGTAAAACTACATTAACTTTGCATATTATAGCTGAAGCTCAAAAGGCTGGAGGTTATGCTGCTTTTATAGATGCTGAACATGCTTTAGACCCAGTATATGCTAGTGCTTTGGGGGTTGATATTGACAATTTATATATTTCGCAGCCAAACAGCGGAGAAGAAGCTCTTGAGATATTAGAAAAAGTTGTTTCTTCTACTGCTTTTGATATAGTTGTTGTAGACTCTGTTGCTGCTTTAGTATCTAAAGCTGAACTTGCCGGAGATATAGGAGATGCTCATATAGCTTTGCAGGCTAGACTTATGAGCCATGCATTGAGGAAACTAACTGCTATAATAAGCAATACTAATACTGCAGTAATATTTATTAACCAATTAAGACAAAATATTGCCACTACTGGTTATGGGGCTGGTCCTACTGAAACTACTACAGGCGGTAAGGCATTAAAGTTCTATTCTTCTGTTAGGCTTGATATTAGGAGAACAGAATGGATAAAAAAAGGTGATGAAACTATAGGGCATAAAGTAAAAATAAAGGTTGTAAAAAATAAATTATCATCTCCATTCAAAGTTGTTAATTTAGAAATTATATTCGGTCAGGGAATTTCATCTGAAGGACTTTTGATAGACTTGGCAATGGAAGCAAAAATTATAACAAGAAGCGGTGCTTGGTTTTATTATAATGGTGAGCAGATTGCACAAGGAAAAGAAAAGGTAAGGGAGCTTTTAGCATCAGACCCTAAAATGCGTATGGAACTTGAAATACAAATTAGAGAAACTCTCAATATGGGAGGAGTTGATAAGGTAAAAGAAAAACTTGCTGAATATTTGGAAGAGCAAAAGAACGGCACAATCAAACATGAAACTGAAAAAGAGAATTCTAATACTGAAGAAGAGGCACATTCTCCAAAGAAAAAATCTTCTAAAAAAATAGATGCTGATGATTCTAATCTATTAATGAGTGCAGAAGAGGCTTATAATGATGATGAAACTTATAATGATAATGAATTTGAAGATGACAGCATAATAACTCCAGTAAAAAATTAATATTTTTGAAAAAATTAAAGGGCTTTATTATTATATAAAGCCCTTTTTTTATTATTAATTTGATTGTTAATTAAGAATAAAAGATATACATATTTTTATAAAATGATATAATATTTCAAATGAAGTTAATAAAATTTGTATTTATTTTAGCAATAAATATTTTTTTAATATTTAATCCGCTTTCTGCTCAAACAAATCTGCAGGCTGGTTTATATATTGGAGCTGATTTAAATGGACGTTTTAGTCCTTATTTAGACGGCGGCGGAAGAATATTTCTATTTTATAGATTCATATCAGATGTATTTCCAGGATATATTTGGGAAGGAATAAAAACAGATTTAGGGATAAGCGATCATATAAGTGCTGAAATGAACAGGCTTACTGTTTTTCTTAATGCATCTATAAGCAGTTATTTTAATATAGATGCGAAGGTTTCTCTTCTTAATTATTACACTTCTTCTGCTAAGAGAGGATTTGTAAATTTTGATAGTCCTGAAGATGAATTTGGAACAAACGGAATACTAAATGCTAATAAAACTTCAAATATTTCATTTGAGGCAGAAGTTACCCCAACATTTAAAGTGAGTTTCTTTAAATCTTTATTTGAAGGAAGAGGACTAACATTACAGGCTGGATTAACTTTTAAGTATGCTCATAATCAGCATGGCAAATACTATTTAGATTATGATCTTCTTTTAATAAGGGATCAGGATGATATATCCTATAAACTTGATGCTATGCTTCTTTTTGATTTGATGCCTTTATCTGTGGGAATTAATTATATGCTTGCTTATATGAATAATACGAAACAGCTGTGGCATTCGATAGGAGCGTATGGACATTTTCAATACGAGTTTTTAAATAGGATATATACTGAAGTTAATTTGAAAATAGGTCAGTATATAGCACATCCTGAATTTAGGGCAACATTATATTTTGATATGAATGCTATGGTTACATTTAGAATCATTTAGTTTAATAATTAATATATTAAAAATTATCTAATTTTAAAATTACGAATATGATGTATTATATGTCTTGTAATAGCTCATTTCAATGTATAAATATTCAGTCTTTCATCTAATTATACTGAGTATGCAGTCATAAAAGGAGCTAATATGCATAATTTGCAGCAATTCATAAAAATAAAAATTTTAGAAATTATTACTTATTAATTAAGTTTTATGTTTTTGAAATATTATATTGTTATTTATTTTTTTTATTGTAAAATATGTTAACTAAATATTAAGGGATTAATTTATGAAAAAGATTTTTATTTCTATATTATTTTCTTTATTTTTTATGTCTTGTTTGGACTATACCCAATATGTTACAATAGATGAGAATGATACTATAAGCATTATTGCAATAGTTACAGTATCAAAATCTGTGGTGGAATTATCCGCTTTATACGAAGGTTATGAAGATAATGTGCCTGAGAGCTATTATGATGAGATTTTATACGGAATGGAAAAAGAAGCTAAAAGTAATTATCCTAGAAATTTTAAATTTAAACGTATAAATAATGATAATGAAATAGGGCTTTATGTAAATGGTACAATCAAAGAAAAAGATTTGAAAGAAAGCGACAGTTATTTACTTCCTGTAAGAAGCGGAAATAAATTTATGTTTGTGCCTTTTGAACGTTCTGATGATACAAGTGATTATAGTGAGTATTCTTCTATGTTTAGTTCAATGAAAATGAAGTTAATAGTTTCAAAAACTTACATACCTACTGTAAGTGCATGTTATATTTCTTCTTATGATGAATTAAGGGATGTTAATGTTTATGATTTAAAAGATTCTTTTTTAATTGAAATACCAATTTTTGCTGATATTTCCAACCCTGTTTTATATATTGAATTATAAAGTATTATTTTATTAGTAATAATTATATAAGGTTTGCTTGTAAAATTAATATTTTATAATAAGTATTGATATTTTGAATAATAAAAAAGATATTCATAATTGACAATTATTTATTATAAATTATAATAAAAGATATTATGAAGTTATTGCTTGTAACGTTGGCTATTATTTTTGCATTATCTATGTATGTTATTCCTTCATACTATATAATATCGCAGTGTGATCATCATTGTTTAAATGAAAATTGCGGAACTTGTTTAAAGCTGATGTTCATAGTAAAAATAATAAATAAGATATCAAAAATACTAGGTATATTTTTCTTCATAATAATATATTTATCTTTAACTCAAATTGTATTTATAAAGCAGAGTAATATATTATACAAGACTTGCATCACTCCAATAAGACTAAAAGTAAAATTAAGCAACTGATATAAATTCTTTTTTAAAAACAAAAAATATTTAAAGGATTTGTAATGAATAAAAAGAATTTAATTTTAATTTTATTAGTATTGTTAATATCATGTAATAATAATGATAATAATAGAACATCTAATGATAATGGCAGAATAAAAGCAGTAACTACAATATTTCCTATATATGATTTTACTAGAAATATAGCTTCAAATAATGCAGATTTACAAATGATAATAAAACCCGGTGTGGAGATACATTCATTTAATTCAACACCTGCTGATATAATAGATATACAAAATGCTGATATATTCATATATATAGGAGGCGAGAGCGAAGAGTGGGCTGAAAAAATAATCAATTCAATGGACACCAATGGTAAAAAAATAATAAGGTTAATAGATTATGTTACGGCATTGGATGAAGAGATTGTTGAGGGTATGGAGCATGATGAGGAACATAATCATGAAGGCGAAGAAAATCATGATGAGCATGATGAACATGTAGAAGAATCTCATACTCATGAAGGTGTTTATGATGAACATATATGGACTTCTCCTAAAAATGCTGTTTTGATGGTAAATGCTATTGCAAATGCTATGTCTGAAATTGATCCTGATAATGCTGACACATATAAATCTAATGCTGATAAATACAATAAAGAATTATTAGTTTTAGACAATAAAATGAGAGAAGCTATAAACTCATCTAAAAGAAAAAATATAGTATTAGGAGATAGGTTTCCCTTTAGATATTTGGCAGATGAATATGGTTTGGAATATAGAGCACCTTTTACAGGATGCAGCAGTCAGCTTGATGCTAGTCCCAAAACTATTGCTTATTTAATAAATTATATTAAAGATAATAATATACCTTATTTATATTATATAGAACTGAGTAATGGAAAGATAGCAGATACTATAATTGAACAGACAGGTGTATCTAAATTACAGCTTCATTCAGGACAAAATGTAAGCAAAGAAGAATTTGATTCTGGTATTACATATTTATCGATTATGAGTAATAATTTAGAGAGTTTGAAGAAAGGGTTGAATTGAATGTTGAATATAAAGGATTTGTCAGTATTTTATGACAGTAATGAGGTATTGTCTAATATAAGTTTTTCTTTAAATAGAGGGGATTATCTTTCTATAATAGGAGAAAATGGTTCAGGCAAAACTACTTTGATAAAAACTATACTTGGACTTATAAAATATAAAAAAGGCGGAATTTCATTTGACGGCATCAAGAAAAATGAGATAGGCTATCTTCCTCAGCAGGGAATAGTTCAGAAATCATTTCCTGCAAGTGTATTTGAGGTTGTTATATCAGGAAGACTAAATAAGAAGAAGTTTCTGCCTTTTTATACTTCTATTGATAAAAAATCAGCTTTAGAAAATTTAAAAAAACTTAATATAGAAAATTTAAAAAATAAATCATATAAAGACCTTTCAGGGGGACAGCAGCAGAGAGTAGCATTAGCTAGAGCATTATGTTCTGCTAAAGAGCTTCTTATACTTGATGAACCTTCTACGGGACTTGACCCTATAGCAACTGCTGATCTTTATAATTTAATAAAAAAACTTAATAATGAAGTTACTATTATAATGATTTCACATGATATAGCAAATGCAGTAAAATATTCTAATAAAATACTTCATTTAAATAAAAATATACTTTTCTTTGGAAGTACAGAAGATTATATAAAAACTGATATATACAAAAGAATATTAGGGGAGGATATGAAATAATGATTGCTTTGCTTCAGGAACTTTTTTCATATACTTTCATAGTTAGGGCTGTTGTTGTTGGAATATTAGTATCATTATGTTCTGCACTTTTGGGCGTTAATTTGGTTTTAAAAAGATATTCCATGATTGGTATTGGTCTTTCAAATGTAGGATTTGGTGCTTTATCTCTTTCAATGATGCTGGGATTTTCTACTTTACAGCTTTCTATACCTATTGTAGCCCTTGCATCTATACTTCTTTTAAGACTTAGCGAAAACAGTAAAATAAAAGGAGATGCAGCTATTGCTTTGATATCTAGTGTATCTTTGGCTGTTGGTATTATAGCTATTACGGTAAAAACTGGGATAAATACTGATGTATGCAATTACATGTTTGGAAGTATACTTGCTATGAGTAAAAGCGAAGTTTACATAAGCATCACTTCAAGTGTTATAATTATAGTACTATATATTTTATTTTATAATAAGATATTTTTGGTAACATTTGATGAAAATTTTGCACGTGCTGTAGGTATTAATGCTGAACTTTATAATATGCTTATATCTATACTTACATCTTTAATTATAGTATTAGGCATGCGTATGATGGGAGCTATGCTTATATCAAGCCTTATCATCTTTCCAGCATTAACATCTATGAGAGTTTTTAATACTTTTAAAAGTGTTGTAATTTCATCAGCTGTACTGTCGGTATTTTGTTTTTTTGTAGGTATAGTGGCATCATTTCAATTAGAGTATCCTACGGGAGCATGTATTGTTATGGTTAATTTAGCTATGCTTTTAATATTTTCTGTAATAGGAAAGATTATAAAACAATTTAATTGGAGGAATTGAAATAATGAAAGCTGTATTATTTTTATTTATTGTATTGTTATCATTTTCTTCTTGTTCAAAAAAAGAATATAATGACGGATGGTTTGATATAGAAAAAAATTATGTTGATATACCGCAGAAAAAATATGATTACGGTAATCCTAGAGATAAGTCTAATGATAAAACCAATTCTAATGATACATCTAAAATTGATATGAATAATATTATAGAGATAAAGGAGAGAATGTTTATTAATCAATGCAATGATGTTTATTTGAATCCTGATGATTATAGGGGAAAATTAATAAAACTTGAAGGTATATATGACGGTTTTACAGATGAGGAAACAGGAGAGAAACTCAATTTTGTATTTAGATACGGACCTGGATGCTGCGGATATGACGGAGTTGCGGGTTTTGAGTTTAATTATAATGGAAAAATACCTAATCCTCAGGACTGGATAGAGGTTGTAGGTGTTGTAGAGATACTTGATATAGATAATTATGAAACAGTTAGACTCAATGCTATAAGTTTGAATGTACTTGATAAGAGAGGAAAAGAATTTGTAGCTAATTAAAATTAGATAATTTCGTATATTTATATTTTATAAACCATGTTGCGGACAAGATAATTATATATTTATTATCTTGTCCATTTTTATATTATAATGTTATTTCCAAAAAGCCCCAACTCTTTTTTTTACATTCTCTTTCAAATCATAATAATAAAGAGCAATATCATAAGCATGGTAAACACCTTTTTCAAATACGCTTTTTTCTCCTGCATAAAAATCATCAGGGTTTATAGTACTGCATTTTACAACGCCTCTTGCTTTATCTACTTTGGCATCTGCTATTTTAGTAGGATTTCCGTAATTTGATGCAATATTAGCTCCAATGCTTTGTTCTTTTGAAGCTAAAGTTTCATCCAATGTCCAAGTTATAGGATTTATTGATATGGAATTTTCAAGAAGAGTAGGGTTATAGCCGTTAAAATCTGGGCTTTCTGTATTATAAGAAATTATTACTCCTGTATCATATTCGCCGTTTGCAAATCTTAAATGAGGATTTTCTTCTAACTCTTTCTGAGTAACAGAGTAGCCAAGCACATAAGCAGCAACCATTCTATTTTGTAAGTTTTCATTTGTTTTTAAATAATCTTTTAATATTTCTTTTATCATTATAGCACCTTGAGAATGTCCTGCCAATATAAAAGGTCTTCCATTATTGTAATTTTTTATATAATAGTCGAATGCTGCAATAACATCATCTTTCGGTGCAGATAGAAAATATTTATCCTGTTCTTCTTTGCTTATATTATTTTTTTTATCTACAAGATATAGTGCATCAGCCTGTCTGTAAAATGGGGCATATACGCTTGCGGTTTCATCAAATACTCCTATATGCTGAAGAAGCATCTCTTTAGCTCCGCTTCTCATAGGAATATAATCTATAGGGCATATTATATTCTCATTTGTATTTTCTCTTGCCCAAGTTGTAGGGTATAGATAAAATACATCAACTTCCCTCTCATTAGTATTTTCTGCTATCATCATCCAATTATTTTTATCTGAATAATCGGTTTTTGTATCTGCCGTTTCTATTATACCTATTGTTTCTGGAGTTTTATTATTATTACAGCTTAATACAGCAGCAATAATTAATGATAATACAGTAAATATTTTAATTTTATTAATCATAATTTCATCCTTTATTGAAATGTCATATAATTATAAATGCAAAGGTATTAAAATCAATTCTTAAAATAGTTTTTAATATATTATCTCCATTTATCAATTTCATCTAATCTAGGTTTGTATACTTTATCATATAGTATTTTAGTTATTTTGTCATGCTCTTCTTTACTTTTTATAGCACGGCTTGTCATTATTCTCATTTTCATAGTTGATATTTTGTTGTCTTTATCTATGCATGGCATATCATAATCATATTCGGCTAATATAAGTCCGAATCTTTTATACCAGTCAATACGTTTTTTAGCAATTTCATTTAATTCATAAGGTTCTACCTCTATTACAATTAATTTATCTTTAAGTATATCAAGTATTTTAGTTAGAACCTCAGAGCCGTAATTTTTTCCTCTTAATTTTTTGTCTATAGCTAGATACTCTCCGTAATTAAAATCATCTAAATACCATAGCATAGTTAATCCTATAGGTGTTTCATCATCTAATATACCATAAAATTTATAATTATGATTATCTTTATTTTGTAAAGTCATAGAAAACGACCATCTTTCTTCAGGAGGAAATGCCTCATTGTATAACTCTTCATAAAAATTTTTATTTTTTAAATCATATTTCATTTCAATTAATTTAATCATAAAAACACCTCTAAATATATTATTAGTCCGATTATATACTATTTTTATAATTAAGTAAATATAGTATATATTTTTATATAATTTAAGTATGAGTAATCATAATTTTTATAATTATACTTGAACTTTTTAAATAAAGTTATATATTTAAAAATATATTCCAATTTTTAGAGGTTTTTTATGGCTAAAATGAAAGTTATGATAGCATCATCAGAAGCAGCACCATTTATTAAAACAGGCGGTCTTGCTGATGTTGTTGGTTCATTACCAATATATTTGAAAAAATTAGATGTAGAGGCTTTTGTTGTTCTTCCTAAATATAGAGATATTAATTTTCAGGATTGTTATTTAGAAAATGTGCTTCCTACTATGGGAGTATGGATGGGCAATGGAGAGGA
This sequence comes from uncultured Brachyspira sp., assembly GCF_944388875.1. Classification (GTDB taxonomy): domain Bacteria; phylum Spirochaetota; class Brachyspiria; order Brachyspirales; family Brachyspiraceae; genus Brachyspira. The sequence goes on from NZ_CALXKQ010000025.1 coordinate 10,504, forward strand.
ATGGTGTTCTGTATTTAAAACTGTTAAAGACGGCGTAGATTTTTATTTTATAGAACATCATAGTTTCTTCAGCAGAGAAGGGCTTTATCATGATGCCTCTTTTAATGATTATCAGGATAATGCTTGGAGATTTGGGTTCTTTTCACGTGCTGCTTTGCAGTTATGCAAGGATTTACAGTTTGATGTTGATGTTGTGCATGTAAATGACTGGCAGACAGCGGCAATTCCTGCATATATAAAAACTTGGCATTGGAATGATAAAATAGGAAGAGCTGCAAGTTTGCTTACTATACATAATGCTAATTATCAGGGTATATATAATGCAGCAACTACTTATGATTATTTAGGATTAGGATGGAATAATTTTAGTCCTGATACATTTGAGGATCATGGAAATATTAACTTTTTAAAAGGCGGAATATTTTTCTCTGATGTTGTTACTACAGTAAGTCCTACTTATGCAAAAGAGATATCTTATCCTTACGGAGGGCATGGAATGGCACCTTATTTGCAGAATAAAACAACAAGTTTCTTTGGAATACTTAATGGCATAGATGAAAATGAATGGTCCCCTGAAAAAGATAAATATATACCTGCCAATTTCTCTGCAGATAAGATGGAAGGTAAAAAAGTATGTAAAAAAGAACTGCAGAAAAGATTTTTATTAGAAGAGGATGATGATGTTGTATTAATAGGTGCTGTAGGAAGATTTGTAGATCAGAAGGGATATCATTTTATAGCTTCTATAATAGATTCATTAGTTAATAATATGAAAATTCAATTCTGCATACTTGGAACAGGAGATAAAGGACTTGAAAATTTCTTTGGAGATTTGCCTAAGAGATACCCTACAAGAGTTGGTTCTTATATAGGATATAGTAATGAATTAGCACATTTGATAGAGGCTGGATGCGATTTGTTTGTTATGCCTTCATTATTTGAACCTTGCGGACTTAATCAGATGTATTCTTTGAAATATGGAACTTTACCTATTGTACATGCTACTGGAGGGCTTGAAGATACTGTTCAAAATTATAATGAACAAACAGGAGAGGGTACAGGATTTAAATTTTATGATTCTACTGATTCTGCATTATATAATACTATAGGATGGGCTGTAAGTGTTTATTATGATCATAGGGACAGATTTATTGAAATGCAGAAGAGGGGTATGAAGATAGATAATTCTTGGGAGAAAAGTGCTAGAGAATATGTTAAGGCTTATGAACTTGCTATTTTAAATAAAAACAATTATGATAGAAACTGCGGATTATAAAGCTAGTAATTTTTATATAAATAATAAATAATAATCGGAGAGTTTAGTAAATGGAAAAAACGAATAATATTTTGTATGTAATGTCTGGACAAAATTTTCAGGATGAAGAATATTTTGAAAGTAAAAAGGTATTTGAATCTGCAGGATATAGAACAGAAGTATCATCTACTTTTATAGGTACAGCTCAGGGAAAATTAGGCGGTATTGCCAATATAGATTTGCTTTTCAGTGAGGTTGATGCTGTTGAATTTGATGCTGTTGTATTTATAGGCGGTATTGGATGTATAACTTTATGGGATGATTGGCGTACTCAGGGGCTTGCTAAATTATTTTTAGATAATCAAAAAATAGTTGCAGGTATAGGAAGCGGTGTTGTTATTATGGCTAATGCTAAAATATTAGATGGCATTAATGTTACTTGTCTTTCTGCTGATGAATCTCATGTAAGACATGGCAATGCTAATATATCTAATGAGAGTGTTGTAGTATCTGGAAATATTATAACAGCAAACGGACCTAGTTCATCTAAAGATTTCGCTAATGCTGTAATTGGTGTCTTAAACGGCATTTCTTAATTTTTAATTAATTCATTTAATAAGAGGGATATAAAATCCCTTTTATTATAGAATTTATAGAATTAATTAAAAAGTAATCTATATATAAATATCTTAATAATTTTTAAAATTATAGTAAATTATGATTTATATATTTTATGGGGTTTTATTATGGGATTTGGTAATAAAGTTTTGAATGCTTCTATTAGAAGAAAGATAGGAAGTAAAGTAAAGAATTATTTGAAAGATAATGCTGTTTCTATAAAAGATATAGATAAAGAAATATATATACCTATAAAATACCCTAATTCTAATATTGATAATTTCCTTTGCAAATTAAAAAATGTTAAAATATACTCGAGTTGGGGATTTTATTTTACAGAAAATAATAATTTGATAAAAGAGGTATTGCCGTTTAATAAGGTATTAAATCTTGTAGAAGAACTTGGAGGAAGATTTGCCTTTTATAAATTTAGATTTAGAAAAAAGACTGATTTAAATGTATTTAGCCTTCAGTCTATATGGAATGTTTGCTTTGGACATTGGATACATGAAACTCTGCCTAAGTTATTTATATTAAGGGATTCTGGATATCTTGATAAAATAGATGCTGTTATTTTGGGTGACGGATGTAAATCAAAATTTCATAATGATAGTTTGAAAATTTTTGGTCTTGATAAAAAGAAAATAATATATATTTCTGATCAAACAGAAATTTTGTGCGAAAATTTATATTTATCATCTTTTCCTAGTGAGGATACTCATTACCCTGATATATGGATTTGTAATAGATATAGAGAATTAGCTAAAGAATTAATAAAAGATTATGATGTTAATAAATTTCCTAAAAAAATATATTTGACTAGAAGAAATGTAAAAACTAGAAGAATACTAAATGAAAATGAACTTATAGATATATTATCTAAGTTGGGATATGATATAGTCTGTCCTGAAGAATATTCTTTACAAGAGCAGTTTTGTATGTTTTATAATGCTGATAAAATTATTTCTATATTAGGAAGCGGGCTTACAAATCTTGTTTGTGCAAGAGAAAATATATCTGTTCTTGGTATTATGCCTTTTATAAGACCTGAAGATACTCATAAATATATAATAAATAAGATAAGAGATGATGGTAAGGGTTATTTTCAATACATAGAGAGAGATGAAAATAATTATGTTTACCATAATAAACATAACAGAATGAATGATTTTGATTTTTATCTCGATATAAATAAATTTAAATCTGTTTTAAACGAATTTGAAAAGAATTAATTTATATATTTTATAATATTAGTATTAAATGTGTAATATTTAATATTTAATGTCATAGCAATTTTAAATTATTGTATAAAAATACATTATATCTGCTTGTAATTTATTTAAATTTGATATATAAGATACTTATACAGTATTTATTTGTACTGTATAAGTAGGAGCTTATATATGAAACCATTTCAAAATAAACTTTATCACAAGAAATTAATAAAAAATATATTAGACAATATAAAGGAGGATGATTACTTTTATAACAAGAAATATAATTGGGAGGAGTGGGTTATAATGCGTGTTGATGTTAATAATGCTATAAGCAAATTAGATAATATTGATACATCTAATTATAATCCTGAAGTTTTAGATATTATATTAAATATTTTGAAGGAGTATTAATAATAATGTGTAATTTATGTCCTAAATATGAAACTTGTAATAAATTATGTGATATGGTATTAAATGAACTTAATAAAAGCCTTGGCAAAAGAAAGCATAATATTGATACCATTGACAGCAGGGAAGTTCTATTAAGTAATGATGATTTGGATAATATAATATACTATAGTTCATTAACAAATAATGAATACAGCAGATTATCTAATTTAGTTATAGCTATATTGACTCCTAAGCAAAAGGAATTATTAAAATTATTTTCAGAAGGTAAGACACAATCTGAATTGGCTGAGATATTTAATGTAAGTCAGTCTTCAATATCGCAAAGTATTAAAGCAATAAAGAAAGAGATATGCTGTCAATTTAAAATGGTTATAGAGCTATAATCATAAAATAAAGGGAGGCACTCATTTAAGAATGTCTCCCTCAATATGGTTAATATTACAAAACTAATTGAATATTAATTATTGTAATAATCTAAGAGCACCTTGTGGTAACTGATTAGCTTGAGCAAGCATAGACAAGTTAGCTTGGTTAAGAATTTGATCTTTAGCAAGTTTAACTGATGCTTCAGCCATATCTGTATCACGAATTCTGCTTTCAGAAGCCTGCATGTTTTCGAATCCAATCATTAAGCCTTGAGCAGTCATTTCTAATCTGTTTTGATAAGCACCTAAGTCAGATCTTTGTTTTAATACTTTAAGAAGAGCTTCGTCTACCATACCTATAACAGAGTTAGCTTTAGATGGGCTAGAAACACTGATGAATGTAGCTGTAGTAGCTGGTCCAACTGGGTTTTTAAGTCCAAGAGCTTGGCTGTTCATAGTACCTATATAAACACGTTTTCTTTCATCCATGTTAGCACCAATATGCAACCACATAGAAGCTGTAGGAGTATTTTCTCCTGTAGATCTAGCAAATCTACCAGTCAACATGTTAAGCTTATTGAATTGAGCATGTGAAGCAACTCTGTCGATTTCGTCTACTAATTGAGAAACTTCGATTTGTACATAAAGTCTGTCTTCATCAGTATAGATACCGTTAGCAGCTTGTATAGCTAATTCACGAATTCTTTGAAGAATGTTAGTAGTTTCTTCTAAGTATCCTTCTGTAGTTTGTATGAAAGATATACCGTCTTGAGTATTTCTTTCAGCTTGGCGTAAACCACGAATTTGAGTACGCATTTTTTCAGATACTGCTAATCCAGAAGCATCATCACCAGCTTGATTGATTCTCATACCGCTAGAAATTTGAGCAGCGTCTTTTCTTAAATCTACTTGGCGAAATTTAAGAGTGCGTTGTGCGTTTATAGCACTAATATTATTGTTGATAACCATATGGTTCCTCCATGAATTAATTATATGCGTCCTTCCTTGAACACATAAATATTATCGGTTATCAGTTATTAATTATTAATTTTTTTTTATTAAAATCAAATTTTTTTTCTTTAGATTTATTTTTATTTAGTAAATATTATGTTAATGAAGTTATATTAAGATAAAACATCTAGGTGTTAACAAATTTTAATTTATAATAAAAACTTGGGTGGGTATGTAAATATGTTTTTAAATCTATTAACTTTACATTGATTAATTTTATAATTTTTAATATACTATATATGGGTAAGTAAAATAATAGAGGTTTATGATGTTTACAAATAAAAAAAAATGGAATTTTTCAATGCTGTAGACGACGGCAATATTCAAGAAATAAAATATTTATTAAACAAAAGTGATTATATAAGTATAAATATATTTAGAATGGTAAGAATATTAATTGAAAAGAAAAATAATAAAAATGTTGCTTCAGAAAAATATTCTGAAATTGATTTTAAGAATAAAGACGGATATACTCCTTTAATGATTGCCGCTTACAAAGGAAATACTGATATAGTAAAACTTTTATTAGAGTATAATCCTTCCGTAGACATGACTAACAATTATAATTATACTGCTTTGATATATGCATGTATTTATGGCAAAGCAGATGTAGTCAAAATTCTTCTTGAACATAAAGCTGATATGTATATAGAAACTACATTAGAAAATAATTATTTAACTGCATTGATGATAGCTTGCAGTCAAAATCATACTGAAATAGTTAGAATGCTGCTTGAAAATGGCTATGACCCTAATTATAAAAATAAAAAAGGAGAAACGGCATTAATATATTATGCCTTAATGGAAAATAATAAACCTAGCAGAGAAATAATAAAAATATTATTAGAGTATGGGGCAGATATAAATGCAAAGGACAATAGAGGCTTCACAGCATTAATAGGGGCTTCTTATGTTGGAAAAACTGATTTTGTAAGAGCTTTATTAGAGAATAATGCTGATACAGAAATAAAAAATAATGATGAAGAAAATACCGCCTTAATATATGCATGTGAAAGTAGAAATATTGATATGGTTAAAGCTTTACTTGAATGTAATGCAAGTCCTAATGTACAAGATAAATGGGGCAGAACACCTTTGATAATTGCATGTGATGATAGTTCTTATGATATAGCAAAAATATTGTTAGAGCATAATGCTGATATTAATTTATCAGATAATAGAAAAGAAACCCCTCTGATGTATAGCGTAAATGGGCATAATATAGAGCTTGCTGAGCTTCTTTTGAAATATAATCCTGATTTGACATTAAAAAATAACTATGAAGAAACTGCATTAGATATAGCACATAATAAAAATATTTATCAAGAGAAAATGGTAAAATTAATATTAGATGCTTCATCCAAAGAAATAAAATTTTTATATGCAGTTATTGAAAATAAAATAGATGATGTTTTGAAATATATTTCTGAAGGAGTTGATATTAATAATGCTGTATACGGGAAATACGGATTTAATGCATTACTTTTAGCTTCACGCAGTCATTATAAAGAAATAATAAAAATATTATTAAAACATAATGCTGATGTTAATTTTAGAAGTTATTTAAATAATACAGCTTTAGAATATATTTCTAATAATGATAATGACTTTGATATAGCAGAAGAGTTTATAAAAAGAGGAGCTAATGTAAATGCTGCGGATAATGACGGTATTACTCCTTTGATGTGTGCTGCTTCTTATAATGCTGAAAAAATATTAAACTTATTAATAGAAAATAATGCTTATATTAATATTCAAACTAAATTAGGTTCTAGTGCTTTAATTCTTGCTGCTATGCATAATCATATTAATATAGTAAAAATTTTAATAGAAAATAAAGCTGATGTATTTGCAAGAGATACTTATGGAAGAAGAGCATTATATTATGCTAGCAGAAATGAAAATTATGATATGTTTAACATTTTTAAAAGTTATCATAATAAAGAATATAAGAGAAACTCCAAATTTCTTAATAGTGTTTCATACGGAGAAATTGAAAAAGTATCAAAATACATATCAAAAGGAATAGATGTTAACTTTCAAGATGATTTTGGAGATACGCCTTTAACTCTTGTTGAAAATATAGAAATTGCAAAAATGCTATTAGATAATAATGCAGATATTAATAAAAGAGGAAAAGACGGATATACTCCTCTAATGTTTGCTATTAAGAAAGAACAAGTAGAACTTGCAGAGTTCTTCATAAAAAATAATGCTGATATTAACATGACAGACCCTGAAGGAAATACTGCATTAGTTATAGCAGCTAAAAAGAAAAATGCTTATATATTTGAACTCTTACTAAAAAATGGAGCGGATCTATCTATAAATAAAGATATAAAGCTTATGATAGTTTGCAATGATGAAATGGAAAGCATATTCAAAAAATACAGCAAGTGATTTTTTACTTTTTATAATTGCCCGCCCTTTATATTTTTTATTTATTTTTAAATTGCTACTTAAAATTTTTTTTAATGCTTTATTTAGAAATGATGGATGCCCACCCAAGCTTTTTTAAATTTAAAAATTTTCTCTACGCACGTTTAACAAAATTTCAAATATAATATAAATTAGAATTTGCATATAACATATATTTATAACTTTTCTCTGCGTGCGGTGTAGAATTTATTAACTTAAATAACACTAGGGCGGGTGTGCTATTTCTTAATTGGTATTAAAAAATAAATATTTTATAAATTCAAAATAAAGTCCTAAATTTATAGGGCGGGGTATTAAAATAAAATTTTTTATTAAATAGAACAATTTTTGTATGTTATTAAATACAGTATAATATTATATATATTTCTAATTATTACTTGAAAAAATTATTATATATGGTAAAATATAGGAGTATAATCTTAATTAAATCAAGGTTAATTATTATGAAAAATTCTCAAGTATTTATGGAAGGGGTATGGAAGAATAACCCTACTTTCGTTCAGGTCCTTGGTATGTGTCCCAGCTTAGCAGTTACAAGCAGTGTAATGAATGCTATAGGTATGTCGGTAGCTACTATATTCGTACTTGTTTGTTCATCTGCTTTAATTTCACTTATTAAGAAAGTATATGCTAATGAAGTTAGAATTATGGGATACATTGTAGTTATAGCTGCTTTTGTTACTTTAACTGATATAGTAATGAAAGCCAAGTTTTATACTTTATCTTTAGCTTTAGGTCCTTATATACCGCTTATAGTTGTAAACTGTATTATATTAGGAAGAGCAGAAGCTTTTGCTAATAAGAATGGTATTATACCTAGTATTTTTGATGCTTTGGGTAATGGTGTAGGTTTCTTTATTGCTTTGACATTGCTTGCTTCTATTAGGGAGATATTGGGTAATGGAAGCTGGTTAGGATTCGATATAGTTGGTTCTTTAAGAGGATTTGTTGAATCTGCTATGCCTTTCGCTTTGAATGCATATAATGAAATCACTACTCCTTGGGTTGTTATGATTATGGCTCCTGGTGCTTTCTTTACTTTAGGTACTTTAATTGCCATAAAAAGAGCTATAGATGCTAGAGGAGGAAAAGCTAATGGTTAATTTAATTTTACTTTTTATAGCTACTGTATTAGTTAATAATTTTGTACTAACTAAATTTTTAGGTATATGTCCTTTCTTGGGTGTATCTAATAAATTGGACTCAGCAATCAGTATGGGTATTGCGGTTACTTTTGTACTTGTTTTGACTGCAGCTGTAAGTTGGATGATTCAATACTATATATTAGTTCCATTCAAAATTGAATTTTTACAAACTATTCTATTTATTATTGTTATAGCTGCTTTGGTACAATTTGTTGAGATGGTTGTTAGAAAAACAAGTGAAAGTTTATATCTTGCTTTAGGTATTTTCCTTCCTTTAATAACTACTAACTGCTGTGTATTAGGTTTGGCTTTATTCGGTGTTTTATATAAATACAATTTTATACAAAATATAGTGTTTGCTTTAGGTGCAGGCGTTGGTTTTACATTGGCATTAGTTATAATGGCTAGCATAAGAGAACGTTTAGCTACTGCTGATATACCTGAGGCTTTTAAGGGTCCTGCTATGCCTTTTATTACTGCAGGCATACTTGCTCTTATTTTCTATGGTTTCTCTGGTATAATTAAAATATGATTTTATAATACTAAATATAGTGTTATAAGTAAAGGATAGTTAAAATGATGACATCGGTTTTAGTAGCTTCAATATCTTCAGGCTTAATTGCTTTGATATTGGCTGTTTTATTAATATTTTCTTCAAAGATTTTTAGAGTTGAAGTAGATGAGAGGGTAACAGAACTTACAGCAAAGCTTCCTGGTGCTAACTGCGGCGGCTGCGGTTTTCCTGGTTGTGCTCAATTTGCTAAGGCTTTAGTTGATGATAAAGCTCCTGTAGACGGATGTTCTGTAGGAGGTGCTGATACTGCTGCTATGGTAGCTGAATTTCTAGGAAAGGTTGCTCCTCCTCAAAAGGAAAGAACTAGAGCTTATATTTTCTGTCATGGACATAATGGCATAGCTAAGTCTAACAAAGTATATAATGGTGCTCAGACTTGTGTTTCTGCTGTTATGGCTGGGGGAAACAAAGATTGTGCTTATGGATGTGTTGGTCTTTATGACTGTATGAGAGCATGTGAATTTGGTGCTATTATTAAAGACGAAAATACTGGAATGCCTGTTATTGTTGAAGATAAATGTGTTTCATGTAATGCATGTGTTAAAGCTTGTCCTCAAAAACTTATAGAAATACATCCAGTTTCTCAGGAATTTCATGTTTACTGTAAATCTAAAGATAAAGGTCCTGTTGCTAAAAAGGCTTGCGACAGAGCTTGTATAGGATGCAGTATTTGTGTGAAAGCAACTAAAGAGGGCGGAATGAAGATAGATAATTATCTTGCTATAGTTAATTATGATGATTATTCTATAACAAATGAAAGTATAGCTAAATGTCCTACTAAAGCTATCACTAATGAGAGAGTTAATTCCGTTAAGAATGTATGATTAATTTTTAGTATATTATTAAAGTTTAAAAACAAGAGTTCTTTTTAAGGCTCTTGTTTTTTTATTATATTAAATTATCAATATAATAAAGGTATTACAAAACAAACTATAAAAGCCAATATACCATAAATATATACATAATAGCTTCTATTATTAGTTATCACTATATATTTTATATTTTTTATACTATTTAATTTTCTTAATGATTTAATATTGTCAAAAAGTATTAATGCAAAATGAAATAGTATCATTAAGTTGGTTCCAATTAATGTTAATTTATTAGGGCTGATACCATATTCTTTTATTCTATATACTAATGAAGTGAAAATTATAATATTAAAAATAATTGCTATTATAGGAAATATTAGATAAACTAATTTAGTTAATATACTTGATTTATAATCAATACGCACAAAAAATAAATTCACTGCTGCTATTGAAAGAGCTATATTGTAAAGTATAAAATTAATTCTAATGTCATAAGGATTATTGTATGGTATTATCATTGAAAATAGATACTTAATTATATTATATAAACTTATATACATCATTATTCTTGATAAAAATATTGATATATTATTATTCTTAATATCTTTTTTATAAATTCCAAAAATTATAAACGGACTTAAAGCAAATATATAAAAAATTAATAGTATAAATATATTCAAAATAATACTTGTATCAGAAAAAAACTTTATAATAAAATCTTTTAACAAACTTATAACAATCAAGAATATTGCTGATGATATGAAAGATAAAGCTGCAAAAAATAATAATGAAAATATCATTGTATTAGCAGCAAAAGTAAAAACTTCTGAAATATTTTTATAATCCTTATATCCATTGTATGATAAAGCAAATATTATAAAAAATATGATATATAAAAATAAATTTTTATTTAAAACAGCATGCAGTAAAAAACGTGAATTATTGTCTATATGTATTATATCATTTGGAATAAAATTAGTATTATTAGGAATATAGAAACTTGCCAATGCAGTTAATAGAAATATTATAAAAGTTATAAGTATATTTTTTTTATTATTTAAATTAAATATTATACTGAAGCAAAATAAATAAAAAACTTTAAATAAAAAATAATAGGAAATCAATGATGTTATATTAGTTTTAAAATTAAATAATAAAAAGAATAGGGTAAATGGTATTACCGAAATAATTGCTGGTATTATAATATTTTTTTTATAATTATTCATAATTAGATTATATATCAATTAATAAAAATTAGCTAAAAAAGTATAAAATATAGGGATTATAAAACATACTATAAAAGCCCAAGCTGCGTAAACATATATATAAAGGCTTGATTTAGTATCTCCAATAATGATTTCTTTAATATTTGGGATATTATCAGTCTTTTTGAATATTATTAGTATAGACTTAATATTAAAAAATGTTATAAAAATCAAGTTGCCTAGCATTATTAAATTTGTTCCTACCAAAACTATTTTATTAGGAGAGATGCCGTATTCTATTAATCTGTATAAAGAAGATGTTAATACTAATATATCAAAAATAATAGCTATTATAGGAAGAACAATATATAAAGCCTTAGTAAATATACTAGATTTATAATCAATTCTTACAAAGAATATGTTTAATACAATTACAGCAAGCATTATATTATAGAGTATAAAACTGACTCTGTTATCATAAGGTCTTATATCAGGCATCAATAAAAGAAGCAAGAGTATAAATATAAATAATAAACTAAATGGCATTAATATTCTTGATAAATATATAGAAATATTAGTTTTAATTTTTCTATAAACTGTATATACCAAAAATGGAAATAGTGAAGTAAAGAATGATATTGATAATACTATTAATTTTATTATAATTTCATCATCTAAGCTTCCAATAATATCTTTTATCGAAAATATAACTATCGCTGCAAATATTCCAAATACTGTTGATACTACGCCTGCTATTAAACCTGCAAATATTAATATATCAGCAGAAAAAGTAAAAAACTCTGAAATACTTTTGGAGTTTAATACTTGAAAACCATTATATGATAAAGCTATTATTATAAAAAATATTATATTATTAAATATATATTTTATAATAGAGATTTGTTCAAAAAAATCCCTATTATCTATAGCAACACTTCTTATAAAAAAACTAGTGCTTAGATCTACAATGAATATAAAAATAACTGATAGAAATGTTATTAATATATTTTTTAAATTGAAATTTTTATTTATATAAAATATAAGACTTAAAGAGAAAAAATAAAATAAATGAAAAAACGGAGTTAATAAACTAAAAAAATATTCTGAATCTATAAGAAGCCTAGAAATTTTATTGTTCATAAAAATTAAAACAGTGCCTGTAATAACGGCTGAAGCAATAAGACCTATAAAGATAATTATTAAATTTGATATTAAATTATTTTCTAGTATTTTACATATCTTGTTGTTTATATCATTAATTATATTTGTTTTGCCGTCTTTAATAATATTTTCTTCCATAAACCATATACCCTATAATAGTAAATTAAAAAATTGTTATAAATTATAAATATAATAAATATAAAAGTCAATAATAAATATTTTTGTAAATTTTATTTAAAAATATGTAAAATAAATTGACAAATATATATAATATGTTATAATATAAATATAAGTTAATTGAATATATTAAGAAGGAGGTTTATATGAAAAAGTTTATTTGTTTTATGTTTGCTTTATCAGTATTCGGAGGTGCTAATTTATTTGCTGATTGGATAGTTCCTATAAATCAGGTTCCAAGACCAGTTATTAATGCGGTAAGACAGCATTTCCCTCAGGCTAAAATTTGGATGGTTGAAATGGATGACGGATTATATAAAGTAAAGCTAAATAATGGATTAGAATTAGAAGTAACTCCTTACGGACAAGTAATAGAAATAGATCATTAAATTATTATAAAAAATATAGCTAATACTTATTAAAAAGATATTAGCTATACTTTTATAGATAGTTATTTTTTATGTTTTATCATATATCTTTTTCATCAATGCCTAATGCTTTAGCAACCCCAAGTCCGTAAGCCTTATCAACATTCATGCAGTTTTTTATATGTCTTAATTGTACCTCTTTAGTAACTCCTTCCATATCTCTGGCAGTATTTTCAAATAAAGCTTTTTTCTGCTCATCACTCATAAGATTAAATAAAGCTCTTGCATCAGAGTAGTAATCATCATCATCTTCTCTATGATCGTATCTAAATGCGTCGCCGTATAATTTTAGAGGCGGTTCTGCATACTGACTTTGCTCTTTCCATTCACCTTTTGAATTTGGTTCATAAGGAGTTATAGAACCATTATTAGAATCTACCCTCATATATCCGTCTTTATGAAATGAATTAGAAAAACATTTTGGAGCATTTACAGGTATGCTTGAATAATTAACACCTAATCTGTATCTTTGTGTATCAGTGTAGGCAAATAATCTTCCTTGAAGCATTCTATCTGGGGAGAATCCAATTCCAGGTACTATTGTAGAAGGACTAAATGCAGACTGTTCTACTTCTGCAAAATAATTTTCAGGATTTCTATTTAATTCCAATACTCCAACATCAATTAAAGGATATTCTTTTTGCGACCAAGTTTTAGTTAAATCAAAAGGATTTCTTTTACTTGCATTAGCCTGCTCTTCTGTCATTATTTGAATTTTCATATTCCATTTAGGATAATCGCCTTTCTCTATAGATTCAAATAAATCTTTTTGAGAACTTTCTCTGTCTTTTGCTATTACTGCTGCTGCTTCTTCATCAGTTAGATTTTTTATACCCTGCTGAGTTTTTAAATGGAATTTTACCCAGAATCTTTGATTATCTTTATTTATGAAGCTGTAGGCATGACTGCTGAATCCATGCATGTGTCTGTAGCTGTAAGGTATTCCTCTGTCGCTCATATCTATAGTTATTTGATGAATAGCTTCAGGAAGAGAAGTTAAAAAATCCCATTTGTTTTGTGCACTTCTCATATTTGTTTTTGGATCCCTCTTTACAGCATGATTTAAATCAGGAAATTTTAAAGGATCTCTAAAATAAAATACAGGAGTATTATTTCCTACTAAGTCCCAGTTTCCTTCTTCTGTATAGAACTTAATTGCAAATCCTCTAATATCTCTTTCGGCATCCGCAGCTCCTCTCTCTCCAGCTACAGTAGAGAATCTTACAAATAAATCAGTTTTCTTTCCGATTTCTGAAAATATTTTAGCTTTAGTATATTTTGTTATATCATGTGTAACTGTAAAAGTACCATAAGCACCTGATCCTTTAGCATGCATGCGTCTTTCTGGTATAACCTCTCTGTCAAAATGCGCCATCTTTTCCATATACCATACATCCTGAAGAAGCATAGGACCTCTTGCTCCTGCTGTTATTGAGTTTTGATTGCTTTCAACTGGTGCCCCAAATTCAGTTGTTAATTTTTTATCAGACATTTATAAATCTCCTTATTAGTATTAATTATTAATAAGTATATTATATTAAATAATAAAATTTATTTCAAGTGCTTATATGTATTTTTTTACAAATACAGTAAATATAAATTTTGTATTTTTTATAGTAAATCTTATAAAATATTTTAGAAATAAGTCCATTTTATAATAATTATTAACATCTATATGATACAAAATGATTTAAAATACAAAAAACCAATGCCTCAATTTAGTTTAATTCTAAACTGAAACATTGGTTATAATTTTTATATTGCTATGATGTATTATTTTTGTTGGATATTAGATTGTCTTGTCTTGTAAATTATTTAACATTTTCTTAAAATACAATTATTACTAACAATTAATATTATATATATAAAATAAAAAAGACAAGTTATTTAAGATAAATAAAACATATTATCATCAGTATTCCATTGATATATGAAATATATTTTTAATTTTTAACATCTTTAATTATATTACAAAATTAATTAAGGTAATATTTTATACATTATATAGCAATCAATTATAATATATAAAACTTCAGTCTTTTTAGTTTTCCATTCCGAAGTCATTCACTTCTGTGTCAAAGCTTCAACAATAATTAAAAAATACTAAATTAAAACACTATAAATATTAACCAATTTAGCTTTACATAAGTAAAATATATTCTAGGAAAGAAATCAATCTCTGAGTGTTATAAAAATATGTATATCTTTTAGTTTTTTTATAATTCTACTCCAATATTTTTATTTAATTTTTAGTAAAATTTATATTAATATATTTCATATATTATTTCAACTACAATGTCATATCTTAGTGCAGATAAATGAATATATTATTGTTCTTTGTTTTCAAACAATACTCATAAAAAATACTTGTTTTACTTGAATAATATTAACAATAGCTTTTATAGTTTTATATTTTATTAGACCAACAATAAAAAATAGATATAGCTATTGCCAATTTATTTAAAAAGAGTTAAATATTTTCACATTTTTAATACCTTCTGAACTATAAATAATTTAAATTATAGTATAATTTTTACTCATAATGTCTCTTTCTTTATTTAGAATAAAAAATACACAAAAAACACATTCCTAAATATGTAACTTATAATTTATGAATTATCATAAAATTATATATATGTTCATCTATAACCAAAATTTATCTCTAAAATTATCACGCCATTTTCTTATTGGTATCCACCAAGCAATAGAATCTATAACTTTTTGTACTGCATATTCTAATTTACTAATTCTATCAAGATTTTTTAATATATAATCAAAAAACCTCATTTCGTTCATATAAAAAATAGAATTTTTCATATATTCATTATAATTAGACATAAAAATATCAAATATTTCATTTGCAAATTCATTAGTATAATACTTTTGCATATAACTTCTCAATTTTTCTATTTCTAAAATAGAAAATCCTAGACCAAAATTACTACTTTTCATATATATATCATTAATATCTTTTACACCAGGACCATATTTATAATAATTAACACAAAATGGATTACTTCTATAACATATATTTGAAATAATTTTTATGTTATTATAAAGTTCTTCTTTAGTATTATGTAACTTAATACAACCCATTGTTGAATAGGAATCTATATCATAATTATATAATCTATATTTATCCGCTGACCAAGATTCAAAAATAAAGCTTGGACCCCATTTATTAGGGGATATATAATCTATTATGTCGTGAAGTATTACTATAGTATCTTTATGCATATATGGTATAGTAAAAATCAAATCAAATAATGGAAATGGATGGGTATGTCCCCCATCTATAAATACTAAATCTAATTTTAGATTTTTAGGTATGATATTTTCTATATCAAAAACAGTCTTACCAATATTTAAATGATAATGTTTCTGTTCTTCTATACTGCAAAACCCATATACTGCCTGACCTACAAATTCTTTATTATCATTAATATCTATTGCATATAAATTAAAATCATCTCTATTTAGCAAACCTGATTTTAACATGCATAAAGATGATACACCATTAAAAACACCTATTTCTAATGCATTTTTTATATTATTATTTTCTATAATAGACATTAAAAATCGAGTTTGTTCTAATCCCATTAAAGATGTATATTTAGCTCCATATTCATAAATTATATCATCAAATTTGTTACCTTTTATTTCATATTTTTCATTGTAAAATAAATTATGATTATACATATTTACTCCTTAAAATAAAATTAAAAAACATATTTTTTAATTAATCCTTAATTTAAATAATTAGAAAATTATTTAAAAACAGAAAAAACCAATGCCTCAATTTAGTTTAATTCTAAACTGAAACATTGGTTGTAATTTTTAATATATGATATATTATTTGTATATATTAGATAAGTGTCTTGTCTTGTCTTGTCTTGTCTTGTCTTGTCTTGTCTTGTCTTGTCTTGTCTTGTCTTGTCTTGTCTTGTCTTGTAAATTATTTACCATTTTATTAATATCCTACCATTAATAGTAAGTATTATAATATATATAATAAAAAATACAAGTTATTTATTATAAATAAAACAGCATTATACTATTCCAATTTTCTCATCTGAGGGAAAAGAATAGTATCTCTAATACTAGGCACATTTAAGAAAAGTATAGCCATTCTATCAATACCTATTCCAAGTCCTCCTGTAGGAGGGAGTCCGTATTCCAAAGCATTAATATAATCCAAATCCATATCCATAGTTTCATCTTCACCTCTTGCTTTTGCTTTTAACTGTTCTTCAAAACGTTCTTTTTGATCTATCGGATCATTAAGCTCGCTGAATCCATTTGACATCTCCATTCCGCCTATAAATAACTCATATCTTTCTGTAATGTCTGGATTATCGGGATATGATTTTGAAAGCGGAGAAACTGCTTTAGGATAATTAATAACAAATGTAGGCTGTATTAACTTCTCTTCAACTCTTTCCTCAAATACGGCTACCATTACTTCCCATTTACTAGGTTTTGTTTTTGAAGTATCTATTTCTATTCCTATAGATTTTGCTTTTTCTATTGCCTCATCATCTGACTGTATAGCATTAAAATCAAGTCCTGAATGCTCTTTTACTAAATCAACCATAGGAACTCTTGCAAAATGAGGTTTAAAATTAATTTCATAATCTTTATACTGTGAAGTATATTTTCCATTTAATTTGAAACATACTTTAGAAAATACGTCCTCCACTAATTCCATAACCTTATGAAAATCAGCATAAGCCATATATGCTTCCATCATAGTAAACTCTGGATTATGTTTTGTTGATATTCCTTCATTGCGGAAGTTCCTATTAAGCTCAAATACTTTATCGAATCCTCCTACAATAAGTCTTTTCAAATAAAGCTCTGGTGCTATTCTCAAGTAAAGTGTCATATCCAAAGTATTATGATGCGTAACAAAAGGCTTAGCCTTAGCTCCTCCAATTAGAGGATGCATCATAGGAGTTTCCACTTCTAAAAAATCATGATCTATCATAACTTCTCTTATAGCTGATATCATTTTTGAACGTTTAATAAAAGCCTCTTTTACATCATCATTCATTATTAAATCTACATATCTTTGTCTATAGCGAAGTTCAGTATCAGTAAGTCCATGAAATTTTTCAGGCAATGGATTAAGAGATTTTGTAAGAAGCGTTAATTCACTTGCGTATATAGTTATTTCACCTGTTTTAGTTTTAAAAACAGTTCCTTTTACACCTACAATATCACCTATATCTATTAATTTTTTAAATACTGTATTATAAAACTCATCTCCTAATTTATCTCTTTGTATATAAGCCTGAATTGTACCTTCAGAATCTTTTATAGTTAAAAACGAAGATTTACCCATTACTCTGTAAAGCATGATTCTTCCAGCAATAGCTACTTCTGTTTCATTCTTTTCTAATTCTTCAAATTTATCTGCTATATCCTTAGACTTATAAGTTACATCATAACCATTTGGGAAAGGATTAATTCCCATGCTTCTTAAAGTATTTAATTTTTCTTTTCTGTTTTCTTTTTCTGCATTTTTTTCTACGGCAGTATTTTTTTCATTTTGCGTATTTTCAGAATTATTTTGATTTTCTGACATTAAAATATACCTCTCAAATTATTTGTTATTTGTGAAAAACATTATATAAAATATATATTAAAAATAAAAAAAATTCTATAAAAAAATTTATATTTGTTTTCTTATAATACGTTTTTTCAAACTATTTACCAAACTTAATTTTTTGTTTTATGAAAGATACGAATTCAAACTTTTTATCAATGAACTTTCCCATAATTCCTATAGCCTTACCCATTGTAAAAGCTGCAAGTACAGTTCCTATACCAAGCCCTTTTATATGTCCTAAAAAAACAAATGTAATTATTGCTGTTGTCAAAAGGCATGTTACATCAAAGATTATTTTTACTTTAGGATATTGAACTTTTATTATATTTGATAATTCCCTTGGAAATAAATCTGTAGGTATTATAGGAAGCCCGCATCTATTTGATAAAACTATTCCGAAACTAATTACAACGTAGCTTATTATAAAATATATTATTCTGTATGCCATATTCAAAGGAAGATGATTTATCCATAATACATGTATATCTACAAACTTACCAAAAAAGAACCCTACAACGAAACTAAATAAATATTCACCTACAAATTTTCTTCTTAATATCATAAGAATGAGTACCAGCAAAGATTGGAAAATATATGTAAATGTTCCTAATGAAATATTTGGTATTACCTCTGAAAAAGCATAAGGCACACTTGATATAGCAGATATACCAGAGCCTGAATAAAGCATTAAAACAACTCCGAAACTATTCATAATAATAACTAGAATTAATGCTAATTCTCCGCTTATTATAAAGTGCTTATTTTGATTATGTAATAAAAGATGATCTTCTGCTGTCATTGATTTACCCTCAATTTTTTAATATAGTACGTATACTTATTATTTTTTACGTATATATTATATAGCTAATTATATATTAATCAAGAAATTTTTTATAAATCCCGCCCTTTATTCTTTATAGTTTTTTCTGTAGTTGAAGTTGTTATTATATTTATAGCTTTATTAGGAATTTTAGCACCCGCCCAAGATTTTTTTAAATTTAAGACTTTACTCTACGCACGGTGAGCGAAATTTTAAATATAGTAAAAATTAGAATTCAAAATTGATATATACTTATAGCTTTATTCTACGTGCGGTGAAGATATCATATAGCTAAATAAAATTTTGGGTGGGTTTTATAATTGCAGTATTATTTTTAAAGAAGTGTAAAGTAAAAATAACAAATAAAAGTTTTAAATATATAGGGCGGGATTTTTTGATAAAATTGCAAAATATGAAAAAGAATATAGAATAATAAAAAAGAATAAGGAAACATAATAATGAAATATAAACCTCAAACTAAAGAAGAATTAATAATTTTAATACAAGATGAAAATATTTATTTGGGCGATATAGATACAAGTTTAATAACAGACATGAGCGAATTGTTTAAAAACAGTAAGAGAGTAAATTTTGAAGGACTTGAAACTTGGAATACTTCTAATGTTGTTAATATGAGCAGTATGTTTGAATTGGCAGAAAATTTTAATTATAATATTAATAGCTGGGACGTTTCTAAAGTTGAAAATATGTCAAAGATGTTCAACTATGCTGTTATATTTAATCAGCCTCTTAATAACTGGAATATCTCTAATGTTAAAAATATCAGCTTTATGTTTTATAATTGCTTCAGGTTCGATCAGCCTTTGTATAAATGGGATACTTCAAATATTGAAACTTTACATGTTACATTTTTTGGCTGTAAGAATTTTAATCAGAATATAGAAAATTGGAATGTTAGCAATGTAAAAGATATGCGTTATACTTTTTATGAATGTTCTAATTTTAATCAGCCTTTAAATAATTGGGATACTTCAAATGTTACCGATATGTCCGGTATGTTTTCAAAAGCTAATAAATTTAATCAGCCGCTTGATAAATGGAATACTTCAAAAGTTATAAATATGGAAGTTATGTTTTATTATGCTTTGAGTTTCAATCAGAATATAAATTCTTGGAATGTAAGCGAAGTTAAGTATATGAATGATATGTTTTTTGCAGCAGAAAGTTTTAATCAGTCAATAGAAAATTGGGATATTAATAAATATTGTGATATTAAAGATATTTTTTCAAGTTCTTATAATAATATGAAATCAATATTGAAAATTTATTTTATTGCTAAAGGTAATTATAAAAAACAATTGCTTTCTATGCTTGAAAACTGCAATATAAAAGAAGTGTATAAAGAAGTTTTGAAATATAATAAATTAAAAGATTTTATAAAGAAATTAGAGAATATTTATTATGAAGAATTAAAAGAATTTATTGAAAATAAAAAAAATATTTTAAATGAATATAAACAAAAATCAAAAAATAAAATGATTTAGTTTAGTATTAAATATGTTATATATACTGAAAATTTTTAAATTTATTAATTTTAGTTTTTAAATTTTCTTATTTGTATGGGGTTTTGCCCCAACCCCCACTTCTTTTGCGACCGAAGGAAGTGCCTGTGGTATTGCCACAAAGAAGCTTATATCCTCGATAAACTCGGATATGCTTCGCGAAGAACTGCATTTAACGAAGTCCACCTTTGGTGTAGTATTAATTTAGGTTATATATTATATTTAATAGATATATTTTTAATATAAAGTTCTAGCAATTGCGTTTTTTGCAACTTTTTTGAGCGACAAAAAAGTTGATAATTTTATACAAAGTTCATCTGTTGACAAACTTAAAAATTTTCAGTATATAAACTTATTTTCAAATAAATTACTACTAATATTATACTTCAATAAAATAATTTCATTGCTTTATATTAATTAAATAATAAAAAGGCGATACCTTAAAAAAGATACCGCCCTTAAAATTTTATTCTAACAATTTAATATATTAAATTATTTAGCCTCAATTATTACTTTATACTGTCCGTCGTAACCAAATACTTCAGGATTATACATCTCTTCAGCTTTAGTAGCAGGAAGTAAATATTCACCAGGAGTAGCTGCTCTAACTACATATTTGTATACATGCTCTCCCTTGTCAAGAATATCAGCAAATAATAATATTTTGTCATTGTAGTTTTCAGTATGATTAAATCCTCCCCACCAGCTTGTGCCTTGATTTCCTGTAATGTTTTTAACTTCGCTGCTTTCTGTGGCAAATGAAGAGTTTAATATTCTCATACCAGACGCAATAGGAGTGTCAACTACAACAAAATGTCTTTCATAAGGAACTGTAACTTTTACTACAACAACGTATTCCTCGCCTTGTTTGAATCTATCTTTTGTAAGGTCTAATACTTTTCCGTCTTTAGTTTGATATTCTCTTACAACTTTTATTCCAGCATCTCTATTAACAGCTAAATCACGAGGGGCATAAGTAAGTCTTACTCCATAATAAAGTCTGCCGTCTCCATTTCTTTTAATACTTGCTATAGAACTTCTAGTATTTAAATTGCTTAATCTCTCACTCATAAACTCATCTAATGAATAATTTTTAGTTAGACTAGGCTGAGTTCTTGAACTGAATGTTTCAGCAAGTAAAGTTTTACCCTGATATATAAACTCTGCTTTAAAATTAGGACTAACATTTTCGTATTTTTTATAATACATATTCATAGCAGCAAATACAGAAACATTATCCTGAGTATTTAAATATCTGCCGTTTTTTCTTGACTGAACAAGCCAGCGAACCACTTTTTCATTAATAGCATTATCATATCCTGTTTCTATCAATGCATATAAAGCTACAGAAGTATCTCTCACTGATGAAGAGTGTATCCAATAAAGGTTAGCATATCTTCCTTCAAGTTCATAATGAGCAGTAGTAGGATCTTCTTTGATAGTATTAAGTATATACTGTCTTACATTAGTAAATGCATTATTATCATATTTGTTATAGTACATAGCCCTCATTAACTGCACCTGTCCGTAGAAAGGTATATTATTAACTTGCGGATATATTCTGTCTATTATGGCTTTTACATCATTCGCATTGTATCCGCCTTCAGCAAGAACTGCAGCAATATAAGCTATAGAAGATAAATTAATATATTCATCAAACCAAAAGCTAGGTTTTTCAGCATTTCCGCTTTTAGCATAATTGTTTATATATTCTAATGCCAACTGTAAAGAGTTTTCATCAATAGCGTATCCTTCTTTTTTAGCTTTAATCATAGCATCAGCAGCATAAGCAGTAAGCCATGGAGATATCCAAGTTTTGCTAGGCCAGTATGAGAATCCGCCGTTAAGACTTTGATATGTAGGTATAGTTTTTAAGAAATCAGTTACTGTTTTATCTAATTCTGCCTCTGATATATCAGTAAGTTTCATGTCTATTAATAATCTTTTACTTGTTATTATAGGATAAACTCTTGACAACTGCTGCTCTAAACAAAGATAAGGATAATTAATAAGATAATTAATACCCCCAGAAAGCTCACTAAATGCACTAGGCGACATATAAACTTCCAAACTTCCAGCACCTTTATACGCTTCTGTAATATTAGGTACTCTTATCATCAAGTCAGTATTATTGTTTGTAGTGCTTGAGAATACTGCAACAGATTCTGTAGTCATAGGTACATTAACTTCAAATGATTTCTCTACAGCATCAGTATATTCTCCGCCTTTAGCAAATATAGTAACTTTAGCCTCTCCTCTGTTTGTAGCTATAATATCAAATCTTACATCAGCATTTCCGCCTTTAGGAACTGTTATTTTTTGAACATCATTTTCTATCATAGCATTAGAAGCCACGGCCTGAACTTCTATTTCTAAATCTTTATCAGAATAATTATAAACTAAAGTACCAGCTTTTAATTTATCTTCAACATAAGCAAACTCTGGAAGTGTAGGCATAAGCATAATATTTTTCTTAACTACAACAACATCATCAGAAGCACCGAAATAACCGTCTTTATTTATAGCAGAAGCCATTATTCTAAATGATGTAATATTGTCTGGTAAATTAAATGTAACTGTAGCTTTACCATCAGCATCGGTTTTTACTCTTCCTTGATAGAAAGCAGTAGTAAGGAAATTTTTTCTTATGCTGAATACATCCATACCCATAGCTTCAGCTTTAGCCATTAATATATTTGCAGCTCTCATACCATCTCCGCCCGGTGTATCTCCTTTCTCTCCGTAGTTACGCTGGCCTATCAAATGTATTCTTGTATCGGCACTTGCAACACTCAAAGGTCTTTTTCCATAGAATGTATTAAACCAATTAGGAGTTTTATATCCTATTAAATTTAATACTCCCACATCAACAACGCTTAACATTATCTCTGTTTCCATAGGCTTACTTTCTTTTGTTTCAACATACAAATCAACTGTCATCTCATCGCGAGGCTCTAAACTGTCAGCAGATTTTGTTATTTTTACATTAAGCTCTTTTTCACGCGGAGAAACTGAGAGTCCTGCATAACCTATTTTAAATGATGGTTTTCCCTCATCAGTTGCATAATTAGTATAAGCCTCATTTTCAACTCTTCCTTTAACAAGTGAAACGCCTACATAAACATTAGGTAAATATTCTGGTTTTATAGGAACTTCTATTAAAGCAGTAGATCCTTCTATATTTGTTACAAAAGAATCTATTACATATTCTCTTTCAACTGTTACCAAAGCAGTAGCAGATTCATAAGGAGATTTTACCATTATTCTAGCTGTTTCATAAGGCTGATACTCTTCTTTTTCTGTTATAAGCTCTAACAAATCATCATCAAACATAGCCCAAGGAGCATAATCTTTACCTATAACATACATATATTCATCAGAAGCAACCTCTCTGTTTTTAGAATCTTTTGCTCTTGCTAATACTATATAAAGTCCAGAGTTTGTAGGAGTAAAACTAAAGGCAACAAGGTCTTTAGCTGTTGTAACTGTAGTAGTTTCAACAACATCATCAATCTGTTTAGATTCCCATTCAAATCTTCCGCCCGTTATAGCCTTTCTTACAGATTCCCAATGTCTTCTTATAACTTGTACTTCTATTTTTTTGCCTTCAAGTCTGTTTCCTTCTGGGTCTGCTGCTATAAACTCTAATTGTGTAGGCTTGTCAGTTTCTAAGAAATAACCTTGTCTTTTTATACCTATATAATAATCGCTTCCATGAACTAATACGCTTTTAGTTGTGCTTACTCTTTGAGAATCCTCTCCTGATACAGTTGATTCTATAGTAACATAAGCTGCATGTATTGAACGGCTTGCATCTGCAGTAGGAGAGTAGGCATATTCACCGTTTTCATCTAATGAAGCTGTGCCGTTTGCTATCATAGAATAATAATTATTATAATACTCATCTTCAAACCAGCTTAATTTTGTAAATCTAAACCCTGCATTATTAGGAGGAGTAAAGAAAGTTTCATTCATAGATATATTATAATCTACCTGATTAGATATCATAGGCTCTCCAAATAAATACCAGCCAGACATCTTAATAGGTATTGTGTCGCCTAAATAATAATTTTTATCTTCAACCCATAATCTGCTTTCATATTCTAAAGGTTTAAACTCTTCAACTCTAAAACTTTGTGATAAACTGTATGAAGTATTTTCTTCTGTATCATTATTAGAATCATTTTGAAATACTGCATTTACATTATAATAACCAGTAGGAGCATCAGCAGGAAGAGTGAAATCTATTAAATAAGAACCGTATTCATTTAAAGTAATTGTTCCTTTATGTATCTCTTCTCCTCTTGAATTGTTGATTGTAAATGTTCCGTTTTTCAAATCATTAGGTATCTGCCAGCTTCCTATCTTATTTTCTCTTATAACACCTTTTATATGTACTTCTTCGCCAGGTTTATAAAGTCCTCTTTCTGAAAACATAGAGCCGTTATAATCTTTAGTAGGAGGAGCATCATCATAGCTTATATCCATTCTCCAAGGTGAAACGCCCGTACCCCAGTCGCTGTTTATAAAAGATACATCATCGCCTTTTGTAACTATAGCCCATTGTCTTGGTGATGACCATCTGCTTACTCTGTTTATTCCTAAAGCTCTGAATCCTTTAGTAGTGGCTATTCCGTTTTCATCTGTAGTTGCTGTTTCTAATACTCTGTTAAAGTCATCTCTTATTTCTACTTGAGCTCCTTCAATAGGCATTCCTGTTTTTAAATCTGTTACGAATATTGTATTTGAATCTCCTGAGAATTTTCCTGTTACTCCCATAGATGTAATTTGTATCTGTGAAGATGATGAATAGTCATACTGACTTTGATATCCAGTCTTACTTTTAAACTCTATTGATAAAAGTCCGTACTGTTTATTATTCATATAATTAGTTAAATAAAGTGCTGTTGTGATGTATCTGTTTCTTTCAACATCTGGAGTGTATTGTGTAGTGTTATTATACCCTAATAAGTTTTTATATTGATTTGTATAATTTCTAAACTCAGCACTTTCATCATATCTGTATACTTCTTTATTTACAAATAAGAATGGTATAATATTTTCTTTATCAACATATCTGCTTTGTATATTAATAGTATTAGGATTAATTACCTGTACAGGAAGTTTTATTCCTTCATAAGATTCAACTACGCCCATTCCAGAAGGTATAGAAAGACCTGGATTATAGTCTGTAACATTTAATGTAATGTTTTGTTCCTCTCCTAAAGTTTGTCCATAAGCATCTTTAAGACTTCCGTTAATTTTTATATTATATGTAACATTAGGATTAAATCTTAGTGAATAAAGTGAAAAATTTTTAGAACTCCAAGAGTTTTGCTGAATATCCTCTTCTGTAGGAAGCTGAATTGATGGAGTTATTTCAATATTTCTTATTAAATCAGCCCATTCAACTCTTGTAGAGAAATTAATTCTAGGAGCTTCTGGAGAGTATGAGGCTGTTACTGTCTGTTCACTATTACCATTGAAATAGAATTCATCATGTGTAGAAAAAGTAAAACTATCATTATCTGCTGTACCTAAATCTCCATTAATGGCAGCAAGCCCTGCTTCTATATGCACTGTTATTTTATCATTCTTGTCCAAAACAGTTTTAGGCTTTATAACCAATACCTGTTCAAGTTCGTATTCATTAGTCTCCCATTCTCTTAAATCTTCTAATCTTGCATATCTAACATCAAAATCTATATTTCTGTATGTATTGCTTGAAATTAATTCTATATTTTCTTTTGCACTTTGCAAGTATATAGGCATATTATAATAAACAACTATATTAACATCAGTAGCCAAATCAGACTGTCTGTCATAAGGAGAGCTTTTCTGCATTATAGGTCTTAAAGTATTAAAACTCCAAGTATAATCATTTTCTAATACTTCACCCGTAAGTTCACTTTTTATTCCTTTTTTAAGCGTAACTTCAATAGAAGTATTGTCTGGTAAAGGCTCGCTAGGATAAAAAGCCAAAGTATTAATAGAAAGCCATCTATAACTGCCTTTAACATCTACATTGAAACTGAAATATTCATTAGTTACTTCTTTTATAGACTGCAAAGCAACCATCTGCTGATTAAATGTTACAGTTATTGCTTCATAATTATATCTGCTTGTATTTTCACCTATTGGGCTTGTTCTATCAATAGCCACTGCCGCAAACATACTTGCCCCCATTATCATTGTTAATATTAGTGACATTATAGAAACATAATAAATATTTTTCAATTTTTTCATAAAATCCCCTATTATGTATATTATGACTCATAAAGTTATATCATAAATAATTTTAAAGTAAATAATACATGATTAAATATTTTATACAAACAAAATATTTTTACATATAATTTACTTATATATAAAATAAAACTGAAAAAATATAAAAATGTGTTATATATAATAATAAATCTTTAATTTATTATTATACTTGTTTAAAAAGTACTTGACAAGATAATATATAAAATGCTTTATATGTTGTATAAATTATTATTTTAGTATATAAACATACATTAATTACTTCTTTCTGTAGGCACAATTGTGGTTTTATATAGAAAAATATACAGTTATAAAATAAAATACTAAGAATTAAAATAGTATGATTATCTATTAATTTAGTTTTGAAATAAGTCTAGTATATACTAAATGTTTACTTAAAAAGATTTTAATATTTGTAGTTTTTAATGATTTTTGCACTATAAATAATTTAAAAAAGTATAATTTTTGCTTATAGTAATATACTTTTTTATTTTATAATCAAAAATATTATAACAATTATACTGCTTTTTTATATTAAAAAATATAAAAAAATCACAATCCTAAGCATATATCTATTTTATTTGACTTTAATTTTAAAGTATATTAATATGTTGCAACATAAATTAATTTGGAGAATAATATTATGGTAGTAACCGCACCGCACCGCACCGCACCGCACCGCACCGCACCGCACCGCACCGCACCGCAATAAATAATTTATTATATTTTTCTTT
>NZ_CALXKQ010000026.1 GCF_944388875.1 uncultured Brachyspira sp.
AGCAACAAGCAACAAGCAACAAGCAACAAGCAACAAGCAACAAGCAACAAGCAACAAGCAACAAGCAACAAGCAACATCACTTTGCATTATTAAGTATCTATATACTTATTGCAATTTTTTTTTATATAAAAAATTATTCTGTACTTTTAAACTTGGAGTTATAAATGGTATCTCTATTTGATAAGTTTAAAAGTTATATAAAACAAAATAATAAATTTTTTTTAATATATTTAATTGTAATATTAGTTGTACTTTTATCTTTAATATCTTTGTCTATTTTAGGGAATATTGAAAGAATAGGATATCTATCAGAATTTTCTTATAATGGTGATACTTACAATTTTAAAATAAATTATTATGATAAAATATTTAAAAATAATGATATATATGGAGTTCATGCATATTTTTATAATCAGCCTGAATATATAAAAAAAATAGAATATCAAAAAGAAGGAAGTCCATTTGGAATTTTATATAGTGAAAAAAATCTTTCATATGATAATAAGATAGATGTTTATTATAAATTGATAATAAAGCCCAAATTAATAATATACATACTCTTAGCTATTACCATAATACCTTTATTTTATTTTAAATTAATAAAAATAACTTATTTATTACTGATAGCATTAAATATAATTACATATTATTTATTAATAGGTTTAATACTGCCCTCATTTAATATGGTTAAACTAAGATTTAGCATCACTGATATTATATTATCGAATTTATTTTTAATAATAGCATATTATTTATACAACGAGAAAATAATACTTACTATTATGTTTTTTATTTTCCAAACTTTTTCATTTTTTGTAATAGAACCCATATCTTTAACAGCACAAAATACAATATTATTATTTTCAGATA
This sequence comes from uncultured Brachyspira sp., assembly GCF_944388875.1. Taxonomy (GTDB): domain Bacteria; phylum Spirochaetota; class Brachyspiria; order Brachyspirales; family Brachyspiraceae; genus Brachyspira. The sequence continues at coordinate 872 of NZ_CALXKQ010000026.1, forward strand.
TTCCAATTTTATATAAATCATTAATAGAAGTTCTATCAACAAAAATGAAAACTATCACAATAATAGTTACAATTATATATTTTATTTTAATAATACTCCTTATATATTTTATAATAAAAAATATTATCAAAATGAAAAAAAATAAATCTATTATAATAATAGCATCAATATTTTTATTATCATTTTTAGTTTTTTTTAAAGATAGAGAAATAATTATTTGGAAGGTAAATTTTTATGATAATGCTAATGAAAATGGAATTATAGATACTATTAACTATAAGATAAATTATAATAAGATTACTAATAAAAAATACTCAAAAAATGAAATTTTAGAATCATTAAATATTCTTATTGAAAAACAAAATAAAAGAGATTTTTCAAGTATATTACTGACTGATAATATAAAAGAGAAAAGAGATATATTTTTAATATTTTTAGAATCTTTCTACGATTATTCACATTTTACCAACTTGTTTGAAAAAGATCCTTTTCCAAAAGAATATAGAGAATGGGCTAATAACTCAAGGAAAATGCCGCCGAATGCTGGAAGCGGTAGTTTTTATGCAAGACTTTCAGGTCTTACTGCATCATCCCCACTTTATCCAAAAAACCAATCTACAAAATTAACTAACACATTACCATATTTACTTATGGAAAATGGATATACTATAATTGCTTTAGAAGAAGCAAACGTTACATATAATTTAAATAATTTTTTACCTACAGTAGGTATTACAAATATACTATTTAATATCGGAGTAAATAATATAGCTTCATATTTAGATACCAATTTTAATATTTTAAATAAACCAATTTTTACTTATGGTTTTACTTATATAGGACATACAGGAACACATATAGATAATTTTTTTAACATAAGAGAAAATAATAAAAACTTTTTTAAATTTTTTAAAAATGACAATATAAATGATTTAGTAGAAACTATGGATAATTCAGTAATGACTTCTATTGAAATATTAAAAATAAAAGATTTAATACTTAAATATTCTAAAAATGCACTTATTATTTTTAAACATGATCATTTATATCCGACTCTTAGAGGAATAATACAAAACTCTTCTATAGATGACAGCATAAAAAATAGCTTTCTATATGATAATACTCCAACGCCTATACTTATTTGGGATGGTACTAATGGGGCATATAAAGCTCCTGATAATTTTGTACCAGAAAATATACCTATGTTTATAGCTTTAAATGCTGGCGTTACTAATTATAAAAATAGTATTATATCTTTGCTTTATAAAGAAGAGATAAACGGATTTATAAGTACTTATCATAAATATTATAAAGTTACAAATGATACTCTAATATTGGAAAATAATATCAGTAAAGATTCTGAAATATTCAAATACGAAAATGCTCAGAGAATATTATCACAGGATATTTTTCAAGGCAAAAAGCATTATTATGATTTAATAAAGAATATTACTAATAATTAAAATAATATTGATAAAATTGCATCAAAACTATATAATATTAAATAATTCAATTTAAAATGATAATTTTAAGGAGTTTTTTTAAATGCGTTTTTTTATAGATACGGCTAATGTTGATGAAATTAGAAAAGCTAATGATATGGGGGTTATTTGCGGTGTTACTACAAACCCATCTCTAATAGCTAAAGAGGGGAGAGATTTTAAAAAAACTATAGAAGAAATCACTACTATAGTTGACGGTCCTATATCTGGGGAAGTTAAAGCTACTACTGAAAAAGCTGAAGATATGATAGAAGAAGCAAGAGAAATCGCTAAAATACATAAAAATATGGTAGTAAAAATTCCTATGACAGCAGAAGGATTAAAGGCAGTTAAAGTACTTTCTAAAGAAGGAATAAAAACTAATGTTACTTTAATATTTTCAGCCAATCAGGCACTTTTAGCGGCAAGAGCAGGAGCTACTTATGTTTCACCTTTTATAGGAAGGCTTGATGATATATCAATTGACGGACTTGAACTTATCAGAACAATATCTGAAATATTTGCTACTCATGCGATAGAAACAGAAATTATTTCAGCAAGCGTACGACACCCTATACATGTTACTGAATGTGCATTGGCTGGTGCTGATATTGCTACTGTTCCTTATAGTGTAATAGTTCAGATGACTAAACATCCATTGACTGATCAAGGTATAGAAAAATTCAAAAAAGATTATGAAGCAGTATTTGGAAAATAATTTATCATAATTTTTTTATTAAAAAGAGATGTATTGTAGTTAATACTTCTCTTTTTTATTTTTTCTAATACCCCACCCTTATAAATTTATAACTATATTTGAAATGACAACTTTATCTATATTGATAGCTTAAATTAAAAAAGCACACCCGCCCAAGTATTAATTATAATTAAAAATCTATTTAACGCACGGTTTAAAAAATTTAATATATAATAAAATTTAAATTACAAACAAACTCTATACTCTTAATTTTATTCTGCGTGCGGTTATAGCAATTATTAATTTAAATAAAACTTGGGCGGTCAGCTAAAATAACAGTATAAAATAAAAAAGAAAAATAATACAAAATTACAAATAAAGCTGAAAATCTATAGGGGGGAAATGTAGGTAGATTTTAAAATTTCATTACATACCCCTCCCTTATAAATTTATAACTATATTTGAAATGATAACTTTATCTATATTGATAGCTTAAATTAAAAAAGCACACCAGCCCAAGCATCATTTAAATTTAATACTTTACTAACTAATTTTTAAAATACGGCCTAATTTATAATTCTAATTTTATTAAAGTTAACCGTGCGTAAATGTAATCTGATATTTAAATCATATAGTAAATTTAAAGCCAAGTTACAAACTGTACCGCATTTAATAGTTTTAACTGTTCTTCTCTTCTAGCAATCTCCTTTTTTACTTCAGCAATGCATTCTTCTATTTTATATTTGTTTTTTTGATATTTGAAGAGTTTATTCTGTTTTTGTTTGTCTGTCATTTTAGGAAATTTAGCTGATAATTTTTTTAAGAATATTTTATCTCTCATTAATTTTCTTTTCACATTTAGCTTAAATATAGCTAGTTCAATAGGCGATCTTAAAGGATTAATAATCATAAAATACCTCCTAGTTAGTTTAAATTAAATTTCAATATCATTTATCATATGTAACAAAATTTACAATCCAAATTACATTTATGTAAATTATTGTATATCAAATATTTAATATCATTTATCTCTAAAATATATATTTCCTCACTCATTATATTTTTAATATCTCTTAATAATTCTATATAAAAGCAGAAATTATTTTCAAGATATAAAGATGCATTATGACTAATATCATCATATCTATTAAGCATACTTTCATCTACTCTTCCAAATAATAAAGATATAGGCTTTCCTGACAGCACATTTTTTAATATATCTAATAATGAAGGATCTAGAAGATGACCATCTTTGTGTAAACAAAAAGATCTAAGAAAAAGTACATCATCTATTATACATTTTTGCCAATATTTTGATTCTTTTATAGTTTTATTAAATGAGCTGTCTGTATTTATCATTTCATTTATAATATTATCTGATTCTTCAAAGTTTGAAATATTTATATAATAATTAGATAAGGCTATATTAATATAAATTAAAATTTCAAGAGAAAATTCATATATATTATAAGTTAAATAGTTTTCATTTACATTATTGATTATTTCAAGATATGATTTTTTAGAATTTTGCTCTAATTTATTACTAGAATAGCCTATTAAATCTTTAACATCTTTTTGCAATTCATTTAATATATTATAGTCATCATCTGTTATAAGGTCTTTATTTATTATTCCCATTAATTTATTTATTATGGTTATTATTTTTGACTTTTTCTCTTTTTCAGTTTGTATTAATATTTTATCTGTTTTAAGTTTATTAATTATGCACTCTAATTTTTCATTCATTTTTAAGATGAGATATTCAAATACATTGTCATATATATAATTATTTGTTTTTTCACTATCAATTAAAAGACATTTTGATTTAAATAATTTAGATGATTCACTTGATAATATTGCTGCTTTTAATAATTCTGAAGCTCCTTTAACAATATAATTATCTTCATCTGATAAATTATTTAAATTTAAAATACTAGAATTATTTAAATTTTCAGCTAAATATTTTCTTTCTTCTTTGCTGTTTATTAAATCAAATTGTGTGTTATTAATTATATTTTCTTCCATATTTTACCTTATTTTATTGATATTTAATATTATATACAAATAAAATTAAATATCAATAATAAATAGAATGTTTTTATATAAAAAGCAAAAAATAAAGACTGTAAATAAAAATATTCACAGTCTTTATATATTTATAATTTATTATTTTAATTATTAGCCATTAGCAATCTTTATAAACTCATAAAATTATTTTTACTGAGTTTAGTATATAATAATTTTTATAAGATCAAAAATTAACATTTTTATTATTAAAATAGTTTAATTTTCTATTGCAAGTTTCATTATATTTTCCATTTGTAAAATTATCCAATACCTCTAAATATCCGCTGACTCTTCTAATCCTTTTTATATTATTACCATCACAATTAGGGCATTTATCAAATATTCCAACACTATTACAATCATTACAAAAATCTAAAGGAAAATTGAATCCTAGATAATTAGTATTATTTTCTAAAGCATAATTTACATATTCTTCCAATCCCTCGCTATTTCCAACAGGTGCTTCTCTAATCTCTATATATGTTATACATCCGCCATTAGATAATTCATGAAATTTAGATTCTTTATATATTTTATCAAAGCCAGATATTTGACTATCAACATCAACATGAAATGAATTAGTATAATAACCTTTATCTAGGGTATGATGCTTATATATTTTAGAATCTATTTCCTGAAATCTTCCGCTGATTAATTCTCCGCTTGTGGCAAGTAATGAAAAATTTAGATTATATTTCTTAATACATTCATCAGTATATGAACGCATAAATTTTATAAATTCATAAGCCATATTCATAGCTTCATCAGATAAATAAAATTTTTCTCCAATCAATATTTCTATAGTTTCTGATAAACCTATAAAACCTAAAGATAATGTGCCATGTTTAAAAATATCATTCAAAGGCTTATTATCTTCAAAATTTTCAACCCAAACTTGATATTGTTTATTTGATGGAAATTTATCTAACTCTAAATTAATTAATTTATTATATCTATCAATTAATATATTCGTTGCAGGAATAGCTATTGACAGCCATTTATCCTTTAATAACTCTAAATTATTATTTTTATCATAATTATCGCTGTTTATTATTTCCAAAGCCAATCTAGGTAAATTGATTGATATATTTGCTATATTGCCCCTTCCTATAGAACCTCTATCACCATATAAATCATCAACAATTCTAGTTCTGCATCCCATTATGGATAATTTTAAAGGATCTGTTTCAGAATTCTGCTTACAATCACAAAATAAATATGTAGGTATCATTTTTTTAGCACTGCACTCTAATGCCTTTCTTAATAATGGATAATTTGGAGAATCTTTTTCTAAATTAACACCTCTTTTTACTTTAAATACAATATTAGGCTTAAAAACATCAATCGCTGATTCATAAAATGCATCTAACAATGCATTACATATATTATAAGAATATTCTGTATTTGCTAAACCCACATTTAAAGTAACATAATAATTTGCAGTTCCAATTCTATCATGACAATTATTACACCAATATATTAATTCAGATATACAATCTTTTATTAAAGAAATATTTCTTTCATTATTTTCAACATGAAGATTCTCTAATATTATTGCTGTATCTATATCAAAGTTAGCAAAAGCTTCACCTCCAGACTGTTCATTGCCTATTTTAGTTAAAATATCTTTATAATAATTAAATAATTTAATTATTTTATGTTCATTTGATAATTTATCATAATTATGATATGGAAAATTATTATGTATATTAAAAGCAAGACAATTATATGTTAAACCATAAGCATCTAAATCATGTATATGTATATATCCTTTTCTATGAAGATCGGATAAATTATTTGGTATAGAATCCAGTATTTCTTCTTTTTGCTGCTTTTCACCTTTTTTGAATATATAACCTATATAACTATATCTTTCTGATGCATTTTCACTATTTCTTTTCATATTTAATCTCCTTTCAAATTTATAAACTTTTGATTTAATGAGCCTATAAATGGTTCTGTAGTAGTTTTTAAACTATTATCAAAACTGCCTATTTTTACATATTTTAAATATTTTATTATATCATCTGGGATTTCATTTAAATTATGACCTGTATATAAACAAATATCCCAATCTTCTATATATTTTAATAATTCAGAAATAGCCTCTTTTTGTAATAAAGGTTCGCCTCCAGATATAGTTATTTTCTTATTTGAACTGTTTTTTTTTAAGATATCCGCTAATTCTTTAATATCATATAAAGTACCTGCAGTTTCATCCCATGTTTGTTTGTTATGACAGTTATGACATCTTATATCACATCCTTGCAAAAATACTACTATTCTTATGCCAGGTCCGTCAGCTAGAGAGCCATTTAAATTTAATGAATTTATATTTATATACATAAATATTAGTATATAAAAAATATATACAAATTCAATAATTTTTACTATTAAATATAAAAATAATACAATTATTTTACAAATATATATTGTTAATTTATCATAAATATAGGAAATAAATAGATTAAAAATACATAAAAATACTTATTTTACATATTAGCAATCTTTATAAACTCAGGAGCTTCCATTATCTCTATACCTAAATCCTGAGCTTTTTTAAGTTTGCTTCCTGCTTTCTCACCTACAATCAAAATGTTTGTATTTTTTGATACTGCAGATTGAACAGTTGCTCCTAATCTCTCAGCAGCCTCTTTTGCAGAATTCCTTGTAAAGCCTTCTATTGAACCTGTTATTACAACATTCTTTCCAGTGAGCGGTGATTCTACTGTTACTAATTTTTCAAATATAGGGTTAACTTTTTCATTAAGTAAATCGTCTATTAACTTTAATGTTTTTTCATTATGGAGGAAGTCATAAATACTTTTAGCACTTATTTCGCCTATACCTTCAATATTTTGTAAATCTTCAATACTTGCTTTTTTGAAATTGTCTATTGAAGTGAAATATTTTGCTAGTAAGTCGGCGGTAGTTTCTCCAACCTGACGAATACCCAAGGCATATATAAATCTTTTTAAAGTGGTGTTTTTACTGTTTGCAATAGATTCGAGCATATTTTCTGCAAGTTTCTCACCCATTCTTTCAAACTTAAATAAATCATCTCTTGTTATTTTATAAAGGTCTGCAGGAGTTTTTACAAGTCCGCTTTTTGTAAATGCAGCAATCCATTCCTTTCCTATGCCTTCAATATTCATAGCAGGTTTTGAAACAAAATATTCTATATATTTAGTTATTTTGCTTGGACACTCTTCATTAATACATCTTACTATTACATCGCCGTCAGTTACAGCAGTATCACCACCGCATACAGGACATTTCTTAGGAAACTCAAAAGGCTTGCTGTCTTTAGGGCGTTTTTCTAATACTACTCTTGTAATCTTTGGTATAACATCGCCAGAACGTATAACTACAACAGTATCACCTATTCTTATGTCTTTTGATTTTATTTCATTAGGATTATGAAGAGTAACATTAGAAACTGTAACGCCTCCAACTTGTACAGGCTCTAATTTTGCAACAGGTGTTAATGCTCCAGTACGCCCAACCTGAACTTCTATATTTTTTAATACTGTTTCTTTCTCTTCTGGTTTGAATTTAAAAGCTACTGCAAATCTTGGAGCACGCGATAAAAATCCTAATTTTTCCTGATACTTCACATCATCAACTTTTATTACAAGCCCGTCAATTTCATAATCCATTTTGCTTCTTTTTTCTTGTATATCATAATAAGTTTCTAATACTTTCTTAGCGTCAATATTTGGGTGAACGCCTTCTACTGTAAAACCCAAATCAGATAAAAACTCCATCGATTTATATTCATTAGTTAAATCAAAATCTTTATAATTAGCTATTTGATATGCAAAAAACTTTAATCTTCTTTTTTTACTTTCAGCACTGTCTAATTGTCTTAATCCTCCTGATGCAGCATTTCTTGCATTGGCAAAAGGAATCTCTTCAAGCTCTTCTCTCTCTTTATTTAAAGCTTCAAAATCTTTTTTTGTTATTAATGCTTCTCCTCTTACAATGATTTTATTTTTCTCTTTTATACTTTTAGGAACATTGCTCATCATCTTAACATTATTAGTAACATTCTCTCCAACTTGTCCATCCCCTCTTGTACTTGCTACTGTTAGTTTTCCTTTCTCATAAATAAGCTCTAAGGCAAGTCCGTCAAATTTATTTTCAACAGTATATTTTATATTACTTTGATTAAGTTCTTTCTGCATTCTAGTATCAAAGTCCAAAAACTCCTCTTCGTTCATAACATTAGAAAGCGAATACATGGCAATAGGGTGTTCAAACTTCTCAAACTTCTCTAATATAATGCCTCCAACTTTATTTGTAGGGCTGTCATCTTTTTTTAATTCTGGAAACTCTCTTTCAAGATTTTCTAATTCTCTGAAGAGTTTATCATATTCATAGTCTTCTATTTCAGGGTTATCATCTGTATAATAAAGTTTATTATGGTAATTAATAGTTTCTGTTAATTGTTCTATTTTTTGTTTAGCTTCTTCTTTATTCATAATTTTTCCTTAATAAATAAAAATATTCAATTTATATAAATTTATTTTTTTATTCCGTATCTTATTATTATATCTTCAAGCATTAATTTTAAAATTTGATATCCTTCTCCATTAATATCATTAACATTGATTTCTTTTCCTTCCTGTTTTCCATCATCTGATTTTGTAACTTCTACCAATTTGGCTTTACCATCTTTTAATAATTCATCTACTTTAAATTTATAATCTTTATACATTTATACCTCATACGATTTTTTAATTATAAAAATTTATGCTCTTATTTTAATTAAAATATTTTTTTATATCAACTTTTTTTGTCAAAAAATCTGCAAAAAGACTAATAAAAAATTATAAGTATAATACAAATTTATTAAAAATATAATTAGTATTATACTTGTTTAAAAACTAAATTTCAGGTACTAGCTCTGTGAAGCACAGCTAATAACTGAAATTTATATATTAGAATAATGATTTATACGACATATAAATCATTATTTTATAATTGACAAATTATGAAAATTTCATATATAATCTTGTCAAGTACTTTTAAAACAAGTCTTATATATTACCAAATAAAAGTTTCGAACTTCTGACAACTTTAGTTGTCAGAATATTAACGTGAAAAACTTTTATATATTACCAAATAAAAGTTTCGAACTTCTGACAACTTTAGTTGTCAGAATATTAACGTGAGAAACTTTTATATATTATAAGAAGAATGTATTGATATGTATTCTTGAGTTAAATCAGTGAAATAGTAATAATCTTCATATTTTGTATTATAGCCCAAATCTATAGTAATATAATTTTCTTTTTTTTCTTTGCTTATATCTTCTTTAAGTTTTTTAATATTTTGCTCTGTTTTATTAATACTTCCATTTTTGTATATCTCTATATCGTTAACATATAATGACAAATTATTAATATTAACATCTATATTACCCAAAACAGATAATATCTTTTCAAAATTAGGATTTTTAGAAAGAAACAATATTTTAACCAAATTAGAAACAGCTATTTTCTGAGCAGCAGTAAAGGCATCCTTTTGACTTTTAGCTCTCTTCACAGAAACTATAATAGTTTTTGTGATTCCTTCACCGTCTAATATTATCATTTTAGCAAGATAAGCACATATCTCATCTAATCTATTTTTCAAATCTTTAAATAATTTTTTATTTCCTTCAGTTATGGGCTTATTATTAAGAGCTCCATTAGCCATGATAACAGCCATATCATTTGTAGAAGTTTCTCCATCTATAGATATTCTATTAAATGTTTTATCTACAGATTCTCTAAACGCCTTATCCAAAGCATTTTTTTCAATATTTAAATCTGTAAATATAAAAAGCAAAATAGTAGCCATATTAGGATGAACTATAGAACTTCCTTTAGCAACAGCATAAAATTTAGCAGTCTTTCCCGATACATCCAATTCCGTTGTATATATTTTATCGAATTTATCTCTAGTTTGAATAGCCCTTGCGATATTATCAAAATTATTGTTAAAAGACTTATTTGCTTTATCGATACCATTTTTTATTTTTTTAGTATCTAATTCTACCCCTATAATACCAGTGGAAGATATTAATATATTATCTTTTTTAATATTGAATTTGTCGGATGCATATTTAACTATATCAATAACATCATCCAAGCCTTTTTTACCAGTTAAAGAATTTGCTATTTTACTGTTCACTATTAATAAATTTATTTTGTTTTTATCATTCTTTTTAGAAAAAATAATAGGAGCAGCCTGAAAAGTATTTTGAGTATATAAAGCAGATACTATACTTGGAGGATCACTTTTTATAACAGCAAGATCATAATCATTATTTTTAAGACCGCATTTTACAGCAGCAGATGAAAACCCCAGAGGTATATCAGACATTAAATAAATCCTCCTCTTCAGGATCTGCATCATCTTCTACTTTTTTTATTTTCTTATTTTCATAATTTATTCTTTTACGTACAAAAAATCTAGTATTTTTTCCGCTTTGTCGCTCTTGTATAATACCAAAAGTTCCAGAACCAAGATAAACTATCTTATCCTCGTCCTCCATCTCTGAAATGTTATTATCCCTAATTTCATTTAGAATACATTCAAAATGAGCAAGTTCTCCAGTTGCATTATGTCTTATAGCTTCTTCTATAATATAAATAGGTTCATTACAAACAGGACATATAGGTCTTTCAACATCTTCCCTCATACGTCTTTTAAGATAGCTTTTTTCATATTCCTCTATAGTTTTTTCTTGATATTTATTGTTATGATTATATTTTTTCTTATTATTATAGTTATTATTTTTATTTTTCTTATTATTGTTATAGTTATTATTACTATAAAATTTTTTATTATTATCTTTACTAAATTTTTTGAATTTTTTTTCTGACATTAAACCACCTTTTGATACAAAGCAATACTATTAAAAAACAATAATATTGCTTTGTATAAAAAATTAATTATTTATCGTCATAATCATCATCATAATCTTCATCATAATCATCGTCATAGTCATCATCATAATCATCGTCATCATCGAAATCATCGTCAAAATCATCATCAAAGTCGTCATCAAAATCATCTATATCATCATCATCGTAGTCGTCGTCATCATCGTCGTAGTCGTCGTAGTCATCATAGTCTTCATCGTCGTAGTCATCATCATCATCATAGTCGTCGTCAAAATCATCATCATCAAAGTCCTCATCGTCATCATCATAGTCGTCATAGTCATCATCATCATCGTAATCCCCATCGCTATAATTATCACCATCTTCTTCATCATCTTTAAACCTTCTTGTTGCAAAATAACCATTATTATTTAATAATTCATCTAATAAATTCATAGATTCTAACTCTTCCATTTTTATTTACTCCATAATTCGTATAATTTTTAAGTATATTAATACATAAGTTTTTTTTGTCAAGTATATAATATAGAATTTTTATGTTTGAAAATCAGTAAATATATATATTAATTTAAATAATAGTTTTATACTCCTATATAAAATTTAATAAAACATATATCATAATCTAACATCAATATTATTTTCACGAAGATACTTCTTCAATTTTTTTATTTCTATTTCTTTAAAATGAAATATAGAAGCCGCAAGCCCTGCATCTACTCCGCTTATTTGAAAAACATCCTTAAAATGCTCCATATTTCCAGCCCCTCCTGAAGCTATTAGCGGTATTGATACATTTTTAGCGATCTCACTAAGTAATTCTATATCAAAACCATTTTTTACCCCATCAGTATCTATACTATTTATAACAAGCTCTCCAGCCCCATTTTTCTCACCATTTACAGCCCATTCAACAGCATCAATATTGGTATCTTCACGTCCGCCCTTAGCAAATACAGAATATCTTCCATTAACTCTCTTTATATCAATAGAAAGAACAACACATTGATTTCCATATTTTTCCGCCGCTTCACGTATCAAATTAGGATTCTTTATAGCTCCAGAGTTTACACTAACCTTATCAGCACCAGATTTTAATACTATATCAAAATCTTTTATGCTGTTTATACCGCCTCCAACTGTAAGAGGAATAAATATCTCCTTTGCCACTCTTTCTAATACATTAACAAATAAACTCCTATCCTCATAAGAAGCAGTAATATCATAAAATACAAGCTCATCAGCTAAAGAATTATTATAATATTTTGCAAGCTCTACAGGATCATCAACATCTTTAAGTCCTTCAAAATTTGTACCCTTTACAACCCTTCCATCTCTGACATCTAAACATGGTATAATTCTTTTTGTTATCATTAAAAACACCTAATTTAATTTATATAAAATTATACAGTAAAATAACTATTTCGTAAAGATATATTATAAAATTCCATTCTTGAAAAATTAATAAAATAAAATATACTTGAAGTATTATTTTTGTATATGACGGCGGAATATTTAAATGAATTATAATAATCAAGTAACTTCTAATCCTTTATACTATGAAAAACCATATAAGCTGCTTTTTAAATATGCTGCTCCAAGTATAATTTCAATGCTTGTAGGTTCTTTATATAATATAGTAGATCAAATATTTATAGGACAGGGTATAGGAATAAACGGAAATGCTGCTACAAATGTTGCTTTTCCTCTAACTATTATATGCATGTCAATAGCATTATTTCATGGATTTGGCAGTGCCTCATTCTACAGCATATTATTAGGTCAGGGAAATAATAAAAAAGCGGCAACAATAATAGGCAATACTATAGTATCAGCACTTACATTAGGTTTTATATTCACAATTATAGTAAAGCTGTTTAATAAAAACTTTATGATAATGTTCGGCTCTACAAAAGAAGTTCTGCCTTATGCTGTTGAATATACAAATATAACGTCATTGGGTTTTATACCTTTTATATTCTCTACTATGATGAGCCATATAATAAGAGCTGACGGAAGTCCTCAGTATTCTATGATATCAGTACTTACAGGTGCTATTGTAAACACTATATTAGACCCTATTTTTATATTTAAATTTGATATGGGAATGTCTGGGGCAGCACTTGCAACCATAATAGGACAATTCATTTCTTTTATAATAGTTTTCAGATATTTATTCAGATTCAAACATATAAAATTTGAAAGAGAAAATTTTATAGTAAAGCCTAAAAATGTATTAAAAGTATTTTCTTTAGGCTCATCATCAGGCTTTAATCAATTAGCTATGATGGCAGTACAAATTACTATGAATAATGTTCTAAGCTATTATGGAAGCAATTCCATATACGGAGGCAATATACCTTTGGCAGTTGCTGGTATCATTGCTAAAATTAATATGCTTGTAATGGCTTTTATAATAGGATCATCTCAGGGAAGTCAGCCTATAATAGGATTTAATTATGGGGCAAAAAATTATGACAGAGTTATAAGTACTTACAGACTTACCATAACAATAACTACGATAATGGCTTTCACAGCATTTATATTATTCCAAACATTCCCAAGGCAGATTGTAGGGATATTTGGGGATGGAAGCGATTTGTATTTCCGCTTTGCCGAAGAGTATATGAGAATATATATGGCTCTTATGGTAATAAACGGCATTCAGCCTGTAACTGGAACATTTTTTACTTCATTAGGAAAGGCTTTTAAAGGGGCATTTATATCCATGACAAGACAGATAATATTTTTACTTCCTCTTATAATAATACTTCCTAGAATACTCGGTATAGACGGAGTAATGTATGCAGGTCCTGTTGCTGACGGAGCTGCTTTAATTGTTACAGTTATAATGGTAAGCCATGAAATAAAAAATTTAAAAAGATTAAAAGAAAGTAATTTATAATAAAAAACAGCACAGAGAGTATTAATCCCTATGCTGTTTGTAATTCCAATTTAAGAATATTATTTTTTTAATTTAGCCTTAGCATCAGCAAGTCTGTCTAAAGCCTGTTTAACAGTATCTTCTTTTTTAGAAAAATGGAAGCGTATCAAGTTATTAGTAGGCTCTTTAAAGAAAGATGAACCAGGAACAGCACCTACTCCTACTTTTTTAGCTAAATCATAGCAGAAGTCCATATCGCTGTCATAACCAAATTCGCTTATATCTACCATAACATAATAAGCACCCTGAGGCTCTGTAAATTTGAAATCCAAATTTCTTAAACCGTCTAAAAACATATCTCTCATCTTGGTATACTTTTCCTGCAATTCATCATAATAGGAATAAGGAAGTTTTAACCCCTCAACAGCAGCCTCCTGCAATGGAGCAGCAGCACCCACAGTAAGAAAGTCATGTATCTTTTTAGCAGCATCTACAACATGCTTAGGTCCTATTATATATCCAAGTCTCCAGCCCGTAATATGATAAGTTTTTGAAAGCGAACTGCAGCATACAGTTCTATCGAACATATCAGGTAATGATGACATATAAATATGCTTATAAGGCTTATATACAATATGCTCATATACCTCATCAGTAATAACATAAGCATCATATTTTTTAGCCAAAGAAGCAATTATCTCCAATTCCTCCCTAGTAAAAACCTTTCCTGAAGGATTGGAAGGATTGCATAAAATCAAAGCCTTAGCATTTTGTTTGAATGCATCCTCTAACTCATTAGCATCAAAATTAAAATCAGGCTGTCTTAACGGCACAAATATAGGATCAGCACCAGAAAGTATAGCATCAATGGCATAATTCTCATAATAAGGAGAAAATACTACAACCTTATCTCTAGGATTGCAAACCGCCATCATGGCAGCCATCATAGCCTCAGTGCTTCCGCATGTAACTACAACATTGTCAGTTGAATTAATATTATTCAATCCCATAAAATGCTTCTGTTTTTCTATTAAAGCATCTCTGAACTTCTGAGAACCCCAAGTAACCGCATATTGATGAGGTCCTTCATTAGCAACTTCTATCAATCTGTCCGTTATAACTTTAGGCGGATCAAAATCAGGAAAACCCTGAGACAAATTGACAGCATCATACTCTATACATACTCTTGTCATTCTTCTTATGACAGAGTCTAAAAATATTTTTGTTCTTTCACTTAAATCTCTCATATAATTAACCCAGCATTAATATTATTTATTTTATTTATTTCCAAGCAGGAAGATAAGAACCTAAAAAGTTTTCGTTATAAACTTTCTCTACTATATCAGATTGATAAGCAGCTACAACTTTTTTATATAATTCATTATCTTTATCTTTAGTTCTTGCAGCTATTAAATTAACAAAAGATTTTCCGCTGTAAATAGAAGGATCATCTTTAAATATATAATCAGAACCAGGATTAAGTCCAAAATCTATAGCGTAGTTTCCATTTATAACAGCACAAGCAACATCTGGAAGAACACCGTAAATAGCACCAGCATCCATTTCTACTATATTAAGGTTAAGAGGATTTTCTATTATATCGCTTACAGAAGGAGTATCTCCTGCTTCTGGTCTTACTTTAATAAGTCCTGCAGCCTGTAATACTTTTAAAGCTCTTCCTCCGTTTGAAGGATCATTAGGTATTGCAACTTTATCGCCGTTTTTAACCTGACTTACATCTGTAATATTAGTAGAGTAAATATTCATAGCAGATATATAAGTATCAGCAATGGCTGTTAAATCATAGCCTTTATTTGATACTTCATCATTAAAGTATGCATAATGCTGAAAAGCGTTTAGGTCTATTTCACCGTCATTTAAAGCCTGATTAGGTATAGTGTAATCAGAAAAAGATACTAACTCAACTTTTATTCCCTCTTCTGCTAATTTTTCTACTATAGGATTCCAAATCTGATAATCAGATTCTCCAGCAAAACCAACCTTTACAACCTGCATATCATTATTCTTGGCATTGCCGCCGCATGATAATATCAATGATGATAATATCAAAATAGATAGTAAAATTTTTTTCATTGTTTTTCTCCTTAAAATTAATTATTTATTTCCATGTAGGTAAATAAGCACCTTTAAAATCTTCAGCATATACCTTCTCAACTTCAGCAGACTGATAAGCCTCTACAATTTTTTTGTATAATTCATTATCCTTATCCTGTGTTCTGCATGCTATCAAATTATAAAAAGAATTTCCTTCATAAATAGAAGGATCATCCCTAAATATATAATCAGCTCCAGGATTAAATCCGAAATCTATAGCATAGTTGCAGTTAATAACCGCACAAGCAACATCTGGAAGAAGGCTGTATATACTTCCTGCATCCACTTCTACTAACTCTATATTAAGCGGATTTTCTATTATATCATTAATACTTGGAGAATCTCCTGCTTCTGGTTTTACTTTAATAAGTCCTGCAGCCTCTAATACCTTCAAAGCTCTTCCGCCATTTGCAGGATCATTAGGTATGGCTATTTTATCGCCGTTTTTTACTTGACTTACATTGGTTATATTTTTTGAATATATATTCATAGCCGAAATAAAAGTAGTGCCTATTGCCGTTAAATCATAGCCTCTTGTTTTTAATTCATTATTGAAATAAGCAAAGTGCTGAAAGGCATTTAAATCTATTTCCCCATCATTCAATGCCTGATTAGGAAGAGTATAATCTGCAAAAGAGATTAATTCTACTGTAATACCTTCTTTAGCAAGTTTTTCAATAACAGGCTTCCATATAGTTCTGTCTGACTCCCCTACATGTCCTATTTTTACTACAGTGTTTTTCTGTGAGTTACCCGAACATGATATAAAAATCAATACGGATATAAAAATTAATAATATTTTTTTCATGTTGATTTTCTCCATCTTTTATTTTTTATAATTAATCATCTATAATATAAACTTTACAATTTCACTTAAATGAATATAATGAAATCATCTATAAAATAGAAGTTTTTTTAATTCAGATATAATCAAAAACGTTTAAATAAATTAATAATCAGCCATAATAAGACCATTCAATTTATTTTCATTTATTTTATTCCTAATTTTTTCTTTATAGCTTTCAGATATACGTATATAAAGCTCATTAAACTCATCCTCATCTCTTGAAACTATTAAATTAACATAAGTATCTGAAGCATATTTACTTGGATCATCATAATATATAATATTTTCATTATCAAAATCATGAGAATAACTATAATTTACAAAAGCAGCATCAACACTGTCCATAATAGAATATATTTTGCTTCCTTCAGTAAGTATAAAATCTAAATGAAGATGGTTCTCTCTTATATCATCAAGTTTATAATTATACATATTATTATCATTTATTTCTTTTAATCTTACAAAACCAATAGAGTCTAATATTTTTAAAGCTCTGGATAAATTAACACTTGATTTAGGAACAGCTATCTTAGCCCCCATAGATATCTGACCTATATTTGTGAATACCCTTGAATACATATTCATACGGGCTATATAAGTCTTAGAAATAATAGATAAGTTATATCCGTATCTGTTAGTTTCATCTACAAAAAAAGCATAATTTTGAAAAACATTTAAATCTATATCTCTATTATCTAATGCACTATTTAAATACTGATAATCAGAAAAATAAACCGTTTCTAAAATAACATTATTTTTTAGAAAGTCATCCTTCATAGAATCCCATATTTCATAATCATATTCTCCTACATGTCCTATCTTAACAATAATTTCATCATCATTTTTATCGTTATTACTGCATGAAAATAATAATATGGTTAATAAAATCAATATTAAACTATTTCGTATCATAAAAAACTCAATCACCAAACGGCTATATAAGCACCTTTAAAATCTTTATTATAAATATTTTTAACCTCTTCTGACTGATAAGCCTTAACTATTTTTTTATATATTTCATTATCCTTATCTTCTGTTCTTGCAGCTATTATATTAATATAATTTTTGTCAGCATAATTTGAAGGATTATCTTTAAATATTGAGTCCTCATCAGGATTAAGACCAAAATTCAAAGCAAAATTGCAGTTAATAACAGCACAGGCAACATCAGGAAGCAGACTATATATGCTTCCAGCATCAACTTCAACAATTTCAATATTCAAAGGATTTTCTGATATATCTATTAACTCTGGATTTGCAATGCTTTTATCCTTAAGTTTTATCAAACCAGCAGACTCTAATACCTTTAAAGCTCTTCCTCCGTTTGAAGGATCATTAGGTATTGCAATTTTATCTCCTTCTTTAATCTCATTAATATTAGTAATATTTTGAGAATATATATTCATAGCAGCTAAGCATGTATCAGCTATAGCGGTTAATTTGTAGCCTTTAGTTTCTACCTCATTATTAAAAAAAGCATAATGCTGAAAATTATTTAAATCTATTTCCCCATCATTTAAAGCCTGATTAGGAAGCAGATAATCAGCAAAAGATATTAATTCTATTTGTATATTTTCATTTGAAACCTGACTCATAACCTCTTCCCAAATAACCCTATCAGATTCTCCAATATACCCTACTTTCACAATATTTGTATTTTTGCCGCTGTTTGAACAAGAAAACAAAAATATAAAACTAAGAAATAAAATAATTTTTTTCATAATAAGAACATCCCAATAATATTAAATTACATTTTCAAAGCCAATTCATAATTCTTTTTCATAACAGCACAGGATTCATCAAATAATTTTTTCTCATCATCATTCATTTTAAGCTCTATTATCTCTTCAACCCCATTATTTCCTAAAACAGCAGGTACTGAAGCATAAACATCATTTTGTCCGTATTCTCCATTTAAATATACTGAAACAGGCAAAACTCTATGCTCATCGCAAAGTATAGCACGTGCAACTTCAGCCAAAGAAGCTCCTATCCCAAACTCTGTAGAACCTTTTCCTCCTAATACATCCCATCCGCCTCTTCTTCCTTTCGCAGCAAGTTCATTTAAATCTAATTTAGAATATTTTTCATTCTCTTTCATAAGCTCAAATAAAGGCTTTCCTGCTATAGTTACTGTTGACCAAGCTACCATCTGACTTTCTCCATGCTCTCCCAAAGAATAAGCATATATAGACCTTTGATCCACATTAATAGCCTCAGATATTGCTCTTCTTAATCTGGCAGAATCTAATGTTGTACTTGTAGATATTATTCTTTTTGCATCATAATTTAATTTGTTTTGAAGATAATGAGTAATAACATCAGCTGGATTTGATATATTAATTATTATACCATTAAATTTAGTTTTTTTAATATTATCGATAACATCCTTCATAACTTCTATAGTAGCACCCAAAGTATCCATTCTAGTTTGATTCATATTAGGCAATGGTCCTGCACATACCACCATTATATCAGCATCATCTATATCACTGTAGTTTCCAGATTTTACCTCTACTCTATGAGGAAGATAAACAGAAGCATCAAAAATATCCAAAGCCTGAGAAAATGCTTTTTTTGTGTCTATATCAATATAAACTATCTCTTCTGCCAAACCCTGAGAGGCTAAAGCATATCCTGCATGAGAACCAACATGTCCTGCTCCTATTAATACTACTTTTCTTCTTTTTATTGAATTATTCATAATTAGTTTCCTTTACCATATTTTTTATCTATTAATGTGTAGCCTTTTTTACTACAAGGTTTCCAATAGCCTGTATTATACCAACCAATATAACAAGAAGTATTACAGATACATATATAATATCTAATTTGTTTCTATAATATCCAGATTGTATAGCATAAGTACCAAGTCCGCCTGCACCTACAGCACCAGCCATAGCAGTAAGTCCTATTAAACTGATAGCAGTTATTGTAGTTCCCCTAGCTATAGGAGCTATACTCTCTTTTAAATATACCCTAAATATTATACCTATAGGGGATGAACCCATAGATTGTGCTGCTTCCACCAATCCGTAATTAACCTCAGACAATGCACTTTCAATCTGCCTTGCAAAAAATGGCACTGTACCAAATATTAACGGTATAATAGCTCCTTTCACTCCTATTGCAGTACCCATTATAAACCTTGTAAGAGGAACCAACATAGCAAGCAAAATAATAAATGGTATTGCCCTAAAGAAGTTAATTACCTTGCTTAAAACTTCATACACCAGCAAATTTTCCATTATTCCGAATCTTTTTGTTACTATTAATAATACTCCCAAAAAACCGCCTATAAAAAACGATATTATACCCGAATAAAAAAGCATAATAAATGTCTGTATTATACTTTGATAAAGTCTTGGCAAATCAGCCATTACATTAGGCATTAATTTATTTAGTATTTCCAGCATCAGATATCACCTCTATATCAACATTTTGTTCTTTTAAAAAATCTATAGCTTTTGTTATTCCGCCTTTATCTCTTTCATGCATTATAACAACAAGTCCCCCAATAAGACTATTATCTATAAGTTCAATATCACCGAATATTATATTAGCATCCACATTGAATTCTCTTGAAACACGGGATACTAAAGCCTCAGCAACACTTTCCTTTTTATACTTAAGTCTTACTATACACTCTCCGTTTCTTAAT
This sequence comes from uncultured Brachyspira sp., assembly GCF_944388875.1. Taxonomy (GTDB): domain Bacteria; phylum Spirochaetota; class Brachyspiria; order Brachyspirales; family Brachyspiraceae; genus Brachyspira. Next base: position 21,517 of record NZ_CALXKQ010000026.1, read on the forward strand.
TTTGTTATATTATTTCCCTCTTCAACAAGGGTATAAATTTTAGATATATTTGAAGTAGTATCTATAAACTCCTGTGTTATTTTATTTTTAGGGTTTGAAAATACTTCAAATATGTCGCCTTCTTCTATTAAATTCCCCTTATTCATAACAGCAACTCTATTACAAAGCTCTTTAACAACGTTCATCTCATGTGTTATTACAACTATAGTAATTCCCAAATTTTCATTCAGCTTTTTTAAAAGCTTCAAAATAGAAGAAGTTGTCTGAGGATCCAAAGCACTTGTAGCTTCATCGCATAAAAGTATCTGAGGATCATTAGCCAATGCCCTTGCAATAGCAACTCTCTGTTTTTGTCCGCCGCTTAATTGAGATGGATAAACATAAGCCTTATCTTTTATATCAACTAATTCTAAAAGAGATATAACTTTCTTCTCTATTTCTTCATTTGAAAGACCTCTGTATCTTAAAGGATAAGCAACATTTTTAAATACTGTTCTTGAAGCAAATAAATTGAACTGCTGAAATATCATTCCTATTTTTTTTCTCTTTTGTCTTAATTCTTTTTGCGGCAATGATGTCAGCTCTACACCATCTAAATAAACTTTACCTGATGTAGGTCTTTCTAATAAATTTATGCATCTTACAAGAGTGGATTTGCCGGCCCCTGAAAAGCCTATTATTCCATATATCTCTCCTTTGCCTATTTTAAGAGATACATCATTAACAGCATTAAGCTGCTTATTTTTAGCAGTTTTAAATACCTTATTCACATTCTCTAAAACTATCATTAACTATCCTAATACATTTTTCAATAAAAACTATATTCACACATTATTATATATATAAAAATATATCTGTAAACTATAAATTTAAAATAAAAAAGCCGCCAATACTTGACGGCTGGAAATTACAAAATAAAAAATAAATTATACCCTACAGCCGTATCCATCACACATCATAGTCATTTGCATTGAATTGCAGCACATATAATTTAAAACAATCATTAATCTCACTTATAAAATCCTAAAACCTTTAATTGTATTCAATGATACACTATTATAAATAATTGTCAATATTAATTAAAAAATATTTTCTTAAGGGGTATAAGTTTCTAGATATTTTTCAATATAAAAAATTAAAAGCTAAAAAATATTTTAATCTAATAAGCATCAATATACACTTTTTTATTATTAGCTTAAAAATATAATACTACATGAACTAATGTAACAGAATATACACATGTTTTTATAATAATCATAGCTTGTTTTTAAATCAATTATAAATATTTTATAATTTTTATTAACGCACGGTAAAAAAAATTAATAATATAATAAAATTTGAATTGAAATAGATTTATATTTTTCATTCTACTCTGCGTGCGGTGAATAAAGCTAAAATTTAAATAACGCTTGGGCGGGCAGTTAAAATAACAGAATAAAATAAAAAAGAAAATAACATTAAAAAAACAAAAATAATTGAAAATCTAAAGGGTGGGAGAATGTAAGTAAATTAAAAAATAATTACATACCCCGCCCTTTATTCTTTTTTACTAAATTAGAAATCTTTATTTTAATTATATTTAATATGTATATATAAATTTAACACCCGCCCAAGTTTTGGTTAGATTTTCAAATTTTCATTAACGCACGGTTAATAAAGTTTGTTAATATAAAAAAATTTGAATTGCAAATAGATTTATATTTTTAATTATATTCTGCGTGCGTTAATTGAATCAAATGCATCTAATACATCTTGTTATAAATAATAATTATTATATAATAAATATTATTAATAATATAAAGGATTTTACTATTATGAATAAAAAAATAATAATACTTTTTTCAATTATATTTTCTTTTTTTGTATTAAGCTGCAATAATTCAAGCGATGCCTACACATCTGCAAGCCAAATTCCTGAAGAGGTAAAAGAAAGCAGAGGATTAAGTAATTATATAGGTGATTGGAATGTTAAATTTGCAAATAATGATAGCTTTGTAATTAAAATAAACTCAGAAGATGATATAGTATATAATAATTTAAAAGTTTCATCTATAAAAGATTTGGGAAATGATAATTATAAGATTACTATAGAAGCTGACAAGGTATTTTCTTCTGTATTAAAATTTAAGTCCAATAAAGACGGCACTATTGAAGATGATAATAGTGGTATTGGGATTATATCAAAAAAATAATATGCTAATTTTTATTTTTTGTTATATTTAGTAAACATATATTTAATAAGGAAAATGAGTATGTATAAAAAAATAATAACAATGATTTCAATTTTGTTTATATTAAGCTTAATTACATTAGGCTGCAGTGGTAAGAATAATTCAACTAGCCCTATTTCAAAAAATGAAGGTATAAAGAAACATGCTGGAACTTGGGATGTTGTATTAACTGATGAACCTGATTATGGATATAGTATTCTTATAGGTACAGACGGAAGCGTAGTTTTAATGGATTATAATGCTTATGCTTATAATATAAAAGATTTAGGCAGCGATAAATATTCAATGGATGTGTTTTCTGGTACATATTTTACTATAACTCTTACATTTTCATCTAAAAATAGCGGAACTATATCAGATAGTTTGCTTGGAGAAGGAACTATAACCAAAAGAAATTAATAATTAAAACTGCTGGCTTATGATATTCTGATATTATAATCCAGCGATTTTAATTATTTTCTTCTTCTTCGTCTTCATCATCTTCTTCAATTTGAGCATTATTGACGAAATCCCTGTTTAGAAAAAATAGAGCTATTATAATTTTAAAATAAGTATCAAATATATATAGAGATATTGAAGATAAGAAATAGTATAGTATACCTTCTTTTGTATCTATAGGTGCTGATGGAAAAGTTATTAAAAATACAATTTTAAACATGAATATAAAAGAAAGTATGAATAGTGCTTTAAAGAAATTATATTTAACTAAATTGTATGAATATTTTAAGGCATCTATCCCCCAAGTATGTCTTAAAGCACAAATATTTTGAATAAACATAAATAATACTGCCAATATTATAGCTGGTATTATGAAGAATGCCAAACCAAAAAATATTAGAATACTGAATATAAATAGTGTAGCTAATGTTGGAATAATTAATTTAAAACTCTTAATAATAGCCCAAGAGGCTGTTTTTCTTTTTCTATAAATTAATCCTTCTACAAGAAGTGATATTGCAATCACAGATATAGTATCTAAAATAATAGATAAAGCAGTATTTATATAAAAGCCTGCATTAACTTCATTTTTGAACCAATTAACAAGTCCTTCTATAGTCTGTACTTTATTAGGATCAAATACGGCAGGTGGGAAATGTATAGTAGTTAATATTAAAGGCATACCGCATATAAGTCCTACTATAATAAAATTAATGAAATTGACTCTAAAAAGCGAAAAAGAAATTGTGAATATGTCTAATGTTTCTAAATCATTTTTCTCTAATCTTCTTCTTAATGAAAACATAAACTTCCTTATAAAATTAAAATGTACTTTTTATTATCGTATATATATAATTAATTATTATTTTATACTCATAACTTTTTTATATAAATTATCAAACATTTCTATCACTTCTTTACTTTCTGATAATTTTTGTAAATAATTATCCACATCATCATATCTTATTGATAAAAACTCATCAAAAAACTGTTTGCCTCTTCGTATATTTGTATTTTCTGGTATATAAATATTTCCTTTCATTCTTTTATTATTAAAAAAGAATAGTATAGGTACAATTTCTTTTGTTTTAAGCTCATTTATAAGATAGGCAAAAGTTTTTATAAATTTTCTATTTATATCAACAAATTTACCTGTGTCATGATCATCATTATATTTAATTTCAAGATAATAAATAATATTAGTTTCTTTATCTTCAAAAAGCAAATCTATATCATGTTTAAATGAATTATTTATATTTTCTTTATTATTTTTTATATCATTTATAATTTCTTTTTGCAATTTTTTAAATATAGCCTCTAGCTGTTTATCAGTATTTGAAGCAGTTTGACATCTGGTTATATAATTATCTATTCTAGCTTCATTTGACTTGGAAATAGAAAACTTATTGCTTTTTTTGCCGCTATATTTATCTATAATTTTATATTTTTTTTCATTTGATATAATTATTTTCATAAGCTCTTCAATAAAATTACCAAATTGTATATTCATACTTTGAAGTAAGCCTCCGAATATTCTATATCTTTTTGGTATAAAATGTATTTTAACATTATGTTTTTCATTTAATTCAATTATTTTATTATCTGAAGCAGAATAATTTATAATATTATATACAGCCTGATTTATGATATTTTTTATATTATCATTCATTATTATCTCCAATATAAATATATCTTAATTCATCTATAGATATAAATTTATCATTATAATATGTATAAAAATAATTCCAGCCATTATATTTAGATAGATTCTGAAGTTTTGCACTCATTTGATGTATAGAAAAATTTCCAAGTTCATTTTCTACATTTCCATTTTCATTTAATTTACAGACTTTATCTCCTTTTTTGCTGTATAAAGTCTGATTAGCTTTCAAATATCCTTTTTCAATAAGATTCTTTATAGGCACTTTAGGAGGCTTCACTTCATAATCAAGATTGATTAAATCTGTCATCTCTATATCTGTATTTTTTATACGTTCTTTGGCATAGTAAATATATTTATCATCTCTTTCTATTCCTATATAATTTCTTGAAAGTCTTTTAGCAACAGCTCCCGTAGTACCAGTTCCAAAAAAAGGATCCAAAACTATATCATTAGGTTTTGAAGAAGAAAGTATTACTTTAAATAAAAGTTCTTCTGGTTTTTGTGTAGAATGTACTTTGTTTCCATCTTTATCTTTTAATCTTTCTTTGCCTGTACATAGAGATATATTCCATACACTTTTATCCTGCTTATCATTATTTAAATGTTTCATCGTTTTATAATTAAAAGTATATTTAGTATTTTTATTTTTTCCGCACCAAATTAAAGTTTCATGTGCATTGCAGAATCTAGTCCCTGCGAAATTAGGTACTGGATTTGTTTTGCTCCATATTATATCATTGAGTATCCAAAAACCTAAATCCTGCATTATTTTACCTATTCTGAATATATTTTGAAATGAACCTATAACCCAAATACTGCCTGTAATTTTTAATATTCTTCTGCATTCTTTTAACCAATTTATAGAAAAATTATCATAGTCTTCAAAGCTATTAAATTTATCCCATTCATCATCAACACCGCTGAATTTAGTTCCGTTAGTTCTTAAGAGTTCTCCTTCCGTCTGCATATAATACGGAGGATCAGCAAATATTAAATCTATACTGCTATCTGGTATATTTTTTAACTCTTCTAATGCATCGCCTTTTATAATCGTATTTTTTATATCTTCAATAATATACATTAATAAAAAACCTTGAAAATTAAAGATAATATAGACATTGTAACCTATAGTAAATAAAATTACAAATTTATTTACTATTATATAAATATATAAAAAGACTAGACCTTTAATTAAAAGCCTAGTCTTAAATTAACTAATTATATTTTTAGTTATTATTTTGCATTAATAGCATCTATTATTTCAACACATTTCATGTACATTCTAGGTATATGGAAAGGACCTTTATACATATTTCCTTTTAAGTCTGTAGAAACTCTTCCATCTCTATGAAGATATCCGAACCATTCGCCGTATTCTGTATCAATAAATTTTTTAGTATATTCTTTTACTGTGTCATGCTTTTCTAAATATTTATTGTCTTTAGTGAAGTAGTAGCAGTATAAAGCAGCAATAGCAGCTTCAGTTTGAGGCCACCAGAATTTCATGTCATGATGATATTCACTTTTAGGTTTTCCAAGTACGTCCATATACTGAATAATACCGCCGTACTCTTTATCCCAGCCCCATTCCCACATCCAGTCAAATATTTTTAGTCCTAGGGCTTTTAATTTTTCATCATGTCCTCTTTCTATAGACTCTCTTAATATAAACCAAGATGATTCTATAGCATGACCTGGATTTAATAGTCTTCCTTCAAAATGATCCTGCAAAGTACCGTCCGGACTGCATTGTTCCAATACTGCTTTTTTCTCTTCATATAAAAATAACTGAATATTAGATAAAAGATTATCTATATATTTATTGTAATAATCTTTATTTTCTGGGTCGGCTTTTCTTAATTCCTGAACAGTGGCAAGCATTATCATAGGAGGTCCGAAAGCTATAGTAGGTCTGTTAATAGCATTGAATTTTGGTATAAGCATCCCTTCTTTTTGATATCTGTCTATATTATCAAGTATTTCCCTAGCCTTTTTAGCATAGCTTTTATCTCCGCTGGCTCTTGAATATGCCGCCATAGCTATAAGACAGAATGTTTCTGAATAGTAGTATCTTAATCTTTTTATGATTGCTTTACCATCTTCAGTAACTCTGAAAAACATCCTTCCATCGCCTTCTTTATCAAAACAATATTTTTCCAAAAAGTCTATTCCCAATTTTGCAGCTTCTAAATATTCTGCTTTCTTTTCAAAGTCAGCATAAAGCGTAGATAATACCCAAGCAAATCTTCCCTGAAACCATACTGATTTGTCTGTTTCTATTAAATTCCCCTTTCTGTCTAAAGCAGTGTAGTATCCTCCATGCTTTTTATCAAGTCCGTTTTTAAGCCAAAATGGTATAATATTATCTTTCAGCATGTGAAGATATTCATTTTTTATTTCATTTAAATTGCTCATAAAAATTCCTTATATTTATTAAAAATAATATGTTAATATTAACAGATTGATATCATAAAAGCAATAATTTAAAAAAATTTTTATTCGGTTTAATTTTGCATAAGTATTGACTATTTTTTAGAACATATATATAATATGTTAGAATATTCAAACAAAAAGGAGAATATATGATAACTTTGGAATTAATTAATATAAACGATACAGTATATAATATATGTAATAAATATCCTCAAATTAAAGATATACTATCTTCTTTAGGATTTGATAAGATAACCAATCCTATAATGTTTAATACTGCAGCTAAGATAATGACTTTGGAGAAAGCTATTAAATTTAAGAATATTGATTTTAATACAGCAAAGCATAAATTTAATGAATACGGATTTGATTTTTCTATAGAGGATAATAAAAGTAGAAATGATATATTAAAGTCATTGATAATAAAGCTGCATGGTGGAGAAAATATAGATTTAATAAAAAGAGAGTTTGAGGAGAAGTTAGTAAAAGTGGATGCTTCTGAAGTTCATAATGCAATGCATGAATTAGTTGATAACGGTATGAGTATAGATGAAGCCAAACGCTTTTTTTATATACGTACTTTGCTTTTGAAAGATGCTATGGATAATTCTAATATTGAGAATGATTATGAGGTTTTAGAATTATTCAAAAAAGAAAATAGATATATAGAAAATTTAATTGAAAACTCTTCATATTCTAAACTTTATGATAAACTTAATGAGCATTATTCAAAAAAAGAAAGTTTATTTTTTACAGCTTTAAAGAAATACGGAAATGATGAGCCTTCAAAAGTTATGTCTAAAGTAGATAAGGATATTTTAAATGAATTAAAGAGTATAATAAATAGTGATGATTTAGATAATATAGAAATCAAGATGAAAGAGTTTAAGAATAATATTTATGATATGATATTTAAAGAAGAAAACATTATGCTTCCTCTTTGTGTTTCAGTTTTCTCAAAAGAAGATTTTGATAAGATAATTAAATATTATAAAAATTGATAACCGAATACCCTAAGATATAATTTTTTAGAATAGTTAATATTATATTATAATATTAACTATTCTTTTTTATGTAAAATTATATTTAATTGACTAAAAAGATATATATTATATAATTTGTATTATAATAAATAGAGATAGTTTATGAAAGATTATGATAAAAAAGAAAATTATATAGAAATAAAAGAAGATGATGTAGAAATACTTGGAGAAGACGGAGTATATAGAAAATATAAAACATATAAAGATTATGCAAATAAAAAAGAAAAGAAATCATTTTTATATTGGATTCCTTTTATATTGGCATTGATTTATACTTTATCTCCTATTGATTTAATTCCAGACATTATACCAATAGGGAAGCTGGATGATATATTACTTCTAGGCATAACATTTTATTACGGCATAAAAAAGGCAAATTTTTCTTATAATCCTATAATAAATGTTATAATAAAAAATATAATATTGTCTATAAGCATTACAGGATTTGTTATGATGATTATAATATATTGTTTATCAGTATTTTTTTAGGAGTTTTTTATGGATAGAATATCATCAAACCGTATAACTAAATTAGAAGATAATGAAATATTTGTATTTGGAAGCAATACGCAAGGTGCACATGGCGGCGGAGCTGCAAGGACGGCAATGAATTGGGGGGCTGTTTACGGACAGGCATTCGGACTTCAGGGTAAAACTTTTGCTATACCTACTATTGATTATACAAAAAGCGGAAAGATGGCAGTATCAGAGATAAAAAAGTATGTTGATAAGTTTTTGGCTTTTGCTTTGGAGCATAAGGATAAAAAATTTCTAGTAACTGAGATAGGATGCGGCATAGCGGGATTTAAAATCGAAGAGATGGCAGAGCTTTTTAGAGAGGCTCTTAAAGATGAATATGATAATGTTTATTTGCCTGAGAGATTTGTAAATTATCTTAAGTCTTGATATTATAACTTTATATATTAATTTTCATTTCTGAAGAGAATAAGTTTAAAAAATTATAAATTATTTTTAAAATCAGAAAATATACAATGAATTTCATCAGCAATATTTTTTCTTTTTGAATAGTCTGAATGAGCTAATGATAAAGAGTATTTACTCTATTTAAATAAATACTCTTTTATCGTTTTATATAGTTGTCTAAAATATACTCTAACTCATTTTGCATATTCTGTATAATTGATATATCTTCAACAGATAAAACAAATTCGTTAATATTTTTTAAAACAAAATCCAAACTAGATTTCAAATAAGATATTTCAGTCATCCCTTTCAATGATTTAGCATTTTCCATATTATATCTTAAATCAAAACTCTTTTTATCATTTTTATATAAATCTATAAAGTATCTTATATCTTCTTTAGTCATCATATTTACCTCTCTAAGTGGGAATTGAAACCTTTTTAAACTCATCTAAACTATCTTTATATTCATTTGTTTTTAATATTATCATTTTATTCTATATGCCTTTTCAATAGATTTCATTGTAGCTTGTCCTCTTTCATTGAATTCTATATTAGAAAAATCAACTTCAGGATTATAATTTAAATGATTAATTGTCAATATTTTTAATAAATTTAATGGTAATTCATCAAATTTATAACCATTCGTGATATCTTCTTCAGTATAACCTTTATTAAATTCATTTTCAAAATTCTCTCTAGCTTTTTTAACTAAATTTAAATATTCTTTAGTTTTAATTATCATAAATTACTCCTTTATTTCTATTCTTTTGGTAAATTCATTCTTGATTTATTTGTTATTAATTTTTCTTTAACAATTCGTTAAAGAGTTTAATATCAATATTATTTTCTATACATAATTTATCTAATATCTCATTTATTATTTTAATACCCATCTTTTACTCCATTAATTTCGATTAAATTATCTGGAGGTACAAAATCATCTGGTTTCATTAATTTTCTATGTTCATTAATCTTTTTACTTTTTATTTTTGTTAAATTAGCATTCATTACAATTAATTGAATATACTTAATAGTTTCTACAATTTCTTCGTTATTTTTACAAATAGGATATAAAACTTTTGCTTCTTCACCATTAGTAAATACTTTTATATCTTCTAAATGTTTTCGTCCCCCCTGCACCAGCACCTACTTGGTCAGTGAAGCTGCCCCACAAGATGGAGGATTCCGTGAATAAGTTTAAAAACAGTCATTTAATAATTCCTTTTTAATAAATTTGTTATATCAATACCATTTTCTGTAAATTTAATATCATCAGTATTACTAGTATTAACATCGTCAATTTCATCCAATAATTCTTTTATTTCTTCATAAGAACATTCATCAAAAGTAAGTCTAGAATTTGTATAAGATTTTTCATCATATTTTAATTTTAAATTTTTACAAATTTTTTTATAATGATTTCTTAATTTTTTAACCATATTTAAAAATTCTTTAGTTTTAATTTTCATGGTTATTCTCCTTTTCTATATTTCATCAAAAGTTTTCGTACCCTGCCGAAGGCACATATCGTGTGAGCCGTTAGGCGAAGTACTTACTCGCAACCGAAGGAAATAGACGATTGGGAATTGAAACCCCTAAATCGTTTGTAAATTAGCTTTACAACTAAGTGTTTTTGTATTAGTTTCTATATATATACATTTTATTTTATATATAAATATCATCTAGATGTGTAAGTTTTTTTACTTTTACACAGCTATATAATTATCAAGCATTTTCTATGTAGTTTTCAGAAATTCTCTTCCCATGCGAAAATCGATATTTAAAAGAACTTTATGAATATAGTATAATATATTTTACATATTTTTGCAAATATATAAAAAAGCCCATAGAGTTATATTTCTACGGACTTTTTTATCAACAACTTTATTTCTTTATTATTAATTATACAATTTATCTTTTTACTGCTTTATTTCCGCCTTCTTTACTATTCATCAAAGCCTCTTCAGCTTTCATCATACCGACTGTTTTTTCTGTTTTATTTAAGCTGGCATTATCTACTTCAGAAACATTGCTTTGGGTTGCTGTATTAATTTCTGATTCATAAGCAGCTTTTAGCTCCCCGAATTCATTATTAGCATTATCGCCATTTTCATCATCTGCGGAAGGTCTTGTAATGATTCTTGCTTTATCTGCCAAAGAAGATTCAAACATTTTAGCAGCTTCATCTTCGCTTTGTGCTTCTCTCACCTGAGAAACTGCAGCAGCCTCAGAAGCCATTAAATCTCCTTTTGAATGTACTATCATTACATCTTCTGGACGTACTGTTATAAGTCCGCTTTCTGTTCTAACTGCAAGAGCAACTCCGGTATCATTTTCCATTACCATTTCTACTGGTCCTAAGAATCTGTTGCCTGCTTCATCCATTACTTCTACGCTTTTTCCTAGCATAGAATATCCTGTCTGACCTGAATAAAAAGTTTTCATTGATTCTAGGTTTTTATTTACTTCTGTCATTTGTTCTACAGAAGAGAATTGTGCAAGCTGAGCTATCATATCTCTGTTATCCATTGGCGACAATGGGTCCTGATGGCTCATTTGTACTGTAAGGAGTTTTAAAAATGCATCCTTTCCCAAGGAGTTTTGAGTAGGATCTCTTTGGAAATTATGCTGCAAATTGAAAGCTCCAACTTCCTGTTTTAATATTTTTATCTCTTTATCTGTCATTTTTAAAGCATCTGCTGATATCATCCTTATCACTCCTTATAATTAAATAAGTAAATTCAATTTTCTTTCTGGAACTATATATGTTTTTATATCGGCATTTACTTCTTCTACATTCTCATTATTTTCAAAACCGAATCTAGTTCCATTATTGTTTAACTCTTCTCCAAATTCTCCGTTATTAGGCATATCCTGTCTTAACATTACATCAAAACCTTCTATATTAATACCTATTTCATTTAACGAAGAGATAACAGTATCCAAGTTCTTAGTGAATATATCTTTTACTTCGGCGTTATCCACAAATATTTTTCCTACTAAATTATCGCCGTCCATATTGATTTTTAATCTTACTTTACCTAAATGTTCAGGATTAAGCGTCATTAAAACTTCGCTTTTTCCATTAGTTACGGCAACCTGTGCTTTTTCTACAAGTTTTCCCATTAGGTCTTGGAATCTTATTATGCTGTCGGATAGGTTAGGGCTGTTATGCGTTTTGGATACATTATTATAATGATTATATCCTTTTAAATTAGCACCCTCTGCAGAATCTTTCATGTTAATTATAGTTAGTTCTGCTCCTTTATCATCTGATATAGTGTTGTTAATAGAACTTCCTGTACTGCTTTTATTTTCTGTATTATCCTTATTATATCTGTCTGCATATTTATTTTCTGCATCGATATCTAGAGAAACTTCTGCCATTTTTGTATTATCATTTTTAAGAACAGCATCAGTATTATTAATTTCAGTTTTTAATGCTGTTTTTATTTCTTTAATAGAATCTTTTTCTATATCTTTTATTTTTATATCATCTTTTACAGTATTCTCATCAGCATTAACTTTTTTATCTTCCTTACTATTTTCATCTTTAGAATCTATCATATTTTTTAATTCTTCTAATGATTCTATTAACTCGGATAATTCTTTTTTATCATCCTCATCCAATTCTTCTGCATTAAGAGATTCTATTTCTTTTTTAATGTTTTCAATATCTTCATTTTTGATATTTTCTTTTTTATCTTCTTTAGATACTAGTTTATCTCTATTTATGTTTTCTTTTATATCAATTTTTTTATCTGAATCGGTTTTTATATCAACATTTTTTAGAACTTGCTTAGCTTTTTCTTTTGCTGCTGCCAATTTATCTTTTTCAGAAGTATTTTCTTTAACCTCCTTGCTTTTTTCCTCATTATTATTTTCATTAACAGCTTCATTTTTTTCAGATTCGGAAGTCTTTTTATTATCTTCTGTATTTTCTGCTTTTCTTTCTTTTACTTCAGAAGTATTTTCTGATTTTTCTTTTACATTATCAGAGCTTTTTTCTGTATTAACACTATTATTATCATCAGAGTATGATTTTTCTTCTGCCTGAGCGGAATAATCATTATAATTGTTATTATATTCTTTATAATCATTTTCAGTATTATTATTGATTACTTTATTTGAAACGCTTTGAGAATATAGTTCTTGGCTTTGATTTTCATTAAGCATTTTAGCAAAAGAATCATCATAATTGTAATTATTTAAGCTGTAAGCATTATTATTGTTAGATGAAACATTATTATCAGCAAAAGATAATAAGTTGCCTAATCCGTTTATCATAATTTACTTCCTAATAGTTATTTTATTGCTATATTAATATTCGGAAGTATAAAAATTTACTTTATAAAAAATATGTATTATGTTTACAAAAAAATATATTTTAAGGATTTATTTCTTTATAATTTATGCTTATTTTTTAAAAAAATTTGTTTAACTATAAAAATATTGGTATGTAATTATATTTTATAATTTACTTACATTTTCCCGCCCTTTAGGTTTTTAATCTAATTTGTGATTTTTATATTATTTTTTCTTTTTAGTTTTTTTAGATGCAGCATTGCCCACCCAAGCTTTTTTAAAATTTTATGCTTTACTCACCGCACGCAGAATAATATTAGAAATATATATTTATTTTGCAATTCAAATTTTGTTTTATTAAAAAATTTATTTACCGTGCGTTAATTAAAATTTTAAACCTAATCAAAACTTGGGCGGGGGTGCTTTTTTTATTAAGCAGCAAAATTAATTAGTATGCGATTTTTGTAAAATCTGTAAATTTAAAAGGGCGGGGAATTAGAATAAATTTTATTTTATATTATTATTTGATGCTTGAAATAAACAATATATGTAATATAATATACTGCTTTCGATTAAATTAGATATGGAAATTAAACTATGAATAATAATAATGATAAAAAAATAGAAGTATTTGAGAATTATCCTGTATACAAGGCATTAATAACATTAGCACTTCCCACAATTTTTGGTATGATGGTGAATGTATTTTATAATATGGTTGATACTTTTTTTGTAGGTAAGACTAATGATCCAAATCAGGTTGCAGCAGTATCATTAACTATGCCCATATATCTTTTGCTTATGGCTTTTGGTGCTATATACGGTATAGGAGGTGCATCTTATATTTCAAGGAGTTTAGGAGCTAAAAATTATGAAAAGGCTAAGCAGACTTCTTCATTTGCTTTTTTTGCAAGCGTAGCTACAGGTTTAGTATGCATGTCTGTATTTTTAATATTTATGAAACAGATACTTAAATTATCAGGTGCAAGCATTCATACATATCAATTTGCTAAGGATTATTTAATGATAGTGGCATTTGGAGCTATTTTTGTTATTTCGCAGATGTCTATGGGGCAGATAGTGCGTTCAGAAGGGGCATCAAAAGAGGCTATGATAGGCATGATATTAGGCACTGTTATAAATATAATACTAGACCCTATAATGATACTTTATATGAAGATGGGAGTTGCAGGTGCTGCTTGGGCTACAATTATAGGAAATGCATGCTCTACGTTCTATTATATTTGGCATATAGCTAAAAAAAGTACTTTCCTATCTATAAGGTTAAAAGATTTTTCTATACATTCTGATATATTAAAAAATGTTTTTGCCATAGGGCTTCCCGTATTTATCAATAATGTGCTTATAAGCTGTGCTAATATATTAATAAATAATTTTGCTTCTGGGTATAATGATAATGTTGTTGCTGGTCTTGGAGTATCTCAGAGGATATTTATGCTTGTTATTTTAGTTTTTATAGGACTTGCTCAAGGTATACAGCCTTTTATAGGATATAATTTTGCGGCTAAGAACTATAAAAGAATGAATGCTTCTATAAAACTTTCATGCTTAATTAGTTTTATATTGGGATGCATATTTTTATCATCAGCATTTTTATTTGCTAGTCATTTTATAAGAATATTTATTGATAATGATGAGGTTGTAGAATATGGCGTTAAATTTTTAATAGCAAGTTATTCCATATCTCCCATAATAGGTTTTCAATTTGTTTTCATGTCTACATTTCAGGCTTTAGGAAAGGCAATTCCTTCTCTTATACTTTCATTAAGCAGGCAGGGTATAGCATTTGTTCCTGCAATAGTTATAGGAACAAAATTTTTCGGCATCAATGGTATAATATGGGCTCAGCCTATAGCTGATATTGTATCTATAATATTAGCTAGCATAATGTACATATATATTTATAAAACTATGAAAAAGAAGCATGCTTTAGAAAATGGTAATATCTAAATTTCAAATTTAAAAACAGATTGGGCGGGCATGCTTTTTTTATTGTATCTAGAAAAATATTAAAGTTATAGAGTGTTGCTTAAAGCAGTAAATTTATAAGGGCGGGGTATGTAATTAATTTTTTAAAATTTACTTACATTTTCCATCCCTCTATATTTTTAATTTCATTTGTAATTTTTATATTATTTTCTTTTCAGATAAAATTACACCCAAGTTTTATTTAAATTTTTAGCTTTATTCACTGCACGCAGAACCAGTTTTTTATATAAACGAATTAATTTATAAAGTAACATAATTTAATAAATAAGAATCTATTAACCGTAAAAGATAGTTTACATAATTTTGTTAAAATAAAAGGCTGACTTTTTTAAGCCAGCCTATAAAGAAATTGATTAATTTCAATTATTGAGCAGTATCTCCGCCAAGTGAAGGCAAGTACCAAGTGATACCAGTAGTAGTTTCAAATAATACTGGAGCTAAATCAGCATTAGCAGCAGCAGTACCTTGTCCTGTAACATTGCCATTAACATCCATCTCGAAGTACCATTCTAAGTCTTCAACAGGAGTTACATACATTTCTGCATAAGCACCCCATGTTAAAGCATGAACAGCAGACTCTACAGCAGGATTAGTTGCTGTAGCTTTAGTTTTAGAATATGAATAAGCATAACCTAAAGAAGGTTCAAAGTATAAAGAAACTATATCGCTGCTAGCTGCTAAAGATAATACAGGTTTAATTTTGATAGTATAAGGTTTAACAGAATAAATACTTCCTGCTGATGTATCTTCATAAGCACCTATACTATTATAAGTGTTAGCTATTGTGCCATAACTGTCTATTAAGCTTCCTTTTAGAGCTGTAGCATAATCTATTCTAATATAAGGATTAACTGTTACATTTCCTATTTGAGTATTCAAGAAGTATAATCTTAACTGTAAATGCAAATCTTCAGAAACGTATTTAGATACTCCTCTAGTAAATGCATCTGTTTCAGCTGTCCAATTTCTGTAAGAAGCGTATACTCTTATAGCATTGAAAGCATCTATTCCAGTATAGTATCTTAATTCCATTTGATTGAAGCCTATGCCTGTAAATTTTAGTTTATGATTTACCCAGCCTGGATCAGTTTGAAATTGATATTTATCACTATCTGTCATAGCTATCTGTATAGGCACAGCTAATCTTAAATTGTTATTTAAGGCATTAAAAACAACTACAGGAGTATGTACTTGAATAAATCTGTCAATATAAGTAAAGTTGTATCCTACACCGATACCGAAAGCATCAGAAGTGTATGCTATACCAGCAGATACTGTAGGGTTAAAAGAAACGGATTCGCTATTATATGTGCCGCCATTATCTATTATAGACCCCATCCATCCTGTATCAGCTCTGAAGCCGAAAGTACCTTTGATTGTACCGTTGCCTAAAGTGAATCCTAACTGATCCATTCTAGCTCTAAATTGGTTTCCGTCAGTAAGGAACCCAATCCAGTCATCACCGTCTACACCGTACATACCGAATGCTGAAACTGTTGTAATTAATAAAGAACCTATTACAGCAGCTAGGAACTTTAC
>NZ_CALXKQ010000027.1 GCF_944388875.1 uncultured Brachyspira sp.
AGCAAATTTATACTTTAGTATAAATTTAGTTTTTGCGGAGTAATTTTTATAAATAATAAAATGATTTTAGATTTAAAACAACAAATACAATAGCTATAAATTTATTTTAATAAAAACTATTGACTTAAATTATAAATTTATTATAATGATGATATACTTGACACTCGGTTATTAAATAATAATAAAGAGGTTATTTATTATGAATGACTCAAGAGATGATTTTTATACTAACGTAATAAATAACTATGATGAATATCTAAAAATAGTAGATATATGTCATAATTTATCATCTATTAGAATTAACCATTTAATAAGAACATTCGGCGGATATAATTATGAGAATGAATGCTACTATAATGAATTTAAAAATAAAGAAATATCATATTCTATAGATATATATTGCGACAGAATAGATTCTACATGCTTAATAATTCATTCCAGCAGAGGAATTAAAGATTTGGAACAGTTATTAATAGATGAAGAGTGCATGTACGGCTTCAGTAAATCCAGCGATGAAGATACTTTGTATAGAAAATTTGCATTTCCTAAAGAAGAGAAAAAATTATTCTTTATAACAGAAAAATTAATAAAAATTTTTAAAGCTAGAACTATGAGTTTAACTCAGTAATTTTTTTTGATTTTACTATTGACTAAATTTTATAAATTCAATATAATTTTAATCCATATCAAATAATTTTTATTATGAATACTGATAATCAGGAATTTATTAATTGTGATAAAATCATACAGAGAACTATATTTTGATATATTAAAAAATTATGATGAATATATAAAAATGCTTAATACATACAAAAATTCTTCTTCTATAATGATAAATTACTTAATTGAGAAATTCGGCGGATACAATTATGAAGATGAATGCTATTACAATATTTTTAAGAAATCAGACGGTTCATACTACTCCATAGACATTTACTGCAATAAATTTGATTCAACTTGTTTAATAATATATTCAAGCAAAGGTTCTAATGAATTAAACAATATATTAAAAGAAAATAATATAATCGGATTTAATATGTCTGAGGATGAAGATACATTATTTATGAAGCTTAATTTTCCAAAAGATGAAAACAAACTCTATTATATAACAGATAAGCTAATTAATATATTTAATTCTATATAATCAAATATCTATAATTTCTATATTATTATTATTTGTCTTTTTTACTAACTTTATTAAATCAGCATATTCAAGAAAAACAGTTGCCGTATTATCGCATGGATGTATGCCTATTATATTATTAGTTTCAGGAGATGTTAAATCTCTGTCTATTATAAAATTAACTTTTCCTTCTTTATCGTATAGAAGTCCGAATGGAGATACTGCTCCTTTAGTGAGATTAAGATATTTTTGTAAATCCTCTTCGCTTGCAAATGTGAGTTTAGCTTCTAATTTTGAACTTAAATCTTTCAAATTAAGTCTTTTAGCTTCTTCCATTATAACTAGAAAATATCTTTTAGTTTTTCTGCAAAATAAGAATATATTTTTTATTATTCTTCCTTTCTTATCTAGTTCAAGTTCAAGCATCTCTTCCATAGTATAAACAGCTTTATGTTCAACTGCTTCATATTTAATATTATTTTCTTTTAAAATATTATAAATTTCTTCTTTATTGCTCATAATAAATCCAATTTTTTTAATGAATATTATAATATCTTTTTATTAAAAGTCCATAGCAATATATAAAAATACTGCTATGGATTAATATAATTTTTTAAGATAAATAACTATTTTTAATATTATTTAAATCTTCTATGGCATTTTCATAAAGTGATTTATATTTTTCTTTATTCTCCAACTCTTTGCGAAGTTTTTCAGATTCTTCTTTTATATTATTAGTAAGTTTTTCTATTAATGTTCCTGCTTCAGAATCTAATTTGGAAGTTATTTCAGAAGACCTAGACCTTATTATATTGCCCATATCCCTAACTATTGAAGATAAAACTCTTCTCAAAGCATTCTGCAATTCGCTTACAGAAGTTTCGCTTTTTCCAGACACTGCACTAATTACATCTTCTGCATAATCTTTGCTTATATCAATATTTGGAAGAGAAATGCCTCTTAATACTTTTTTAAGAGGATATATAATATCATCAACATCAAAATCTTTGTCGCCTAAGTCAAATACGCCAGAAACAGACTGTATTATTTCTACAGGGAAAGTTTCATGGTCTATAATATTTTTACAAGTTTCATTAATTAATGTTCTTGACTTTTTCAAAGCCTGATTTACATTTTCTATAGCATCATGAGTGGAGGCATAGGAAATATTCCTTGTTCTTGTTTGTTCCTCTGTTCCTCCTATACCTAAAAACCTTGCTATTCCGCTTAAAATTCCTCTTTTTTTTACAGTTACCGTATGTTGCTCTGTTCTAGTTCTCTCCTGTACATTTGCAAAATCATTTGCTAAATCATCTATTTCATTAATCAAGTCATAGAATTTTACCTTTACTTCATGTATCTTAGAATCATAAATATCCTCTATTCTTCCTTTTAATTTAGAAACAACAGAAAGATTTTTTTTAAGCTTTTCATTCAATGTTCCTATATCTGCATTAATGAACTCATTATATCTCATATTGATATTGTCAATTAAACTATTTAAAGCATTATCTATAGATTTTCTTTTTCCTAAAACTAGATCATTTATTTTATCTTGAAATATTTTTTCAGCTCTTGCAACTAAACTAGGTATAACTTCTTTATTAAATACATCAATATTAGCTAATTCCATAAGACCGTCTTTAGATAAATCAGCTTTAGGATATGCCCTTTGAAGCTGTTTTTTAGTATGTTCTTCTTCTTCAGATAAATTATCATAATGCTTGGCAATATTATAGCACATAGAACTTATTAAATATGTTTTGGCGTTCTCTAAAGATTTTTTTCTATCATCATCCTTTGTCATATATTTACCTATCAGACCTCTGTACTGAGAATCTAATTTCGATGATATTGCTGATACAGCTACATTAATATCTTCATTATATTTTTTTGCTTCTCCTATTAATCCGTTATCAAATTTGCTTCCTATAACAAATACTTCTCTAATTCCATTTTCAGGCAGATGCTCTGTAAATAATGAAACATCCTGAGAATCAAAAAACTGAGATGACTGAGATAATAAAAATACCGCATCGCATTTGCTTAAAAAAGTACGTGTTAGATTACCGCGGCTTATAACAGGGTCATTTAATCCTGGAGTATCTACTATATCAAAATCTTTTATAGCATCTATATTCAAAAATAATTCTACATATTTTACTATAGCAGTGTATGCTCCGTTAGCTCCTACATAATCTTCTAATCTATTTTTTAAATCATTAGCAGAAGAAATATTATCTAAAATCTCAAAATTATCTTTCTCTGATGAATTGATTTTAGATTCAAGTCTGGCGGCATTTTTATTAAAAAGCTCATACATCTCAAAAAAAGCCTTATTGCTCTCTGATACATTATCCATTGATTTTAATAATTCCATATCGCTTTTATTTACAGGCTCTCTATTTTTCTCTCTTAATTTAGCATTCATTTCTTCTCTTTTCTGATCTATTAAATTTTTTGCTTTTTTAGCACCTTCTTTAATATTATCCCAATCAGTATTGTTAAAGAAATGAACCTTAGCATAGTTTTTTTCACTGTATCTTATTTTAGTTAAAGCAGCAGTCATAGGAGTTACAGCTTTAGGAAGAATATCCTCTCCTTCAAAAAATAATGCATTCAAAAAAGATGATTTGCCTGCCTTTACCTGACCTACTATAGCTATAGTTAAAGTTTTATCCTCACTCTCTAATCGCTCCAATCCTTCTGTTAAAGATGAAAAACTATCTTTTATATCAGAAAGAGATATATCATCCAGCAACTCTTTATACGATGATGATTCTAATTTTGATATCATATCTTTTACTTTTTGTGAAAAATTATTATTCATATTTTTCTCCTAGTTTTATTATATAGATAAATTAGATGCTCTGTTAAAAGCAAATAAAGATTCCTTAAATTGTCCGCTTTCACTATAAGCCCAAGCAAGAAGCCTCCAGCTTTCATAATCCTTACTATTTATTTCTACTGCTTTTTTCAAAGACTCTATGGTTTTTTTATAATTATTAAGACCAGAATATGCAAGACCTAGCTGATACCATAAATTAAAGCTATCAGAATGTGTAGGAATAAGAAACTCTAATTCTTTTACAGCATCATTATATTTATGAAGCCTATTGAATTCTACTGCCTTTTTTAATGCTGTTTCATCTATAGTTTTATAAGTTTTATTTGTTTTTTTCTCTTTTACTGTTTCGCTTGCTTTTTTAGGTTTTAAATTAGGTATTAATTTTAATATAAAAGAATCCATTTCCATACATACTCTTTTTAATTCTTTTATGATAAAGTCTATATTATTTCTCTGTATCTTTATCTTTGATAAAACTTTATTAATATCACTTATTTTATCGCTGGATTTTAATCCCAAATGCATTTTAGCCAAATTAGAAATCTCTGTTTCTAATGACAAATCCTTTTCTATATTACTATAATAACTTTCAAAACTTTCAAATAATTCTTTTATATCTTCTATTCCCTCATCTTTTACTTTGTCATTAACATCCTTAAAAACTTTGAATAAAATATCAAATCCATCCTGAAAGTCTTCGGGATATTTAGATGAATAAAGATATATTTCTATATTATCTAAACCCTCATCTTCTAAAGTACTTTTTATATTATCATAAACTTCCTGTGCCTTACTTTTTGTAAGCAAATCAGCCTTATTTAATACTATTATCTTAGGCTTATCAGAAGCATAATCCTGAAGAAAATTTATATCATCCTCTTTAATTGTACCATTTGTTATATCTATTACCCATATAACATAATCCGCTCCCTTTATACCCTCTATAGCCATATTCTTATCATCTTCTTCCAAACTCAGATCCGAACTCTCACCTGTATAACCTGGGGTATCTAATAAAGCTATATTTTGAAAATTTAATTTTTTGGTATGAAGCGAAACATATCTTATCATGCTTCTTACATTCTGATGATATTCATTAGAAAAACTATGCGTTACAAAATCATATAAATCTTCATCTATCTTAGTACGTCCGCTGAAATGATTTCTTATATAAAGAGTGTCATTTTCATCCTTATCATCATAAACTACATAAGTATTTAATGCTGTTGTAGGCTCTATAGATGTAGGAAGAACATCATTTTTTAGAAAAGAATTTATCATGCTTGTTTTACCAGAACTAAATTGTCCGCATAAAGCTATTACATTTTTATGATAATAAAGAGGAAAATTAACTGCATTTTCTACCTTCTCGCATAGCTCTTTTAATCTTTTTAAATGTCCGCCGTTTGGAAGATTTTTCTCATCGCATAAATTTACTAAATAATTATAACGCTCCCAAAGGAGTTTTAATATTTTTAATTCATTTGAGTCATCAGGCTGCTTGGATAATATCTCCAAAACCTTCTTATGTTTTAATATATTCCCTTCTAAACTCATTATAATATTCCTTTCTTAAATCAAAATGCCCTTCCTAAATTATTTATTTTTCATCTGCATAAATGAATTGATAATTTATAATAAAGTATTCATTTCTGAAATTATATTATTAACTTTGTTTAAATCTTCCTGCATTTCATTTTTAAGAGCTTCAAATTCACTTTCTTTTTGTTTTTTCTCTTCCAAAAGAGAATTTAAAGTTTCTTCTATAGATTTAACATCATCTTCAAATTTAGCTCTTACAGCATCTATAAAGTTTCCAGTCTGCTCTGACACCATAGCTTCTACCTTGCTTCTAATCTGAGATAATACACTAGGTATAACACTACCTGTAATTTGTGATTTTATCTGTTCATTTTGAGCATTCTCATTGCCTGATTTGAATAATCCTGATAATAAAGGCAAAGCAGCTATTACCAAAGCTCCAACTATAGGCAAAGCAACAGAGGAAAGAGTAACAGCAGTACTTACAGCCGCAGTAGCACCCAAAGTACCTGCAACTGTAACACCAGCTGTAGTTAATAATCTTGATTGTATAAACTCCTTTAATATATCAGACATATCATCTACAGTTTTATGTGCCAAACTTAAATCTCCTACATTAGGAGAAGCTACAAGTAAATCGCCTAATGCAGAATCAAAGCTTAACTGAAGTCTTGCATAAATATCTCCTAAAGCCTTATTTAAATTTCTATCGCTGCTTGATACTATAACAGGTCTTACAATCTGATTAATAGCATCTCCTAAACCAGAAGAATTTTCTTTCACCTTTGAAACAAGCATATCCGCATTAGAGCTTAAAGCATTAGATATATCAGAAATTATATTTGAAACTACTTCTCCATTAACTTTATTTTTTATATTTATAATTTCTCTGTCTATAATATTTTCTATTTCCTTTTTTTTATTTTTTACTGAATTTATATTCTCATTTATTTCTTTAGCATCTAAAAAACTATATTTAATTTTTCTATCTAATTCGCTTTTTAATTCATTTTCTATTAAATATGCTATATGATTTTTTATAAACTTCTTAACTATAGAATCAACTTCTACATTCCTTATAACATTATCAAAATCTGCTAAATCATCATTTATAGAAGAAACCGCCCCTACAAAAACTTCCTCTCCTATATTATCATATATAACATCTCTTGAATATTTTTTTATATCCTCTATATCTTTAGACATTTTTAAATCTGATTTTGTAATAATTAAAGCAAAGTTAAGCTTATATAATTCAAGTTCTTTCAAAAAGGATAAAAGAGAATCTTTAGGTGTTCCCTGTGCTGCATCCATAATTACTATAAAAAATGAGGCGTCATTTAGATAATTTTGTATGGCTTTATTATGCTGCTCATAACCTGAATCAAGTCCTGGCATATCTACTATTGTAATATCTGTCAAAGTTTTTAATTTACTGCTGTTAATATACATTTTAACATACTGACAGGAATTTGATGTTAATTCAGATAAATGCTCTATAGTATTTTTTGAAACATTACCATTATTATCAACTATTTCTAAATAATTCTCATCAGAATAATATAATTCACATGCAACAGCAGTTAATGGAGTTATATCTTCAGGTAAATACTTAAAACCAAAATACTTATTTAATAATGAACTTTTACCAGAACTAAATAATCCTATTAAGGGAGCATTAACCTTGAAATTAGAAATGATGTTTTTTTTAGCTTCCAATAATTCTTTAGTCTTGCTGAAGTCATACTTTGAAGCTATATCTACGCAGGAATTTACAATAGATATTGATTTTTCTTTAATAATATTTACAGATGACATAATATATCCTTTATAAAAAAATTATAATAAGCATATAATATCATACAATAAAATATAAATCAAATATAACATGTAATTATCAATAAAAAATCCGTAAGAGTATTATCACTCCTACGGATTTCTATTTATTCACTTTTATTAATTTTACTTAATTAAGCACCTAAAACACCACTGATTAAGAATGCTGTAGCGAAAGAAACGATAGCGTAAAGTTCTGGGAATACAGCAACGATGATAGTATTACCAAATACGTCATAACCATTACCTATAGCTTCAACACCATTAGCACAAACTTTACCTTGGAATATAGCAGAAACCATACAAGCTAAACCAACAGCAATACCAGCACCTAATATAGCAGCACCTTGGAAGATGTTTATATCAGCTGTTAAATAAGGCTGCATAATGAAGAAAGCAGCAAAACCATAAAGACCTTGTGTACCAGGCAAAGCACTTAAAACAAGACAGCTACCAAATGCATCTTTGTTTTTTTTCAAAGCACCAACTGTAGTCATAGCAGAAATAGAAGTACCTACTGCACTACCAATACCAGACATACCTACCATTAATCCTGCTCCTATGTATCCTAATAAAAGCGCTGTGTTCATTGTAAAACCCATAATAAAATCTCCTTTTTTAGATTTAATCAAATATAATTTTATGTTATTTTTTTTATTTTTTAATTAAGCCGCTTTTTTTAGAGGCTTATACTCTTTACCGCCGCCCTCAAAGCCAACATTGTTGTAGAACTCTACGAATGTTAATCTCAAAGGGTGTACCAAAGCACCAAGTATGTTCAATGCGAATATAGCTATATGTCCGAATACTAGGAATACAACCATTATCACCATTCCAACACCAGGTATAGCTTTGAAACTCATACCTATTTGGTTTATTACCAATGCTAATATAGAACCAGAAGCACCTAATGCAAACAAACGTATGTATGAAAGCGTATCACCCATTATACCAGTAGCAGCAAAATATACGCCAAGTATAGAGTTTAATACATCTGGTTTTTTACCAACATTAGAAAGTATTACCAAGAATACCAATCCAACTAATATTAAGGCATAATATATAGTGCTGAATTGTTTGATAACCTGCATTTTCTGCATATCACCCAAGAACCATAAAACAAGTCCTGGTATGAATAAAAGTTTACCAATAGCACCAAGTATATCACCTATAGGGCTGGTTTTTATTCTGTCTATAACACCAACTACCAAAGCGAAGCATATATGAAGTACTCCTATAAGTAATGCTGTATTAAATGGTGTTAAGAACCAATTTTCTTTGATATCAGTAATTATCAAATATTTACTTAAAGTAGCAAATATAGGAATTTGTGTATTAGAAGGTATGCTTACACCAAAGAAACTTCCTCCATTTATAACACCCATAATAGCAGTACATATACCCAATGTTAAAGCAAGTATTCCTATACCTCTTAAACTTCCCTTTAATACAGTAAATAAACCTATCAAAGCTATTATAGTTAATACCAAACCATAACCAGAATCACCGAAACAATAAGCAAAGAACAAAGGATAGAAAACTGCTATCATAGGAGTTAAATCTATCTCAAAATAATTCGGTAATTGGAATAATTTTGTAATAAGCTCATAAGCACCAGAATATTTATTATTTTTAAGTTCAACTGGTACTTTATCATCCCTTGTAGGATCTTCAAGTATATAAGCTATTTTTTTGTTATCTAAGAAAGTTTTAACTTCAGCCTCTTTATCTTTAGGAACATAAGCCTCTACATAAAGAATCTTACCTTCTGTAACTTCGCTAGCTATAAAGCTCTCTTTAGCCTCTTCAAAATTATTTTGTATATTTAAATTATCTATCTCTTTATTGATAGCTTCTATATATACCTGATTTTTAATAATTTCAGTATCATTAACTTCAATTTCTTTATCAAGTTTAGCTATCTCGCTGTTTATCTCATCATAAGATTTAGAAGGCATATTGATAACATCAAAAGGAATAGTTTCTTCAGAACCCTCTTTTTTGAAAGCAGCAAAATAAACTTTTCCAGCCTCTTCTTTTACAGCATAAGTAAATATATCATTAACTTTAGAGAAATCATAATCATTATACTCTTTAACAGCACCTGAATAGAAAATAATATTATAACCAGTATTTTCTTTTAATTTATTAACTTTATCAAAGCTAAAATTACCAAAAGGAGCTATAATAGATAATTCTTTTCTTAAAACTTCTCTTTCAGCTTTTAATTTATCAGAAGTCTGAGATGTATTAATAACAGCTTCTATAACTTCACTAGCCTTTTTAGATACTATTTCAGCTTTCACATTAGAAACATCTTTTTTAGCTTTTTTAGCATCAGCCAAAGCAGTACTAATAATATTTTTAGCTCTTAAAGCATCATGTTTTTTAGCGGATATATTATCTATATTTTCACTAGAAACACCGCCTGCGATTTCTATATGAACAAGTCCAAGTGATGCCAAATCGCTTAAAGTTTTTTCCTTATCCTCATGAAAGACAAAGAGAGAGAGTTTCTTCATTTTTCTAATCATAAAGATGCCTCCTTAGCTCTGTTTCTTTCTTTAACTATTTTTTGAGAAGACTTACTTAAATTGTCCTCGTCTTCCATATACCTTTTAATCTTGATTATAGCTGTTTTATACTCAGGTATTTGAACTTTCTCATAAAGGTTAACTTTCTGAGTAGTTTTTTTCCTAGCATAAGCCAAAGCATTTAATCTAGCCTCAGTCATTTCAATTTTTACTTGAATAGTCATAAGGCGTTCAAACATGCTTATAGCAAGTCTTATCCAAGAAGGCATATTAAAGAGGCTGACATTTTCAATAGCAAAATCTATGTCAGAAAGAATAGCAACTTTAACACCAGCAATATTTTTTTGTTCTGAATTAATCTTTTTGATTTTAACAATCTCTGGGAATTCAGTCCAAAAGCCGTTGTAGTTTTGATTCTCTTTAACTAATTTTTGATATTCCTCTTTAAGTAATTCAATCTCAGCGGTAATCTTTCTAACCTCAAGACGAAGTGCTGCCTCTTTACTTTTTAAAGTAGGCAAAGCTTTCTCACGAATAGTAAGCTGGCGTCTTAGGTTTTGAAGAGCCGTTTTATTGTATTGAAACTTTAATGCCATATTTTTACCTACTTTTTAGTTTTTCCATTTTCCAAATTGTTCTACTAAAGAATCTTTAATACCTACTTCTGCTTTACTGAAGTATTTACCCATTAATTCCCAGCCTGTTTCCAACATCTCATCAATTTTGATGTTAATGTCTATAGCAAGTAATCTTTCAGAATATTCAGCAGCATATTTTAAACATCTTTCATCATATTCAGTCAAGTCAAAACCATTTTCTTTTTTCATTTTAGCATTAGCAGCATCTGAATAAAGACGAACCAAAGTGTTCATTACAGCAGGGTGATCTTCTCTAGTTTTCTTACCTATAACCAACTGTTTCAAACGTGAAAGACTTCTGAATGGGTCAATAATTGTTTTACCTATATCAGAGTCACGTCTTAAGTAAAGCTGACCTTCAGTGATGTAACCAGTGTTGTCTGGTACAGCATGAGTAATATCACCTTCGTTAAGAGTAGTAACAGCAATAATAGTAATAGAACCTCCGTCTGGGAACTGAGCTGCTTTTTCATATATTTTAGCTAAGTCAGAATATAAAGAACCAGGCATAGAGTCTTTAGAAGGTATTTGGTCCATTTTGTTAGATACTATAGCCAAAGCATCCGCATAAAGCGTCATGTCTGTAAGAAGAACAAGAACTTTTTGTTTATGCTCAACTGCGAAATATTCAGCAGCTGTACAAGCCATATCTGGAACTAAAAGTCTTTCTACTGGAGGGTCATCTGTAGTATTGATGAAACATATAATTTTATCCAAAGCTCCAGCTTCAGTAAATGTGTTTTTAAATGATAAGTAGTCATCGTTAGAAAGTCCCATACCTCCAAGTATGATCTTATCAGCTTCAGCTCTTAAAGCTACCTGAGCAAGTACTGCGTTGTATGGCTGGTCTGGGTCTGCAAAGAACGGTATTTTTTGTCCTGTAACAAGAGTATTGTTAAGGTCAATTCCAGCAATACCAGTAGCAATAAGTTCAGAAGGCTGTTTTCTTCTTACTGGGTTTACGGAAGGACCGCCTATTTCTACCTCTTTACCTTCTACTTCAGCACCGCCGTCAATAGGCTCTCCGTAAGCATTGAAGAATCTTCCTGCAAGAAGTTCGCTTACTTTAAGTCTAGGAGGTCTGCCTAAGAATACTACTTCAGCATTAGTAGGTATACCTTCAGTACCTTGGAAAACCTGAAGTGTAACAATATCTCCTATCATCTTTACAACCTGAGCAGGTCTGCCTGCTACAAGAGCCATCTCATCGTTGCCGACATTTTCTGCTCTTAAAGATACAGTTGCTTTAGTAATCTGTACTAATTTTGTATATACTTTTTGAAATGCTTTAGGCATGTGTTATACTCCTTTCAGCAAATATTGATTCCATCTCAGCTGTGTATTTTTTATGATCATCAGACTGATATACAGAATAGTTCATCTGTTTGAATGCGTTAATAAGTCTTTTGAAATAAGTACCTACTTCGCTGTAATCATCAAATCTGTAATCTGCTTCTACAACTTTCATAACCTGATTTAATAATTCTTTTTGCCTTTCTATAGGGCAGTTCTTATCTACTTTATCAAAAGCATCCTGCTGTAAGATAACGAAGTCTATAAGCTCAGCTTTCCATAAACGCTGATGGTATTCAAGAGGTACTGCGTCATCACCAAGAATGCTTATTTGGTCATTAGCTTCCTGTCCTCTTCTAGCAATATCTTTTGCTTTAGTTACTTTATCTGCCCAGCCTTTTTCTATATTAATATTTGAGAACTCTACAAATTCAGGATATTCTATATATTTAGAATAAGAATCTAATGGGTCAACAGCAGGATATCTTTTACTGTCGGCACGTTTTTGTGATAAAGCGTAGAAACATCTAGCAGCTTTACGTGTAGATTCTGTTACTGGTTCTTTTAAGTTACCGCCTGCAGGAGATACTGTACCGATAAATGTAATAGAACCTGTTTGTCCGTTATTTAAGTATACGAAGCCTGCTCTTGCATAGAAGCTTGAAATAATAGCAGGCAAGTCAATAGGGAACGCATCAGGACCAGGTAACTCTTCAAGACGGTTAGACATCTCTCTTAATGCCTGTGCCCAACGTGATGTAGAGTCAGCAAGAAGAAGAACTTTAAGTCCCATTGATCTGTAATATTCAGCTATAGTCATACCTACATAAACTGAAGCTTCACGGGCAGCTACCGGCATGTTTGAAGTGTTACAGATGATAGTAGTTCTTTCCATCAAGCTTCTTCCAGTTCTTGGGTCTATAAGTTCTGGGAACTCAGTGAATATTTCTACTACCTCATTAGCTCTCTCACCGCATGCTGTCATTATAATCAAGTCAGCATTTGCGTTAGTAGCTAAAGCGTGCTGTAATACTGTTTTACCAGCTCCGAAAGGACCAGGAATAAATCCAGTACCGCCTTCTGTTATAGGGTTAAATGTATCTATAGTTCTAACACCAGTTTCCAACAATTTAAATGGTCTTGGTTTTTCTCTATATGATTTAATAGTTAGTTTTACAGGCCAAGTTTGTATCATAGTTACATTAACTTTTTCGCCGTTAGCTGCTTTTATTACAGCTAGTGTATCCTGTAAATGATAAGTGCCTGCTGAAGCTACGCTTTCAACCACACCTTTGCCTTCAAATTTGAAAGGAACCATTATTTTATGGTCAATCCAACCCTCTTTAACAGCACCAATCCAATCTCCAGCTTGTACTTCTTCTCCAACTTGAGCTATTGGAGTAAAGTCATATTTTGATTCTTTATCTTCAGAAAGATTATTATATTTTCCTCTTTCCAAGAATACGCCTTGTAATTTATCAAGGTCATTTTGTAATCCGTCAAAGTTTTTACCTAAAAGTCCAGGTCCTAATTCAATTTCTAACATTGAACCAGTAAACTCTACGGCATCACCTAATTTTACACCCCTAGTAGATTCAAATACCTGAGCACTAGCACTAGTACCTGATATTTTAATTACCTCAGCCATAAGTTTTGTATCACCGTTTCCGCATGATACATAACATATTTCGTTTTGAGAAACAGGTCCGTCTACCTCTATGGAAATTAGGTTTGATATAATAGCAGTTACATTACCTTTAGTCATTTCTATCTCCTAATTAATTATACAAAACTTACATAGCAGACGCTTTACTTTTTAAAGATTCTATAAGCGTCTCCAAATGTTTCTTACCTTCCTCTTCATTCCTTCCATTTATACTAACAGCATAAGTGAGATTTATATAATAAGCAAAAACATTATCTGTGGTAAAAGATTTAATAGAAGTTGCTTTATCCAAAAAGTCTTTTACTAAAGAACATTCTATATTTTCCATGTTATATGGATCTGCTTTATCTGATGAATTGAATGTTTCTATAATAGAATTTATATACGGTATCTCTCTGCCAACTCCAAAATCCTGTGCTGTTGATTTTGTTAAAGCTGATATCAAAGAATAATCGCCTATTAACTCTTTTGCTATCTCCTCACTTGAGAAACCTAAAGCTCTTCCATTTAAAGCTGCCAAAACATTTTTCAAATCACGCATAAATAAGGCATAAGATTTTATAAATGAATTGCCGCATTGTATCATCTCTTCATAATACAAATTGAGAAGAGTATTTTCTATATGTCTTACACTATCCCATTCAACATTCTTATTATCTTCTAAAAACTTATTCATATATTTAGGCAAATTAGAAATAGTGGAAAATTTCTGCATCTCTTCTTTACTGAATGTTGATGGCTCTATATGTTCAGCATAAGGAGTAAATAATCCCTTTTGTTTAGCTATAGCACTTACTAAATTTTTATTATCATTCTGATATATAAGATAGCCAAAAAGTTTTGCATCTTTAGCACTTAAACTTGATAATATGCTTTGAGTAATTTCATTAATATCATACTTAGCCTTAGCGTCAGAAAGTTTTACTTCGGGAAGACCTGAGATAAGATAATAATATGATCCCATACTCGCCCCTTCCTTATTTATTAAAAATAACTTCTTCCGTTTTTGCTTTAATGTAATCACTAAAGAATGCTACAAAATCTTCATCTGTAAACTGAAGCTGATAATTGCCGCCTTCAGGTACAATTTTAAAACCGTTTGATAATTTTTTATCAAAATTAATAGTAGCATTTCTGATGGCACTTTTTATAGATTTTTCAAATGCTGAATCTATATCGCCTTTTTTAGATTCTGGGAAATATACTGTTACATCTGAATCGCCTGAAGATATATCCCATTTTTTTACTACTTCAAGGATTAAGTTTTTTAAAAAATCAGCATCAGCAAAAGCACCTTTTAAACCGTCTTCTAATACTTTAGCTGTTACCAATTCTTTTACTCTTTGCTTTAAAGCACTGATTGATTGCTCGCCTGCCATACGTACATCTGTAATTGTGTTCTTTTTAAGCTCTTCTGACTTTCTTTCTGCTTCTTTAATAATTTCTTCTGATTTAGCTTCTGCTTCTTTTACTATTCTTTCAGCTTCACTTTTAGCATTTGAGATTATTTCATCTGCTTTCTTGTTAGATTTTTCAACACCATCCTGATATATACGTTCAAGAAGGGAGTCAAGTTTTTTGTCCTCAGCCATAATAACTCCTTAACTTTTTATAAATTAATTTATAGAAATTTAAAAAATTTTCTCCGTACACTATATATTAACGTATTTTATCAATATTTTTAAAAAAATCAAGCAAAATACACAAAATATAACATGCTATATTAATTTTTTTAAATTAAAAATTAAATAAATGTTAATTATATGTACAAAAATGTTATTCATATATAAAAAAATAAACATTAACAAAAACTTTAAAATTATACATATATGTTATATAATAAATCATAATTATCTTTTAAATAAAGGAATAAGCTAAATGAAAAAAGATGATAATATATATAAAATATTAATCGAAGAAAATACCATAAATGAAAAAGTTAAAGAACTAGCACACAAAATCACAAATGATCTTAAAGATAAAGATAATATACCATGTCTAATAGGACTTTTAAAAGGTTCTTTTATCTTTATAGCCGATCTGTCAAGATATATAGACATACCTATAGAAATTGATTTTATGATAGTATCAAGCTATGGAAACAATAAAATTGGATCTGAAATAAAAATACTTAAAGATGTTGATGTGCCTTTAACTGGAAGGGATGTAATCATAGTAGAAGATATTATTGATACTGGATACACTTTAGAAAAAATATGCGAAATACTAAAGACTAGAAATGCTGCTTCTATAAAAATATGCACTCTTCTAAATAAGCCTTCAAGAAGAAAAGTTGATATAAAAATAGATTACAACGGCTTTGATATTGAGGATGAGTTTGTTGTAGGTTATGGTATTGATTATGCTCAGAAATATAGAAATCTTCCTTATATTGGAGTTGTTAAATAAATTTACTTTATAAAGATTTAAAGTAAATAAAAAACATAAATTCCAATTGGGCTAAGAATTTTAAATATATATGATGTTATAATTAAATGCTCTTTACAAGTATTTATTGAAAGAATACATACTAATTTTAGTATATTAAAATTACTACAATTAATAAGACAGTTTATAGATTTAATAATATTTTATTTAAACATTGTGCTTAAAAAATTAATTAAATCTTCTAATATTAAAGAATCTAAATAATCATTACAATCCTGAAATAATCCTCCTATAGTGTTTCTCTTTTTACACTTTACAGATATGAATGCAAGTATTTTAGATTTTAATAAATGTGCTTCATTATCTCCCTGATTTATATAATTATTAGCACAATCAAAAAGACTATTAACACAATTATTATACAAATCTTTATCTTTCTCCAAAAAATTTTTTCTACTAAATGCTCCAAACAGCCTGAAGTTTTATCATAAGTTTTTGATGTTAGAAATAACCCTTTATCATAGTAATAATAAATATTTTGATTTTTATTGTATTCACATTTTATAATATCATTAAAAATATTAAATCTTTTTTGGGCATTATTTTCTGCATCAACTACAATAGCAAGTTTTTCTATATTATTATAGTTGGAAGTTTTTATAAATGAAGTAATATTATTTTTATTATCAACCTCATTGATTGTAATTATTTGAATGATGTTATCATCTTCTATAAATTTAGATACATTTTTATTTTCAACATTTAATCCTAATTTTTTATTAATTAAAAGAGAACATAAATCCCTCTCATCATTTCCTTCAACAAGAAGAACTTTTTTAGCCATAGGATTATTAAGCATTATTTATCTTACCTCCCAATTATCCATAGCATTATTTAATTCTTCATTATTATATATTATAGCTTGATACTTATACTTTTCTTTTTTGTCAGCCTCTATTCTTATGCCTTGAATATCATTATTTGAATTGTATTCATTTTTTACTTCATTATAAACATCATTAAAAGCCTTTATGCATTCATAAGAGTGAGTAGTAGCAAAAAGCTGAACATTATTTTTATAACATACTTTAAATAAAGAAATCCATAAATTTCTTAAAGAACTATAATGAAATCCATTATCAATTTCATCTATAAATAAAACTCCATTTGGAATAAATGATGTATTAACTATATAACTAAATATTTTATATATTCCGGCCCCTAATGCATTTATAGGTAAATATCTGTCAAGCCCTATATCTGCCTCACAAATTTTATTTGATGATATTCTAATTGCTTCTAAATCAGGTATTATAGGTTTTAGACAGTCTATAATAATTTTATCTTGTTTTAAATTTTGAATACTATTAAATACATTTATAGTATGTTTTTTAGCACTTTCTTCTATAAAAAATAAATCATTAATAAAGCTATAAAGTAATGATATATTTTTATAAACTGAAAAATATATTATATTTTGATTATATACTTCAAGCTTACTATTGATTGGTTCAAAACTATTGTCAAGCTGTATGTTATTATTTATGAGCATCGGAAGTTTTATAGTTTGTCCATTATCATTTTCTACTTGATAATAAATACCATCTAAGGCATTTTCTGTTAATGATTTTATAGGATATATATTTAATTCTTTCTTTGAAGTTTTTATATTTATAGGATTAGAATAATCAAAATTATTGAAAATCAATTCTAAATTATTATTTAAAGGTATATCTCTTTGAAAAAATGAAGAAGATAAAACTGTGTTGCTTCTATACATATTACAATATAAAAACAATGCCTCTAAAAGATTGCTTTTTCCCACACTGTTTTTACCGAATATTAAATTAAATCTTTTAAAACTGTCAATAGAAAATTCTTTGAAGCATTTAAAATTACTTATACTAATATTTGGTATTTGAATCTTATTCATAATTTTATTCCATTATTAATTTAATAGTAAAAAAATAATATACTAAAATCAATATATTGTCAAAAATATAGATAATAATATCATTATGAAATTGATAATGATATTTTGTATATACTGAAAATTTTTAAGTTTGTAAAAAATAATTTTTATATTGTTACAAAACTTCTATATTGCAAATAAAAAGAGTACACATTATAAATGCATACTCTTATTAATAATCATTCAATATTAATTTTAATCTTTTTTAGTTTTCATAAATAATATTAAAAGTCCGCTTGCTATAAAGTTACTAGCATAAGTACCTATAACAACACCGCAGAAGAATGTAAATGCAAAATCATAAAGTATGAATCCGCCCCATATCATTATAGCTAATACCG
The DNA here is from genome assembly GCF_944388875.1 of uncultured Brachyspira sp. GTDB lineage: Bacteria > Spirochaetota > Brachyspiria > Brachyspirales > Brachyspiraceae > Brachyspira. Next base: position 18,182 of record NZ_CALXKQ010000027.1, read on the forward strand.
CAAGAAGAGTAGAAACACCAGTAATAATAGTTCTTCCAACAACATTATTCAAACTTACATTAACAATCTCTTTAAATGGTCTTTTAACATCAGAATTTTCTCTTATTCTATCAAATACTACTATTATGTCATTAATTGTATAACCTATTAAAGTAAGCATTGAAGAGAGAACAAGTACAGAAAACTCTTTATTTAAGAAAAGAAGTATACCAAATACTATAACTACATTATGTATAAGTGTAATTATAGCAGGAAATGCATATCTATAATTGAATCTTATAGTAATGTAAATCATAATTATAATCCAAGAAACAATTATAAGTATGAAAGCTAATTTCAAATTATCAGCAGAAACTACACCGCTTATAATATTACTTCCTATTAGATTAACTTTTTCCTGAGTATATTTATCATAAAGAACCTTCATAGCTTTATCAGATTCTTCATTAGAGCCTCTGAATCTTAAAAGAAAAGCATTTATATTATTGTCGCCCTCAAGCTCCTGTATATTAACAGTTTCAGTACCGAAATTATTATATAAAGCTCTTATCTCAGCAATATTAATAACTTCAGGATTATCTATCTTTACCTTTAATTCCACACCGCCTGCAAAGTCAATGCCCATATTAAAACTATTATTATTAAGCTTACTTACAAATAAACCAATAGATGCTATAAATAGTATAGCAGATATAACAGCAGCAATAGGCATAAATTTAACAAAAGGTATTTTATTTTTTGTTAAATCATTATTCTCTTTTTTATCCGTATTATTTTTAACTGTATTTTCTTTTTTAATTTCTTCACTCATCATAAAATCCCAATCAATTTTTCATTATATTATATAAAGAAGAACCCTGCTTTCTTTACCACCTTAGTACGTATTAACTCTTCATAAATATATCTAGTAATAAACACAGCAGTAAATAGGTTTATCAAAATACCAAAGAATAAAGTAATAGCAAAACCTTGTACTGGACCGCTTCCGAATATCCATAATATTAAAGCTACAATAATAGTAGTAATGTTGGAGTCAAATATTGTAGCAAAAGCTCTGTCATAACCAGAAATAATAGCATCAGCAACATTAGATTTAATTTTTAATTCATCTTTGATACGCTCAAAAATGATAACATTGGCATCAACCGCCATACCTATAGTAAGGATAAGTCCAGCAATACCAGGTAAAGTTAAAGTAAATCTTAATGGAGATAATACTGCTATAATAAGTATTACATTTACAAGCATAGCAATTGTAGCTAAAACTCCAGAAAGTCTGTAAACTGCTATCATAAATACAGCAACTAAAATAGCTGCCATAAGTAAAGCTGTAGCACCGCCTTTAACAGAGTCAGCACCTATAGACTGACCTACAACCTCTTCTTCTACAATAGTTACATTAAGAGGTAAAGCACCTTCTTTTAATATTCTAGCTAAATCCTGAGCTTCTTCTAAAGTAAATCTTCCAGTGATAACACCACGTCCGCCTCTAATCTCATCATTGATATTAGGGGCACTTATAACTTTATCATCCAATACTATAGCAAGCATTCTGTTTTTATTTTGTGCTGTAACTTCGGCAAACTGAGTAGAACCTTCTCCATTAAGCTCAAACTCAACAGTAACCTCTCCGAACTCGCCTCCTCCTACTTGGGCATTAATCAAAGCACTTCCCTCAAGCGAAGGCTCTTTATTAACAATAACAGGAGCTCCTCTAACTCTTCTCCCAAAATCATCTTTTTCACTGTAGAAATAAAGCTGTTTTCCGTATTCAGGAACTTTAGCTGTATTTGTAAATACACCCATTAACATATCATTAGTAGTTAAATTGGCTGTAGCCTCTTCATCAACTAAATTGAATGTCAAAGCTCCCTGACTTAATACCACACTTTTTATTCTATCTGGATCCCTTGCCCCAGGAAGTTCTACAACTACTCTGTCTTCACCCTGCTTTCTTATTCCAACCTCACTAACTCCGAATTGGTCAATCCTTCCTCTAAGTCTTGATATAAGTCTGTCCATAGCATCATTTTTCTCCTCTGCTGTAAGAGATGAAACACTTCTTTCAAGTCTAGCAGCATACTCTTCAAAATCAGCCTGAAGTACTATTCTTATACCGCCTTGTAAATCCAAACCCATATTCACAGATTCACCTCTTAAACGCTTAAGAGATTGAACACTATCTATCTGTTCCTTACTATATCCTTTAGCTATCATCTCATCTAAAGACATGTTGCTTTCTTCTTTTTTGTCTTCAGATGTAAAGAAATACCATCTTACCGTAGGAGTAATAAACCAAGCCATTACGCCAAGTCCTATAATGATGAATGCCAGTCTTAAATTATGACTCATATTATTATTTTCCTATTATTAATTTTTTGTTATTATTCTTTTTTATCTTCTGCCTGAGCTTTTTCTAAATCTTCTTTTATTTGATTCTTATCCTCTATAGCTTTTTTATCCTCTTTTTTCTTTTCTTCTTTTTTAGGAGGATTAAGCATTTCTTCTGTAACCACAGCTGATATAGAAGATTTGATTATTTCCATTTTTGTATTTTCGCCTACTTTTACTATTGCTATTCTTCCGCCCTCTTTATCTGAAACATATTCAGCTACTATTCCGCCTGCTATTATTATTTTATCGCCTTTTTTTAATTCAGCTATACTTTGTGCTAATTTTTTTTGCTGCTGTTTTTGCGGTCTTATTAGTAAGAAATAAAATATAGCAAATATTGCTATCATCATACCTATTGATACCAACGGATTGCCTGCCTGACCTTGTGCTCCTTGTGCATATAATGTAGCTGTGAACATTCTTTAATTACCTCTTAATTTTTTAGATTTCTTTTGATAGTACATCATATTATCAATAATTTATACTTATGTCAATATTCTTTTATTCTATTACAAATAAAAATTTATATTACTATCAATTATAATATAGCATAAAAATTAATTATTCATACTTATTAATTTATAGTAAATTCAAAATCTATTTAACGCACGGTAAATAAATTTTTTAATATAGTAAAATTTGAATTGCAAATAAATTTATATTTTTCGCCTAAGTTCTGCGTGCGGACAGTAAAAATTATAAATTTAAAAAAAACTTGGGTGGGCAGTGCTATAATAGTTCTAAAATTAAAAAGAAAAACGGCATTAAAATGACTGTAAGTTTAGAAAACCTATAGGGCGGGTGGATGTAAGTAAATTTTTAAAATTAAAAAACTAGTATTTTTTGCAGCTTTAATGAATTCTGATTTAGAAGAGCAGCAAAAAAACTGATATTTTATATATAAAAATATTTCTATCAAATGATTTTATAATAAAAATTGTTAGCTGATACAATCATAAAATAATTATGTATGAATGTAAAAACTAACAATTTCTATTTTTAGAATTTAAAATTATTATTATTTTATTATCAAATCATCTATATTCACTTCAGTTTCTATCATATTATTATTTCTCATAAACTCCTCAGTTTTTTTCATAGATGCTATATCATTATCAGTAATATCTATACTAAAGTCATACATAGTATACATCTCTTTTACAGCCTCATCGCTAAGTCCTGTTTCTTTTGCCGAAATTGCCATAGCCTCATCATAATTATTTTCTATATAGCTTAAAACCTCTCTTTGAGCATTGATAAACTCATCAACCAATACTTTATTACTGTTGTAGAAACTTTCGCTTGTAGCAACTGCTATAGTGGCATCAACCAAACCCTCCCCTGTAGTTACAACATTATAACCGTCTTTTATCATATTATAAGCAGAAGGACCAGCAAGCAAAGCCATATCAACAGAACCTCCAGCTAAAGCAGCCTGAGATTCTGGTATGCCCATTGATATAAACTCTACATCGCTTTCTTTTAATCCTAATGTATTTAAATATGCTGTCAAAAGCTCATGTAATATTGTTCCTTTTGGTCCTGCTATTTTCTTTCCTCTAACTTCATCTGCTGTTTTAAAAGATGTACCTTTAGCAGAAAATAATGTAAAAGCCTTTGGAGATCTGCTGTACATGTTTATAATTTTTATATCAGCATCATTTGCTTTAGCTAGTATTACAGAAGTAGCTCCTACAGCATACAAAAATTGAATATCGCCTGATGCTAATGCCTGAGTTTGTTCAGGACCTGTTGTAAGTTCTGAATATTCTACTGGAATACCGTATTTACTGAATGCATTGCTGAATATTGATTTTTCCTTTTCAACTATTGAAGGAACATTTAAAGGTGCTTTTACATAAGTAACTGCTATTTTCTTAGCGGTAAAATTTGTTGAAGAAGTATTTGATGATGAAGCTGCATTATTACCGCATGAAATAGCAAAAACAGATAAAGCAGCTATAGTAAATACTAATTTAATAGTTTTAAACATTTTAGTTCTCCTTAAAAAAAATTATATATTTAATTTCTAATTTTTAATAGAAAATAAAATATCCTTTTTAATCTCTATAAAATAATTATCTAATATATTTCTTTTATACGGCTTATCAGATAAATCATATTCTTTTTTTATTCTGCCGTTTTCAAATATTATAATCTTACCTCCTAAAATAAGAGCCTCATCAATACTATGCGTTACAAATATAATAGATTTTTTATTTTGCTTATAAATGTTAATGGTTTCATTTTGCAAAGTTTCTCTGGTAAAATAATCTAAAGATGCAAAAGGCTCATCCATTAATATAATATCTACGTCATTGGCTAAAGCACGGGCAATAGAAACTCTCTGCATCATACCAAGAGAAAGCTCAGATGGATAAGCCTTATCAAAACCATTTAGCCCTATCATATTTATAAGACTGTATATTTTATCTTTATATATGTTTTTTTCTTTCTTATTTAGAGAAAAAGCAATATTATCAAATACATTAAGCCAAGGCATAAGTCTAGGCTCTTGAAAAACTATTGATATCTTAGCATTATTTTCTATAATCACATTTCCTGTGTCTGCCTTTTCAAGTCCTGATAGCAATCTTAAAAAAGTAGTTTTACCGCATCCGCTTTTACCCAATATTATAGTAATAGAATTATCTGCTGATTCAAAGTTCATATTATTAATAACATTTATTTTTTTATTATCTATAATAAATGATTTTGAAAGATTTTCTGTTTTAATTTTCAATATAAACTCCTTTAGAATAAGGAAGCTTTTTTATTATATATGAAAATAATATATCAAACAAATAACCTAATAAACCTATGGTAATAATTCCAGCTATAACCTTATCTGACCTTGAAAGCTGCTGAGAGTCGAGTATCATATAACCTAAACCGCTTGATGCTGCTATCATTTCTGCTCCTATTATAGCTCTGAAACTATATCCAAGTCCTATTTTCATGCCCGCAAGTATGCTTGGTAATGCATTTGGAAGCACTATATAAAAAAAAATTTTTAACTTTGAAAACCCAAAAGATTTTCCAACTTCTATTAATTTTTTGTCAGCCGAACATATTGCCTGCCTTATATTAATAAATATTGGAAAAAAAGCAGCCAAAACTATAATTATTATCTTAGGCTTCTCTCCTATTCCAAACCATAATATCAATATAGCTATCAAACTTATAGGAGGAACATTTCTCATAAACTCTATTATATTTCTAAAGTATTCAAATCTTTCCGCTCTTACTCCAAGAATCATTCCGAATATAAAAGCAAAAATAAAAGCTATAGAAAACCCTATTACAACTCTCAAAAGACTTACATATATATTTTTTATTAAATTGCCGTTCATTACTTCTATATAAAAAGCCCTAATTACTCGCTGAGGCGAAGGCAGAACATAAGAACTACATATATGACTTTCACTTGCTATAAACCAAAGTATTAAAATTAATACCAATATAATATTTTGCTTTAGAATCTTCACACTATTATTAAACTATTTATTTTATAATAAACTTTATAAAAATTAATAAATTCATATATGTTAAAAAACCCTAACATATATAAATAATTTGTCAATACATATTTTATTATAATTATTTAGGAGTGTAAGTTTTTGTAATTCTTTTTATCAGATTGATTTATTTATTCGTATATATTACAATCAAAAAATATTACATAATAAAAAAGCAGAATATATAACTTAATTAAGGTTATAATAATATGAATATAGGTGCTGTAAGATCAATTCCTGCAATGTTTCTTTTAAACTTTATCACTTTAGGAATATATCATTATTATTGGATTTACTATATTACTTTAGAAGTTGTGAAGTTTACAAAAAGAAAAGAGATATCTCCTGTTTTGGAGCTTTTACTTTCTGTTATGACTTGTAATCTTTATACAATATATTGGTATAATAAATACGGAAATATTATTCATAAAGAAATAGCTTTAAAAATAGATGAAAATGATAAAGACAATAAAACCCAAATAGTTATGACAGCAAGTATTATTGTATTATCCATTGGCATTCCTATTATAGGAGTTTTAATATTTGCTTTTGTTACAGGAGTACTTGTAAGCGGTATGTCTTTAGCTTATAGAGATTTTAATGTTATTGAATTAATTGATTATAAGCCTAACGTATTATTAGTATTTGCAGGTACTATATTAGTTGGTTTTATTATTCTTTTTGTAATTACCGCCTCTTTACTTATTCCAGACATTATTATGCAGAAAAAATTAAACTCTATATGGGAAAAAATTAGAAATAAAAAATAATTTATTTTAATAATTATCTTCTTAATTTTAGTTTTTTTAATCTGTATATTGTATGAATTATAAATTGATATTTTATCCATAATAAAGTTATATTTAATTAGGATTATTAAATCTTCCGCTATTTATCAAACTAGATATTATATTATTTATAATTAATCTTTATATTTAATATATAGCTCATCTTCCATATCAAATTTTTCTATCAAATATTTAATTAAATAAAATTTTCTTTCACTGCTGTAATTATTTTCTGCAAAATATATATCGTCCATATCTATTGGATATTCTGTTCTAAGCTCATCTTTATTTTTCGTAATTTGAATTAAACTTTGAATTTCTTCTGTAAAAAATAATTCTTTATTTTGTTTATAATAATATTTCAATATAAAAGAAAATAATTTAGAAACATCAGTTATTTTATCAATTTTTTCTCCATTAAATATGGCATAATCTAATTTTTTACCTGTAGGGTCTCCTGCTTCAAATATATTTATCTCTTCATTAATTACATTGTTAATTTTATCAATTTTAATATCTGGATATTTCCATACTAATAGAAATCTTTCACTTAATATTTTAAAACGTTTTTCTAAGTTTTTTACATTCCACTCATTTATTTTTTTCAAATATTCATTAATCCAAAGATGACTATATTTATAACCTTGTTCTTTATTATCTATATTCATATTTTTCTTTTCTAAAAATGTTTTATTTGAAAGTTCTTTGTTATTAGCTGATATTGTTAAATTTGCGATTAAGTGAAGTTTATTTTGCATTATTTTGTATTCTTCATCTGTTAAATCTTTCTTCCATTCTTTAACAGGGTTTTGAGGAAAAATATGCTCTATTTCAAAATCTGTTTTTGAAAAATCAATAATAGTTTTTCCAATTCCCATTTCTAATTTACTGAATAAATACATTTTTCTTTTTGAATTCATAGCATTATAAATATCTTTTTCTTTCAATTTATTAATTATTTCATCATCATTTGGAAATCTTTGAACATTTTTCAATTTGCATAAATATTCTTCTAGTGACTGATAATAATTATTTTTATCTATTTTACTATATAATATCATAAATATTTTATTCATGGCATTACTGAATACATCGCATATAAATCTTCTAAATACAAAAGATTCTATTAAATCAATAATTTTAAAAAAAGTCTTATTATCTATAATTTTATAATGATAATCTTTATAAACTTTTAAAAAGAATGGATATGATACATTTACTTCTATAGTTTTTATATTTTCAAGTTTTATTGATATATTTTTATCAATTTCATTTTTAGGATTAATCAATTTATTATAATATATTGAGTATTCTTTTAGTTCTTCTAAATATTTTTTTATTTCATCCAAATTATTTATGGAATATTTATCTTTAAATTCTTCATATATTCTATTTTTATTTGGTATTTTATTATATTCGGATGTCATAAAATCTCTTATGAAATCTGATACCATATCTTTATTAAGGCTTTCATCTCTTGCATTTTTTTCAATATGTTCCCAGTAGTTTTCGTATATATATTTTTGATCTTTAGAATTTAGCTTCATTAGTATATAGTTTCTTATTAAATCTCCCTGAGATAATGCTAATCCTGTAGAATTTAAACTCTCAAATATACGCTGTGGATCATCATTATTTTTATCTAAAGACATATTTATGAATACTAACTTTTTTAACCCATTTAAAATATCCAAATAATTATCTTTATTAATTTCTTTTTCAAAAAAATTAAAATTATCTATTATATTTGATTTTTCTTTAAATTGAATATTTAAAAAAATAGATTTTAATACTTTATCATTATTTTCTGTAGGCTTTAATTTAATTTTATCTTCTTGTGAACTAACTTTTGCATATTTATTAACTAAATATAGGTCATGTATTTCATTTTTTAATTCAACATCTTTTAAATCATCAGCCAATTTATATATTCTTAAATAGATTAATATTATTGTTGTTATCCTTTGCTGTCCGTCTACTATTATTAATTCTTGTACGCTAGTTATTGGAGCATTATCATTAACATATACAATACTTCCTATAAAATGCTCTCTGTTTAATTTACCTGCTTCTTTTATATCATTGAGTAAAATCTTACATTCTTTTATAGTCCAATCATAATTTCTTTGGTATACTGGAATTACAAATTGTATATTACTTGTTGTTATAAACCTATTTAAATTTTCTTCGTTTGCTTTCATTATAATAACTCCTAAAAATTATATTTCTATTAACTTTATTCCATATTTACTGGATAATTTTTCAAATTTTTTATTAGCTTCATCATTATCAAATATGGCACTGCAGCAGTTCATCATAACATTGATTTTTTTAATTGTATTTTTATCATTAGAATACATTTCGCAAAGCTGACGGACTGTTTCATAAACTCCGAAATCTTTAGACTCTCCGCATATATAAATTTCATTATAATTTTTAAGTCCGTATACCCAAGCCATATCGCAGAATCTTGTTTCATTAGTTATTACCTCAGGAGCAACAGCACCGTACATATCAGAAAACTGCTCCTTTCCTTTCATAATCTTATTTATTCTGTTTTCCTTCGCTCTCTCATAAAATAAAAGCATATTGTTTAATTGCTTATCCAACAGCCATCCGTCTGTAGCATATATGCAATGATAAGGCCATATTATTATATTCTGTTTTCCTAAACTATCCAGCTTTTCTAAGTATTCTATTTGTTCTTTTTTATTTAACGGCACAATTTCATTTTTTATTATCTTGTCCAATGTTATTTCTGTAAACGGTTCTATTTCATCTCCATTTCTTTTTCTCCATAAAAACGGATGAAATATAAAATTGTATTCATGCGTATCAAAAGTTGTATATATTGCAGATATATATTCCAGCTTTTCAAAAATAAATCTTGTTATTCTTTCTATATCTTTAACAGCACCCTTAATAGGCAATACTCCTTTTTTTGTATCTATAAAATCTCTTTGGGCATCAACTATAATTAATGCTATGCCGTTATTCGTATGCTTTACTTTTATCTCTTTTGAGTAATTAGATGCTAATTCAAATATTTCTTTCTGATTTATAGGATTTCTTTCATCTCCTATATATTTTTCATTCACTATTTTTTTGTATAAATCTTCCATCTTTTAATCCTTTAAAAAGAAGCATCTTTATTATACTCTCTGTTTTCCTCATAATATAAAGGCATTTTATCAATTCTGTAAATTCCCCAAGTCCTTATTCCAAATCTTAAATGATAATATACTTCTTTAGTATCTTTATTAACTTCCATTATCTGTGAATTGTTGCCGAAATCAAGCAGCATATTTCCATTGGTTAAAAAATCTATATCGGATATATAATGAGAATATAATTTATTTTCTGTTTTATACTCATATATTTTTTCTGCTTTCCAATTTCCATGAGAACCAGTTATTTTATATTCTACATACCTTGATCCATTAGGATTTTGTTCTTCATCTCCCTGATTATCAAACATGCCTATTACATTAGTTGATATTAAAAATAAAGCATGCTGACTTTTAGGTCCGTCAGTATTTCCATCCCCAAGTACTTTATAAGGATCGAATGATCTTAAATCTTTTAAATATCTGCCGTAAGGATTGTAGGATTCCATTGTGTCTAATGTATCATCAGCCATATACCATATAAGCTCCCATTCGCTGTAGTCTACCGCCATAACTGCTAAACTTCTCACTGATAAATAAAGTATATCATTGGCTTCATCATATACAAGAGAGTTGCAATGAGCCCAATCCATAGGAAAATATTTTTTTCTCCCTATGCTGTAATATTTATTATCCTTATCAAATATAAGTTTTTTTAAATATTCTTTTTCTGCCTCATCTCCGTTTTTATTAACTATCTTTTTTATCAAATCTCCGACATATAAATCTCTAATCATATTGCCGCTGCTGTCAACTTCGCAAACTCTATCCTCAACTCCCCAAGCAGAATTGGCAAGCATTATATAATTGCTGTCAGACTTTTTTCTTATAGTGTCATGATGAACGCCTATATCAAGTTTTGTAACATCTAATTTGGCATTCCCAAGCAAATCGCTTACTCCCATAGTATCATAAATAACAATATCATTATCTTCATTGATAACTTTTGCTATTTCATTAGTAAGATAAAAATTAGAATAATTCACATAACGCAGATTTCCATTTCTGCTTACTCCCATTAAGAAAAGTCCCTTCCAGCTTCTATTTATAACAGGGCTTGCAAAATATATCTCTTCATTATTATCCTGTAAATTGCTTACAGCATTTTCATCATTTATATTAGAGAAATGAATATTCTCCTCGGGTCTTAAGTCTTTTATAACTCTATTCGTAGCTGGTATATAAATTCCATCTATAGATAATTTTTCTACTACTATATTAGTTGATATTCTATTCGTTCCGTTAATTATATGAATAGTATTTGTATTTTCAGAGTACATTCCATGTATTGCAAAATTAGAGCCGTAATTTTTAGGATAAGTATGTATTATATCATTATCTCCAAGCCTTCCTTCAACAATAACTGTAACAGGATAATTATTATTAGTTTCTGTTTTATACACTAATGACAATGGAGTTTGTCCGTTTGGATTTAATATAAGTTCTCCTATTTTATCATCAGGAAGCGTAGCAATTTTATTTGAGCATGATAATAAAATAAGCGGTATAATTGCTAATGATAATCTCTCATAATAGGTAGATAATAATTTATTTTTCATAAATAAACAATGCCTCCATAATCATATTATTTTTTTATTCTAAATAATAATATAATTTAATGCAATAAAAAATTACATAAAATTTACAATAATACAGTATATATTTTTATATAGTATAACAATTATTTATAGTCTTTATTGTATATTTACTTTTATTAACATTATATTTTGATATTGTATAAAAAAATACCAAAATGAACAAATAGTATATGTTATTTGTATTATTTGTTTAATATTAATTAATATGTAATATTATAATAGTAATTTTTATCTTTTTTATATAAAAATGGTTATATTATATATTGTAAAAAATATTTACAATATATATAATGATTATATATGTATATGGGAACTATTTTCATAGATATTCGTCTAATTATTAGAGTTTATACATATAATGGGTTGATATTTTTTACTCTAAGTTTATAATATGAATTTACATAAGTGTAAAAATTAATATAAACTTACCTAGGAGCGGATAGTGAGATTTTATGCTACTTTAGTTTTAAGTTTATTATTTAGTTTTGTCTTATATTCTCAGGATACGAATTTAGCACAGGAAGAAGCTGTAACTAATAATAGAATTTCAATAACATTAGAAGACGCTTTAGATATAGCCTTTGATAATGATAAAACATTGAAGCAGGCAGAATATAATGTACGAATAGCTCAGGTTCAGAAAGATGCTTCATTTTCAGATTTATTTATGCCTTCTTTGAGTATAAGCGGAGGATTAAATCTATCAGAATCTCAGGAATATACCGTTAATGATGTTGGTACTGGTATTTACACAAGCCCTGATAGTTGGTCTGCAAGTGCTACTTTATCAAAAACTCTTTTTACTGGATTTAGGAATTGGAATACTGACAGGGCAAGAGATGTTAATTTAAAAATGCAGAAAGAAATTTACTATGATGAGATGAAAAATGTTGATCTTAATACAAAGTTAAATTTCTATAATACTTTTGTAGCACAGGAGAATTACAGGGTATATTTGCAGCAGCAGATGAATTACAGCAATAGGATGAGAGAAACTTATGTAAAGTACAGAAATGGACAGGTTTCAGAATACGAATATTTAAATGCTAAAGTTCAGTATGAAAGTACTAAGCCTCAGGTGGTAACATTAAGCAATCAGTATCAGAGCTTAAAATTAACTTTTATACGCCAAATCGGAATTACAAATTCTTCTGATGATGTTGATTTAATTGGAAGCATACTGGATGCAACTAATATTACACTCCCAGATATGCCTTATGATGATTTGCTTACTATTATAATGAATAATAATATAGAATTAAAAAATATGAGCAGCAATTTGGAAATGCTTGAATATAACAGAAAGGTTGCCAGAAGTTATTTATGGCCTACTTTTTCTGCTAATGCTAATGTTGGAATATCTACAGTAGATAAGATAAAGATGAACAATAATAGGGAATTTTATAAAGATAGAACAGGAGAGTTTAATTGGGGAGTAGGATTTTCTTTAAGCTATGCTCTTGATTCTTTGCTTCCATTCTCATCTACGGCAAAAGGTGCTGAGGAAATAGAATTAAGTATAAGACAGATGGAAGTAAATTATGAACAGCTGAGAGATACTATAGAGGTAAGCAGCAGAGATTTGATTTCTACAGCTAAATCTCAGGCTCTCAATTTACAATCGCAGGCCGAGAATGCAAGGACAGCAGCCTATGCTTTACAGATGGCTCAAAGGCAGTACAGAGGCGGTACATTATCAATGCTTGAGGTTAATGACGCCGAGGTAACTTACTTGAATGCACAGCTTGCATATTTACAGGCTATATATGAATATTTTTCAAGCACATTGCAGGTATTAAAACTTTTAGGTGCTTAAATAGGAGATAATGATGAGATTTGAAAGAATAATTATTTTAATGTTATGTTTATCTATATTTTTTGCTTCATGTAATAGAAATAAAGCAGATTTAAAGAAAAAAGAGAATCCTATAAGTGTATTGGTGGCAGCCCCTATAAAACAGCATTTGGATGAATATTTAGAGCTTTCTGCAGAAATTAAGGCTATAAAAGAAGTAGAAATTTCTTCTGATGTACCTGGAAAAATAGCTAATATATTAAAATATGAAGGAAGTTTTGTTAATAAAGGCGATACTATAGCATTAATAGACAGATTCGTTATAGGTGCAAATTATGCTTATGCCCCAGCAAGAACTCCTATATCAGGATATGTTACAACTACATACATGGCTGTAGGAGCTTCAATAGCCGCATCTACTCCTATAGCAAATGTTGCTGATATAAGCCAATTAGAAGTTGAAATACAGGTTCCCGAACGTTCTATTGCAGGTATAGAATTAGGGCAGAAAGTTTTTATAAGAGTTCCTTCTTCTCCTAATAAAGAAATAGAAGCTGTCATTACAAAAAGAGATTATGCTGTTAATCCTTCTACACGTACTTTAATGGTTAAAGCTTTAATAGATAATAAAGATAAACTTTTACTTCCGGGTATGTTTTCTGACGTATCAATATTACTTAATTCTGCCGATAATGTATTTGTTATACCTAACAGTTCTGTCTTTAGCGATGATTTAGGTAAAAATTATATATATGTAGTAAAAGAGGATAATTCTAATAATCCTCCTACAGAAGGCAAAGCATCAGATAATACAAACACTCAATACAGAGCATATACAAGAGAAGTTAGCGTATTATTTACTTCCAAAGATAAAGTTGCTTTAAGCGGAGGACTTGAAGAAGGCGAAGAGGTGGTAATGTTTGGACGTGAATTCTTAAAAAACGGCTCTCTAGTTAATAGAATAGAAAATGACCCTACAATATTAGAATATATTACTCCTCCTACAACATTAGCATCTGCTCAGACTAATATAACTAATACTGCTAATCAAACATCTGCTGTAAAAAATACAAATACAACCGCAGTAAAGAATACTAATACCTCTAAACCTGCAGCAAATGTAAAACCTGCAGCGACTGTAAAAAATACAAACAGCACTACTACTAAGCCTTCTCCTGCAAAACAACAAAATAATAACAATAATAATACACAAAATAATTCTAGCGATACTATTTACTCAGTAGGCGGCTGATTTATATATAGTTTTAATTAAGGAGCGATTTTTATGAGAAGTTTTATTGAACTAATAGTAAAAAGACCCGTTGCAGTATTTATGGGTATAGTTGCTGTTATAATACTTGGGGCTGTAAGTTTATCGAGACTCCCTGTTGATTTTTTGCCTGATATGGAACTGCCTTATATCAGTATTAGAACTACTTATGATAATGCAGGTCCTGAAGAAGTTGAAAAATCAGTTTCAAAGATCATTGAGGGAGCTGTTTCATCTGTTAATAATATTAAAGAAGTAAGTTCATCTTCTGAGGAGGAAGATTCAAGGGTCTTTGTAGAGTTTAACTGGGGAAGTGATTTAGCTTCGGCTACTGCTGATATTAGAGAGGCTATAGATAGAATCAGAAAATCATTGCCTGATGATGCAGAAAGCCCTGCTGTTTATAAATTTTCTACTGATAATATACCTATTATGGAAGTATCTTTTTATGGTACAGAAAACCTATCAGCATTATATAACTTGGTAGATAATCAGGTATTAACCAGTATAGAGCAGGTAGGCGGCGTTGCTATGGCTGAGATTAGAGGAGGACTTAAAACTCAGGTAAAAGTGGATGTTGATATGAACAGACTTCAGGCTTATGGGCTTGATATAAACTCCATTGTAAATACTTTGGCATTAGAGAATCAGAATATATCAGGCGGCGAAACTTATGAAGGTGTTTATAAATATACTTTAAGAACTACTGGAGAGTTCAAAAATGTTAATGATATAGGCAATGTTGTTGTAGCATTAAAAACCAACAGCACTCCTATAAGACTTAGGGAATTGGCTACTATTTATGAAGGATATGATGAGGACGGAGATGTTATTAAAGTTAATGGTACTCCTGCTGTTACTGTTTCTATAAATAAAGAATCTGGTGCTAATACTGTTGCTGTTTCTGATGGTATTAAAAAAAGACTTGATACTCTCAATTTGCCTGAAGGAATTAAATATGAGGTATTATTTAATAGCGCTGATAATGTTAATAAAGCTATAAAGGGTGTACTTGATACTGCTTGGCAGGGAGGTTTATTTGCTGTTATAATACTTATGCTCTATTTGTGGAATGTTAGAACTGTACTTATTATCGCAATATCAATTCCTATGTCAATTATTGTAACATTTACTCTTATGTATTTCTTCGGAACTACTTTAAATATTATATCGCTTTCAGGGCTTGTACTTGGTATTGGTATGATGGTTGATAACTCTATTGTCGTGCTTGAAAATATATTCTTTTACAGAAATAACGGATACGGTAAATATTCTTCAGCCATAGACGGAACTTCTACTGTGGCACTTGCAATATCTGCTTCTACTCTTACAACAATAGCTGTATTTTTGCCTTTCTTATTTGTTGAAGGTCAAACTGGTCAGATGTTCAGAGATTTATGTATAACAGTTACAGTTTCTATGATAGCTTCTTTGGCTGTTGCTTTAACTATAGTTCCTATGCTTGGGGCTAGACTTGTAACTACTAAAAAATCTAAACATTTAATTAAATTTGAAAATTTCTTTGATAAGCATTTTCACTCTAAAGTTAATTATGTTTATGAAAAAGTATTAACCTATTCTGTAGGACATAAAAACAGAGTTCTTATACCTGTTATATGTGTGGTTGTTTCAGTTATTGTTGTTGGTGTTATATTTATAGGTAAAGAGGGGTTTCCTGAGTCTGATGAAGGACAATTTAGAGCACAGATTACAATGCCTGTAGGCACAAGAAAAGAACAGACTTCATCATTTGTTGATAGAATGAGAAAGGATGTAGAAGAGGTTGTAGGCAAGGATTTAAGTAGAGTTCAGACTAGAGCAAGATCTGGTTCTGATGCTAACAGAGGAGAGATAAGAGCTCAGCTTATAGATAAATCTCAGGGAAGAAAATTAGAAACAGAAGAATATGTTGAGCTTGTAAGAAAAAGACTAGCCAGTTATCCTGCTACTATAAACGTAGACAGTGTTACTAGTATGAAAGGAGGCGGAAACAGTGATTCTAGCGGTATAGATATAGATATAGTTGGAGAAGATTTAACTAGAGCTAGAGAGCTTGCTAATAATATAATAACAGCATTACAGGATGTTCCAGGACTTAGAGATGTACGTTTGAAAAAAAGCGATGCAAGTCCAGAGCTTAATGTTACTATTAACAGAGATTTGGCTTCTAAAATGGGACTTAATATAAATACTGTTGCCAACTCTATTAAAACAAGTTTCGGAGGGACTACTGCTACTAGAATGACTCCTGAAAACTCTGATGTTACTGATATTGATGTTATAGTTAGATTAAATGAAAGAGATAGAATAAATATAGATGATGTTAAAAGAATGCTTATACCTACAACTGCTGGTATGGTTCCAGTATCTGCGGTTGCTAATGTAGATAAAACTTTTGCTCCTAGCGAGATTAACAGAAAAAATGACAGCAGAATAACATCTATTACTGCCTCAGGCTATGGCAGACCTATGAATCAGATAGTTGAAGATATACAGGCTGTTATCAATGAAAAAGTATTCATACCTTCTGGATTTACTATAATTTATTCAGGGGACTATGAAGACATGCAGGAGGCATTCGGACAGCTTATACAGGCATTATTATTGGCTTTGGTATTAGTTTATGCTATTATGGCTAGTCAGTTTGAATCATATATTGCTCCTTTTGTTATAGCACTTGCAATACCTTTTGGTTTTGCTGGTTCTCTTACGCTGCTTCTTATTACAGGACAGACTTTAAGTGTATACAGCGGTATTGGGGTTATAGTTCTTATTGGTATAGTAGTAAATAATGGTATTGTACTCATAGACTATATGAATCAGCTTATGCATGAGAAGAAGATTAATGGAGATGCTGCTGCTTTGCTTGCGGGTCCTAGACGTTTAAGACCTGTACTTATGACTTCGCTTACAACTATATTAGGGCTTCTTCCAATGGCATTATCAGGCGGAGAGGGTAATGAGATGTATCAGCCTTTATCATTGGCTGTACTTGGAGGTTTGACAGTTTCTACTATGTTTACTCTTGTTATAGTTCCTACTGTTTATGCTGCTATTAGAAATAGAATACCTCTTAAAGATTATGAGGCTAAAGACATTGAGAGCAGAGAAACAGCTGGTATCGATGATGCTTTAAGCACTCCCGGTAAATAATTAGATAGAAATATAAAAGGCTTGGGTTTAATACCTAAGCTTTTTTATTACCGCACGCAGAATAAAATTAAAAAATATAAATCTATATGCTATTCAAATTTTGTTATATTAAAAAATTTTGTTCAGCGTGCGTTAATGAATTTTAAATCTAATAATAACTTGGGCGGGCTTGCTTTTTTTATTAAACAGAAAAATTAATTAGAATGCTTTTTTTATAAAAGCAGTAAATTTATAAGGGCGGGGTATGTAATTAATTTTTTAAATTTAATTATATTTTCCCACCCTTTAGATTTTTTGTTTTTATCCATATTTTTGTACTACTTTTCTTTTTTATTTTATTCTGTTATTTTAACTGCCCACCCAAGCATTTTTTAAATTTGA
>NZ_CALXKQ010000028.1 GCF_944388875.1 uncultured Brachyspira sp.
TATGAAAGAGAGGAAGGATTCAAACAAGGTATGGAAAGAGGTATAGAAAAAGGAAGGCAGGAAGGTATAGAAAAAGGTAAAAAAGATGAGCAAATTGCAATAGCTATAGAAATGAAGAAAGAGAATATGAGTTTAGAACTTATAAGCAGATTTACGGGATTAAGTGTAGAAGAAATAGAAAAGTTATAATAAGAAATTTTTAATTTAATTTAATTCCTCGCCCTTCATATTTTCTGCTTTAATATGCAATTTCTACACTATTTTTCTTTTTAGTTAGAAATAGTCATGGCACTACCCACCCAAGCGTTTTTTTAATTTATAGAAAACTAACCGCACGCAGAACGAAGTTAAAAATATATAATTATTTGCAATTCAAATTTATGTTATATTAAAAATTAAGTTCAGCGTGCATTAATGAAAATTCTCAATTTAATAAAAAATAGGGCGGGTATAATTTTGTAATTAGATAGTAAAATTAATTAAAATTATATTTTTAATAAAAGCAATAAATTTATAAGGGCGGGGTATGTAATAAAATTTAAAAATTTATTTTCATTTTCCCCCTCTATATTTTCTGCTTTAATCTGTAATTTTGTGTTATTTTTCCTTTTAGTTAAAAATAGTTAAAGCACTACCCACCCAAGCGTTTTTTTAATTTATAGAAAACTAACCGCACGCAGAACGAAGTTAAAAATATATAATTATTTGCAATTCAAATTTATGTTATATTAAAAATTAAGTTCAGCGTGCATTAATGAAAATTCTCAATTTAATAAAAAATAGGGCGGGTATAATTTTGTAATTAGATAGTAAAATTAATTAAAATTATATTTTTAATAAAAGCAATAAATTTATAAGGGCGGGGTATGTAATAAAATTTAAAAATTTATTTTCATTTTCCCCCTTTATATTTTCTGCTTTAATATCTTATTTCTATATTATTTTTCTTTTGGGTTAAAATAGTCATAGCACTACCCACCCAAGCATTTTTTTAATTTATTATCAACTCACCGCACGCTTAATTGATTTCTGATTATGAATAAATTGAGTAGTATAATTTTGTCTATATATAAAGCGTATTTACCGTGCGTTAATGAAAATTCCAAATTTAATAAAAGCTAGGGAGGGTGTACTTTTGTAATTAGGCAGTAAAATTAATTAGAATTCTATTTTTAATAAAAGCAGGAAATTTATAAGGGTGGGGTATGTAATAAAATTCAAAAAATTTACTTACATTTTCCCACCCTTTATATTTTCTGCTTTAATCTGTAATTTTGTGTTATTTTTCTTTTTGGTTAAAAATAGTTATAGCACTGCCCACCCAAGCATTTTTTTAATTTATTATCAACTCACCACACGCTTAATTGATTTTTTATTATGAATGAATTGATTATTAGAATTTTATTTATGTATAAAGTGTATTTACCGTGCGTTAGATAAATTTTTAACTTACTTACATTCCCCACCCTTGAGATTTAAAATCTAATTTGTTATTTCTGTATTATTTTTCTTTTTAGTTAAAAATAGTTATAGCATTGCCGACCCAAGCGTTTTTTAAATTTATAGTTAACTAACCGCACGTTTGATTAATTTTTTATTATAAATGGATTGAGTAGTATAATTTTGCCTATGTATGAAACTTTATTTACCGTGCGTTAAATAAAGTTTTAATTTAATTCCCCACCCTTTAGGTTTAAAACATAATTTGTTATTTCTGTATTATTTTTATTTTTAGTTAAAAATAGTTAAAGCACTACCCACCCAAGCCTTTTTTAAATTTATAGTTAACTAACCGCACGCTTAATTAATTTTTAATTATGAATGAATTGATTATTAGAATTTTATTTATGTATAGAGCTAAGTTTACCGTGCGTAGAATAATTATAAAAAAACCCCTTCACTTGAGAAACAAGCAAAGGGGCAGCACAGTATTATATTATTCAATCAAACCCACTATGATAGCAGAGAAAAGGCTTGAGTAAATATATTGGCATATCTGTAAGTATTATAAGCTATAAATTAGTTTTTATGTTATAATGTGTTCGGGTAACGGGTATATAGAGGAGGAGTAACGCCTACCCCTATATACTCTACAAACGTAAAAACTATATTGAATACAAATTAAAAACAATTATAAATTTTTAATCCGCTATTAAAGCTAATTTAACATATATATCAACATTTTTAGAATTATAACCATCTGCTGATACAGCAATAGTTACTTTATAATAATCAGTTTTACTATTATCATTATTAGATACAGAAGCAGCAGTTAATTTAATATCAGTTCCATCATAAGAAAAAGCATTTATATTTCCATTTAGTCCAGTATCTACTTGATTACCGCCATCATTATCACCACCCTTATTGGCTATTCTTTCTACAGCAACTACAGAATATTTAAGTGTTAAGCTGTCTGATGGATCAACTGCTAAAGCTACAGCTACTTTCATAGCGCCAGAATCTACTGGATTTTTCACTGAAGAAATTGCCGCAAAAGTATTCTCATCTTTTCCTGTACCATTAACTGTTACACTAGTAAAATTTTTTTTAGGTGTAGTATCTCCTGCATCTGTTTTGTCTTTGTTATTACAGCTCACGCCTAGTAATGATAAAGCCATTACCATTACGAAAATAGATAAAATCTTTTTGTTCATAAGTTGAACTCCTTTTAATAAATTTTTTTTATTATAAACATTATTTCTAATGCTTATTTCTGAGTGAATGGAATAAGAACATTCCAGTATTATGTTAAGTTTATTTATTGAAAAATTATTTAATGTTTTAGAATATACTTTGCCTAATGTATTAATTAATTTATGCAACACAAAAAGAGATTGCAGAGTTATTGTAGTTAGTATTACGTTAGGCTTGTTTTTGTGATTAGAATATTTTTTATTGTTTAAAGAATGATTATGAGTGCTGAGTTTCAGCTATATGAATAGTGTTTGTTAATAAGTTTTTCATGCCTCTATGATAGGCTCTTTTATATTTTATGTCAATATTTTTTTTACATTTTTTTATTATTTTTTAATTTTTTTACTTAAATACTCAAAACATATATATAAGATAGATTTATATTTTTCTATTACAATTAAATTATACATATTGAAAAAATATTTTAACAATTATTTACAGTAATTTTAAATTATGTATGTAATAAAAATTATAAATAAAAATAGGGCATCTTCAGTAAAGACACCCTATTATATTAATTATATAAAATTATTTTAAAGCAATATTATAAGTATCCATTGCTATAGCTTTTTCTTCATCAGTAGCTATAACATAAAGCTTAATAGCAGCACCGTCTTTTTCAAAACTAGCACATCCTCTAGCCTTAGAGTTTTTATCAGCATCGCATTTAATTCCAAGCTCATCTAAACCTTCAAGTATTCTTCCTCTGATAGAAGCACTGTTTTCACCAATACCCCCTGTAAATACGATACCATCAAGATGTCCAAGAGCAGCCATATAAGAACCTATATATTTTTTTACTCTGTAGCAGAACATCTGTATAGCTAATTCAGCTTTAGGGTTAGTTTTAGAAGCTTCATCTAAATTTCTCATATCATTGCTAAGACAAGAAACACCTAAAAGACCGCTTTTTTTGTTTAAAATATTATCCATTTCTTTTGGAGATAAATTTTCCTTAGCCATCATAAAAGTAGCAACTGCAGGATCCATATCTCCAGACCTAGTACCCATTACTAAACCTTCTAACGGAGTTAAACCCATACTTGTATCTACTGATTTGCCTTCTTTTATAGCTGTTACGCTTGCTCCATTACCCAAGTGGCAAACTATAACATTAGCATTTGGTTTATTAACAGCTTTACAGAACTCACCGTAAACATATTTATGTGAAGTACCATGGAATCCGTAACGGCGTACTTTATATTTATCATACCATTCATGCGGAACCGCATACATATAAGCATGTTCAGGTATTGTTTGATGGAAGCTGGTATCAAAAACGGCAACCATTTTCACATCTTTTAATATTTCCTGACAAGCTCTTATACCTTGTAATCCTGCTGGATTATGAAGAGGTGCTATATCGCAGCAGTCTTCAATAGCTTTTATAGCTGCATCTGTAATTAATGTGCTGTTGCTGAAAGATTCTCCTCCATGTACAACTCTGTGTCCTACGCCTGAGATTTCTTTCATATCAGATATAACTCCAACTTCTTTATCTGTTAAAAGTGAAAAGATTAAAGACATGCCTGCTTTATGATCTGGTACTTTTTGTTCTAATTTTTTTTCTTTTCCTTTTTCTACTGCTGTATGCTTTAAAGCACTAGTTTCTTCTCCTATTTTTTCCAATAGACCTTTTGCTAAAACTTTAGCTTCAGGCATAGAAAATAATTGATATTTAATACTTGAACTGCCTGAATTTATTACTAAAACGTTCATAAAATAACTCCATAATTTATAATTAAACTTAGTTGATTATATCATAATGAACAGATTTAGCAATTAATTTTTTATATAGAATATTTTGACTTTTACCCTTTTATTTTTTACAATATATTATAAAATAGGCTTTTAATATAGTAATAATAAAATTTGGAGAAATAAATGAAAAGATTCAGTTTTGCAATTATACTAATATTTTTATCAACATTAATATTAAGTGCCAACACCATTGAGGATGAAGTATTCAGATTAATTAATTTAGAAAGAAGCAAAGCATCGCTTCCTCCTCTTCCAAACAATCAAAGACTTCATTCTTTAGCATTATATCATGCTGATAACATGGCTAAGAAGAAATTTTTCAGCAATATAGACTTGGACGGTTTAGATTCTAAGGCAAGACAGGTAAAATTATACCCTGAAATGGTAGGAAACATAAGCGAAAGTTTGGGAAAATTGGATGTAATACCTTTTACCGATAAAAAGGCTGCTGAAACTATAGTTAAAAATTTAATGGCTACTCCAGACAGCAAAAAAAATATATTAAATAATAATTTTAATGCTATAGGCGTAGGAGCAGTAAAAAGAGGCGTAGGAGTATATGTTACAGTAACATTCGCTGATATAGTAGCTGAGTCAGTTGATTTTAAGCCTACTGCTAAATATGGAGATGATATCACTGTAAAATACAGAATACTAAATAAAGCAGCATTCACTGATTTTAAAATAGCTGTTGAAATGGCTGATAAAGAAGCACGCATTACAGGAGATGACGGAAAAACTTATATAGGAAATATTATATACGATGTAACTGATATGGGAAACAGCATACTAGGAAGAAAATTCAAAGCAGAATACGGAAAAGGAGATTACAAAATTTCTATATTATATAAAGGTCAGCATTTCCTAAGCAATGTAAGAACAATAAATGTACAATAATAGTATATTGGCAATAGCGGAATAAAATGAAATTCAGAAGAAGATTTGAAATCAAAAGCGGAATAGATTTAACCCCCATGATAGATATAGTATTTAATTTGCTTATTTTCTTCATGGTGGGTTCCACTATTGTTGAAACTCCTCAAATAGAAATAAGCCTTCCTAAATCAAGCTCTGCTGTTGGAGCTGAAAAAAATGAGAATATAGTTATAAGCATATCCAAAGACGGACAAAAATATATAAATGGGTATTTAGTTGAAGATTTGGATGCTAATCTCGCCGATTTGGCAAAAACAGAAGGCGAATTAGAAAAGCCTGTGGAAATAAGATCTGATGAAGATGTCAGAACTCAAATATTAATATCTGTTATAGACAGTGTTAAAAATGCAGGATTTACAAGATTAAGCATAGCTACAGACTCTAAAGAAAATGAATAAAACTATATAATTTTTTATATGATATTAATTATAAGCATCATCATATCTATAATAATAGCAGTATTATTTATTATAATACCTAATCATTTTGTAAATAAAATATTTATAAAAACGAATAAAAAACTTTTTGAAAGAAAAGAGAGCGGCAAAAAAGAAACAGAAGAAGAAAAACAAATAAAAGAAAATAGAAGAAAATGGTTTGAAAGCAGCCAAAAAGATTTATACACAGTTTCAAGCGATAATCTAAAACTTCATGCTCATATTATCAATAATGATAAAAGCAATATATATAATAATAGCTCATCCTTATGAGGGCAGAGGCTCTTATATGAAATATTTTGCCAAAAAATTTTATGATATGGGATTTAATATACTTATGATAGATTTGAGAACACATGGAGATAGCGAAGGCAAAATATACTCTTTAGGATATTTAGAAAGACTTGATATACTTGCTTGGATTGAATATATAAAAAATAACTATAATAATCCCAAAATAATTTTATATGGTATTTCAATGGGAGCAAATGCAGTTATGATGTGCAGCTGTGAAAATATAGATGACAAAGTTAAAGCTATAATAGAAGATGCAGGATTTACAACTGCCAAAGAACAGCTTAAAGAAAGGCTTGATATATCATATAAACTTCCGTTCCTGCCAGTAATACCTCTTACCTCATTTATGACAAAGATAAGACTTGGTTTTTCATTTGATGATATTAATATTATAAATGCAGTATCTAAATCTAAAGTACCTATTCTTTTTATACATGGTTCTAAAGATTCATTAGTAAATCCAAATATGGCTGATAAATTATACGATGCATGCTCATCAGAAAAAGAAAAACTAATAATAGAAAATGGAGAACATATAAAAGCTGTATTATCGGATGAAAAATTATATTGGGATACTATTAATAACTTTATAAAAAAATATACAAATTAAAACATACCGCCGTCTACACTTATAACCTGCTTAGTAATATAATTAGCTTCATCAGACAGCAAAAAGTTTACCAAATTAGCAACATCATCAGGCTTTCCTATTCTTTTTAAAGCTATCATATTTTTTGCATGCTCTATTATTTCATCATTTATCATTTCACTTTCTATAATACCAGGTGCTATGCAGTTTACAGTTATATTTCTCTTGCCCAATTCTATAGCCAAAGATTTTACAGCCCCTATAAGTCCAGCCTTAGAAGCAGAATAATTAACCTGCCCCCTATTTCCTATAATACCTGAAACAGAACTTATTGCTATAATGCGTCCGCCTTTCTTATTTCTTATCATCGGCATGACCAAAGGGTTAACTATATTATAAAAACTTTTAAGATTAATATCTATAACTTTGTCCCATTCTTCTCCACTCATAGCAGGAAAAGAATTATCCATAGTTATTCCTGATGAAAGTACAATACCATAATAAGCAGAATTCTCTTCAATATCTTTTAATAAAATATTCTTAGCCTCATCTCTATTTGAAACATCTAATTTAAGAAATCTTATATTAACATCATAACCCTTAGAATAATTTTTTATATCATCAATAAAAGAATCATTTTTATTATAGCACATCACCGCATCATAACCATTAGTTATAACTTTTTTTGATATTGCAAGCCCTATACTTCCAGAAGCACCTGTTATTAAAATAGATTTGTTTTTATTTTCCATTTTTTGTTTACCCGTTTATAAAATTATCTGCTGAACTCTCCATTACCATAATAGAACAGTCCATAACTTTTACAGCATCATTGCTTTCAATTATTTTTTTATACTCTTCTAAATTAGAAATATTATCATTATAAATAATTACTTCTCCGTCATAATAAGCTATATTACCGTCTTTTAAAGTTTCTTTTACAAATACA
Source organism: uncultured Brachyspira sp. (assembly GCF_944388875.1). GTDB lineage: Bacteria > Spirochaetota > Brachyspiria > Brachyspirales > Brachyspiraceae > Brachyspira. The sequence continues at coordinate 7,667 of NZ_CALXKQ010000028.1, forward strand.
TATACCATATTATTAGATTTAACTTTATCAATATAGCAATTAACTTTTTTGATATTTAAAATAAAACCAATCCTTTTATCATCAGTGCTGTCAGACAAAGCCCCATTATAAGCAGCAGAAGTTTGTGCAGCATATTCAGTAAATATATACGAATCCACACCGTCATCATAAAATACATTATCTTTATTTATATTAGAAAAACTAAGTATTTCATTATCATCAAAATTAATATCAATAATGCCTTCTATTAAAAGCATTTTTCCTTTATGAGGTATATTTAATTTATATTTATCTTTCATAATAATAATCAAACAATAAATTATTTTCCTATAATTAAACAAGTATTGCTTCCGCCGAAACCAAATGATACGCTCATGCAGTTTTCAAGCCTATCAGCATTAACTTTACCATTTACTAACCTTATCTTCTCAAGACTATCATCATACTCACCGTCATATATATGAGGAGGAAGCACATTTTTTTTATTAATGCTTGAAAGAGCAATAAAACAAACGCCAAGCTCCATAGCTCCAGCAGCTCCTATTGTATGTCCAAATGATGTTTTACTTGAACTGCAGTATATATCAGAAGCATTAACCTTATTAAGAGTAGTACTTTCCATTTTATCATTTATCAAAGTACCAGTTCCATGAAGATTTATATAATCTATATTGTCAATATTCATATCAGCTTTTTTTAAAGCATCATTAATGCATTTGCTTGTTGTATTTCCATCTATATCAGGGCTTGTCATGTGATGAGAATCAGAATTGCTATTATAGCCTTTAAAATATAAAGCATCTTTAGAATCAATTAAATTATCCCGAGCAAGCACAGTAAAAGCAGCACCTTCTCCCAAATTAATGCCGCTTCTGTTTTTTGAAAAAGAATTAGTTTTATTATAATCAACAACTTCAAGAGAATCAAAGCCGTAAACTACAGTATCCGTTACAACATCAGCCCCGCCTACTATAGCAGCATCTATAACATTGCTTTTTATAAGCTCATCAGCAGCTATAACCGCATTTGAACTGGATGTGCATGCTGTAGATATTGTAAATGAAATTCCGCTTACATCAAAATACTTCTGAAGAAAATCGCAGCATATATTCAAACTCTGCATTACAAGTATTCTTCTTTCATCGGAAACAGTACCTTTTAATATATAGTCTTTTGTTTCATCGCTTCCATTTTCGCATGTACCTACTATAACTGATATTCTATTTTTTCCATATCTTTTTTTAGCCTCATCAATTATAGGCTTTAACTGATTTACGGCATGCAAAGCCATTTTATTTATTTTATTATTATAAGGATTATCAAGTTCAAAATTAAAAAAATCATTATCTATTTTACCAAGAAAAAATTTTTTAGCATAATCATTGTTCTCTTTTAATCCATATTCCCCATTAATAAAATATCTGTTATAAAGCTCTTCTTTATTTCTAGCCAAACAATTAATAATTCCAAAATCCAATAAAAAATTGTGCATAAATTAACCCTCTAAATTCAGTATATAATTCTATAAAAAAAATGTCAAATAGTTCTTAATACATAAGTAATATACCATATATATTAAACATTTTTTATCAATTTATTAAATTTAAATAGTATTGGAGAAACTATAAATGATGATAAAACCCCTATAAATAAAAATAATCCAAAAGATTTTACAGGTATAAAACCGCTGAAAGCCAATGTTCCAAATGATAAAACAGTTGTCATCATGGATAAAAATACAGCCAAAAATGTAATCTCCTTATCAGCAGCACTGTTGGAGAAGAATATTGCATAATCTATTGATATTCCTATAGAAAGTATTAAAGCGAATATTGAAAATATATTTATATTAATAGAAAATATAGAATGAATAGATAAGTTTATAAGTATTGACATAATTTGAACTAATATTATAGCTAAAGCCTGCTTCTTATTAAAAAATATTATCATTACTATAAATATTATAATATATGCAATTACCGCCATCTTTACAGCAGTTTTTGCCGTATTATCCAATGCATCATTTATTTCTTCATTAAGATTAAATATTTTAACATCGCTTGTACTTAATTTTACAGCATTATTATTAGTATCATAATCGCTTGTTGCTATAAGAAAATATTTATTATTATTTGTAATTATAATCTTTTTTAAATCATTAAAACTAGGCTCTTCTATTATTTTATTTATATCAAGAACTTCATTTTTTATATTTTCAAACTCATTCATTATTTTATTATAAGAACTTATATTCAAATCAAGAGATTCTATCTGTTCTTTTAATAAAGGCATTAATTTTTCTTCTGTGAGTTTTATATTTTCTCTTTGTTTTTCTTCTGAATATAAAACTTTTGATATGGCAGTATAATTATTTGTAAAATAATTTTCTATACTCTCTTCTGCATGCAATGCTTTTGATAATGTATCGCCTCTTGATATGATGATATTTTTTGAAAGAGATGTATTTAATCTTTTATAAACTTCCCTCTCGCTTTCAAGAAGAAAATCAGGAGTATTGTAAAGCTGATTAGCAGAAAAATTTACTTTAATTCTAGGTATTGCTATTATTGAAATTATGATAACTGCTGCAAAAAGTATAGATACATTTTTTATATTAATTATTTTAACATAGCTGTTTAATATATTCCTGCTTCCAATCAACACAGACTGTTTTATTTCTCTTTTATCATTTTTAAAAATAATAGGATACATTATATTCACAGTTAAAAATGAACTTATAAGTCCAAATATAGAAAATAATGCTATTTGCTTTAATAATGTAAGAGAAGTTAAAGATAATGATAAATAACTTATCACCGTAGTTAAAAAACCTAACAGCATACTTGGAAATATTTTTCTTAATACTTCTTTTTTATTTTTTTCATTATACCATTCTGTTATAAAATGTATTGAATGATCTATTGATATTCCTATAAGGCTTGTTCCAAACACAAATGTAAATATATGAATAGATCTGAAAAATATTGATGAAAGCAAGAATGCAGAAATACCCGCTAAACTTATTGTACACATTGATATTATATACGGCTTTACAGATTTGAATATAAATATAAACATAATACAAATAGCTATTAATGATACTATTGATATAATAGTTATCTCTCTCTTTGCACTTTTTTGGCTGTAATATGTGTGAATCGGAACTCCTGATATATATGTCTTTACATTATTATTAACTTCTAAATCATTAAGAAATGCTGTAAGGTTGTTAAAAAAATTATCGCTGTCTATTTTTTGGGGCATATCTATATTGATTAAAATGTTATATTTGTCATTATAATTAATAAATTGTATCGAATCTCTTGACTGTAAATTATTATCTGAAACTAAAATTTCATTTATTTTAGAGTTTACAACAAAAAAAGGATCATCTTCAACATTATCAACTATAGGTATAAAAAAAGGAGAGTAAAAATTTGCAAGAGAATTTTCTGATACAATATAAGCCTCATCATTTAAAAGATAATCTCTTATCTCCTTTGAAAGAAGCTGATACTTATATTTTATCATTATGTTTAATACATCATCATAACTTTTGGAATATAAATTAACTAAAACATTAGAATCTAATTTATTTATATATTCTTCTAATTTTAAAGCATTATCTTTTGCCGTATCAAAATCTTCGCTTTCTATAAATATTTTTACGCTGCTGGAATTTTTTAAAAAGAAATCCTCCAAAGGCTTCTGAAAATCTTTATCTTCAAGAAATTTAGGTGTTATAGAGAGAAAATTAGTATCTATTTTAGCCGTATTCTCATGCCTTATTATAAATAAAACAACAGCAAATATATGAAAAAATAGCCATAAAAATATAAGAGCTTTTCTCCTATTCAAAATATTTTATCTCCTCAGAAGTTAAATTATTTGATTTGTATAAAACTTTCATTATATATTCTGTTGTACTGCTGTTTTTAGAATACATTTTTATTTTTTCTATATATCCAGCTTTAGCAAAAGTTACTTCTATTTTTTCTATAATTTTTTTTAACTCATCGGTTTTAGGCGTATAAATGGTAATTCCATTTTCACTGATTTGATTAAATGATTCTTTTATAGTTTTTTCATCATAAGTAAATATAGATTTTATTATATTAGCTATTTGAGAAAACATAGCATTGTTTGAATCTGCCATAACTTTCTTTTTTCCATTAGGAAGTATCTGCACAACACTCTTTTCTCCCATAACTGTAATAGACTCTTTAGGCTCTTTTGTAAGCCAGCATATTCCATATCCACCTGCAATTATAAAATCGCCTGATGATTCAAAACTTCTTCCTTTCTGCGTAACTATTTGAGTATATGTGCCTTTCAATAGTTTAGCATTTTTATATTCTTCATTTATCTGACTGAATAAAAGAGAATAAACAAATAAATTTAATATTATAAACAAATAAATTCTTTTCATGCTGTATTATCCAATTATTACTATTTATATATAAAATACAAAAAATATTCAAATTGTAAAAAATCTATATAAATAGTTTTAAAATTTATTAAGCTTTTCTATCCTTTCAATAAAATCTTTAGGACTATTTAAAAAACCTTTTCTAGTTTCTGAATCTATAGGCATCTGCAATGTAGAAGACTTGGATATTATTTTATTATTTTCATCATAAAAAGTATATTCTGTTTTCATTCCATTTAAATATTCTGTAATAGCCGTATGTATTCTCACCTTTTGATTCAATTTAATAGAGTTAATATATTTTATTTCCAGTTTTACTATAGGCCACATAACACCTTTGGCAGTCATAATATCATAATCATAATCTATAATAGAAAGCATAGCCTCCCTAGCCTGCTCCATAAACTTTATATAATTGCCATGCCAAACAACACCCATAGGATCTAAATCATAAAAAGAAGGCTTTATATAATAATCATTCTCTAAATAAATTTTCTTTCTGTTTGTATTTTTATTCATAAACTAATTCCCCTTATACCAAAAATCATGGAAATTATACCACTGATAAGGATATTCTATAGCCTTTTGTTCAATAATAGAGGCAAATTCTCTTGTTAATTCCAATATAATTTCATTCTTTCTCTTTCTGTTTTTAAGCTCTTCATTATCTAATTTTATTTTAGAAGAATGTATATAAAAATTATATTTCTTTGAAAGTATTCTGTCTTTTTCTCTTAAAGCAAAAAAATAATAAACAGGATATTTAAGCAAAATAGGTATCAAAAAAGCACCGCATGGAAAAGGGGCTTCTTCTCCTAAAAAATTTATATAATTAACTTTATCAGTTTTGTTTGATGTTCTATCTCCTGCTATTGCAACTATTTCACCATTATTTAATTTATCTTCTATACTGATAATAGTTTGAGGACCTATATTTGATGCATCTATAAAATCTATAAAAGAATTATTTTTACCCTTACCCATAAATATATTAACGTTTTTATTAACTCTGGAATCTATTATTATGTTTATTTTATAATTCTTAATTGGGTTTCCTTCATTTATAACCGCCAATGCCTTTAAAAGTTCAATATTGCCTATATGTGAAAACAAAATTATCATTCCGTTTTTATCATTAAGCAAATTAACAACTTCATCATAATCTTCTTTAGTTTTTACTATCAAATCTTTTATAGGTATATCTCCATTCCAAGCAGCTATCTTCTCAGCAATAGAAACAACAAATGAAAGCAGATGTTTATAAGAACAGATTAAATTAGACTTTACTTTCTTATTATATTTTGACATTCTTTTAAGGTATTCTCTTGAAGCCTTCATTCTATTTTTAGAATAAAAGAAATAAACAATACTAATAGGAATCAAATATATTATAATAAAAGTTCTTCCTAATACTCTGTAAACAAAGGCAGAAAATAATGCTTTCCACCTATTGCCTATTTCTTTTTCCTCACTCCAATGACTCATAAGATAAAACCTCTAAGCAAAATAAATTTTACCATCTGAATATTTCTTATCTTCATCATATATTTTAAATGAAAGTATATTATTTAAGTATGTACCTTCAATAATAATATTAGAATTAGGAAAAATCATATTAACAAATTTTAATTTTAAAAGTTTTTTAACAGAATGATCTCTGCTAAAAATACTTCTATATATATCAAGAGTAATTTTCACCTGAGCTATAGCAGGTAAAAGTTTAAAATTTTCAAAATGCCCGTCAAAATAAGCCATTCTTTCATCTATAAAAACTTTTACTCTAAACATATCGGAAGTTTTTTCTTCTATCTCATAGTCCTTATAATTATCCAACTTAATTTCCTTGCATTACAGCATCAAGTGCTTTTCTGTCTATTTTTCCAATCTCTGTTCTTGGAATACTCTCTACAAAATATATCTTTTTGGGTAAAACAACATTCTCAAAATATCCTTTTAAATACTCTATAACATATCTTTTCATATGCTCTGCATTTCTTTCATTATTACTGAGAACTATAAAAGATGCTATATATTCTCTTTTGTCAGATTTGCAGTATATAGTATAACTGTCTTTAAAATGCTTATCCTGAAGTATTTGCCTGTCTATCTGCTGTACGCTTATTCTTTTTCCCTCTATCTTCACTATAGAATCTTCTCTGCCTATAAGCTCAAATTCATTTTCATTTTTCATATTAACAACATCGCCGACATGAATCCAAACATTATCCCCAGTATAGCCAGAACAGCATTCTATACTTCCCTGTTCATCAACTTTTAATTCAACTACACTAAGTCTAGTCCATAACTCATTTTCGCTTCTTCTTCTATAAGCCATAGCACCAGCTTCAGTACTTCCGTAAATCTCAGTAACATCAACACCGAATACATCTTTTGCAAGATCATTAACCTTCTTCTCTAATAATCCAGTAGATGAAAATAAATGCCAATCTGCTTTTATTTTTAATGAAGACTTATCTATTCTCTTTAAAAAAGCAGGAGTGGTAACTATAGTGATCTTTTTATACTCAGAAAAATTATTAATAGTTTCTAAATAATTAATTCTATTATCTAAAGATTTCAATTCAAGCATATAAGGAACTAACATAGCAAAAACAAAACCATAACTATGATAATGAGGAACTGTATACAAAAATATAGAGTCTGCTATCTCATCTTTAAATTGATTAACTATCTTCAAAGCCTCAGCTTCAAATTGTTTTAATGTTTTTTCTATAAGTTTAGGATATCCAGTAGAGCCTGATGTATAAAAATTAATATTAATATTTTCATCTATAGTTGTTTCTTTAAGCAGATCAAACCATTTATCATTGCATTCGCTTGAAAACATCTCATCCAAGTTTACAGCTGATTTATTAGTATCAGATATATATACCATAGAATTATCCAATATACTTTCAACATATTTTGGACTATTATTATTAAGTACATTTACTCTCTTTTTAAGAATAAAACCTGCAGCTGTAACTGCAATAAATCTATAGGCATCCTCTATAAATATAGTAATGGTATCCTCTTTGAATTTAGATATATATTCTAAACTTCTTACTATATCATTAATAAAATCTTTATATTTTACAGAATCTTTATTTTCTTTATGAATAAGAAAAATATCTTCTGAATCTTTTAATAAATAAAAATTTGTATTGCTTAATTTTCTCATATATTATTTATGCTCTGAATTTTCTCTTATGTATTTAGCCAATGTTGCCACAGAATAAAAATGCTGTTTATTATTTTCTTCTATATCCGAAAAACTTATATTGAATTTCTTTCTTATAGCAACCCCTATCTCTAAAGCATCTATAGAATCAAGACCTAATTCATCACCGAATAAAGGAGCATCAGTATCTATATCATCTATTGTCATGCCTTCTAAATTTGCCGCCTCTATTACTATTTGTTTTATTTGCTCTTCAATACTCATTTTATAAATCTCCTTTAAATTTATTTTATATAAATCTATAAAAATATAGAATCACTCTTTTATTAATTCGATTTTTCCCAATTTTAAATTAGGAGTATCTGTTGATATAAATTTAATAAAATCTATAATTGAATTTTCATCTTTTTTAATATTGCTGTCAATGATATTAATATTTATATCAGCATCCTCCGTAGAAATAATACATGAAAATGCAAAAGAATAGTTTGTATCTTTTGATATTGTTTCATAACTATCAGGCAGTTTTTCATCGGCTATAATTATAAGTGCCTTATTATGCTCAGAAGTTTTTAAAAAAGAAATAGCCTGTAAAAGAGCTGTATCAATAAAATTATCATAACATGTAACAGCAATTGCTCTTTCATGGTTATGATAGAATATTGTAAGCTGTGCTGCTGCTGTATTAAAAACAGAAAAACTAAAATTGGCAGGAGAAACTTCATGTTCTGTAACTATTTTTTTGGATATATTGTACTGCTGTTTTATTTCTCCGTATTTTGATACAAAAAATATAGGAATTTGATCATTTTCTTTTAAGATATCTTTCACAGCCTCAAATGATAATTTAGTTATTTGACTAAGTCTTCTCTTTTGTGCTCTTGGTATAAAATCCAAATCAGGATTAGTTTCTCCGTAAGAAATATTTATATTTTCATTTAAATTATCTAATATAAATTTTTTATCTATATTAGGGGCAAAGAAATCCCAATCTAATACTTTAAAACATAAACCCGACATAGCTTTCCTAATATAAAAATCATAGTTTAATCTTTATATTAAATTATACTAAATTATACTATAAAGTCAACTATTAATAATATATCAAATATGCATAAAAATTAATAAATTACTATATATATTTAATACTTTTTAATTATATAAATATATAATACATAAGTATTTGATATAATATTATAATAAATTAAACTATAATAATAATTCTGTTAATATTTTTAAGTTATATATTGACATTGGAGTGCACTCCAATGATATAATAACCAATAATTAATAGTTATAAATACTTAAATTTTTAAGGAGATAAATTATGACAATAGCAGAAGTAAGCAAAAAAACAGGATTATCTACTGACACATTGAGATATTATGAAAGAATAGGAATAATACCTGAAGTAGAAAGAAGCGAGAGCGGAATAAGAAATTATACAGATAGAGATTTAGGCTGGATAGAATTTTCAAAATGCATGAGAGGAGCAGGAATGTCTATAGAATCAATAATAGAGTATATAAAGCTATATAACAAAGGCGACGCTACATTAGAGGCTAGAAAACAGCTTTTAGTAAGTCAAAGAGATGCTATGCAGGAAAAATTAAATGATCTTCAGGCTACTGTAGATAAACTAAATAAAAAAATAGAAAATTACGGAAATCAAATGTCAGTACATGAAAAAGATATGCTGAAAACTAAAAATAATAATTAAGGATAAATATTTATGAATATAATAAAAATAAAAAAATATTTTTTAAGTTTATTAATTTTTATAACATGCATGTCATGCAATTCAGTTTACGGAGATAATACAACTATGGAAAATTTAAATACTTTAAATACTTTAGTTAATGTAAAAATAAAAGATAAAGAATACAAATTAAAATTATATGATAATCAAACAGCAAAATATTTTTTAGCTCTTCTTCCTCTAACTGTTAATATGAATGATTTAAACAGCAATGAAAAATATTATAACTTGAGTAAAAGTCTTACAACTAAAACTGAGAATATAGGCAATATAAAAACAGGTGATTTTTTACTATATGGTAATAACTGCATAGTATTATTTTATGAGAGTTTTAGAACTTCATACAGTTATACAAGACTTGGATATATAGAAAATATAGAAGGTTTGAAAGAAGCACTTGGAAGAGGAAGCATTGAAATAACTTTTAGTTTAGAATAAAAAATAAAATTTATAAAAATAACTATTGACATTGGAGTGAACTCTAATGCTATAATTAATAAACTAACAATCTTTTAGTAATAAAATTTAAGAGAGTTTATTAATAGCAACAAATAAAAAGTTGTGAGCATCTGCTAAATTTATTTAGCAGATAATTTGCCAAAGGCACGCAATTTTTATTAGCAATAATAGGATCATGTATGAAAACTGTAAAATTAAATAATGAAATTGAAATGCCTATATTAGGCTTCGGTGTTTTTCAAATACCAGATTATGAAGAATGCAAAAAATCAGTATTAAATGCCATTGAAGCAGGATACAGATTGATAGATACTGCATCAGCATATTTTAATGAAAAAGCCGTAGGTGATGCTATAAAAGAAAGCGGTATTGACAGAAAAGAATTATTTATCACTACTAAATTATGGATAACAGATGCAGGATATGATAATGCCAAAAAGGCTTTCGAAGTGTCTATGAAAAAACTTGGTTTAGATTATTTGGATTTATATTTGATACATCAGCCTTTCGGTGATTATTATGGTTCTTGGAGAGCTATGGAAGATTTATATAATGAAGGAAAAATTAAAGCTATAGGTGTATGCAATTTTTATCCAGACAGATTATTAGATTTAGTTATGCACAACAAAATAGCTCCTATGATTAATCAAATAGAAACTCATCCATTTTTCCAAAGAGAAGAAGACAATAAACTTATGAAAGAATACGGCATTCAAATAGAATCTTGGGGACCTTTTGCTGAAGGAAGAAATAATATGTTTACTAATGAAACTATCACAAAAATAGCAAAAAAATATAATAAAACTGCTGCTCAGGTTATATTAAATTGGCTTATAAAAAGAAATGTTGTTGTTATACCTAAAAGTGTTCATAAAGAAAGAATTATAGAAAACTTTAATGTATTTGATTTTGAATTAGATGATAATGATATGAATGAAATATTAAAGCTAGATACAAAACAAAGTTTATTTTTATCACATACTGATATTAAAACTGTAAAATATTTATGCAATTATAAAATTTAATACTTTGTAATTTAATTATAAATTTCTTCTATAGAAATAAATAAATATTAAAATTGCATTATAGGTGTATAGTTTATAAATTAATAAAAAGTATAAATAAGGATAAATAATGAAAAAAATATTTTTTACTTTGTTATTTACTTTTATTTTAATTATCACAATATTTTCATTAAATAAAAAAGCAGAGGCAAATACTAATATGGAAAACAATAAAAAAATAATTTTTAACTTTAATACAAAAACAGCAAAATTAAACAGCGGATATGAAATACCATTAAATGGAATAGGAACATATAGTCTATTAAATGACGAATGTTACAATTCTATACTATTTGCTTTACAAAATGGCGTAAGATTAATTGATACCGCCTATATATACAGAAACGAAAAAGAGGTTGGAAGAGCCATAAAAGATTCAAAAGTTGATAGAAAAGATATTTTTATTATTACAAAATTATATCCTAATCAATACAGCGATGCAGAAAATGCTATAAATGAAGCATTAAAAAAGTTAGGTGTTGAATATATTGACATGATGCTTCTTCATCACCCAAGCCCAAATGATGTTGAAGCATACAAGGCTATGGAGAAAGCAGTAAAAGAAGGAAAGATTCGCTCTATTGGACTTTCTAATTGGTACATTAAAGAATTAAAAGAGTTTATTCCTAAAATAAGTGTAATGCCTGCTTTAGTTCAGAATGAAATACACCCTTATTATCAGGATACTGATGTTATAGAGTATATTCAAAGTTTGGGGATAGCGGTTCAAGGCTGGTATCCTTTGGGAGGAAGAGGACATCAAAGAGAACTTTTAAATGATAAAGTATTAAAAGATATTGCTCAAAAATATAATAAGTCAGTTGCACAAATTATATTAAGATGGAATTTGCAAAGAGAAGTAATTGTAATACCAGGTTCCAGCAACAGAGAGCATATAATAGAAAATACAAATATATATGATTTTGAATTAAATGATGAAGATATGAAAAAAATAGCAGCATTAAACCGTGATGAAAAACATGATTGGTATTAAAAATTAATTGGAATATGATTGTATATATAGATTTTTTAAGTAAATAAAAAATTATATAACAAGTTTTGTTAGTAGTTAATTTTAAACGAGTTTATTTACAGCAGAAAATATAAAAATTTCGGGCGTCTTTTAAGTTTACTTAAAAGAGCCTTTAAGCTAGAAATTTTTATTAGCAATAACCATAAAAATTGTGAGCATCTGATAAATTTATTTGTCATATACTATGTCAAAGGAATGCAAAGCGGCAAACAATTTTTATTAGCAATAATAAAAAAATAAACGAGCTTCTAGTAACTTCAGTTGCTAGAAATTTTAAGCGAGTTTATTGATAGCAGTAAATATAAAAATTTCGGGCGTCTTTTAAGAGTCTTTAAGCCTGAAATTTTTATTAGCAACAACCATAAAAATTGTGAGCATCTGACAAATTTATTTGCCAGATAATTTGCCAAAGGCAAACAATTTTTATTAACAACAACCATAAAAATTGTGAGCATCTGCTAAATTTATTTAGCAGATACTTGTGGCGAACAATTTTTATTAACAACAACCATAAAAATTGTGAGCATCTGACAAATTTATTTGCCAGATAATTTGCCAAAGGCAAACAATTTTTATTAACAACAACCATAAAAATTGTGAGCATCTGCTAAATTTATTTAGCAGATACTTGTGGCGAACAATTTTTATTAACAACAATAGGAGAAATTTATGCAAAAAAGAAAATTAGGTAATTTGGAAGTATCAGAAATAGGTTTAGGCTGTATGGGAATGAGTCATGGATATGGGCCTGCTTCCAATAAAAAAGACATGATTTATTTAATACATCAAGCTTTGGATATGGGTGTAACTTTCTTTGATACAGCTGAATGTTACGGACCTTTTGAAAATGAAAGTCTTGTAGGTGAAGCATTAGAAAAATATAGAGATAAAGTTGTAATAGCCACTAAATTCGGAATACAAGTAGAAAATGGTAAACAAATATTGAATGCTAAACCTGATACTATAAAAAAATCTGCTGATGGTTCTCTTAAAAGATTAAAAACTGATTGTATTGATTTATACTATCTTCATAGGGTTGATCCTAATACACCTATTGAAGAAGTTGCCTGCACAATGAATGAATTAATAAAAGAAGGTAAAGTTAAACACTGGGGATTATCTGAGGCTGGAGCAAACACAATAAGAAAAGCTGATAAAATATGTAAATTAACTGCATTACAAAGCGAATATTCTATGATGTGGAGAGAACCAGAAAAAGAAATTATTCCATTATTAGAGGAATTAAATATAGGTTTTGTTCCTTTTTCTCCATTAGGTAAAGGCTTCCTAACTGCTACTATAGATAAAAATTCTTCATTTGGAAGTGATGATTTTAGAAGTATAGTTCCTAGATTTAAAAAAGAAAATTTAGAAATTAATCAAAAATTAATAGAACTTATAAAAATGATTGCTAATAACAAAAATATTACTCCTTCGCAAGCAGCATTAGCTTGGGTACTAGCACAAAAAAGATTTATAGTTCCCATACCTGGTACTAGAAGTTTAGACAGATTAAAGGAAAATGTTTCATCAGCAGATATAGTATTAACGGATAATGAATTAAATGATATAAATAAAGAGCTTTCAAAAATAGTAATATATGGCGACAGATATCCTAAAGAATATGCTGACAGAGCGGGAAAGTAATATTTTAATAATAAAAAATTTAGGGGGTATATAAATATGAAAAAAAGAATGCTTGGAAATTTAGAAGTATCAGAAATAGGTTTAGGCTGTATGGGATACGGGGTTGTGTATGATGAGCATTATGACAAAAGAGAATTAATATCCGTTATACATGAGGCTATAGAATTTGGCATTACTTTTTTTGATACGGCAGAGGCTTATGGTCCATACAAAAATGAAGAAGTTGTAGGAGAAGCATTAGAAAAATACAGAGATAAGGTTGTAATAGCTACAAAATGCGGAATAAAAACTGTAAATGGTAAGCCTGTACTTAATGCTAAAAGAGAAACTATAATAAAATCATTGGAAGGATCATTAAAAAGACTTAAAACAGACTGTATTGATTTGTACTATATTCATAGAGTTGACCCTAATACTCCAATAGAAGAAGCAGCAGATACAATGAAAGATTTAATAAAAGAAGGTAAAATAAAACATTGGGGTATTTCTGAAGCAGGTGTTAATACTATAAAAAAAGCTGATGAAGTATGCAAATTAACAGCCATACAAAGCGAATATTCTATAATGTGGAGAGAGCCAGAAAAGGAACTTATACCATTATTAGAAAAATTAAATATTGGTTTTGTACCTTTCTCACCTTTGGGTAAAGGATTTTTAACAGGAAGATTTAATAATGCTTCTGACTTTTCAAATAATGATTTTAGAAGTTCTATTCCTAGATTTCAAAAAGAAAATATAAAAGATAATTATACTTTAGTTGAAGTTTTGGAAGATATAGCAAGAAGAAAAAACGCATCAAAATCGCAAATAGCATTAGCTTGGGTGGTGCATCAAAAACCATTTATAGTACCAATATTCGGAACAAGAAAGATAGAGAGATTAAGAGAGAATATAGCTTCTGTTAATGTAGAGTTTAGCAAAGAGGAATTAGAAGATATTAATAAAGCTATTTCAAGCATAAAAATATATGGTGATAGATACCCAAAGGAGCATTTAGAGATAGTAGGAAGATAAAGAATTAATTAAGAATAAGTTTATTGATAGCAACAAATATAAAAATTGTGAACATCTGCTAAATTTATTTGGCAGATAATTGGAGCGAACAATTTTTATTAGAAATAATAGGAGCAATTATGAAAATATTAATAGCATATTATTCGCATTCAGCAAATACTAAAAAACTTGCTGAAATTATAGCAAAAGTTGTAAAATCAGAATTAAAAAATGTAACAACAGACTTCTTTTATACTGAACCAGAAAAACCATACTCATCAAACTATAATAAAGTACTAGACGAAGCTAAAAGAGATATAAAAAATAATCATAAACCAAAATTAAAAAACAGTATTGATAGTATAGATGATTATGATGTTATATTTATAGGAAGTCCTAATTGGTGGAATACTATAGCAAGTCCTGTAAGCTCTTTTATAAACAGTTTTGACTTTTCTAATAAAATTATTATGCCTTTCTGTACACATGGAGGAGGCGGAGCTGGTACAATAAGAGCAGATATAGAAAAATTAACTAAATCAAAACAGATTGGAAAAATATTAAGCGTATACGGAAATACAAGCAGTATAAATAATTCAGAAAACGAAATAAAAAAATGGATTAAAGATATAAAAATAAATGTAAAATAAAAAAATTAAATAATTAAAATAAAGGAGAATAAAAATGTCAGATTATGAATACAAAAAAGCACCAGAAAAAACAGTATTTATAAAAAAAGGAGAAGGGAAAAAATTCAAAGGTTCAAAGGAATGTTTCACAGGAGATGTTGAAGTAGAATTATTGACAGAGCCTAATGAGGATTCTCATTTTTCTGTAGCTTATGTAACATTTGAAGCGGGTGCCAGAACTGCATGGCATACTCATCCTTGCGGTCAGCATTTGATAGTAGTTGAAGGCATAGGACTTACTCAGGAAGAAGGAGGAGAAATTTTAGAGTTCCATGAAGGAGAAGCACTTTACTGCCCTAAAGATAAAAAACATTGGCATGGAGCCTCTCCAGACTGCAGAATGAAGCATATTGCAATAACAGGCGATAAAGACGGTAATAATGTTACTTGGTTAGAGCATGTTACTGATGAAGAGTATAATGCTTATAAAAAAAATAAATCATAAATTATATTTTATATACAAATTAATAAACTTGTTTTAAAACTAATTTTATTTATTAATTGTGTGGACTAGCCCTGCGAAGCGTGACTACGGCAGCCACTTCTTTTGTAACGCTGTCCGCCAGACCACAGCCGTGAAAGACCGCATATTTATACACTAAAATAATCATTTATACAACATATAAAATATTATTTTTTCATTGGTAAATTATAAAAATTTTATATTTAATCTTGTCAAGTACTTTTGGAATAAGTCTATTAAAAAGAAAATATGAATATAGAATTTATAAACAGATTTAAAGTATTAAGTATATAAGAAATATAGAAATTATAATATATCAATATTAGAAAATCAAGTTTTATATAAAAAATGCATCTTATAAACTGTTTATTTATGATAAATAACAATGTATAATTAATGCAATGATAAAAAATTGAGGATACAACTATGATATATAATATGTGGTATGCTGTACTAGATTCTAAAGAAGTAAAGAAAAATACGCCCCTTTTTGCTAAGAGATTAAATAAAAATCTAGTATTTTGGAGAGATTCTAATAACAATATATGCTGTATAGATGATAAATGCTGTCATAGAGGAGCTTCATTATCCCATGGAAAAGTATACAAAGATAATATAGCATGCTCTTTTCATGGATTTCAATTTGATAAAAATGGAAAAACAGTTATGATTCCAGCTCTTGGTAAAAATACTGAAGTTAACAAAAATTTTTTTGTTGAAGGTTATGAAGTAAGGGATTTATACGGATTTATTTGGTTTTGGTATGGAGATAAAGACAAAATTAATGATAAAATAATGTTTCCAGATGATCTAAAAGATAAAAAGTTTTCTTATTCTACAATAAAAGATGAATGGCATAATCATTATACAAGATGCATAGAAAATCAGCTTGATGTAGTACATATAGCTTTTGTTCATTCTAACACTATAGGAAGAGGAAATAAAACAGTTGTCAATGGACCTTTAGTAGAAATAGAAAATGATATTTTAAAATTTTATGTTAATAATGTTATTGATAAGGGGCAAAAAGCTCTAAGTGCTTCAGAAATGAACAAGGAAGACTTTAAATATTTTTTATATTTTTATTTTCCTAATACTTGGCAAAATTACATATTTGAAAAGATGCGTATATTTGGGGTATTTGCACCTGTTGATGATGAAAATACTGTTATATATATGAGATTTTATCAAAAAATAATAAATATGCCTATTGTAAAATCAATAATAAATATTATAGGCAAAAAATATTCTGATATTGTATTAAAACAAGATAAAAATGTAGTAAAAACCCAATCAAGCAAAGAATCTTATTTAGGTATGAAAGAAGAAAAATTAATATCGGGGGATAAACCTATAATAATATACAGAAGCACAAGGGATAAATTAAAAAAATCTAATAATTAAAAATAATTTATTGACTAAAAATAAAAAATTTGTTAAAGTAATGTATATGGTTAGTAAATCATTTGAAATTAGCTATTCTTTGAAAGATAATTCTGTTATTGTATTATCATTACAAAATAATATATATGATGAAAATTTGCCTCAGTTAAAGGAATTATTTTCCGAATTTCTCATAAAAAATATAAACAATATTATATTGGACCTATCTAAATGCATGTTTATAGAAAAAGAAATATGGGAATATATTATACAGTTAAAAAAAGATTTATCTCAAAATAAAGGGAATATAGTATTATCTAATATGTTTGGTGTTGTAAAAAGCGATTATAATTTAAT
The DNA here is from genome assembly GCF_944388875.1 of uncultured Brachyspira sp. GTDB lineage: Bacteria > Spirochaetota > Brachyspiria > Brachyspirales > Brachyspiraceae > Brachyspira. Next base: position 25,124 of record NZ_CALXKQ010000028.1, read on the forward strand.
GGAATTATCTAATTTTATAGACTCTTTCCAAGACATCAATGATGCTTTATACAATTTCGGTATATTAACTGATATTAAATCTGCTTAATTTTATTTTTATGCTTGAATTTTTCTTCTTATAGATATAATATATAAACATGAAAATTGTAAAAAACTTAATAACATTAGCATTATTCTTTATAGCATTTTTTATAATATATTTCTTTATATATTTTCTAAAAGTTTTGGATACTAACAATATATACAGCAATATAAATTTTGAGTCTATAAAAAACTTAATGGAACATTATTTCTTTGCTATTACAGTAGTTTCTGCAGCATCCACTATGATATTTATAGGAGCATTAAATAAATTTGTAGGAAATATATCTATAATACTTACTATAATAATATTATCAGCTTTTGTAACATTATATCCAGCATATACAATAGTATTTGATAAAAATGTTGATTATTTAAGAAATGAACTTACAGATAAAAGTTCATCATATATAGATGATAATGGTCGATTTTTTTCAAAGATTGATAATTATATAATAAGAGTAGGATATAAATTATTAGACAATACATATAAAAACTCAGTATTTATAGATCCTTCTGCAAGCGGAAGATTATATTTTGGAGATTACATATATATTACGGATAAAGAAATAGCATTACATGAAGTAACAGAAGTATATGGAGCATTAAGCAGTAAAAAATCTTCAATTATATTTGAAAGAAAATCCTTCAGCAACTATTTATCCAGCTTCACAACAGATGTAATATTTGGTTTTGAAGTATTCCCAATAATATCAACTTTGTTAAAATTAATAAGCATAACAGATATACCTACATACACTATATTTATATTGTTTGGTAATTTTATATTTTTATTTTTTAGTTTTTATATGTTAGGTTTATGTCTATTTTCCAAGCAATATCAATACCATAATATATTAAACGCTTTTGTAATATACGGTGTAATAAAAATAATACTTGCTATATTAATAGAACATTATAATTTATTAGAAATAATAATTCGCAATGTAAATTTCTGGAATATGTCATTTTCTTTATTTATAGCATCAATAATAATTATTATAGTATCATTGATTTTGAAAAAAATATTTAATAATGACAAAAAAGCCAAGAAAGAAATATAATTAAGGATATGAAATAAAATACTAAAATGAATCAGGTTATAAATGATTTTTGCAAAATAGATTTAAAAAAAGATAGTATTATAACGATAGGAAAATTTGACAGTGTTCATAGAGGACATCAAAAACTTATAAAGTATACTGTAGATTACGCAAAGAAAAATAATTTAATTTCTATAGCAATAGTAATAAAGAAAAAAAACATATCAATATATAATACAGAAGAAAATAATTCTTTTATAAAGTCATTAGGTATTAACTACATAATTGTTATTGACTTTTTACCAGAATTTTATACAATGGAAGCTAAAGAGTTCTTTAATAAATTAATAGAATATTATCGTATGAAGCATATTGCAGTAGGTGTTGATTTTGCTTTTGGAAAAGACAGAATTGGGGATAGAGATTTTATAGAAAGATATTCTAAAGAATGCGGTATTGGTGTAAGTTTTATAAAATTTCTTAACTATAAAGGGGATAAAGTATCCAGTTCTCATATAAGAGAATGTTTATCCAACGGCAATATGACAGATGTAAATAAAATGCTTGGAAGAGAATATTCTATGAGTGGTTTGGTAGTTCATGGCAATGCTTTAGGAAGAAGAATAGGATATCCTACAGCTAATTTGGAAATACCTAAAAATATATTTATACCTAAAATGGGAGTTTACAGCTCAACTGTCAAAATAGGTAATACAGATAAAATTTATGAAGCTCTTACTTTTATTGGAATAAGCAATATTAATAAAGAGCTTAGAGTAGAAAGTCATATATTGGATTTTTCAAAAATGATATATGGTAAAAAAATAACTGTTGTATTACTCAAATATATAAGAGATAATATAAAAGTTAATTCTATAGATGAAGTAAAAAAATTATTAGAAAATGATGAAAAAAAGATAAGAAAATATTTCAAAAGGAGAACAAAAAAATGTCTATCACAGCAGACGAAAAAGCAAAAATAATCAAAGAGTTTGGTAAAAATGATAAGGATACAGGTTCTACAGAAGTACAAGTAGCACTTTTAACTAATCGTATAACTTATTTGAAAGGTCATTTTCAAACTCATACTAAAGATAATCATTCTAGAATGGGACTTCTTAAAATGGTAGCTAAAAGAAGAAAACTTCTTAACTATTTGAGAAAAACTGATATAGAAGCTTATAAAAATCTTATACAGAAATTAAAATTAAGAAAATAATTAGGAAAAAGTGACAAGCTATAAAATTTAATACCCTCTTGGTATTTTTTTCAGCTATAAAGGAGTATAATATGGTCACAGTTAAGAGTGTTTTTTGCGGAGAGGAATTAATATTAGAAACAGGACTTTTAGCTAAGCAGGCTCATGGTTCTGTAACTTTAAGACTTGGAAATACTACAATACTTGCTACTGTAGTTGCTGCTAAAGAACCTAATCTAGAATCTGACTTCTTTCCTCTAACAGTTAATTACAATGAGAAGTATTATGCAGGAGGTAAAATTCCGGGCGGTTTTTTTAAAAGAGAGGCTAAACCTAGAGATAAAGAAATACTTATATCACGTATTATAGACAGACCTTTAAGACCTTTATTCCCAGAAGGTTTTAGAAATGAAGTTCAAATAATACCAACTGTTCTCTCAGTTGATTCGGATATGCCTACTGATGCTTTGGCTTTGATAGCTTCAAGTGCAGCACTTACTATATCTTGGATACCTTTCGGAGGACCTGTAGCTGCTGTTAGAATAGGATATAAAAACGGAGAGTACATAATAAATCCTAAAAACAGCGAACTTCTTTCAAGCGAACTTGATATTATTGTTGCTGGAAGTAAGGATGCTATTTTGATGATAGAAGGAGAAGCTAGAGAAGTTTCTGAGGAAGTTTTCATTGGGGCTATAGAACTTGCACATAAAGAGATGCAGAAGTATATAGATATGCAAAATGAAATGGCTTCTCTTTGCGGAACAGAAAAAATAGAACAGGAATTATTTGAATATGATGCTGATTTAGTAAAAATGGTTACAGAATATGGAAGAGAAAAGATAGAATCAGCTAATTATAATCCTGATAAAACTAAAAGAAATGAAAGTATGGATAATGCTTTTAATGAAATAGAAGAATACATAAAAACTCAAACTGAAGATGAAAAACTAATAGCACAGGTTAAAGGAATATGTCATTCTATAGAAGAAGAAATAGTAAGAGAAGCTATAGTAGAAAAAGAAATGCGTCCTGACGGCAGGGCTTTAGATGAAATAAGACCAATAAGCACTATGATAAATTTAATTCCTAGAGTACATGGTTCTGGACTTTTTACTCGCGGACAAACTCAATGTTTATCTATAGTTACATTGGGAAGTGAAAAAGATGCTCAGCTAATGGATGATATATACGGTAAAGAAAATAAAACTTTCATGCTTCATTATAATTTCCCTCCATTTTCTGTAGGAGAAGTAGGACGTTATGGTGCTCCAGGAAGAAGGGAAATAGGACATGGTAATTTGGCAGAACGTTCATTTAATGCTGTACTTCCTTCCAAAGATAAATTCCCTTATACTATAAGAGTTGTCGCTGAAATATTAGAAAGCAATGGTTCTTCATCTATGGCTACTATTTGTGCTTCTACTATGTCTTTACTTTCTGCAGGCGTTCCTCTCAATGCAAGTGTTGCTGGTATTGCTATGGGGCTTGCTACTTATAAAGACGGATATAAAATACTTACAGATATACAAGGTGTTGAAGATCATTTAGGTGATATGGACTTTAAAGTTGCAGGCACACGCAAAGGCATTACTGCTTTTCAGCTTGATATTAAACTTACAGGAATATCTGCTCAGATATTAAAAGAGGCTTTAGAACAGGCTAAAAAAGCTAGATATTTTATACTTGATAAAATTGATGCTACAATATCAAATGCAGGAGAAGTATCTGATTTTGCTCCTAAATACAAAACTATGGAAGTAAATCCTGAAAAAATCAGAATATTAATAGGACCTGGAGGAAAAAATATCAAGGCTATTATAGAAGAAACGGGAAGTGATGTAGAAATACAGGACAGCGGTATTGTAAATATATTTTCCCCTGATACTCCTACATTGGATAAAACTATAAAACTTATCAATTCTTATGTTAAAGACCCTGAGATTGGAGAAGTTTATGACGGTGTAGTAAAAGATATTAAAGACTTTGGTGCTTTCATAGAGATACTGCCTGGTATTGAAGGGCTTTGTCATATATCTGAACTTGCTTATAAACATGTTATGAATGTAGAAGAGGTTTTGAAGATTGGAGATGAAGTTAAAGTAAAAATTATAGATGTAAAAGGCGGAAAGTATTCATTAAGCAGAAAAGCATTGCTTGAAAAACCTGCAGATTACGTTGAAGAAGAACATAACAACAGCGGAAGAAGAGAAAAAAGACATGATAATAGAAAGAAAAGATATTAATTAAGATTATTATAAGATAAAAATAAAAACGAGCCTTAAATAAAGACTCGTTTTTTTATTGTATTAATGTTTGCTTTTTATTATTCTACTTCTTTTACATACACTTTATTCATAGTAGAATTTTCAATAGGATTATCATTATGATCTCTTTTTAATGCCACTATCTTATCAGCAACATCCATACCATTAACAACCTCTCCCCAAATAGTATATTCACCGTCTAAATGAGGTGCATCAGCCACACAAATAAAAAATTGAGAACCAGCACTATCAGGATGCTGACTTCTAGCCATAGAGCATATTCCTCTTTTATGATGAGCATTACTAAACTCAGCAGGAATATTAAATCCAGGACCTCCTGTTCCATGTAAATGCCTTTTTGTAGCGTCTTTACTTACAGGATCTCCACCTTGTATCATGAATCTAGGTATTACTCTATGAAATCTAATTCCGTCATAAAAACCTTCATTAGCTAATTTTTTAATAGCTTCAACATGTTTTGGTGCTAATTTTTCATAGAACTCTATTTCTATAGTACCATAATCTGTTTCAATAAATAAATGTTCTTTCATTTTTTTATCCTTAATTAACTGTTTTTACATAAACTCTATTCATTCTAGCAGGCTCAAGAGGATTATCATTAGCATCTCTTTTTAATGCCACTATCTTATCAGCAACATCCATACCATTAACAACCTCTCCCCAAACTGTATACTGACCATCTAAAAAAGTTGAATCAGCTACACAAATAAAGAACTGAGAACCCGCACTATTTACACTTTGACCTCTAGCCATAGAACATATACCTCTTTTATGAGAAACATCATTAAACTCTGCAGGTATAACAAAATTAGGTCCTCCTGTTCCATGCAAAGATCTATTAGGCTGCTTACTTAAAGGATCTCCGCCCTGAATCATAAACCCAGGTATTACTCTATGAAAAAGAGTACCATTATAGAAACCTTCATTAGCTAATTTTTTAATAGCTTCAACATGTTTTGGAGCTTTATCAGGAAAGAAAGCTATTTCTATAGTACCGAAATTTGTTTCAATGAATAAATGTTCCTTTGAAGCTTTAGGCTTTTGTGCTATCAATACTGCAGCAAATACAGCTATTGTTATTACAACTATTAAAACTATTTTTCCTTTTTTTAACATTAAATAATATACCACCTCTTAAATTATTTTATTTTTTATATATAACCATATAAATTAATATTCGTAATTATTTAGTAAAAAATTTATTTATAAATAACAATTATTCTGTTTCTTCATCAGTCATCATTTCATTATCAGCTGGAGTTTCTTCATCAGTTATTACTTCATTATCAGCTGCTGCTTCATTTTCATCAGTTATTGCTTCATTATCAGCTGCTGCTTCATTTTCATCAGTCATTGCTTCATTATTATCAGATGCTGATGTATTTTCTTTAGCTGTTATATTGTTAATATTATCATATTTTTTATTAGGATCATAAGTTCCCTCTCTAGTTTCACCTTTAAGACTAGGTATAAGAAGTATCTGTCCGTCAGTGATTATATTAGGGTCTTTTATTTGATCCTTATTAGCTTCATATATTTTTCTCCAAAAATTTCCATCACCGTATATGAAATCATAAGAAGCTATAAGCCATAATGAATCTGTATTAGCTTTTCTTAACTGAACAACATAATATTGAGGGAAATTGCCGTCATAAATATAGTTATTATTATCCATATTATCAGCATTATTGCCGTTATTATCTGTATTTCCTCCGTTAATATTGTTATTATCAGTATTATTATTACCGTTCATAGCTAAGGCATTATTTTCCATTAAATTTACCAAATCAGTAACATTTTTAGAATGCATTAAAGATTCAGAATATTTATTTTCAGATAAAGTTTTAGATGCTGATGCCAATGAATTAGAAAGTTCATTATAAAGATTAGGGTCTTTTTCATTTAAGCCGTCTTTTCTAGCTTTCTCCATAGCTTCCTGAGCTTTTGCATAAGCTAAAGGAGCTTCTAATTTATCAAGAATAGCCATAGCATCTCTTGAACTTGTTAAAGAATTAGTATAATCTCCGTCACTGAGTAATTTTTTTGAATCATCTCTTAAAGATGTGATTTGCAAATCATTATTATCTCCGTTAGTTAATACTGATTCCTGCATTAAATATTCTCTTCTTAAATCTATAGATAAAACATTATATCCTAATTCAGATTTATCTGCAGATTTATTATATTCAAGCATAGTATTTGTATAATCAACACCATTTGTAGCTGTTTTAAACATATTATTTGCTGAATTAATATCATTTACTGATAATCCATACAATGTTGTAGTCAATTCATTACTATCTCCGCCTACTCCCTTAAATAAACTTAATTTTTTCTCAGCATCTTTCTGACTATTTAATACATATTGATAAAAACCATATCTAGATATAATTTTATCAGAATATTCTTTACTTAATTGAGAATATTCTATACTCTTATTATAATCACCTGCCTCATGTGCTTCTATAGCCATTTCTCTATATCTTTGTGCCAATTTATAATCATCAGTTTCAGAAATATTATTAGTATCCTGTCCGTATAAGAAACATGATAAATACAAAGTAATAAATAAAAATAATCCTTTTTTCATTTTATAAGCTCCCAATTTCTATAAAATTGTTATTTTTGAGATGATTTTCTTAATTCATCCAATTCCTGCATTTTTGCTTCAGCCTCTTTTAAAGCTTTAGCACTTTCATCATATCTTTGTTTAGTTGTAAAATATGCTTTATGATGATATTTTTTTACATTTAAGAAACAATTAACTGCCTCTTCATAATTATTTGTACTTAAAGCAGACAATGCATTTAAATAATTTAATTCAGCAAACTCATAATTATCTTTATCTACTCTATAGGCTTTTATATCTTTAGAATATTCTCTTTCTAATGTTGTTTCCTGTTTTAGAACTTCAGCATATTGAGGAAGCCCTTCATTTAATACTGTTTGATAAGAATTTGATGCTGCTGTAAGAAGTTCTTTTACCTTTTCTGGCTCTTTATCTTCATCTATAAGTATTATAGCTTCAGAATAATTTGCTTCTGCTATATCGAACTGTTCTTTGGAATAGTTTTGCAAATCATACTTAATTGTTTTATCTCTTAATGCTGTGGCATCCTTATATTCTTTTAAGGGCATTGTAGTACCAGAGCATGATATTATAAAAAATAAACTTAATGATAATGTTGAAACATATTTTATTAATTGCATAATTACTCCAAACTATTTTATAAACATAATATGATAATAATATACCTCAATATTATACTACTAAATATAAAAGTCAATAGTAATTAAAAAAATTATATTTAAAATAAAAAAGACAAGATAATAAAATATATATTATCTTGTCTTGATAATTCAAAATCAAATAATATTAATTATTTGTAGCTGTTTGATTAGTATCTGCAGCAGCAACTTCACCTTTATAAGTATAAATCAAATTTGTACCTGAAGCTGTAGTTATAGTTAATACATCTCCATTCAAAGAAATTGTATCAGCACCATTTAATATTTGTAAATATTCATTTTCTACTGCCATATCTTCTTCAGGTCCAGCCATTTTAGTAGAAGCTAATGCAGTAAATACAATTTTATCACCGTCTAAAGAAAACTCACTCATATAACTATTGAGAGCTGATTTTCCTCCTACCATATTAGTTTCTGGAAAAGCTATAGTTACTTCTTTTCCTTCATACATATTAGTAAGTGCATATTCTTTTCCTACTAAATCAGTTACTGTTACTGTAACTGCTGATATAGAAGCATTAGTATCTGCGGCATTTGAAGCAGTATCTGTTGATTGTGCATTGTTACCGCATGACACTGCAAATATAGTTCCCATTACAATAAGAACCAAAGACAATAATTTTTTCATATCATTTTCCCCAAAATAAAATTTTATGAAAATTATATTATAATTATTCTTTTTATCAATGTTATAAACAGTAATATTTACAAAAAAACTAATTTTTTTTACAATTTTTTTATTTTTTATTAAAAATTATTTTGCACCTGCTTTTTTTAATATTTCTACGATATCTTTATGCCCTCTTTGAACTGCATAAGTTAAAGCACTTTTTCCATATTTATCTTTAATATTTAAATCAGCACCAGCATCAACTAATATGCTTACTATCTTTGAATAACCTCTTAAAGAAGCACATATTAAAGCAGTTCTATTTCTAACATTACCGATATTCAAATTGTCTCCTTTTTTTACTAAAAGATCAACAACCTCTGTAAGTCCCTCTTCAGATGCTTCTATCAGAGGTGTTTCTCCCATTCTGTCTTTTGTATTAAGCTCAGCACCAGAATTAATAATTTCTATAGCTCTTCTTGTATCTCTTTTTTCTAAAGCATCCATTAATGGAGTTCTTTTCTGCTGAGAAAATAAGGATAAACTAAAAGCCATTATAAAAATTAAAACTATAATTTTTTTCATAAAATATATCTCCTTAAAAAATTTATATAATTAATTCTATTTAGCACCTGCGGATTTTAAAATTTTTACTATATTCTGATGTCCCCTTTGATTAGCATAACTTAATGCCGTTTTACCGTATTTATCTTTCATATTTATATTAGCTCCTGCATCAATCAATAATTTAACTATATCATAATATCCTCTTGTAGAAGCTCTCATTAAAGCCGTTCTTTTATTATTATTAACATCATTTAAATTAACTTTTTTGCTTATAAGTAATTTTACAACTTCAGGCAACCCTTCTTCTGCGGCTTCTATCAATGGAGTTTCACCTCGTCTATCTCTTACATTAAGGTCAGCTCCTGAGTTTATTAATTCTATGGCTTTTTTAGTATCTTTCTTCTCCAAAGCATCCATTAAAGGATTTCTTTTTTGCTGAGAAAATAAAGATAAACCAAAAACCATTATAAAAATTAAAATTATAATTTTTTTCATAAAATATATCTCCTTAAAAAATTTTTATCTAATTAATTTTATTTAGCACCTGCAGATTTCAAAATTTTTACTATATTCTGATGTCCTTTCTGATTGGCATAAGTTAATGCTGTTCTTCCTCTGTTGTCTTTAATATTAACATCTGCTCCTGCATCTATTAAAACTCTTACTATATTTGTATAGCCTTTTGAAGACGCTCGCATCAAAGCTGTTCTTCCCCATTTACTTTTAAGATTTAAATTTACTCTATTTTCTATAAGCAATTCTACAATCTTTATATGTCCGCCTTCTGCAGCTTCTATTAATGCATTCTCCCCAGCTCTATCCTGCTGATTAATATTAGCTCCTTCTTTTATAAGAGTTCTCACTTTATTTATGTCACCCTTTCCAGCAGCATCAACAATAGGTATATCACTTTTTGAAAATGCATTACTATAAACTAAAAGTGTTAAAAAAATAGAAAATATCAGCATTTTAATTTTAAAAATATTCATAAAATCTCCATAGCTTATTATTTTATCTGTCAAGAATAGTATAATAAATATGCAGAAGATTGTCAATTTTTTGTAAATAAAATTTATATAAATTTACACTTTTTATTCTTTATGTAAACTAATTTTATAAAAAATGATTTATAGGATGTTTAAAAATAAATATACTATGTTTTTCTAAATAAAAAATATATTGATATATTATTATAAATTTTCTATTTCTTTTATGCTTAAACCTGTCAATTCACTTATGAGGTTTAAATCCATATTTTTATTTTTCATATTTTTTGCTGTTAATATTTGATTTTCTTTTATGCCTTTTTCTATACCTTCCTGTCTTCCTTTTTCTATACCTTCCTGTCTTCCTTTTTCTATACCTTTTTCCATACCTTGTTTGAAGCCTTCCTCTCTTTCATACTGAAGCATTACAGCTTGTCCGTAAAGAAAAGTATCTCTCTCATTATAGGCTGACATCTCTTTTTCATCTGCTACAAATCTTTTATATTTATCTATTACTTTACTCATAATTTCATTACCTCCTATTAACT
>NZ_CALXKQ010000029.1 GCF_944388875.1 uncultured Brachyspira sp.
AATATGATCAATACTAATCAAGCAGGAACTAATCAAACTGCTACTAATATGATCAATACTAATCAAGCAGGAACTAATCAAACTGCTACTAATATGATCAATACTAATCAAGCAGGAACTAACCAAACTGCTACTAATATGATCAATACTAATCAAGCAGGAACTAATCAGACTGCTAGTGCTAATCAAGCTCAGTCATCTATAATAAGAGAAACTGCTAAAAAGAATACTGCTGAATCTAATCCTGAAATATTAGCTTTGTTTAATTCTGCTGAAGACCTTAGAAATATAAGAGATTATAGCAATGCTGTTACTACTTATAATAAAGTTATAAGTGAATATCCAGATTCTAAATATTCTGTTTACAGTCATTTTAGAATAGGAGATATTTATAATTATAATAAAGATTATACAAATGCTTTTGATATGTATCAAAAAGCATCTTCTTTAAAAACTGCCAATAACGATGAAAAAGCAGCTGCTATATATTCTATGGGTGTAATCAAAAAATTAGAAAACAAAGATGATGAAGCTATTGCTTATTTCAATGATGTTATGAATAAGTATTCTAAAACTTCAATGTACGGAAATGCAGCTTATGAAGTTGCTGACAGCTTAAAAAAACTTGGAAGAATATCTGATGGTGCTTCTATATTAGAAAAATCTTTAGATGGAAATAAAAAGTTTTCTAAACGCGGAGATGCTATATTGCTTCTTGCTGAAATATATGAAAAAGGCAATAATAATGTAAGAGATTTTGATAAAGCTTATGAAACTTATAATCAATATTTATCTGAATATCCTACTTCTTCTAAAGCTCAATATGCTAATGAAAGGAAAAATTTCTTATATCGTAATGCTGTAAACTTAAGATAAAAAACATTTTTTATATAATAAAAAGCTCTTTAAGAATTAATTTTCTTTGAGAGCTTTTTTTATGTAGAATAATGTAGTATATGTTTTTGATAAAAAAATTAAAATAAATTTTGACAAAACTCAAATTTTTTAGTATATATATTGCATTATGAAACATGATTTAAAATCTGATTTAGATAGATTAAAAAATAGAGGCATGCCTTTAGAGGATGATGTTAAATTATTAGAAAATAAATCATTAAAGGAACTTATTGATTGCCTTAATAATGATGATGCCATAGTAAGAACATCTGCAGCCATAAATTTAAGACCGTATATACATAAGAATAAAGTATGTGGAGAGTTATTATTGCGTTTATCAAAAGAAAAAAGTTTATACACTAAAATAGAAATATGTAAAACTCTGCAGAATGGAAATATTGATACTGCTGAAAAAATGATTAATTATATTGGAATAATAGGTTGTAATCAATATAGGGTATTACCAAAAAAAGTATCTTTGAAAAAAACTTATCCTATACCAAGAGATATAATAGCAAGAACTTTATCAAAAATGAGTATAGATATATTTCCTGTTTTGATAAATGTTTTGGAAGGCGATGATTTAACAAAAATATGTGAAGTTATAGATGCTTTCGGATTCATGGTTTTTCATAATAAAAGCTTATCCAATAATCAAAATCTTGAACACATAATAAGCATAATGAAAAAATATAAAAATAATAAGCTTCTTATTTGTAAATGTTTAACTTGCTTATCAGCTTTCAATTTGGAAAAGAGCAGAGATATATTAAAGAGTTTTATAAATAATGATGATAAAGATATTTTGTCATTAGAGGCTAAGAGGTCTTTAGCGATATTAAGCAAATAGATTTTGTATATAAACACTTGATAGATTAATAATTTCAATGTATTATCTTATACTAAAAATATAATAGAAATAGTTAATAATTTTAATTTTTTAAGGAAAATATATGATTTATCCAGAATTTTTCACTCCATTCGTATTTCCGCCTAGCATACCTATATTGGGGGCTGTAAGATGGTATGGACTTATGTATATAGTTGGAATAGTATCATCTTGTATCATTTTGTATTTTATTAAAAAAAGAGGATGGATAAAATTTAATCCTAATGAAAAGAACGGTGGCATATATGACATGGTTTTTTATGCGGCAGTTGGGGCTATAGTTGGTGCTAGAATAGGTTACTTTATTTTTTATTCCCCGCAGAGTTTTTTAACTCCTTGGGAAATATTGGGTATTAATCTCGATAATGGTTTTACATTTACAGGTTTTGCTGGAATGTCATTTCACGGCGGATTTATAGGGATGTTTATAGCATTATTTATTTTCAGCAAAAGATATAAATATGATTTTTATACTATTACGGATAATGCAACACTTCCATGCAGTTTATGTTTATTTTTTGGAAGGATAGGAAACTTTATGAATGCTGAGCTTTACGGAAGAGTTACTGATTCTTTTTTGGCAATGAAATTTCCTTTATATGAAGCTGTAGGAGGCTATGAAAGATGGGCAGCAATGCTTCCTGCAATAAGACCTTATACTGAGCCAAGACATCCTTCTCAGATATATGAGGCATTGCTTGAAGGCTTGGTTCTTGCTTTGGTTTCTTTTTTAATAGGGTATTTAAGCGAAAAAAATAAAAATATTAGAAAGGGTACTAGACTTTGGGTTTGGATTTTGCTTTACGGACTTTTCAGAACTTTAATAGAACAGTTTGCACGCGATGTTACAGAATGGACTATAGGACCAATCACAGCAGGAGCTATTTATTCTGTACCTATGGTTATAGTAGGTATTGTTATGCTAATATATATTTACACAAGAAAAGATAGCAATGCGGAACTTGAAGTAAATATAAAAGAAGCCAAAAAGAATAAAAAGAAATGAATCTTATATATGATAAAAAGATTGTATGATTAAAATTTTAAATAAAGCTTGGGTGGGCTGTGCTTTTCATAATTAAATTATAAAAAATAATAAAATAGAGTTTTTTAAATTATACAGTAAATCTATAGGTAGGGGTATGTAAATAAATTTTTAAACTTAAATTACATACCCCTCCCTTTATTATCTACTGCATTATTATGAAATTATAACTTTGATTATATATATTACTAAATTAGACTTTAAAGCACCCGCCCAAGTTTTTATTAGAATTTAAAATTTCTTTAACGCACGGTTAATTTATTTTTGTTAATAATAAGATTATGATTATTAATGTACTAATATTTATGATTTTATTCTGCGTGCGTATACTTTACTTAATATTTGAAAAAATATAAAATATAATCAAACAATTTTAGGACTTATCTTATGAAAGATATTAAAGAGTTAAAAGATATAAAAAAAAGAAGAGAAATTTTAAAAGAAAAATATTTTAAAGATTCCATATACTGCGTAACAGCAGAAGACTTTTCTAATGGACGAAATAATATTGAAGTTGTAAAATCAATGCTTGAGGCAGGTATAAAGATAGTTCAGTACAGGGAAAAAGACAATCCCAGCAAATATATGCGTGAAAAATATGAAGAATGTTTAAAGATTAGAGAGCTTACAAAAGAATATGATGCTTTGTTTATAATTGATGATTATGCAGATTTGGCTATGGCAGTTGAAGCTGACGGAGTTCATATAGGACAGAAAGATATGCCTATTGAGGCTGTAAGAAAAATTATAGGCTATGATATGATTATAGGGCTTTCTACCACTAATAAAACTCAAGCTAATGAGGCTGTTAATACAAGTGCTGATTATATCGGAATAGGTCCTATATTTTCAACTAATACTAAGCCAGATGCTAATGAAGCTGTAGGTATTGATTATCTTGATTATGTTGTGAAAAATATTAATGTGCCTTTTGTATGTATTGGAGGAATAAAATTAAATAATATGGATATACTTATAGAACATAAAGCTATGAGTTTATGTATGCTTACTGAAATCGTATCTTCTGAGGATATAAAATCTAAATGCGAGCTTCTAATAAAAAAAATGAAAAGATTATAAAAGTTATATTTTTTATTATATTTTTAATATTGTTTTCTGCTTTTATTTTAAATAATATTCGCTTGAAAGAAAGCTGTGATTTATTTATAGACTTAAAATCAATAATAAGCATGATTGAAAATAATAAAACTAGAATTATATATGATTATATAAAAAATAGGGATAAAGTATATGTTTATTATGATAATAGTTTGGAAGATAAAACCAAAGAATATATAAGCATGCATTTACCAAGCGTTAAATATATTGGAAGTTTTGAATTTATGCTTTATTCTTATCTATTTAAAGACAGCATAATGTTCTACGCTTGTGAAGATAGACTTATTAATAAATTAAAATTATCTGGCATAAAATGCTGCAAAGTAGTATTAGATATAGAAGATATAGACTGTGAAGAATATTTAACTTTAAAAAGCAGCAATGATATAAAACTTTTTCTTTCATTTACTAATAAAGAAGTTTATAAGATAGATTCAAATTATAGTGAAAAGTTATATAAGTACTTGCCTAATATTGATAAAAAGTTCATAAAAGTTGCGGATGGAGATACTATAAAGTACAGAGATAATTATTATAGATTTATAGGACTTGATGCTCCAGAATTGAAGCAGAATTATGGAAGTAATGTTAAGACTTATGTTGAAAATAAAATAGAAAGTGCATCCAATATAAATATGCTTGTAGGTTCTTATGATATTTTTGGGAGGATTTTATGCCATTTATTTATAGATAATGTTCCTTTGGCATATTCTATGATGAATGATAGGCAGGCAAAGGAAACAATAATGAAATACGGCGACAGCGGATTTACAGTTATAGCAAGCAATATTGTTTATTTATCCAAGTTTCAGGGAAGGCGTCCTTTTACTGATCCTGCCAAATTTAGAAGTGAAAATAATTAAAAATAAAAATGTTGAAATTTTATCTTTAATAAAATATAATTCATACACAAAAACAGAATATTAAATTTTTAGGGGATTTTAATGTTACCAGTAAATGATTTAAGAAAAGGCGATGCTATTATTTTAGACGGAGAAACTTATTTAGTAGTAGATGCACATTTTCACAGAGCACAGCAAAGAAAAGCAAATGTAAAAACAAAATTAAAAAATATGATAAAAGGAAATATGATAGAAAAAACTTTTGCATCTACAGAAAGCGTTGAAGAGGCTGATATATCGTACAAGAAAGCACAATATCTATATGAAGAAGGCGACAGTTATATATTTATGATATTAGATAATTATGAGCAGGTTCATGTTAATGCCGATATATTGGGCGACAGCAAATATTATTTATTAGACAACAGCGAAGTGGATTTGCAGTATATCAATGATGAGGTTACAGCAGTTCGTTTCCCTATACATGTTGTTTTAGAAGTTACTTATACAGAGCCTGGATTTAAAGGAGATACTACAGGTTCTACTTTAAAGCCTGCTAAATTACAAACAGGTATAGAAGTTAATGTTCCTTTATTTATTAATATAGGCGATAAAATTAAAGTAGATACTAGAGATGACAGTTATGTTGAGCGTGTAAAATAAGACAATGCTTTATGTATTTTCTATTTTGCTGGCTTTATTTATATTCGTAAGTATTTTTTTTGTAAAAATCAATTTATTAATATATATTGCAATAGCTTCTTTTATACTCCATATAATATTTACTAAATCTGTTTATAAAACAATAAAGAGGCTATTGCATTTAATTCCTTATTTTTTGGCAATATTTATACTTCAGGCATTAAATTCAAGAGGCGAATATTATAAGATATTAGGCTTTTATATAGATAAAGCAGGTGCCGATTTTACCGTAATTTATTTTATTAGAATAGCATCAGTTTTGTATCTCTTATCCATATTTTTTATTCTTATAAAGAAAATAAAAGTTCCAGAAGGACGCATCTTTGATGAATTAATAAGAATCAATGTCTTTATGAAAATAGTTAGAAAATCATTTTTTATTGAGTTTAATAAAATAAAAGATAAAAATAAAACATTCAAAGAAAAACTTAATTTAATAAAGAATTTACTTGAAAATGTTTATAATGATTCTTTTAAGTTATATCCTTATGATATTTTTGTTAATAATTATAGAAAATAAAAAGGGAATTAATATAATAATTAATCCCCTAATCAATATTTATTTTTCTAAATAAGAATAATGAAATCTATATTTACCCAAAGGATCTAATTTATAATCTTTAAGTTTCTTTGATATCATTAGAACATTTGATCTGTAATGTATTGGAATTATAGGCATATCATTCATTAATATAGCTTCAGCATCATGCAGTACTTTCATTCTGTCTTTATTATTAACTATATGTTTGGAACTTTCCACTAATCTATCATATTCAGGATTATTATATCCAGGATTGCTTGGAGTGTAGCTTAAATATAAATCAAGCATAGTCATAGGATCATTATAGTCGCCAGTCCATCCGCTTAATACCATTTGATAGCTTAAATCTCTAAAATTTTGTGAAATAACAGACCATTCTCTAGGTATAATAACTGCATCTACACCAATATTTTTCCACATTTGCTGTATAGCTTCAACCATTACAACATTTCCGTCATTAGCAACAAGCACCTCTATAACAGGATATCCCTCACCATTAGGGTAGCCTGCTTCAGCCATAAGTCTTTTTGCTTCTTCCACATTTTTTTGATAATCTTCATTTTTGACGCTTATATAATCGCCTCCGTTTTCTCTAAACTCTCCTTCATAATCGCTTATTAAAGGAGGAACAAAAGCACCCGCAGGTATTTGATCCGCTTTATTTACAGATTCAACTATATAATTTCTGTCTATAGCAAGAGCTAATGCCCTTCTAACCCTAGAATCAGTAAATGCTTCATTGGTAAGATTTATTTCAAAAAATACCGTACCATAAGCCTGATTCATAACTATTAAACCTTCTTGTTTTAAATTTTCTATCTCCTGAGAAGGAACTAGATTAGAAAAATGTACCTGACCATTTCTAACAGCTGCTAATGCCGTATTCTTATCAGATATCATTGATATAGTTATATTGCTTGCTACCAATTCGTCCTTAGCATAGTAATTAGTATTTATTTCCATTACAATTTTATCATCTCTTATTCTTTCAGTCATTTTATAAGGACCGTTTCCTATATAGCTTTCTGGATTTAATACCCAAGTGTCTCCGTATTTTTCTATAATATCTTTTCTTACAGGAAGAAACATATCAGCTAATTCCAAGAAATAAGCTGTAGGATTTTCTAAAGTTATTTCTACAGTATAATCATCCAATTTTTTAATACCCAATTCTTCTATAGGAAGCTCTCCCTTATTAACTTTTAATGCATTTTTTATAGGAGCCATAAGCGTAGCATAAGGGGCAGCCGTTTTAGGGTCTACAAATCTTCTATAACTATATACAAAATCATCAGCAGTTACAGGCATTCCGTCAGACCATTTGGCATTAGTTCTTAAATAAAAAGTATAAGTAATGCCGTCTTCACTCATACTGTAATTTTCCGCCATTCCTCCTATTATTTTGCCTTCTTTATCTTTACGCATAAGTCCTTCAAAGAAATGCCTTATATAAACTGTTCCTATATTGGCATTATTTAAATGAGGATCTATTGTAGCTACTTCTCCTCCCAATGAAACAACTATTCCTTCATTTTCAGATGATTTTGTTGAACATGATATCATCAGCAATGATACAAAAATAACTATACTAACAATTTTTTTCATTGCATATCTCCTTATTGTATATAGTAATATTATAGTACATAATTCTAAAAAGTACAATTATGTTAATTAATTATTTAAGAATATTTTTTATTCTAAATATGAATAATGAAACCTATATCTTCCCAATGGATTAAATACAGCTCCTTTTAATTTAGGACTTATCATAAAAGGATCCATTCTGTAAATTATTGGTATAATAGGCATATAATCAAATAATATATCTTCAGCTTTATGAAGAGAGAGCATTCTTATTTCCTGATTATCAGTCTTTAATGCTGTTTCTATTAAATTATTATATTCTTCATTATTAAAGCCTGTATGATTTACAGAACTAAATTTTGAAAAGAAGTTAAGCATAGCCATAGGATCACTGTAATCAGCAGTCCAGCCAGTTCTTGCTAAATCATAATTATGTTCCGTCATAGACTGATATGTAGCATTATACTCTTCAGATTTTATCATAACATCTATTCCTAAATTTTCTTTATACATATCCTGTATAGCTTCACATATAATTGTAAAATATCCTGGTGTAGTTCTTATTTCAAGTACTGGAAAGTTTTCCCCATTTTCGTATCCTGCTTCTTTCATCAATAATTTGGCTTCTTTAATATTTTCTTCATAATTATTATAATCTATATAATTTCCGCCGTTTTCTCTGAAATCTCCTTCGTAATCATTCATATTTGGAGGAACAAAAGCACCTGCAGGTATCTGATTCATTTTTGTAATATTTGATATTATATACTTTCTATCAAATGCCAGAGATAATGCTTTTCTTATTTTTTGATTTGTTAATACTCCTTTAGATGAATTTATTTCCAAAAAATATATTCCGAAAGCAGGCTCCTGAAGTATGTAATTTTCTTTTATCAAAGCAGGTATTTCTCCAATAGGAGCTTCTACAACAGAAAATTGCAAATCTCCAGATTTCATAGCAGCCAATGCAGTATTTGAATCATCCATTATAAGAACATTTATTTTTTTAGCTATTATTGCATCTTTATCATAATAATTAGTATTAATTTCCATAACTATTTTTTCATCAGGCTTTCTCTCTGTCATCATATAAGCACCGTTTACTATATAAGTTTCTGGTTTTTTAGTCCATTCATCACCATATTTTTCTATGATATCTTTTCTTACAGGAAAATATGGACTGCTTACAGATATATATTCCAAGAAATAAGGAGCAGGATTCTCTAATGTTATTTCAAGCGTGTAATCATCTATAGCCTTAACCATTAATTCATCAGGAGGCATATTTCCGCTTAATATTGAAGAAGCATTTTTTACAACATTCAGCATGTGTGAATATGCAGCAGCAGTTTGCGGATTAACAGCCCTCTTTAATGCATATTCAAAATCATTAGCTGTTACAGGCATTCCGTCAGACCATTTAGCATTTGTTCTTATATGAAATGTATATGTAAGACCATCTTCTGATATATCCCAGCTTTCAGCCATACCCGCAGCAACATTATCATTTATATCTTTTTTAGTTAATCCTTCAAAAAAATGTATCATATAAATAGATCCGAAACTTAAAGAGTTTAAGGTAGGATCTAAAGTTCTCGGTTCGCCTCCAAGATTTATTGATATTTCTCCTTTATTATTTTCTAAATTAGAATTATTAGAATTACATGACATTATAGTTAATATAATAATTAATATTGGTATTAATTTTTTCATAGTTTTCAGCCTTGAATATTTTTATTTATCTTTTTCTATATAGCAATGGTTAAATCTGTATCTTCCAAGAGGATTTATGACAAGACCTTTTAACTTTGGATTAACCATAAGAGAATCTGATCTATAGTATAATGGTATAATAGGCATTTCATCCATTAATATTGCTTCAGCTTTTTTCATTAATTCAACTCTTAAATTATTATTATATGAAGTTTTAGCTTCAGTTATTAAATTATCATACATAGCATTAGAAAATCCTGAATGATTGACTCCTCCATAGCTCATCATAATATCAAGCATAGTTATAGGATCATAATAATCACCAGTCCAGCCCATTCTTGCTATTTGGTAATTCTTTTTTGTTAATGCAAGTAATGTGGCAGGGAATTCCTCTTCTATTAAATCAACATTAATGTTCAGATTATCTTTCCACATTTTTTGTATAACCTTTCCAACCTCATAAAATACGCCTGGTGAAACTTTTAATTCTAAAATAGGATAATTTTCACCATTTGGATATCCTGCTTTGGACATTAATTCCTTAGCTTTTATAATATTATCTTTATAATTATCCAAATCTATATAATTACTTGATTCCAATCTAAATGATTTTTTTATACCTTTTACAGCAGGAGGAACGAAAGCACCAGCAGGAGTTTGACCTTTAACAACATTGTTAACTATAAAGTTTCTATCTATAGCTAATGCTAGGGCTTGTCTTACCATTTTATTGCTTAAAGCTGAATTTGTTATATTTAATTCAAGATAATAAGTTCCTATAGCATCATTATGTATTATATAATTATTATTCATAAGATATTCGGCATCGATTTTTGGAGGTTCTATAGAAGAAAAATGAACTTCATTATTTAGTAATTTGTCTATTATATAATTGGGATTAGCATTTAATATGAAAGTTATTCTCTTAGCAACTATATCATTTTTATCATAATAATATGGGTTTTCTTCCAAAACTATTTTTTCGCCAATAACTCTATCTGATATTACATATTGACCATTACATATATATGTATCAGGATTTGATGTCCACTCATTGCCGTATTTTTCTATGATATCTTCCCTTAAAGGCATAAATATACCAGTAGAAGCTAAAAAATTTAAAAAGTATTCTGATTTAGTTTCTAAAACAACTTTTAGAGTATAATCATCAATCACATAAGCAGCTAAGTTTTCAGAATCCATAAATCCAGTATTTATTTTTTTGGCATTTTTAATTATTTCCATCATATATGAATATGAGGCATTCATGTTATTATCTATAGCTCTTCTCCAGCCATATTGAAAATCTTTTGCTGTTACAGGTTTTCCATCAGACCATTTGGCATTTGTTCTTAAATGAAATGTATATGTAAGTCCGTCATCCGATATTTCCCAATTCTCAGCCATTCCAGGTTTTATATTATTGTTCATATCTATTTTAGTTAAACCTTCAAAATTATGCAGTATATATGTTGTAACTACTCCTATAGAATTCAAAGTAGGATCTATAGTATTAGGCTCGCTTCCCATATTAACAATTATATTTTTAGAAGGATCTATTTTTTTATTATTACATGAAATTATGATAGTTAATGTTAATATAGATAATAAAAGTATTTTTTTCATAAATTTTTAATCCCCAAAAATAAAAATAATATGCTGCAATTATATTTAATATTTATATTAAAGTCAATATAAATTGATTTTAATATAAAAATGTAATTTTATTTTATAATATTTTTATTTTTATAAATTAAAATACTTATTTAATATTTTTATTTATCACAATAATATGTTATTGAAAGTATATAATATACGTATGTAGATTATATATATTATTCATATTTTTATATCATAAAAAATACAAAAAAATTAATATAGGCAGAAAATTAATTGACAATCTAAATTTATTTTACTATACTAGAGTATATTAAAATAATGATTAATTTTACAAGTGGGGAGTTTTTTATGGATTTTAAAAAGATTTATCAAGAAAAATTAACTACTCCAGAAGAAGCAGTTAAGGTTGTAAAATCTGGCGACTGGGTAGATTACGGATGGGTAGTTGCTACTCCTATAGAATTAGACAAAGCATTAGCTAAGAGGCTGCCTGAGTTATCAGACATTAATTTTAGGGGTGGTATATTATTTTGGGAACCTGAAATATTCAAACTAGAAGATGCTGCTAAGCATATTACTTGGAATTCATGGCACATGTCTGGTTTGGAAAGAAAAGCAGTAGATAAGGGTTTTTGTTATTATGATCCAATACGTTATTCAGAAATGCCAAGATATTATAGGGATTTGCCAAGAGGAATAGATGTAGCAATGTTCCAAGTATCTGAAATGGACGAAAACGGTTACTTTAATTTCGGACCTAATGCTTCACACATGCAGGCTATGATAGAAAGATGCAAATGTGTTATAGTAGAAGTTAATAAAAATATGCCTAGATGTTTGGGAGCATCACATACAGGTGGAGAGGCTATACATATTAATCAAGTTAATATGATAGTTGAAGGTCAAAATCCTCCTATAAAAGAGATGCCTTCAGGCGGAGCTACAGAAGTAGATAAAACAGTAGCTAAACTTATAGTAGAAGAAATTCCTAATGGAGCTTGTTTACAATTAGGTATAGGCGGTATGCCTAATGCTGTAGGTTCATTAATAGCTGAATCTGATTTAAAAGATTTAGGAGTTCATACAGAAATGTATGTTGATGCTTTTGTAGATATATCTTTGGCTGGTAAAATAACTGGTTCTAAAAAGAATATAGACAGATACAGACAAACTTATGCATTCGGTGCTGGTACTAAAAAACTATATGATTATATAGATAATAACCCAGAATGTATGTCTGCTCCTGTAGATTATACTAATGATATTAGAGTAATATCTGCTATAGACAATTTTATGTCAATAAATAATGCTGTAGAAATAGATTTATTCGGTCAAGTTAGTGCTGAATCAACAGGATTTAAACATATAAGCGGTGCTGGCGGACAATTAGACTTTGTATTAGGTGCTTATTTATCTAAAGGCGGAAAAAGCTTTATATGTTTATCATCTACTGTAACTGGTAAAGATGGACAATTAAAATCAAGAATAGTTCCTAGCTTTGCTAATGGTACAGTTGTTACAGATACTAGAGCTAATACTCATTATGTTGTAACAGAGTATGGTAAAGTTAATTTGAAAGGCTTAACTACTTGGCAAAGAGCAGAGGCTTTAATATCTATAGCACATCCTGATTTGAGAGATGGACTAATCAAAGAAGCAGAAAAAGCTAAAATTTGGAGAAAAAGTAATAAATAATAGTTTAATCATTAATAAATTAAATAAAGTAAAAAGGAGAAGCAAATGTTTAAAACAACAGAAAAGCATGAAGAACTTCGTGCTAAAATAAGAGCTTGGGCTGAAGAAGTGGTAAAACCTATAGCTCATGAGCATGATCAAACAGGGAAATTTCCAACAGAAGCTGTAAAAGAATTAGGCAAAGCTAAATTAGACATAATGGGCTTGCCTTTTGAAACTAAATACGGCGGAGCAGGATTTGATAATATTGCTTATGCTATAGCTGTAGAAGAACTTTCAAGAGTAGACGGAAGTATGGGTGTAATTTTATCAGCTCACTGTTCTTTAGGTTCTTATCCTATTTATGCTTTCGGTACAGAAGAACAAAAGAAAAAATATTTAGTTCCTCTTGCAGAAGGTAAAAAATTAGGTGCTTTCGGTTTAACTGAACCAGAAGCAGGTTCTGATGCAGGCGGTACAGAAACTACTGCTGAATTAAAAGGTGATCACTATATATTAAATGGTGAAAAAATCTTCATTACTAACTCAATAGAAGCTGAAACTTATGTAATATTTGCTGTTACTACACCTGGTATAGGTACTAAGGGTATCAGTGCTTTCATCGTAGAAAAAGGCTGGGAAGGTTTTGAGTTTGGTGAAAAATATGACAAATTGGGTATTCGTGCTTCTGCTACTGCTCAATTATTATTTGATAATGTAAAAGTTCCTAAAGAAAACCTACTTGGTAAAGAAGGACAAGGTTTCAAAATTGCTATGCAAACTCTTGACGGCGGACGTATTGGTATTGCTGCTCAAGCATTAGGTATTGCTCAAGGAGCTTATGAAGCTGCAGTTGCTTATTCTAAAGAAAGAATACAGTTCGGACGTCCTATCGCTCAGCAACAAGCTATTGCTTTCAAACTTGCTGATATGGCTACTAAATTACGTGCTGCTAGACTTCTTATTTACAGTGCTGCTGCTATGAAAGACAGACATGAACCTTATGGTACTGAATCTGCTATGGCTAAATTATATGCTTCTGAAATAGGTTTGGAAGTTGTAAACCAAGCTCTTCAAATCCATGGCGGTAATGGTTATATTAAAGGTGCTTATATAGTAGAAAGAGCTTACCGTGATGCTAAAATTTGTACTATTTATGAAGGTACAAGTGAAATACAAAAAGTTGTTATTTCTGCTGCTATACTTGGTAAAATGCCTAAATCTCCTGTTGCTGTTGCTGGTCCTATGGTTAAAAAAGGTCCTATCACTGGTGAAAGAAGAAATATCATCTTCAAAGAAGGTTCAGCTCAGGATAAAGTTGATGCTTTAGTAGCTGCTCTTAAAAAAGACGGAATTGATTTCTCTGTAGGTATTGATATCAATACACCTATAATTAATGCTGAGAGAGTAGTAAGTGCTGGTAAAGGTATAGGTGCTAAAGAAAACATGAAATTAGTTGAAGATTTAGCTAAAGCTGCTGGTGCTGCTATAGGTTGTTCACGCCCTGTTGCTGAAGAATTAAAATACTTACCTATAATCAGATATGTTGGTATGTCTGGTCAAAAATTCAATGGTAACTTATATATAGCTTGCGGTATTTCTGGTGCTAACCAACACTTAAAAGGTATCAAAAATGCTTCTATAATTGTAGCTATTAATATGAAAGCTTCTGCTAAAATATTCAAAAATGCTGACTATGGTATAGTTGGAGATGTTAAAGAAATACTTCCACTACTTACTAAAGCTCTTGATACAGGTGCTAAAAAACCTGCAGAAGTACCATACAAAAAGATGAAAAAGATTACTCCTAAGAAAACAATCGAAATACCTAAAATTTATGTATGTACTGGTTGTGGTTATGAGTATAATCCATTCATCGGTGACCCTGAATCAGAAATAGCTCCTGGTACAGACTTTACAGCTCTTCCTGATGAGTGGGTATGTCCAGAATGTAGTGAAGAAAAAGCTAACTTCATTAAGGCTTAAAATATAAAAATTAAAATAAATTAGGAGGAAAATAATGCATTGCGTTAGAAAAGTTACAGATGATTTATATTGGGTTGGAGCGAATGAGCATCGCTTGGCTCTATTTGAAAATGTACACCCTTTAACTAGAGGTGTTTCTTATAACTCTTATGTTCTTTTAGATGAAAAAACAGTTCTTTTTGATACAGTTGACTGGGCTGTTTGCAGACAATTTTTAGATAATTTAGAGTTTGTTTTGAATGGTAAAAAACTTGACTATATGATTATTAACCACATGGAACCAGATCATGCTGCTTCTATAGATGAGGTTTTAATAAGACACCCTGAAACAAAAGTTATTTCTACTGAAAAAGCATTCATGTTTATGGATCAATTTGGATTTACTATTCCTGAAGATAAAAAAGATATAGTAAAAGAAGGCGATTCTAGAAAATTCGGAAAACATGAAATAGCTTTCGTTGGTGCTCAAATGGTACATTGGCCTGAAGCTATGGTTAGCTTTGACACTCATAATGGTGTATTATTCTCTGCTGATGCTTTCGGTACTTTCATTGCTTTAGACGGAAGACTATTTAATGATGAAGTTAATTTCGACAGAGATTGGTTGGATGAAGCTAGAAGATATTATACTAACATCGTTGGTAAATATGGTCCTCATGTACAGCACTTACTCAAAAAAGCAGGCGGAATTATTGACAAAATTAAAATGTTCTGTCCTTTACACGGACCTGTTTGGAGAAGCAATTTAGGTTATATACTTGATAAATACAATAAATGGAGTACTTATGAACCTGAAGAAAAAGGTGTATTAATCGTATATGCTTCTATGTATGGTAATACTGAGGATATGGTTGGTATTTTAGCTTGCAAATTGGCTGAAAAAGGAGTTACTAATATAGCTATGCACGATGTATCAAGTACTCATGTTTCTTATTTGATTTCTGATACATTCAAATATAGCCATGTTGTATTAGCTTCTGTTACTTACAACTTAAATATCTATCCTCCTATGCATAACTATTTAGATGATATGAGAGCTCTTAACGTTCAAAAACGTAAATTTGCTATCATTGAAAATGGTTCATGGGCTCCTAAATCAGGTACTTTGATGCAAGAGTTCATAGAAGCTAATTTGAAACAATGTGAGATTTTAGACGCTCAAGTTTCTGTTTCTTCTTCTATGAAAGCTGCTAACGTTGGAGAGATGGATGCTCTAGTTGATGCTTTAGTTGAATCTGTAAATAAATAATATAATCTTTAATTAGATTTTTTTATCATTTATATTTTCTTAAATAAAGACCGATTCAGGTTGTATTACTTGAATCGGTTTTTTTATTATCAATAATATTTAAATATTGACGAAGATTATAATTGAAATATAATAATAGTAGGTAATATATAAACTGGAGATTAATTTTTTATGGTTAGCATTAGAAGACAAAGACAGATTAAACTGTTATTTATATTATCTATTATTCTTATAATTATAATAGCTTCTATTCTTATATTTGGATATTATCCTTACGGCTTGCATAAGAAAGACATGTCTGATGTGAAAATGCCTAAAGATAGTATCGTGTATGTAAGTGTTAAAAGTTTAGACAGCAGTATTTTGAAATTTGCTGACTCTATATATGCTTATAGAATATCACATGATGAATCTATGTATGATTTTTCTATAATGCTTAAAAGCGTAGAGGCTTTTGCTAATCATCTGAAAACTAATAATAATTTTTTTGTTAAATCACTATCAAATCCAATTATAAAAAGAAATGCATCCATATTACTTTGGGGATATAATAATAATTTGAATGATTCTGAATTGTTTTACATGTTTGACATAGGTAGGATTAATTCATTTTTATTTAATTCTTTTTTTAATCCTAAAGAACTTACAATAGATGATAATTCATATATAGTTAAGAAAATTGATTATAATGGAACAAAAATATATGCTTTAGATAATGCTGGTCCTTTTATATTTTTTAGTTTTTATAATGGTATATTAATAGCTGCAAAAAATTATAATCATATAAAAAAGCTGATAGATTTCTTTCAGTCAAAGCCTAGCAATTTTAATGAGATAGGAATTTTGAATAATGCTGAGAATTCTTATAATCCTGATATTTCTGTATATATTAATAAGAATTTGTATGATTATAATAAATGTAATGGCTCTATATTATTTACGCCTTTAAAATATTTTGAAAACACTGCGGCAATATACGGTAATATAAAATTATATGATGATAATGGTGTTGCTGATATATTTGTTGATTATGATTACGGCGGTTCTGAGAGATATTCATTGTATAATTTAGATGGTAAAATAGATATTCAAAATTATTTGTCCAAAGATAAAACTATATTATATTTAGGTTTAAAATCTTATTTAGCTGGGCTTTATCCTCTTATGTATAATGATTTAAAGTTCAGGCATGACAATGAGCTTTCATCTGAAATATTTAATCTATTTACAAAGATGAATGATGTTTATTCATTTGGTAGTATTATTAATGATTTATATGGGGAAATGGCAGTAGCTTATATAGAATCTAGGGTATCAAAATTAATTTATCCTGTTATTATATTTAATATTGAAAATGATAATTCATTATTGCCTAAACTTGAAATAGCTTTACTTGAAAAATATCCAAATTTGAATAAATCTGAAAAGAAATATAATAATAATTTTATATATTCTTATAATTTAAATGACGGAAATGTAATTTATTATACTTTTATAGATAGAGTATATTTCGTAAGTGAAAATGAGAAGGCTATAGAAACGGTTATAGATAATAGTAATGATTCTGAGCATTTAGAATCTTATATAAAAACAGAAATTCATAAAGATATTAATCCTGATTATATATTTACAATACAGCTTTCAAAATCTCAGGATATATTAAGAAATTTTGATATACCTTTCAGAACATGGAGTTATCCAAACAGTGTTATATTAGGTTCTTCAATTATGTCTAATTATACACATATTAGTATAGATTTTAAGGCTAATTTTAAAAGTAAATAATTTATTATACTATTGATATTTTTTTTATTTTATTATAATCTATAGTAATAGGGTATTTATATGTCTGATTTTAAAGATAAAGCAAAACAAATATGGGATAGCATTTCTAAAGGTATTACTAAAGAAAAATTAGATTCTATAATAGAAAAATCTAAGGAAATATTATCAAGAGTTTCTACCTCAGAACATCTTTCAAAATTGATGGATAAGATTCAGCTATTAATTAATATGATAAAAGATTATATTAACGGCAGCTATAAAGATATACCATGGAAAGCAATATCTGGTATAGCAGCGGCATTATTATATTTGCTGCTTCCTGTGGATGCGATACCTGATTTTATAGTTGGACTTGGATTTTTGGACGATGCATTTATTATTGGCTTATGCCTCAAATTCTTCAGTGATGATATAGAAAAATATAGAATTTGGAAATATGGTCCTGATAAAAGTAATAATGAAGAAGTTAACAATAATACAGAAAATGAAAATATTATTAATAATGAAAGCGATGATGATATAGAAATTATAAATAAAAACAATTGATAATAATAAAAAATATCTGTAATAGAGAAGTTAGCATAATTTCTAGCTTCTCTTTTTTATATTTTTAATAGTTGATAAATATCATTATTTATATATAATAGTATATTATTTCGGAGAAAATTATTTTATGTCAATAATTGATAAACTTGCATTGGTAGAAAATACTTATGATGATATAGTTAACAAACTTAATGATGCAAATATAAAAGATAATAGAGTTATTCAAGACTTGATGAAAAAAAAATCAGAGATAGAGGATATTGTAGAAGAGTATAAAAAATTAAAAATTGTATTAAAACAGATAGAAGAATCCAATGAAATGATTGAGAATGCAGAAACTGATAAAGAACTTAGAGAGATGGCACTGCTAGAAATAGAGGAACTCAATCAGAAAAAAGAAAATATAATAAATGATCTTAGGCTTCTGCTTCTTCCTAAAGATAAAAATGACGGTAAAAATATAATAGTTGAAATAAGAGTTGGTACTGGTGGGGAAGAATCTGCTTTATTTGTGGGTGATTTGTTTAGAATGTATACTAGATTTATAGAAAGAGCCAATTTAAAGATGGAGATAATAGATACAAGTCCTACAGAACTTGGAGGATATAAGGAGGTAATATTTTCTGTATCTGGAAAGGATGCTTACAGAACATTAAAGTTTGAAAGCGGGACACATAGGGTTCAGAGAATTCCTGCCACAGAGTCTGGAGGACGTATTCATACATCAGCTTCTACTGTTGCTGTAATGCCTGAGGCTATGGAAAGCGATGTTGTTATTAAAGATGAGGATATAAGAGTTGATATATTTCGTTCAAGCGGTCCTGGAGGGCAATCTGTTAATACAACGGACAGTGCTGTTAGGATAACTCATTTGCCTACTGGTTTAGTAGTTCAATGTCAGGATGAAAAGAGCCAGCATAAGAATAAGGCAAAGGCATTAAAAGTTTTGCGTGCTAGAATATACGAAAAAGAAGAGGCTGAAAGAAAGGCTAAAGAGGCTAAAGAAAGACGTGAGCAAATTGGTTCTGGCGATAGGAGTGAGAGAATAAGAACTTATAATTTTCCTCAGAATAGAGTTACGGATCATAGAATTAATGTTACTTTATATAAACTTGACAGATTTATGGATGGTGAGATAACGGAAATAACTGATGCTTTATTTAAAAAGGAACAAGAGGAAATGCTCTCTTCATATTCTGATTAAAAATGGAAATGTTTATGAAAGATATTGAATATATTCTTGGAGAAGAAAAAGTTATTCATAATATACACGATGATGATTCTATTATGATGTATATAAAAAGTTTTGATAATGTTTCATATTGTGATTATTTTTATGAAGATGATTCTGGCGGATTAATGGGGCTTTTTTCCTATTATAAAGCTGATAAATATTTTTTTGTGGAATTTGCTTCTATTAAAGAGAATAGAGAGTATAATAAACTTGTAGTTAATGATTATGCTGAATATATTACATCTAATGATTATGAACTTACTAATGATAAATTTATAGACATATTGAATATAAGCAATGTGCGTCATGATCAGTTTATTAAATTGATAAGAAAAGCTAAATTAAATAATATTAAATCATATCCTATAAAAAAAATATCTTTAGATGAATATATAGAAGTTTATCCTCATAGATATATCAATAATAGATTTAAAAGCTACATTAAAGATAAATATTTAAAAGTAGATGTAAAAAATATAGCTGATGATTATGTTTATAGATGTCCTTATTGCGGTGCTACAAATTATTTCAAAATAGTTAATGAGAATACGAATAAATTAGAAAGTGTTAATGTTTATAATTTAGATGATGAGAATGTTTTAAATAATTTTTATGTATGCAATATGTGTAATTTGATAATGAGAAGTCCTGAAAATATGCTTGATTATATATAATAAAAAATAGAGGTTTTATAAATGAGTTTTTTAATATTAATTGATAAATCTTTTTCTAATATTTACTCTGAAGAATTTGATGATATTTTTAATGAAAAAGTCAATGCCTTAAAAAATATTTTAAATTGCCAAGTTAAAGAGCTTCGTGATAATGATATTAATATCATAGAAAATTATTTAAATAATATATACAGAGAAAGTGATGGATATGATAATATAATATATATACCTTCAAATATGCCTCTTTTTAATATTGATGAAACTGTAAAACTTACAAAAATACATGAAGAGAATATTGCTTATTTCAGCTATGGCGAAAATTATCCTCTTGGAGTTGTCCCTTTTATAGTAAGGAGGGATGCTTTTGAGAAGCTGTTTAATATAATAAAAACGAAAACTATAAAGCCTTCAGAAAATGCTATAAGCAATATAGTTTTTGTTGATCCTAATTTTTTTGAAATAGAGATAATAATATCAGAATATGATATGAGATATTATAGGCTTTCATTTATTGCTGATTGTAAAAGAAATGCTATGCTTATATCAAAACTTATAAATTATAAAAGTTATGATGATATTGTAAATTCAATAAAAGAAAATCCAAGTATTAGAAGAACTTTGCCGTCTTATATAGAATTAGATATTAATAATAGACAAAATGCTGTTAATAAATATTTATTTGAAAATGAAGCTTTTAAAAACGAACTTTCAAAAGAAGAAAAAAATATAACTTTAGAAGAGTTTAAAAGTATTTATGATAAACTTGTTAATTTCTGCGGGGACTTTCATTTGTCTATAGGCAGCTATTATGAGCCTCTTTTGAATGGAGATATTTTTGAAATATTAGATTATGCTGTGAAAAATAAATCTGTAAATATATATTTGGAAACTAATGCATTAGCTTTAGATGAAGAAAAGGCTAAAAAGTTAATAAACTTGCAAATTGAAAATGATAATCTTCATGTTATTATTCATTTAGATACTATAGATGAGAATGTTTACAGTAGAATATATGAAAGCGGAGATATTAAGAGAACTATTTCTAATATTGATTATTATCTTCTTCGCGAGCCTAAAAATACATATTTACAAATAGTAAAGCAGAAAGATAATTTTGATTATTTGTCTTCTTACTATAAGTATTTTGATAAATATAAGGCAGAGATTATTATGCAGAAATTTTATACTTACAGAGGTATGATATCTGATAATAGGGTAGGGGATATGGCTCCATTAATAAATGTAGGATGCTGGCATTTGGCTAGAGATTTGTTTATAGATGCTTATGGGGATGTTTATATATGCAAATTTGATATAAATAAAGATAAAAAGATTTCTTCTGTATATGATGATAGTTTGGAGAATATTTGGCATTTATTGGAAAAGTATTATATAGATAATGTTTTTTCTAAATTAGATTTCTGTAAAAATTGTGATGAATGGTATTTATACAATTTCTGATTTATTACTATGGAAAAAATTATAATAAAATATTTAGAGCTTGTTTTTGCATGTTACATAATTAGATTTTTATCTACAAGATTAGTTTTGGAATTTCAATCTGTTAAAAAATTTTATTATAGAAGGGAAATACTTCCTGGCGTACGTAATTGGAATAATCGCATTAAAATGGTTTATTATTTTGAAATGTTTTCATTTATACAGAGTCTGCTTGCGGCATTATTCTTTATTACATTTTTTCACTTTGTTCCATTAAGGGATCATATAAAACTTATAATAGGTTTTTTAATGTATTCTTCTTTTATAATAGTAGATAAGATTAGATTTGCTGTTTTGCTTACAAATTATCCATTTTCACTTTTGATAATGGATACAGCTATATTTCTTCTTGTTAGTCTTTTACAATTTTTGGTTATGGCTTTTATTAATGCAACATCATAAAAAAGCGGGACTATCAAAATCCCGCTCTTTTTTATTAATTTTGTTCTATAGTTATAGAAGCTCCTATATCCATAGAATGAGTTTTACCTCTGTATGTTACCTTTTCAGATATTATAGAATTGTCCATAAATGCATTTGAAATATTAACATCTTCAAATATAATACTATTTTTTAATATAGAACTTTCTATTTTTGAATTTTTGCCTATATGAACGTAAGGACCTATTACAGAGCCTTCAATTTTTACATCTTTATCTATAAAAACAGGAGGAATAATAGCAGTATCCTTTATTCCTTTGCTTAGTATATCATGTTTTATGATAGTTTTGTTTGTTTCTATCATAGTTGATTTTTCACCGCAGTCATACCAGCCATCTAATTTGAATGTTTTAAATATTATACCTTGCTCTATCATATATTCTAAAGCATCCGTAAGCTGATATTCATTTTTAGTTTTTATATTATTAGCTATTATATATTCTATAGCATTGAATAATTCCTTTGTGTTTACTATATTATACATACCAGTAAGTGCTAAGTTGCTTACGGGATTTTGAGGTTTTTCAATTAATTTTGCTATAACCCCGCTGTCATTTAAAATAGCTACTCCAAATCTGCTTGGATTATCAACTTCACATACACCCAATGCATTTTCATTTTTACTTACTATATCGGATAAATTTAGCTTGAATATTGTATCTCCAAGAATTATGAATATCTTATCATCATTATTGATATAATCTCTAGTAAGCGAAACGGCATGAGCTAAACCTTTATATTCTTTCTGCTCTACAAAGGTTAATTTTATATCTTTGTATTTAGAGGTAAGATATTCTATCATTTGCTCTTTTAAATAACCAACTATAAATATAACTTCTTCCAAATCTCTTATAGAAGATATTTCATACATTATAAAATCTATAATTGTAGCTCCTGCTATAGGAAGTATTGGTTTAGGTTTTGTTATAGTATGAGGTCTTAGTCTTGTGCCTTCACCCGCTGCTGGTATAATAACTTTCAAAATATAAATCCTTATAAAATTATTTAATTAGAGGTACTAGCAATTCATTAGCTAATTCTTCATTAGAACCATTTAAATATTTAACTAATTCTAAAGCAAAAAATACAGTAGTAGCAGGACCTTTAGAAGTTATGATATTTCCATCACAAACTACTATATCTTTTTCAACATATTCTCCGCCTTTTACAGCACTTTCACAGCTAGGATAACAAGTGTATTTGCCGTTTATAACTCCAGCTTCTCCGAGTACTATAGGCGAAGCACATATTGCAGCTACTAATTTTTTAGCTTCATACATATTTTTAAGTTTTTCTAATATTCTTTTATCAGCTTTTAGATTGTTCATTCCGCCGTAACCGCCTGCAAGTGCTATGCCGTCAAAATCATAACTCATTATTTTTTCTAATGAAGTATCTGCTTTTATTGCTATGTTATGAGCTCCCTTTACCTCTAAATTGTCAGTGAGAGATGCTATAACAACTTCTATTCCAGCCCTTCTTAAAACATCAATAATAGTTATAACTTCAACTTCTTCAACGCCTTCTGCTAATGGTACTAAAACTTTTTTTGACATATTTTAACTCCTTTATCATAATGTTTTATAGTTTATAATAATATTATTATATTTATAATATTGCAAGTAATTCTTTTTAGTTGTTTAGGCATTAAGTTGTTCCAAAGCTTTTTCATATCCTAAATCTGCCGACTTTTTTAAACATTTTTCAGCTCTTTGTAAATATTTATTTTTAGTATCTTCATTTTTTTCATGTTTTGATAATATTGTATATAATTTGTAAACATCATAATAGGCTATGTAGTCTTCAGGATTGAATTCTAAAGTTAATTTTAAATATTTAATAGCTTTTTTATATTTTTTCTTTTTTCTATAAGCAACAGACATTAAATAATAAGCATCAGAATAAGCCTCATTTTTTATTATAGCTTTTTCTAAATCTTCTATTGCCTTATCATAGTCTTTTTTGTCAATATAAACTTCAGCTCTATAGTAGTAAATATCACTGTCATGCGGATATATTTCTATGGATTTATTATAAGTTTCTATAGCTTTATCATAATTTTTAATTTCATAATATACTCTAGCAAGATTATGATATGCATCCAAATTATTATTATCAATTTCTATAACTTTAAGCAAGTCATCTATAGCTTCATTATATTTTTCATTTTGTATATTGCTTAATGCACTATAAAAATATTTATTGTCTTCACTAATCATTTAATAAAATCCTAATTTTTGGTATACAAAACATTATATACCAAAAATTATTTTTATCAAAATAAATTTTAAATATTAAGAGATTTAATTAATTTAGAAGCTTCTTCAAATCTATTTCTAATTTCTTTCCAATTTTTATCTTCCATTAAGTTTCTAGGACAAAGCCAAGAACCTCCGCATGCAAATACATTTTTATTTTGCAAATATTCTTTTACATTATCAATGCTCACTCCTCCTAAAGGCATAAATTTAACTCCAGTATGCTGATAAACAGGAGCTATATTTTTTATCCAATTAATTCCGCCGAATAAACCAGCATGGAAAAATTTTATATATTTATGCCCATAAGCTAAACACTGTTCAAGTTCAGCAGGAGTTGCAGCACCAGGTATATAATGATAATTTTTCTTTTTAGCATATTCAAGCATCACAGGCTGAAAACCAGGGCTTATTATTAAATTTGTTCCTAAATCAAGTATTCTATCAACCTGTTCTGTATTTAAAACAGTGGCAGCTGCTCTTGGAAGAGAAGGGTAATCTTTAGCTAATATTTCTAAGGCCTTGTATCCATATTCCGTTCTTAGAGTTAATTCTATGGAAGGAAGAAACTCCAAGCAAAGTTCAGCAATATTTCTTATTTCCTCTTCATTTTCTACAACTACAACTGGTATTATTTTATTTTGTATATATTTTTCTAGCATAATAACTCCGTAATATTAAAATTTATACAACAAATTTATCATACTTAACTATTAAAGTAAATATTAGAATCATTTAAATATAATTGATATTATTTACTTAATTTTTTATAGATTGCCATAAACCTTCTAAATAGATGCATAAAATAAGTATATTTTTATATATAACTTATTTGTATAGATCAAATTACAATATACTAAATTAATTTAATCTATATATTATATATATGAACCATTATACTAGCTAATAAAAAGTAAATATATAAAAAATAAAAAACAATGGAATTTAATAAGATATGATATCTATATATTTTCTTTTAATATTTTTACTATCTTTTCTTGGCTTAAAACTTCGCCGTAAGAGATTAATTGATTATTAACTACAAGAGCTGGAAGAGTCATTACTCCGTAATATGACATTGTTCCTTTATTGTCTGTATATTTAATTGATAAATCTAAATCTAATTCCAGTATAGCTTTTCTTAAATTAACAAGCATATTTAAAGAGTTCTCATCTTCTCCTCCTAATAGCAATATTTTTTCTGTTTCTATGCTGCCGCCCTCATCCTCTAAAGGGTCAGGTAAGCATCCTCATCCGAATTCTATATTATTTTTAATCATATTTTATACCCTTTTTATTCATAATCTCAAATACATTGTATAGGTATATTATAAAAATTGCAAATAAAAAGGCTGCATATAATTTTTATATACAGCCTTAATACAATATAATAAAAAAATTATTTTATATGTTCTTTTAACATTTTAATGATTTCATCTTTACTTAAAACTTTTCCGTAAGATAAAACCTTTTCATCCAAAACCAATGCAGGGGTAGACATAACACCATAAGCGGCAATCTGAGCCATATCCTGAACATGTCCTACACTTAAATCAATACCCATTTCTTTTACAGCATCTAATGCATTTTTTTCTAGTTTTTGACAGTTTGAACATCCGCTTCCTAGTATTTTAATTCTGGCATTTGATGTTTCTCCGCTGCAAGAACCTCCGCAGCAGCAGCTTTTTTCTGATAACATAATTTTAATCTCCTTTTTTATATTTTTATTTATTATATATTATCTATACTAATAAGAAATAGAAATTATTAAATAAATATCCAATAATTATTATTCCCAAAGTTACTATACCAACGAAGAAAATAAGAAGAGGCATTTTTACAACCTTTTTTATCATAATAATTGACGGAAGAGATAAAGCAGTAACCGCCATCATAAATGATAAAATAGTACCTATACCTGCACCTTTATAAAATAAACTTTCAGCTACAGGGAGTGTTCCGAATATGTCAGCATACATTGGAATTCCCACTAAAGTTGCTAAAGGAACAGAATACCAATTATTTTTTCCTAGTATTGTATTTATCCATGCTTCAGGTATAACATTATGTATAAAAGCACCTATTCCTACACCTATGAAAATATATAAATAAACTTTTTTTATAGTTTGAATTACCTGTTCTTTTGAATATATTAATCTATCTTTTTTAGTCATTTTAGATATTTCTATATCAGCATTGGATTTTATATTTTTAACAAAATCTTCTAAATATCTCTCCATTTTTAATTTGCCTATTAAAGTTCCTCCCACAACGGCTAGTACTAATCCTACAACAACATAAGCAATTGCAATTTTCATTCCAAATACGCTTGATAAAAGTATTAGAGAAGCCAAATCTACAAGAGGCGAAGATATTAAAAAAGAAAATGTCATAGAAATGGGTATGCCTGCAGAAGTAAATCCTATAAATAGAGGTATTGAAGAGCATGAGCAAAAAGGAGTAACTGTTCCGAAAAGTGCAGCTAGTATATTTGCTGATATGCCGTTAAACCTGCTTAATATTTTTTTTGTTCTCTCTGGAGGAAAGTAACTTTGAATATATGATATACAGAATATTAATACTGAGAGCAAAACAAATATTTTTATAACATCATAAATAAAAAATTGTATAACTCCTTTCATTGTTTCTGATAAGGCAAAATTATTTAATATATTGCCTATCAATGTATTTAGCCATTTCATAGATATTATTTGATCCTGTATAAAAACAAATATTGATTTTATAGTTTGCATTTTGTATCTCCTAAATCTATTTTTTAAATTTTACTTTAGTTGCATTTGCTATTTTTACTAAGGTAAGCATTACAGGTACTTCTACTAATACTCCTACAATAGTTGCTAGTGCCGCACCAGAGTTTACTCCGAATAATGATACCGCTACAGCTACCGCAAGTTCAAAAAAATTTGAAGCTCCTATCATTCCTGCAGGTGCTGCTATATTATGAGGTAGTTTTAATAAATAACTGGCAATATAAGATATAAAGAATATCAAGAATGTTTGTATTATTAAAGGTATTGCTATCAAAATTATATGAATAGGATTTGATAATATTACATTTCCTTGAAAACTAAATAATAATATCAATGTTAATAATAATCCTATTATTGTAATGTTGTCAAATTTGTGAATAAAAATATTGCTGAAATATTCTATACCTTTCTTATTGCATATATACACTCTTGTAATAATACCAGCTATTAGCGGTATAAGTACAAATAATACAACTGATAAAAATAGAGTATCCCAAGGTACTGTAACATTTGATATACCTAGTAAAAATTTTACTATAGGAACAAATGCTATGAGTATTATTAAATCATTTGTTGCTACCTGAACCACTGTGTATGACGGATTTCCATTTGTTAAAGCACTCCATACAAATACCATTGCAGTGCATGGAGCAGCACCTAACAGAACAGCACCAACCAAATATTCCTTTGCCAATTCGTTAGGTATTATATTTTTAAATATTGTGTAGAAAAAAAATGATGCTATAAAAAACATTGTAAAAGGTTTTATAAGCCAATTTACAATCCAAGTGATAAAAAGTCCGCTTGGATTTTTTGTAACATTTTTTACGCTTTCAAAATCAACATTCATCATCATAGGGTATATCATAATCCATATTAATATTGCTATTGGTATAGAAACATTTGCGTATTCAAATTTGTTTAATGTGCTTGGTATTATTGGCATGAATTTAGATATCAATACGCCTATAATCATGCATATAAATACCCATAATGTTAAATATTTTTGGAAAAACCCAATTGCTTCTTTATTATTGCTGCTGTCTATAATATTTTTACTTCCCATTTTATTTTATCCATCCTTAAAATTATTTTTCACATTTGCATTTTTCTGTGCTTTCGGCATTTTTATCAGATACTATGCTTGTATAATAATTCAATAATTCTTTTGCTTTTATTATTCCTTCTTCATTAAAACTATAGTAAGTCCATTTTCCTTCCTTTCTTCCATTAACTATTTTTGAATCGCAAAGTATTTTCATGTGATGCGATAATGTAGACTGCACTATTTTTAATTCTTCTAATAGCTTGCACGCACATATCTCTCCGTCTTTTATCATTTCCAATATTTTAAGTCTATTTTCATCACATAATGCTTTAAATACTATAGCATTATTCTTATAATTCTGCATTTAATCTCCTGTTTTATTTTAGTTTATGTAATATATCGAAATATATCGATATATAGTATAGCAAACATATCGAAATTTGTCAATATATTATAAAAAATATATGTAATTTTGTAATAAAATTTTAGAAATCATAATTTTATAATACATATTGACAATAGTTGCAAAATTCATATACTAGATTATATGATATAATAGTATATTAAAATTATATTATATTATTTATAATTGTAAAAGTATAACTATTAATAATAATATATGTTATTTTAATATTACTGTCAGTAATATTTTATAAATAATCGGAGGATATATGGGATAAAAAAAAGAAAAAAAAGCCCCTAATACTTATGTCATAATATTTTTTGCTATGATATTGGTTGCTGTACTGAGTTGGGTTATACCTGGCGGAAGCTATCAGGTAAATGAAGAAGGAAGATTTATTACTGGAACATATACTGCTCAGGAATCTAATCCTCAAGGTTTATGGGATGTATTAATAGCTCCATTTATAGGCATGGTAGGAGGAGAAGGTGTAGCTGGAGCAATTATTATTTCATTAAATATAATGATGTTCGGAAGTTTTTTGGAGATAATGGATAGTTCTGGAGCTATAAAGATATTTTTAAAAAGAATAGCAATGAAATATCAAAATAATATAAATATTCTTATAATTATTCTGGTTACTATAATGGCATTATTAGGAACAATAGAAGGATGCTATGAGGAGGCTTTTGTATATTTGCTTATGATAATGCCTTTCATATTAGCATTAGGTCTTGATACGATGGTTGGTGCTATGATTATTATATTTGGTACTCAAGTAGGATGTTTAACTTCTATTATCAATCCTTTTGCTGTTGGTATTGCATCAGATATAGCAGGTATAAGTCCTGGAGATGGTTTATTAGTAAGAGTATTAATGTTTGTTATTTTTGTAGGTATTACATGCTTTTATATATGCCTATATGCTAAAAAGGTTAGAGAAAATCCTGAAAAATCTACTCAATACTACAGAAAAGAAGAAAACCTTAAAGCATTTCCTGTTTCTGAAGATGAAAACCTAGAGATGACAACGAAACACAAAATAATATTAATAATATTTGCTTCTACATTTGGTTTGATGATGATTTCTTTGATACCATGGACATCATTGAATGAACATTTTACAATATTTGAAGATATTACGGCATTTTTAACAGGACTTCCATTTATTGGTACAGTATTAGGTAAGAGCATGGTTCCTTTTGGTCAATGGTATTTTAATGAAGTATCAATGATGTTATTAGTATCTTCTTTGGTATCAGGTAAGATATTGGGTTATGATATAAATAAAATAATAGATTTAATAATAAAAGGTGCTGCTGGTGTTGTATCTACTGCATTTATAGTTCCTTTTGCTAGAGGGATACAAGTTATAATGGATCAAGGTATGATTACTCCTACTATACTTCATTTTGGAGAAACAACATTAAGCAGTTTATCACCTGTATTATTTGTAATAGTTAGTTTAGTATTCTATTTTATTATGGGAGTATTGATATCCAGTACTAGCGGACTTGCGGCAGCTACTATGTCAATAATGAATTCTATGGCTTTGTTTGCGGGTGTTTCTAGTCCTGTTATTATAAATGTATATTTAATGGGTATAGGTTTGGCAAATATGATAATGCCTACTTCAATAGCTGTTATGGTATGTACTCACGTTGCTTATATTAGTTATACAGATTGGGTTAAAGTCAATTGGAAATTCATGTCTGCAATGTTCTTAGCTTGCTGTATATTCTTGGTATTGAATGTTACTGTATTGTCATAAAATAAATGATATATTAATTATAAAGGCTGTCATTTATTTGACAGCCTTTTTTTATAAATTGAAATTATATTATATAATGATATAATTTAGCATTAATTATACGGAGCAGATAATATGCAAATTAAAAATTTTGGCAATGGATATCTTGTATATGAATTGAAAAATAAAAACAATATGGTATTAAGATTAACCGATATAGGAGCATCTATAACAGGCGTATTTTTTAATGATAAGAATAATAATGAAGTTCAGGTTTCATTTGGAAGCGATGAGCCTTCATTTTATTTAAATCCTCATGATTATATAGGAGCTTCTGTCGGAAGGGTTGCTAATAGAATAATTAATGCTGAGTTTACTCTTGACGGCAAAACTTATAAATTAGTTAAAAATGACAACAATAAACATCATCTTCATGGAGGGACAGAAGGAATTTCTTTTAAAAAATTTGATTCCAATGTTTTAAGCAGCAATTCTGTATCATTTGATTATTTTTCACCATCTGGAGAAGAGGGATATCCTGCTGATGTGAGTATAAATATT
Organism: uncultured Brachyspira sp.; assembly: GCF_944388875.1. Taxonomy (GTDB): domain Bacteria; phylum Spirochaetota; class Brachyspiria; order Brachyspirales; family Brachyspiraceae; genus Brachyspira. Next base: position 30,833 of record NZ_CALXKQ010000029.1, read on the forward strand.
GTTTATACTTTAACTGATAATAATGAAATAGTAATAGAATACTTTTCTAAAACTAATGCACCTACTCCTCTTAATTTCACTAATCATGCTTATTGGAATCTTAATGGGGAAGGTACTATTTATGATCATGATTTATTTATAGATTCTTCATTTTATCTTCCTGTAACTGATGAATGCGTATCAAGCGGCGAGATATTAAAAACCGAAAATACTCCTTTTGATTTTACTAAAACTAAAAAAATATGTGCTGATATAGAAAAAGCAAATGGTTATGATAACTGTTTTATTTTCAATGAAAAGAATATATTATCGAACAGAAATATAAGCGATAATTTAAATAAACTTAGAGCTTCATGCTATAGTGAAAAGACTGGTATAAGTTTAGAATTATATACCACTAAACCGTCAATGCATTTTTATTCTGGCAATATGCTTGATAATAGAGAAGTTAGAAATACTGTTTTGAATAGGCATAATGCATTTTGTTTTGAAACAGAATTTTTACCAGCTTCTTTGAATTTTCCGCATTTTCCTAGTATAATATTTGATGCTGATAGAAATTATAATCATAAAACAATATATAAATTAGATTTAAAATAATTAAAAAATATTTTGGAAGTATTTACATTATGAACAATAAAAAATCAATTATAATAGAACATTATATAGAAAAAGTGAAAGACCTTAATATACCTGATTATCAAGTATTAGATTGGGAATCTCAGGATGCTCAGGAAACTAGATTTAAGGCATTATTAGAACATTTTGATATTAGAAAATCTGTTTTGCTTGATGTTGGATGCGGACTTGGAAATTTAGCTGAATATATAGATAAGCAAAATATTGAGCTTTATTATATTGGGGTTGATATAATACAGGAAATGGTTGATAGGGCAAAGCAGAAAGTTTTTAAGAATATTACTCCGCAATTTATGACTTTGGATTTTTTTAAAACTTCTGATATAGAAGATGATTTTGATTATATATATTCTTCTGGAATATTTAATCTTAATCTTGGAAACAATGAAGAGTTTTTATCAAATGCTGTAAAGAATTTTTTAATCGCTGCTAGAAAAGGCGTATGTTTTAATCTTCTTGATATTTCATGCAAGGAAAAATATGGTGATAAATATTACTATTATAAAAAAGATGAAATATTTAAAATGGTTTGCGATACTGTGAAAGATTTAGATTTAAAATGCAAAATAAAAATATCTGATGAGTATCTATCTAATGATTTTTCTGTGTTTATAGATTTTTTGAAGGATTAATGTAATAAAAGCTTGGGCGGCATAATTAAGAAATAAAAATAGTTTAAACTAAAAATTCTTATGAATCAACAAATTATAAGGAAGCTAAAAATGAAAAAATTATTTTTTATAACAGCATCATTTTTATTATTTTTTGCAAATGTTTTATTTTCACAATTTGAAGCCAGTATATACGCTCCGTTATCTTTTACATTAACATTTCCTATTTTAGATACAAAAAATGTTAATGTGAATAATATTAAGGGAAACAGCAGTTTTTCTGCTGGAGTTATAGGGAATTTTGGGCATAAGTTTTCTATAAATGACGGAAAATATTCTATAAGTCTTTTAACAGAGCTTGGATATTACAGACAAACTTTTTCAGCATCATATTATTATTCTTCTATGAATTTTAAAGATACACTGTCTTTTGATACTTTATTAGTTGGTGTAATGCCTAAATTTAATATAGATTTAAAAGATTGGTTAACTTCAATAAGTCCTGATTATAATATAAAAACTATATTAAGCATAGGTATTGGTTTTGGCATGAAAATACCTTTCGGAGGATCTGCAGCAAGTTATATTGACAGCACAGGAGATGACAAAAAACTTTCTTTTAATGATATAAATAAAAATTTTACTTACCCTATTATACCGTATATAAAATTGCAGATTGATGATTATTTTTATTTTAATGAGTATGTTGCTTTTTTATTTGGAGTTAATATTACATACGATTTTGGTATATTTTATGATATAAACTATATAGACAGTCAATTAGGAGCTCCATTATTCAGCAGTTTTATAAATAAATATGGACTTAGCAGTTTAGAAATTGCTTTAAATTTTGGAAGTTAAATTATAAAATGTCGGAGGAAATTCTATATTAAAAAATATATTTATTATTGTTATATTTTTCAGTTTATTTTTATATTCACAGACAAATACTTTGGATGCTTTATCCAAGGCTTATGATTATGATATTAATTCTTCTTTTGCCTATGCAAAATTTTCTGCCGCTTCAAAAAATAAGGCTTTAATCAATTTGTTTCAGGCTATATCTGACTCAAAATCTTGGCATGCTAATACATTATACAGCATTGCAGTTGAGGAAAGAATAACGGATACTATTTTAAAGGCTAATGTTTTAAATCCTGCTGTAGGTAATGATATTGATAATTTAAAATCTGCTTTATCAATGACTTCTTATGAATATGGAGAAATGTATCCTAAATTATTAAAGACAGCAGATAAAGATAATCAAAAGGAAGCTGTAAATGTAATTAATTATATAATTAAAGCAGAGAAATCCAATAATGCCTTATTAACTAAAGCTTTAAATAATTTAGAAAATAATAAACCTATAGATGATAAATATTATTTATGTGAAACTTGCGGATATGTAGAAGCTAATGAATCACCTGATAAATGTCCTATATGCGGAAGAGATAAACAGTTATTTATAGAATATAAGTAATAAAATATCTTTATTATATTATAAAAAGGCTTTCCATTTAATTAACAATAGAAAGCCTTTTATTATATTTATATTTTTTATTATTTGTAAATGGTTCTCATATCTATTACATATCTGAATTTTACTTTTCCGTCAATTACATTTCTATATGCATTCGATATTGTCTGAGCTTCTGCTTTTATTATCTCCACATTTGGATATATATTATTTTCTACCGAATAGTCAAGCATTTCCTGAGTTTCTTTTATTCCTCCTATTAATGAGCCGAATAATTTTTTACTTCCATGCTGACCAATCATAGCTGTAAGCGTAGGCATTTTTGAACTTCTAGGAAGCCCAAGCAGACACATAGTTCCGCCTCTTTTGAGCATACGCATATACATATTAACATCATAATAAGCAGGTATAGTACTTATTATATAATTAAGACTGTTATTAACATTTTTTAATTCATTGGCATTATTTACATTAACATATTTAACAGCCCCCATATTTATAGCGTCTTGTCTTTTATCCTCTGTTATATCAAAAACTGTAACTTCAGCACCCAATTTAACTGCATATTTTACAGCCATAGAACCAAGCCCCCCGAAACCAGCTATGCCTATTCTGTCTCCCTTTTTTACATTCATTGCTTTTATTGGAGAATAAGTTGTAATGCCAGCACAAAGAAGAGGAGCTGTTTTATCTAATTGTGCATTTTTGGGTATAAGTATAGCGAAATCTTCTGAAACAACTATATTATCAGAGTATCCTCCTTGAGTAATTTCATTTCCATGAAATCTATCCCTTGAACCATAAGTATAAACTGCTCTGTTCCAGCAATATTGTTCCTGATTATCCAAACAGCTTTCACATCTTCTGCATGAATTAACCATACATCCAACACCAGCAAAATCTCCAACCTTAAACTTTGTAACCTCATCCCCAACATACACAACTTTTCCTACTATTTCATGTCCAACAACTAAAGGAGTACTGCTTGATTTGCCTTCTACAACATGTATATCGCTATGGCATATTCCAGCATAATATATTTCTATTAGAACATCCTTTTTCCCTATTGGATGTCTTGTAAACTCATGATATTTAAATTCCATTGCTGATGAAATTGCAGCAAATCCTCTTGATTTTACTCTTCCATTTTCATCAATATTAATTTGTGCAGTTTGAGCATTGGAATAATTATTGCTTGAAAGAATATATAATATTGCTGCAATTGTTATGAATACGGATTTCTTCATTGTTTCATTACCTCCATTTTATAATTATATTTTAAATTATATTATATTATGTAACTAAATTCTATATATAATTTTAATATAATTAGTTTTTATACAGATTTGTAAGTAAAAATACAACTTTATTAAAAATGATAGGTTGTATATATTATACTTAATATGGGTATATAATAGTTATAAATAATAATTTGGCTTACAAATAATTATGAACATAGCATTAATACGGATGTTTATTATATGCGAGGCGAACATAGCAATAATAAAGAGTAATCCAAAGCTAGTAAATAAAATTATTTATTTGCTTATTATATGCGAGGCGAACATAGCAATATATGGAGTAGAGCCGAAGCCAGCAAATAAATTTATTTATTTGTTTATTATTGTCGAGGCGAACATAGCAATATATGGAGTAGAGCCGAAGCCAGCAAATAAAATTATTTATTTGTTTATTATTGTCGAGGCGAACATAGCAATATATGGAGTAGAGCCGAAGCCAGCAAATAAAATTATTTATTTGTTTATTATTGTCGAGGCGAACATAGCAATATATGGAGTAGAGCCGAAGCCAGCAAATAAA
>NZ_CALXKQ010000030.1 GCF_944388875.1 uncultured Brachyspira sp.
TTCAGAACAGATCATTTTGAGTTCAGACATAGATTAGAAAAGAGAATGGATTATTTTGAAGACACTTGGTCTGACAGCGAAAAAATCAAGAGTTTATATGCTTCTGATATAAGGGAAGAATTAGAAAATATTAAATCAGAAACAGAAGAGAAACTTTCTGATTACTTTAATGATTTCAATTCTAAAGTTGAATCTATAAGCAGCGATTTATCTAATTGGAAAGAAGATCAGATATCAGATTTCAAATTAAGATTAGAAGAAATTGAAACAAATATAGACAGCTGGAAAAATAATAATATAAATGAATTATTATCACAGTTGGAAGAAGCTAAAAATAGTATAAACAGCTATTTAGAAACTTCAGAAGGAAAAAAAGAAGAGATATTATCAGATATACTTTCTAAAATAGAAGCTAAAGAGAATTCTATATATAAAAAAATAGATTCAAAAATAGAAGATATGGAAAATAGATTGTCTGACAGCATATCAAAAAACTTGAAAGAAGTACATGATATGATAAATAAATCCATATCTAAATATGATGAAGATATAAAAAATATGGAATATGAAAGAGCAGAAGAAGGAAATAAATTATTAGAAAATATCAAATCAGATTATGATTATTATTCTAATTTGATAAGCTCTGCTCATAAAGATTCATTATCTTCTTTATCAGATTATGCTAATAAAATAAAAGCAGAAATAGAGAAAGCAAGAAAAGAATCAGAAAATAAACATTTATCTAATGAGAAAAATTATATAGATGAATATTTGAAAGAGTATTCTGAAAAATTGGATGAAAAGATAGCTGATAAAGTTAATATATTAAATGACAGCAGAGATCAATTGGATGATATGATAAAAGAGTCATTTAATACATTGAATATTAATTTGAATAATGCTATAGCTAAATTCAATAAAGAAGCAGATATGAGAATAAATGAAACTGTTTCAAGATTGGAGGCAGAAGCATCAGACAGATTATTCAATTATAAAGAATATATGACTGAGCTAGAAACTCATTTAAGTTCTATTAATTCTAAAATAGATAATGAAATATATAATATAACTTCAGAAATATCAGATATGAGAGATAAATATAAAGAGCTTAGTGCTGAGTTTGAAGAATCATTAGATATGGTTAAAAATTCTATATTAGAAAGAGATGAGTTAGTAAATCTTCAAACATCAGATAAAGAGTTATTGTCATCAAAAATAGATGAACTAAAAATAGATTTTGATAATCTTAAAGATGAAGTATTAACTTCAAATACTTATGATATATCAGATTTGTTTGAGGAAGAAAAAGAAAAGATAGAAAAAGCCTTTGAAGATTTTACAAGTGATTTATTGTATAGAGTAAATGCTTCAGAAAGCGATATCAATTATTTGAAAGATTTAATATCAGAAGATAAATTATCATTATTAGAAAAAATAGATAATTTAAGAGAAGAATTAGATAATTTAAGAGAAGATGATACTGTATCACAATTAGCTTTGGAAAAACAGTCATTAGAAGATTCATTTAATTCACTTAAAAATGATTTCTCTAAATTGGAAGATTTGGAGAATAGTTTGCATGAATTAAAGAACAGCATGAATGATGCTGATAAATTCGAAGAGTTTGAAAGCAGAGTAAAAGGAGATATAGAAAGAAATCTAAATTATAATATAGAAACATTAAATAGAGATATGGACTCTATTAGAAACAGCATATCTAAATCTATAGATAAATCATCAGAGTTGGAAGACAGCATACTTAGAGAAAAAGAAGAATTAGAAAATAAATTATCTTCTATAAAAGAAAATTTGTCTAATGTATTAGGTGATAACGAAAGTGTTAAAAATTTATTTACAGAAGAAGTAATTAAATTAAATGAGTTATTCAATAATTTCAAAACTGATAATGCAGAGTTTAAAGACAGATTAGAAAAACGTATGACTTATTTTGAGGACACTTGGTCAGACAGTTCTAAAATCAGAAGTTTATATGCTGCTGAGATGAGAAATGAGCTTCAGGAGGTTAAAAAAGAAACAGAAGACAAATTTGCTGATTATCTAGATGATTTGAATAATAAGATCATATTAATAAATGATGATATATCAAGCTGGAAAGACAGCAATATTAATGAGTTGTTATCACAGTTGGAAGAAGCTAAAAATAGTATAAACAGCTATTTAGAATCTTCAGAAGGAAGAAAAGAAGAGCTATTGTCAGATATACTTTCTAAAATAGAAGAAAAAGAGAACTCTATATATGAGAAAATAGATTCTAAAATATCAGATATAGAAAACAAATTATCTGATGTAGATTCAAGACTTAATAATGATATAACATCTAATTTGGATAATCTCCATAATATGTTAAACGATGCTGTAGTAAAATATAATAAAGAGATAAAAAGTATAGAAAGCTTGCGATTAGATGAGAGCAATAAGTTATTAGAAGATTCTGAGAAACTTATGAACGATATAAAATCAGGCTATGAAAATTATTCATCATTGATAAATGAGGTTTATACTAATTCCTTGAATTCTTTGAGAGATTATTCAAAATTGGTACAGGAAGAGATAGAGAAAGCTAGAGAGGAATCAGAAAATAAACATATTGCTAATGAGAAAAACTATATAGATGAGTATTTAAAAGATTATTCTCATAAATTAGAAGATAAATTATCAGAGAAGATAAATATACTTAATGAGGCTAAAGAAGAATTAGATAATATGGTTAAATCTTCTTTTGATAATTTAGAATCTAATATGCAGGATGCTATCGCTAAATTTGAAAAAGAATCCAATGCTAAACTTTTAGAGGTTATAAGAAAATTAGAAAAAGATGCTCAATCTGTTATATTTGATAAAAATGAATACAGTAATTATTTAATAGAACAGCTTGGTATAATAAATAAGAAAATAGAAGAAGAAGTTTCAAAAATAAATACTGATATTTATGCTTTATCAGACAGAATTGATACTGATATTACTAATGATATTAATTCATTAAAAGAAAAATACGAATCTTTAAGCAGTGATTTTGATAATGCTTTAGAGATAGTGAAAAATTCTATATTAGATAAAGATGAATTAATAGAAATGCATAAAGCGGATAAAGATGCTTTAATTTCTAAAATAGACGGCATGAAAAATGAATTTGATAGCTTCAAAGAAGAAGTTATAAATCATAATAAGAAAGATATACCTGCTCTATTTGATGAAGAGAAAGAAAAAATAGAAAAAGCATTTGAAGAGTTTGCAAATGAATTATTAAGCAGAGTAAACACTTCAGAAAGCGATATAAATTATATAAAAGATTTAATTTCTGATGACAGAGCTTTAATATTAGAAAAAGTAGAAAATCTTAAAAATGAGTTATACTCTTTGAAAGAAGATGATACAATTACTCAATTGGTATTAGAGAAAGAATCATTAGAAAATTCATTCAATGCTATTAAAGATAATTTTGCTAAATTAGAGGAATTAGAGAATAATTTATATCAATTAAGAGATGATATGTCTGATTCTGATGTTAATTTAAGAGATGATGTTAAAAACTTATCTTCTAAATTGGAAGAATTAGAAGGAAGAATTAGATATGATATTGAAGATTATTCTAATGATATGAACAATATCAATTCTAATATAAGCACATTGCATGGATATATAGATGCTATAAAAAATAACATGCAGGAATCTATGAGTAAATCTTCTGAATTGGAAGACAGCATACTTAGAAATAAAGAAGAGTTAGAAAATAAATTGTCTTCTATAAAAGAAAATTTAATTTCTATAACAGGAAAAAATGATACTGCAGAATCATTATTTAATGATGAAATAAAAAGAATAGATGAGCTTTTTGATAAAGTTAATGATGATAATAGAGAGTTCAGAGAAAGATTAGAAAGAAGAATAGAATATTTTGAAGACTCTTGGTCTGACTCTGCTAGAATAAGAAGTTTATTCTCTTCTGATATCAGAAATGAAATAGAGAATGTTAAATCAGATACAGAATTAAAATTTGAAAATTCTATTAATGAATTAAAATCAAAAATGGATTCTATGGACAATGATATTGCTTCTTGGAAAGATGAATATATAAATGAGATTAATTCAAAAATAGACTCAGTAAATACTAACTTGAACAGCGTTAAAGATGAATACTTTAATGAATTGAAGTTAAAAATGGATTCTGTAAATACTGATTTAAACAGTGTTAAAGAAGAATATATTAATGAGTTAAAATCAAAAATAGATTCTATGGATAAAGATATTTCTTCTTGGAAAGACAGCAATATTAATGAGTTGTTATCACAGTTAGAAGAAGCTAAAAATAGTATAAACAGCTATTTAGAAACTTCAGAAGGCAAAAAAGAAGAGCTATTGTCAGATATACTCTCTAAAATAGAAGAAAAAGAGAACTCTATATATGAGAAAATAGATTCTAAAATATCAGATATAGAAAACAAATTATCTGATGTAGATTCAAGACTTAATAATGATATAACATCTAATTTGGATAATCTCCATAATATGTTAAACGATGCTGTAGTAAAATATAATAAAGAGATAAAAAGTATAGAAAGCTTGCGATTAGATGAGAGCAATAAGTTATTAGAAGATTCTGAGAAACTTATGAACGATATAAAATCAGGCTATGAAAATTATTCATCATTGATAAATGAGGTTTATACTAATTCCTTGAATTCTTTGAGAGATTATTCAAAATTGGTACAGGAAGAGATAGAGAAAGCTAGAGAGGAATCAGAAAATAAACATATTGCTAATGAGAAAAACTATATAGATGAGTATTTAAAAGATTATTCTCATAAATTAGAAGATAAATTATTAGAGAAGATAAATATACTTAATGAAGCTAAAGAAGAATTAGATAATATGGTTAAATCTTCTTTTGATAATTTAGAAAATAGATTTAATGATGCTGTAAGCAGATTTGAAAATGAAACTAATGATAAAGTTCTTGAAGCTATTGAAAAATTAGAGAAAGAAACGGAAGCTGTACTATTTAAAAAGTATATGAATGCTTTAGATGAGCAGATAAAAGCTATTAATGATAAATTAGAATCAGAACTTAATTCTGTAAGAGATAAGCATAACAGTTTGAGTAATGATTTTGATGATGCTATAGATATTATCAAAGATTCTATAATAGACAGAGATGAACTTATATCATTACATAATGAAGAGAAAAACACTCTAATAGAAAGATTGGACAGCATGAAAAATGAGTTTGAATCTTTCAAAGACTCAGTATTGAAATTTAATGATAATGTACCTGCTCTATTTGAAGATAAGAAAAATGAAATAGAGAAAGTATTTGAAGAGTTCACAAGTGCTGTTATTGAAAGAGTTGATTCTTCTGATGAAGAGGTTAATAGATTAAAAGATATAATTTCTTCTGATAAATTAGACTTATTGAAAAAAATAGATAATTTAGAAGCTGAAATGGAAGCCGCTAGAAAAGATAATACAATAGAACAGCTTGCATTAGAGAAAAAAGCATTGGAAGATTCATTTAATGCTATAAAAACTGACTTTGCTAAATTAGAAAGTTTAGAAAGCAATTTATATCAATTAAAAGAAAATATGTCTGATGTTGATGTAATATTGAAAGATGAGGTAAAAGCATTAGCTGACAGATTATCTGATTTTGAAAATAGAATAAAAGATGATATAGTCAGAGATTTAGATGAATATTCTGTTGAGCTTAATATACTCACTTCTAATGTTAGTAAATTAAGTTCAAGTATAGATGATGTTAAAACTCAGATAGAAGATACTATTAATAAATCTTCTGAATTAGAAAATACAATATCCAATGAGAAAAATGAATTGGAAAATAAATTATCATCAATTAAAGATGAATTAACATCAAATACTAAAAACAACGAAGTTATAGAAAATCTATTCAATAAAGAGAAAGATAAGCTTGCAAAACTTTTCAATGAAATAAAAGGAGATAATAAAGAGTTTAGATACAGATTAGAAAAACGCATAGCATATTTTGAGGATACTTGGTCAGACAGCAGTAAATTGAAAAATATATTCTCTACAGATATAAGAGAACAATTAGATAATATAAGAAACGATAATGAGATTAAATTTGAAAACTCTATTAATTATTTGAAAGATAAAATTGAGTCTATAGATAATAGTTTATCTTCTTGGAAGGACGGACATGTTGATGAATTAGTAAGACAGTTAGAAGAAGCTAGAGAAAGCATATCTAATTATTTGAAAGATTCAGAAGTCAAAGGAGAAGAGATAGTAAGCAGCTTATTATCAAAAATAGATGAAAAAGAAAAAACTGTATATGAAACTATAGAAAATAAAGTAAATAATATAGAGGAAAGATTATCTGTTATAGATTCTAAATTGAATGATGATATAAGTGTTAATTTAGAAAATCTATATAATATGGTAAATGATGCTGTAGCTAAATATAATGAAGAGATAAAAAATATAGAACATTACAGATTAGATGAAAATAACAGATTACTAGATGATATTGATAATGTAGGCAAAGATATAAAAGCTGCTTATGAAAATTATTCTAAACTTATAAATGAGGTTTATGATAATTCACTTAACTCTTTAAAAGAATATTCTAATTCTATAAAAGATGAAATAGAGCATGCATTGGAAGAGTCTGAAGAGAAACATTTATCTAATGAGAAAAACCGTATAGATGAATATTTGAAAGATTATTCAGATAAGCTCAATTCTCAAGTTTCTGATAAAATGAATGTTTTAGATGAGGCTAAAATACAATTGGATAATATGCTTAAAGATTCATTCGAGAACTTAGAAAATAGATTAAATGAATCTAAAATGACTATAGATGAATATTTGAAAGAGCATTCTGATAAATTAGAGTCCCAAGTTTCTGATAAGATGAATGTTTTAGATGATATTAAAACAGAATTAGACAGCATGGTTAAAGATTCATTTGATAATTTAGAAAATAAATTTAATGAATCAATGTCTAAGTTTGAAGATACAGCAAATAAAAAAGTATCTGACACTATAGAATCTTTAGAGAAAAAAGTTGATGAAGTAGTTTACGGAGAGAATTATATATACAAAATAGAAGATAAAGTTAAGGACTTCTATGGAAGAATAGATACTAAACTGCTTAATGTTGAAGATAAGTATGATGCTTTAGAGAGAAAAATATATGAATTAGAAAATAATCATTATTTAGACAGACTTGAAGATAAAATAAGAGATTTACATGAAAAGATAGATTCGAGAATATCAGGAGTTAATGAAAGATATGATTCTTTGAGAAAATCTTTTGATGATAAACTTATCAATATTGAAAGTGCTGTATTGAATAATGATCAATTACAGAAGTTGAGAGATGATTTCATTACTTTCAAAGATGATGTACTAAAAGCTAATAGAGAGGATATACCTGCTATATTTGAAAAAGAGAGAGAAAAATTTGAAGAGTCATTTAATTCATTTACGAATGATGTATTAGAAAAATTTGAAAACTCTAATTCTAATATAGAAGAGTTCAAGAATGCTGTAACTGATGAAAAAAATTCTATATTGGAAAATATGGAAGCTCTTAGATATGAGTTGGATGAACTTAAAAATAATGATATTTTAGAGGCTTTAGAGGATGAGAAAAATAAATTGGATGAAACATTCAACTCATTTAAAGAAGACTTTGAAAGACTTTATGATTTGGAAAGCGAAGTTTATACTTTGAAAAGCAATTTAGACGGAGTTGATGCTTCTTTAAGAAATGATGTTGATAAGCTGTTTGAAGAGTTATCAGAGTTTAAATACAATTTAGAAGATAAATTGGATACGCTTGAAGACAATACAGTTTCAAGAGATTTATTTGATGATGACAGAGAAAAATTATATTCTTTATATGATGAGTTGGAAGCAGGAAATAAAGACTTTAAAGATTTAATAGATAAGAGAGTTTCACATTTTGAAGATACTTGGGCTGATCCTAATAAGGCTTTAAAACTTTATGAAAATGCTATAAGACCTGAAGTTGATAAGTTTAAATCTGATCTTCTTTCTAATATTCAAAGCAAAGTTGATGATATAGAAAATAATTTATCAGTTTGGAAGGATGATAATTTGTCTATTCTATTGAATCAGTTAAAAGAAGCTAGGGAAAATATTGACAGCTTTATAGAAAGTTCTAAAGATAAGAAGAATGGTATAATAGCTAAGATGATAGCTTCTATTAAAGAAGAAATACTTGGAAAAGAAAGTGAGATAAATAAACGTCTTGAGGAAAAATTATTCTCTGTTAATGACAGACTTACTGATTTGGAAGACAGACTTACAGCTGATGTTAATAGATTTAATAATATGATTGCTGATGCTGTTAATAAATATGAAGAGGAATTAAAATATATAGAATCTTACAGATTAGAAGAAAATGAATCTGTAATGAAAAACTTAGAGAATATAGGAAGAAACATAATATCTAATTATGAAAATTATTCTAAACTTCTAAACTCTGCCTATGAAAGCAATAAAAATGCTTTGGATGAGTATTCAAACAGCTTAAGAATAGAAATAGAGAAAGCAAGAGTTGATACTAATAAAGGCTATATAGATTATTATCTAAATGAGTACTCTTCTAAAGTTGATGCTGATATAAAAGAAAGACTCGAGGAGCTTGAGAAAAATAAATATAATCTGGATATAATGATAAATGATTCATTCAGCAATTTGAATCAAAGCATAACAAATGCTGTATCTAAGATGATAGAAGAATCTGATTCTAAGTTCAGAGATATTGTAGACAGTTTGGAAGCACAGATTAATGATTTGATAGCTAACAAAGAAGAAGAAGTTGTTTCAAGAATAACATCTTATGAAACAGAGCTTAGAGATAAGCAGGAAGCTTCATTTGAAGAGATAAGAAATGAATTGCTAGGTTTGTATGATTCATTTAAAGAAAATGTAGATGCTGATGGTTTAGCAGATATTTCTAGCAGACTTAATTCTATAGAAAGTTCTTTAGAAGAGGTTAATACTCAATTAGAAGATAAAGCTAAAACTATTTTTGACAGAATAGATTTAGACAAAGAAGAATTGTATAACTCTATATCTAAATTATCATCAGAGTTTGAAGATTTCAAATCTAATATAGATGAGAGATTTAAAACACAAGTAAGCGACTTTATATCTAATAATGAACATATATTATCATTGTTCGGAGAGTATAGCGAAAAAATATCTTCTGTAACTAATATATTAGAGGATATAGAAAATGTTAAAGTATCTCTTATAGATGAAATAAACAAAGTAAAAGAAGAGATAGACAATAAATATTTAGGTATTACTAAAGATTTTGATAAATCTATAGATGAGATAAAAGATGCTGTATTGGATAGAAACAATATAATGCAGTATTATATCAATGAAAAAGAATTGTTCTTAAAAGAAGTTGAAAGATTAAAAACTTCTTTTGCTTCATTGAAAGATGATATATTGAATTCTACAGCAGAAAGTGTATCTAATTTGATTGATAATGAAAAATCTCATATACAATCTTCTATAGATGATGTATTAGAAACATTAACAGCTAGAATCGATAGTAATGATGATAGTATATCTAATTTAGAGGCTTCTTTATTAGAATATAAATCAATGATATCAGACAGAATAGATGAATTTAAAGATGATATTGTTTCTATAAGAGATAATCATAATTATGATGATTTAATTGAAGAGAGAAACAGATTGGAAGAATCATTTAATAATCTTAGAGATGACTTCTCTAAAATAGAAGATTTGGAAAATGATATAACTTCTATAAAAGATAAATTCAAAAATGTTGATACCAGCTTAAATGATGAGGTTATTAGATTATCTGAAGAATTAGAAGAGTTTAAAAATAACTTTAATAATATGAATTCTTCTGATGATGATAAAGTAACTCAGGAAGCAGTATTAGATATTTATAATGATTTCAAAGATTTGAATGATAGTTTTGAAGCATTTAAAGAATCTGTTATACCTAGATTATCTCATTTAGATAAATTAGAGAATAGAATAGATGAAAGCAAGAATGATATTTACAGAGAAATAAATAACTTAATGAGTTCTATGCCTAATAAAGATGAAATTGTTAAATTAGAAAATAAATTAGATCATATATTTAATAATTTCAATGACAGCATAATATCTGTTAAAAATGATTTAACATCAAGCATAGAAAATGATACTAAAGAGTTTAAAGACAGACTTGAAAAACGTATAGAATTCTTTGAGGATGCTTGGTCTAAGGAAGATAAGATTACAGAATTGTACGGCGATGCTATAACAGGCGGTTTTGAAGTATTAAAACAAGAATTAGAATCTCAATTCAATGGCTCATTCATAGAGGTTAAAAATAAAATGGATGAAATGGAAAAAGATTTGAATTCTTGGAAAGATTTAAATCTTGATTCTATAAATAATACTTTAGAGAAAGCAAAAGAGTCTATATCAGATAATTCAAACTATTCTGATATTGTTTCTATGATAGAAGCATTGAGAGAGGATATAGCTAATAAAGAATTAGAACTTGATTCTAAACTAGAAGAAGAAATTGCTAATATATCAATACATCTTAATACTTTTGAAGACAGAGTAAAAGACTTAGAAAATAGTCAAAGTTCTTTGTCTTCTGATATTGTCAGATATAAAGATAAATTAGATTCTATATTAAATGATTATGAAGATAAAGTAAAATCTAAAGTTATTAATCTTCATGATGCATTGAAAACCGAAGAGAAACATACTTTAGGATATATAGAAGATAATATAAGCTCTATTAAAGAAGATATAGACAGTTCTAATAAAGGAGTTGATGTAAAAATAAAAGCATTAGAATCTTATATAAGTAAGATAAATAATGAACTTAATACTAATACATTAAGACTTTCTAATGAGTTGGCTAAAGATAAGAAGGAATTGCTTGATACTATAGATAACTTGAAGAAAGAAGTTTATGATAGAATATCAAAAGAGGTATCTGCAAAAGATTTACAGCTTATCAATGACTTTGAAGAGTTTAAGAATAAAATAATTGATTCTGTTCCTAATATAGATGAGATTGCTGATTTATTTGTAGCTGAAAAAGAAGAAAGATATAATGAGTTTGAAGATTTCAAAAATGAGTTATTGAATAATCAAATAGATAATACAAATTTTGCTGAAAAGTTTGAAGAAGAAAAAGCAAAATTGATAGAAGAATTGGATCATTTCAAATCTGCTGTAAGAGTTGAATATATATCTGCTGAAGAAAGATTCAATGCTGTTAAGAAAGAATATTTAGATAATTTGAATAATATTTTTGATACAGAAAAAGCTAATTTACAAACATCATTTGATGAGATAAGAAAAGAAATAGCTAATTTGAAAGATGAATCAGTTTCTAAAGAAGAAATAGAAAAACTTGTAGAAACTTATAAGCAGAATATAAGCGACTCTATAGAAAATACAAAAGAAGAAGCTGCAGAAAATATTGAAGCTGGAAAATTTGATTCTTCTTATGTAGAAAAATTGATAGAGGATGAAAGAGCAAGAGTTAATGAAACTATAGAAGCATTCAAGAAAAATATAGAAGAGAACTACTCTACTATAGAAGCTGTTGCTGAGGTATTATCTAAGGAGCAGGAATCTGTTGAGAATAAACTTTTAGAGATGAAAGAGGAAATTCTTAGAGATATGCCTACTATAGAGAATGTCGGACAAGTATTCTTAGAGGAAAAAGAAAATCTTAGAGATGAATTAAAAGAAGATTTTGTATCTTTAAGAAATGAGATATTAGGTTCTGTACCTACTCATAATGATTTGGCAAATATGGCTCAGCAGTACAGTGCTAGAATAAAAGATGATTTCCAAATATTAGAGCAGGATTTCTCTGAAAGCATAAAAAGATATAAAGAAAATATATCTAGAGAGATGACAGAGTTTAGAAATGAATTCGATGACAGAATGGTAAATATCAAAGATTTAGCTGAGGCTTTGCAGACTGAGAGAGAAAGATTAATGTCTGAAATAGATGATATTAAGCTTAAATATGAAACAGGAAGCATATATTCTGATGAGGCTTTGAATTCTATAGAGGGAGATAAAAACAGACTCATAAATGAGTTTATGAACTTTAGAAAATCTATAGTAGAACTCATAAAAGAACAAGATGAAACTATGAGCAGATTCAATCAAGAGAAAATAAATATGATTGACAGTATAGAAGCTCTTAAAAATAGAATCTCATTCGATATGATAAATAGAGATGAAGTTCTTTCTATGATTGAAGATGAAAGAAAGCAAATAGTTGAAATGTTTGAAAGCATACAGAATGATTCTATGGATACAGATTTAAGATATCTTACAGATTCATTTAGAGATGATATCATAAAAGTATTTGAAGAATCTAATGATGAGTTTAGAAAACGCATTGAAGCTAGAATAGAACATTTTGAAGATGCTTATGCTTCTGCTGATAGAATAAAAGAATTCTACAAAGATGCTATAGTTTCTGAAGTTGACAGTTTAAGAAATGAAGCTGTTAATATGCTGTTAGATATCAATAGAAAAGTAGAAAGTACAAGAGCCCAAATAGATGAATTAGAAAAAGATAAAGTTAAAGGCATAATAAGCAGAATAGATGATGCTGAAAATGATATTAATTCTTTGGTTAATACTATAAAGGCAAGCATAAAAGAGCAGGAAAATGAGCTTAGAATGTTAAGTCAGTCTCAAAAACATATATCTCAAGAGGTTGAAACTGTACGCAGAGAAAGAGAAGCCTTAATGGATATGGTTAAAAACTCTGACATTAATATACGCAATAAAATTGACAGCTTGACAAGTGCTGTTGTTGAGGCTGCTAATATTGCTGCTAATAAGATAGCTGAGAAAGAAGCTGCATTCAGCAGTAAGGTAAAAGAGGCTGAAGAGTATATAGATTCATTAGAAAATAGAATAATTGCTGAAAATAATAATACTTTAAGTAAAGCTAAAGAATCTATTGATGATTTGGTTGCTTCATTCAATGAATCTGTTATTAAAGAAACTAGTGAGCTAACTCCTCATATAATGACTACAGTACAAAACTTCATAAATAATGAGATGAAGAAGTTTGAGAAGTTTTCAGATGTTAGAAGTGCTATAGAAGGTATTGAAAATGATATTAACAATAAAATTACAGATGCCTTCAATAATATGAATAAAGAGCTTGAAGATAATATAAGCAGCTTTAAAAAGAAAATAGATACATACCAAGAAGAGTTTATGGGTGAATTAAAAATGTCTATTGGTACAGAGGGAGAAAAAGCAGTTGATGAAATTAAATCAATGCATAATGAAGAGGTTGCTAAGTTAAAAGAAATGTACTTAACTACTGAGAAGTTCTATACTAACAGACAAGAGAAAAACCATGAAGATTTCTCAAAATTGTTTGAGGATACTTATAAAGAATATAATGAAAAAATAGAAGCTTTACATGCTGAATTGGATGATACTAAAGTTCAAATAAGTACTTCTGTTGAAGATGTGGTTTCTGATTTGAAGCAGGCTTTGAGTATAAAAGATGAGTTTATTACTTCTGTAGAAAATAATAAAGAAAAACTACAGGCTGTTGAAGAACAGATGAACAATTTGCAAAATGAGTTTGCTCCTTCTATAGAGAGATTAAAAACTATTATAGAAGAAAAGGCTTTGGAATTACAGGATAAGATAAATATGTATTCTGAAGATATAGAAACTCAGGGTGAAAAATTCAATACTAGATTAGAAGAGTTATCTGAAGCTGCTAAATCTACTATAGAAAATAAAGTTGAAGAATTTGATGCTATAATAAATGATGTTTCAAGTAAGATGGACGCTTTATTGGAAGAAAAGAACTCTCAATTTGAGGCTTTGAAAGCTCATTATGAAGGTCTTTCTGAATCTTTGACAGCATTAAAAGATTCTATATCAGAAGCTGTTAATGTTAGAATTGCTGAAGCAAATAGCATTATAGAAGAGAATGTTCAAAATATAGAAGAGGCAGCAAATGAGAAATACGAAAAATATATTGCCAGACTTAATTCTAATTTAGAGCAGACATTATCGCTTCTTATGAACGATGCTAAGGAACATATACATGCTGCTAAAGAAGAGATAATAAAAGCTCATAGTGATAATTTGGATGAATATGATGAAAGAATTACTGGCATGAAAAATATTGTTTCTGCTTTAGAAGAGGATGTTGCTAAATATTCCAGCGATATAGAAGCAAGACTTGAAAGTATTAATTTAAGTTATGATGAAAAAACAAATGTTATACTTAAAGATTTTGATAATAGAACAGAGAATTTAAAAGAGAAATTAAATGATGCTGTTGAATCTATTGATAAAATGCTTGAATCAAAAACTAATGATATTAGTTTGGAATATGAGGCTATGAAATCTAAAATAGATGATATAGCTTTAGACATTCAAAAATATATGAATACCGTTAAAGTATTTGATAATGCTAAAGAGATGGCAGACTCTATAAAAGATGATGTTGCTAAATTGAATGTATTAGTTGGAGATACTAAGTCTTCAGCTGTAGAGATGAATAAAACTGTATCAGAGTTTGAAAACTTGAAGAAAATATATCAGGATATATTAGAGTATTCTAAAAATATCAAGAGAGAAAAAGACAGCTTGAAAGATACTCAGGAAAAAGTAAATATGATTATGGAAATGTCAAGCGATATTCAGGACAGATTTGTTCAAATATCAGAAAATAATTCTATGCTTGAAGATACAGAAAAAGCCATACAAGTTGTTATTGATATAGCATCTCAAATAGAAAATAAACTTTCATTTATTAAAGATAAGGAAGAATATGCTGATGATATATTAGAACAAATAAGAAAAGCTGAGATAGAAACAGAAACTATACTTGAGAGAGTTGACAGCATAAAAGCTGCTATGGTTGATGTTGAAGATACTAGAAAAGACTTTATGGATAAGGTTTACTCTTTAGAAAGAGATATGGCTAAAATAGAGAAAAATGATAAGAAAGTTCAGGTGTTCATAACAAAATTAGAAGAACTTAATATCATTATAGAAGAGATACAAAATCAGAGAGAAAATCTTGTACGCATGAGAAATCAGTATAGTGATTATGATAAGAATATACTTAAGAATTTGGAAAGAGCTGAATATGTTGTTAGAGCTTTAGAAACTTTACTTGATGATGCTGATAAATATATGTCAAACAGCGGAGTTAAAGTGGCTGCTAAGAAATCATCTAAAGTAGACACTAAGAAAGAAGAGTTTATAATTAAGATGTATAAAGAAGGCTGGAAGCCTGAGGAGATAGTTAAAAATACTTCATATTCAAGAGATGAAGTAGAAAAAACTATAAAGGCTTGGAAGAATAAGCAGTCAAGATTATAATAAGGCAATCGGGATATAGTATATAAAAAGATAGAGGCTATGACTATAATAAGTTATAGCCTCTATTATTGCATAATATTTATGAAATGCATATATTAGGCTGTAAATTATTTACTTATATACCACGCCCTTTTGTTAATATTATTCAATTTGAATTGTTGATGCTGTTTATATTAGATGTTTAATATAAAGAAACACACCTATTAGATTTTTGAATTTTATTATGTTTTTATTTTAGAGTTTATTATATTCCCCACCACTGAGAAGCATCAGCCTGATAAGCCCATCTGTATGCATTGGCAGAAGTTATCCATATTTTAGCAAGCCCATTTCCGCCAGTTTGTTTGAATATATAAAGTCCATTAACAGCATATACAGCATCAGTATCGAATGAACTGTCATTGCTATTTGTAACTACAACTACGGCATTAAAGTTAGTCTGATATCCGAAGTATTGAACTCCCCATCCGCCTGTACATGTAACTAAACCATTTGCCACATTAGCAACAGTTTGTGTGTCAGCAGTTAATGCAGTACCATTGCCTGTACCTTCTGGTCTAGGTATTACTGGAAGTATTGTACTTATTGGGGTTTCTATATATTTTTTATCTACTAGATCATTAGTTCCATAAGCAGAAACAGCTATGTAATACAATGTTCCATTAGCAAATGTGTATGTGGGGATTTGTATTACAAAATTAGTTCTAGTATGATTTGAACCAGCTATAGTAGGATATCCTCCGGATGCATTTTTTATTGCATCTGCAGGCTGATTGAAAGAATTAGCAGTTCCTGCATATAAATTAAATCCAGCGAAATCTGAAGCTATTACTCCAGACCAGAAACTTATATAAACAGCATTATTGCTTGCTATAGCCTTTATTTCATAAGGAGCATTATACTCGTCTACTATTGTTATAAGTTCTTCATTACAGGAAGTAAATAAAAAGATTGATGATATTATAAATGCTAATATTTTTTTCATAATTAATAACTTAATATATTGGCACTAGGCTGATGACAGTAATCTACTACAGCACTTGCAGTACCATTAACACTCCTTACATATATTTTTCCATAATATGAATTTCCGCCGTCTGTTATTCTTATTAAATAAAGTCTATTTGCAGTTACCTGTAATTCTCCAGTTCCATATCCGCTTTGAGGAGGCACTACAACATCAGTCAAAGAAGTAGCAGCAACTCTCATCATGCTTCCTCCGCTTACATTTCTAAAAACTAATTGTCCTCCGCTTGTGGTTATAGTTGCTATATCTCTTCCTGTACCGTTTATTGTTGTATTTACACTAACAGTTTGATTTAACATTTCAGGTCTTGGCGTTCCCATTTTTACAAAATTATCATAATAGTAATAACTTTCTAATTGAGGGGTTATCTGATATGATGAAACCCATACATATATTGGTATGCCATTATTTAGTTCATAACTTGTTAATGTATTTACTTCAGAACCGCCTGTAGAATAGTAATCACCTATTTTTATTGTGTGGCTGTACTTTTTAACAGTTGTAAATGGCTTTTCTGTTATTGTAGGCAAATATTTTTGCTGGCTGTATAGCTTATACTTTCTAGGGTCTGTACTATCACCAAAATATATATTATAACCGCTGAATGAAGGCTCATTATTCTGTGCCTCAAATTCTACGGTTAATTGATTATCTCCTGGTATAATTTTGGTTATATATGGCTGATTTAATTCCAATGTTATTCCTGTAACATCAGGCAAACCGCATGAAACCGCAGATAATATCAACATTAGAATTAAAAATATTTTAAATATACTCTTCATAATCTATATTATACAAATAAATATAATAATATCAATATATTAATTAATACTTTTTTTATTTATTTGTACTTCCAAATCCGCCCTCGCCTCTTTGTGTATCAGATATAGAATCTGTTTCTTCAAAACATATTTTTTCTACTTTTGCAAATACCATTTGTGCTATTCTATCTCCATGATTTATTGTAAAAGGCTTATCAGTTAAAGATGCTAGTATAATTTTTAATTCTCCCCTGTAATCACTGTCTATAGTTGCTGGAGAATTAAGACAGAATATGCCATTTTTTAATGCTAATGAACTTCTGCTTCTAATCTGTGCCTCATATCCTTCTGGTATCTCTATAAAAAGTCCTGTAGGTACTAATACTATATCATTTTTATTCAAAATAATTGGTTCTTCTATATTAGCATGCAAATCTAAACCAGATGAACCTTCTGTCTGATATTTAGGCAATGGATTTTTTGATTTATTTATTACTTTTATTTTTAACATTACTTTTTCTCCAAATGAATATACTTTTATTTAATTATAAGAACTCAATAATAAAATCATCTGAATAAAAAAGCAAGTATCATTATAATAATAAATGCTGTAATTCCCTGTACAAAAGTGGCTAATGTTCTAGCTTTATATGCATCTTTAACTGATAAACCTGATAATTCTACAACAATCCAGAAATAGCTGTCATTAGCATGAGAAGCTATCATAGAACCAGCTCCTATTGACATTAATACTAATACCTGAGATATAGTAGTTGTAAATCCTAATGTATTTAATAGAGGTGCAAAAAGAGTAGCTACAGTAACAACTGCTATAGTAGAAGATCCAAGCATTATTTTTAAAGCAGATGCCATTATAAAAGGCAGCAATAAACCTATATTTAAAGAAACAAATATATCTCCTAATTCAGGTATTATTTTTGCAAGTTCAGTAGATTTTAATACTTCAGCAAAAGCACCGCTTGCTCCTACTATTGCAAGTATACTTCCTGATGCCCTTATACCATCTCCTATCCACATTGATATTTCTTCTTTATTAAATTTATGAGTAAGAAGTAATGAAAATAAGAAGCCTATGAATAATGCCATAGAAGGCTCGCCTAAAAATATAAATATATTCTTTACTAAATTATCATTAAGTGTAAAAGAATCGAATCTTACAATGGTACCTATAGCCATTAATATAAGCGGTACGAATATTGGGGCTAATGCTTTCCATGCAGGCGGAAGAGCTCCTATATCACTTATTAATGTTTCATAAGTTGGAGATTTATCAGGATAATTAGGCTTTTTTATATATTTTGATATAAATATTCCATAAACAGCACCTACTAAAGATGTTGGTATTGCTATTATTAGACCTATTAAAATTACCGTAAGTAAATGTGCTTCCAAACCGAATAAATTAACTACAGCAGCAGGACCTGGTGTAGGAGGTATCAAAGCATGCGAGGCATAAAGTCCAGTAGATAAGGCAACCGATAATGCAACAGGAGAAGCTCCGCTTTTTTTAGCAACAGCTTTTCTTAATGGTGAAAGTATTAAATATCCAGAGTCACAGAATACTGGTATAGAAACTATAAAACCTAATATATTCATAGCCAAAGCAGGATGAGATTTGCCTACAATTCTTATAACTATTTCCCCAAGCTTAAGGGCAGCTCCAGACATTTCTAATATATTACCTATAATACTTCCAAGTACTATTATTATACCTACATTTGCCAAAGCATAGCCGAAACCCTTACCTATTGATGCGGATATTTCTGTAATATAGTTTGTTTCTTTATTAGTAGGGATATGCAAAGTAAATGCTAAGAATATAGCAACCAGTAGCATGGCTATAAATGGATGAACTTTAAACTTTATAGTTAAAACCATTACAACAATTATAGATATTGCAAGCATAGCTATTACAAAATAACTAATCATTATATATCCTTTTGTTTTTATTCATATAATATGATATTAGATTATTTATTTAGTCTTCTTCTGGAACTTCTGCGTGAATATATCCTTCTTCAAAGAATTCTATTAATTCTTTTTCTGCCTCTTTAGCTGTTTCAAGCATGCCGTCTTCGTATTCTATTTCTAATATGAGATTGGCACCCTGAAATGCTCCAAGCCCCATTATATTGAATACACTTTTGGCATCAGCTCTAACACCATTATAAAGCAGGAATATACCTATATTTGAATAATCGCTTTTACTTGAAATTTGTGATAAAACGCCTGCAGGTCTTAGATGCATACCGTTTTTACTTTTGATTGTAACTACATTTGTTAATGTCATTAATTATCCTAATTTTTAATATATCTATATTATAATATATTTTTTTATATTTTTCAATATAAAATATTTGCATATATAAGCTATAAAATGATACATATATTTTTATAGTTATTTTATATATTATTCTGTATGATATGAATAGAAGTTATTATGCATGAGTAAAATATATGCGTATGTATTGATAAGTTTTTAGAATTATATGAAAAAATGTATATTAATTATGTATTTATGATATTATTTTTTTATTTTCTTGAAAAACACTGCATTATACAATATAATAAATTGTATATAAAAACTATTTAGGATTTATTATGAAATTGCATAGTTTATCTTTTAAAATACCTTTCGTTATATCTATAATATTAGTTATATCTTTAATATTATTAATAAGCATTATTATGGCTTTATCTACTAAGTCTGTAGAAAATATGGCTAAAAAGGTACTTGATACCGCAGTAAATTCGTACTCTGATATGGTTAGTTTATATTTTGAAGAAAAAAATCTTGTAATGGATTTATATGCTCAGGATACCAATATAGTAAATTTCTTGAAGAACCCTACTCCCGAAAATAGATTATTGGCTGAAGAATCATTGAAAAGATTTACTAGAGAAGTTACGAATACAGCAATTTTTTATGATTATTCAATAGCTGATTTTAATTCATCAGTATATTTAGATTCACTTGACGGAGTGCTGTCAAATATTAACTATGGTAAAAATTCTGAAGACTGGAAAAGATTTGAAAGTACAGGCTATAATTTTGGAGGAAGGGATTTAGTTCAGCCTTTATTTTATGATTATATGCATCCTATATATGTTGTTTGGAAAGGTATAAAAGATGAAAATGGAAAAGTATTAGGCGTTTTAACTACTGCTATTAATTGGGGAAAATTTTTGGATGAGTATATAACTAAGGCTAAGATAGGAGAAGTTGGAACTATAGGAATAATTGATAAAAACAGAAACATAATAGCACATACTGATACTAACAGACTTTATATATATGAAAGTGATATAGGTTCTGATTCAGGAGGTGCTACTTATGAGAGAAAGAGAAATACTATAAGACCTAAAGAAGATGCTTTTTTCCAGCATATATTAAATACAAAATCTGGAATATATCATTATGAAGATGATAAGGGAGAAAAATTTATAGCATCTTATAAACCTATAGATAATACAAGCTGGTATTTAATAGCAAGCTCTACAGAAGCTGTAACATTTAAAGACATACATAAGTTACTTTTTGTGAGTATAATAATTTCTATTGTGATACTTGCATTTACAATTTTATTTTTTGTATTTTACAGTAAAATTATGCTTTCCCCTCTTAACATGCTTGCTGATGAAGCTGCTAGAATGGCAGACGGATATATACTTCTTGGTACAATAGATCATAGATTAGAAAGGAAAGATGAGGTTGGAGCTTTAATTGGAAGTTTCAGTAAAATGAAGCATTCTATAAGGGAGATGCTTTATATTGCTGAAAATAATATAAATGAAACTAAAGAAAATGTTCATCAAATGTCTTACGGCAGTTCTACACTTTTGGAAAGAACAGAACAAAGCGTATCTGATATAGCATCTGTTGCAAGTTCTACAGAAGAAATAACATCAACAATACAGCAAACAACTGCCAATGCTGAAAAGATAAATGAAATGATGAATGAAGCTAAAGTTATAGTAGAAAATGCATACACTAGTATAATAGAAACTGCAGAAATGGCAAGGCTTGTATCAGAGGTTTCTTCTAAGATTGGTAGTATAACTAAGTCTATCGAAGACATATCTATGCAGACTGGACTTTTGGCTTTAAATGCATCAGTTGAAGCAGCAAGAGCTGGAGAACAGGGTAAAGGTTTTGCTGTTGTGGCATCTGAAGTTAGAAATCTGGCTCAGACTTCTTCCGTTTCTGTTAAATCTATAATAGATTTAATTAATGAAAGTAATGAAAAAATAAAAAAATCTGAAAAGTCATCAATAGAGTCTAAAAAACTTTTTGAAGATATTAAAATTAAAATAGAAGAAACTTCAAAAATAATAAATGATTTTTCTATATCATTAAAAGAACAGGAATTAGGTATTAATAAGATTAATGAAAACATGTCCCATATAGAAAATACAACAAAGGCTAATGAGGAGTTTATTGATTCATTGAATACTTTATCCGAATCATTGAAGCAGAATGCTGATAGTATAGAAGATGCTATGTCTTTCTTTAAGTTCACAAAATAGTATTTATTATGATTAAGATTATAAAGAAGATATCATATTTTTATGGTATCTTTTTTATTGCCATATAAAATTTTATTAACATACCCCGCCCATTAGATTTTGTAATTTTGTTTTTCAATTTTAATTAAAATTATATTTACTGTTTGATTATAAATTATTAGCTCCCGCCCTAGCTTTGAATTATATTAATAATCTCATTAACGCACGGTTAGTTAATTATTTTATTTTTGTGAAATTTGAATTATAAATCAGTTTTATTTTTTAGCTTCATTCTGCGTGCGGTTAATATATTTATCTAATTTGTATTTAAATTAATATTTTCTGTAAGTGTTATTTTTTAAACAGATCTTTTTTTATGTGTATAAACATATTAGTTTTTATAAAAACACTTGACTTTTATGTTTTTTTCCTATAATAATTAATTATAGGAATTTATTTTGGAGTTTATTTATGCCGTTACCAGTAATAGCAATAGTTGGTATTGCAATTGGAGGAGCTTTAGCGTTGATTGGAGTAGGAGGTATTGTATTTTATCAAGTTGATAAGAATGCCCCAGCAGATTTAACTATTTTATTGATAGGAGAAAAAGAAGCAGGAAAAGACACATTATTTCATGTATTAAAAGGAGATGGATTTCTTAAAGAACATAATGTAATACTTAATTATGAAACTATAATGGCTAAAGTGAAAACTAAAACGAAAAAGATAAAGATAAAAATTATTAATACAACAGGCAGTGAAAGTTCGTTGAAAGATACAGAGGAAGCTAAATCTCTACATCATGATATAAGATGCTATGTATTTGATTCAAGAAAATTTTATTCAAATGATAATGTAGTAAAATTAGATATAAAAGATAGTATTAATGATTGTATGGAAAGAAATATTATTTTATTAACTATAGGTACCAGAGGAGATGAAGTAAATAATAAAGAAGATATAGAAAATGAGGTAAAATCTTTTGGCTCTAATTGTAAAATATTTGAATTATCTAAAAATCCAAGAGAGGATTTGATAAAATATATATTTAAAATTTAAGGAGGAGTATATGGTAATTGCATCAGTTGAAAGTAAAAATGCAGGTAAAAATGAATTAGTTGAAAATGGTATACCATTAAATGTAGATGATATTGAAGTACAAAAAAAATGGAATTGTCTGCTTGAAAGATTACCGCATAAAAGTTATGTCAAAGATGATATTTTTCAAATTAATGAAAATGAGATTCTTTGCAGAATGAAACATCCTGAAAAAGATCAGGCAGGAAGAAATAGAATAGTTTATATTGTATGGGACAAAGAAGCATCTGATGAAATGATAAAAAAGACTGTAGAAACTATAGGGCTTAATTATGACAGCTTTTTAAAATTAAAGAATACATTTGATAAAAAAAAAACTCAAAAACTTATGCTGATAGCTTTGATAGTAGTAGTTTTAGCAATAGTGATTTTGATATTAAAGTAAATAGTAATGTTATTTTATGTGCTGTTGGAGTAGGTTTAGTTAGTTTGGGAGCCATATTCATTATTAAATCTCTAAATGAAAATAAATCAGAAGAGGATTTTTAATTAACTATATTGAGGTGATAATATGTTTGATAAAGATAAATTATTAATAGTGGACGAGCAAACAAAATTTAGTATGGAAAGAAATCCCGTCAAAACATCTGCTGTAAAAGGTCATTTTCAGGTATGTGAGCTTGGCAGTGAAGAGTTAAAAAATATTTATGTTAAAACTTTACATGATAAACCTTATCCTCTAATAGATAAGAAAGGGTATTTTGTTGAAAGTAAATTATATGAAAATGTTTTCTATCCGTTAGAATCTTTTAATGAATGTTATGAAAAAGATTTAAGTTCTATAATAACTCAGATAGCTTTTAATATGGGAGCTCAGTCAGTTTCTATAATTTCTGATACAAAGGAAACTAAAGTAAGTGAAAATAGCAAATCTTTTAAATCTAATATTGATGCTGATATACTCGGTTACGGAGGCAATGTAGGTTTTAATCATGGTAAAAATGATAATTCTGATAATAAGATGAAAAAGTCATATAAGTATGCTGCCAATATAAAGGGTAAATCTTGTCTTTCAAAAGAAGATTTTAAGAAATGGATTGAGGATGAAAAAATAAATCTTTATGAGATTAATTTTATACAGCCGTATATTGACCGTTTTTTAATTGATGGTCATTTAGAAGGGGTTTTTAATCAGGAAGAAGTTAGTTTAGAATATAGTAAAAATGTACATGAAGAATATACTTCTATTAAAGCTGCTTTTGATGGAAGTGCCGTTCCTAATTATATAAAAGTGGGTTTGGGTATAGATTTCAATAAAAATGGAGCTTCAGAAAGAAAATGGGCTAAATATTTTAATATACATATAGAATTTTAATTTATCAAAAATAATAAAAAATAAAAGATATCGTATAATCTGCGGTATCTTTTTTAATATTATTTATTTATTAATATTTAATACCAGTAAAACCTTTTTTTATATAGAATTTATGTTATAATATTTTAACTTTTTTGTAAGGATTTTTTATGGCTAATAATTCTATAGAAATAAGAGGTGCTAAAGAGCATAACCTTAAAAATGTATCACTTTCAATACCTCATAAAACCTTAACCACTTTAACAGGAGTATCAGGAAGCGGAAAAAGTTCTCTAGCATTCGATACTATTTTTAAAGAGGGACAGAGAAGATATTTAGAATCATTATCAGCTTATGCAAGACAGTTTTTAGGTGTTATGGCTAAGGCTGATGTTGAACATATAGAAGGACTATCCCCTACTATTTCTATAGACCAAAAAAGCGTAAATAAAAATCCTCGTTCTACTGTAGGTACTGTTACAGAAATTTATGACTTTTTTAGATTATTATTTGCAAGACTTGGAGTTCCTTATTGCTCTAAATGCGGACATAAAATATCTAAGCAAAGCGAAGACCAAATTGCACAAAGTGTTTTGAGAGAGTTTGCAGAAAAAAGAATTTTAGTGCTTGCCCCTATTGTAAGAGATAGAAAGGGAGAGTATAGAAAAGAAATTGAAGAAGTAAAACTTGCAGGATACCCTAGAATAAGAATTGATAATATAGTTTATAAATTTGATGAAGATGAAATACCAGAGCTTAAAAGATATGAAAAGCATACTTTAGAAATAGTTATTGACAGAATAAAAGTTGAAGATAAATACTTGTCAAGAATTACTGATGATATAGAAAGAGCTATAAGAATAACAAAGGGATTGGTAGCATTTTATGAAGAGCATGAAAAAAGTAATGAGGCAATTGAAGTTAATAATGATATAGGAAATACTGAATCAAATGAAGCTGATACAAAAACAAAAAAGAAAAAGATAAAAATGAGTAAGCAGTTTGAAATAGATAAATATTATAAACTCTATACTACAGAAAGGTCTTGTGCTAACTGCGGACACTCTATTGCTGATATTGAACCTAATTTATTTTCATTTAATAATCCTATGGGAGCATGTACTGTTTGCGGAGGTCTTGGGGTTGAGCATGTATTTACAGAGAAGCATATTGTAAGAGATGAAAATTTAAATATTTATGACGGGGCTTTATCATGTATTGTAGATGATCATATAGGTTTTGACATGGAATACGGTATTGATGAATTAGAAGTTATTGCTAAGACTTATAAAATAGATTTAAAAAAGCCTTGGAAAGATTTAACTAAAACAGAAAAAAAATATTTGCTTTACGGTACCGATAAAGAAGTAAAATGGAGAAAAAGATTCTGGTATCATAGCAAACTTGTAGAAGATAGAGTACCGGGTATTTTAGACAGATTAAAATATGATTATGAAACTTATAAAAACAGTTATTATGCTAATTTTATGGACGAAGTTGAATGTCCCAAATGCAAGGGTAAAAGAATCAATGAAGATGCATTATCAGTGAAATTTAATGGCAAAACTATAGCTGATTTTTCTTCAATGACTATAGAAGATTTATACGATTATTTTACTAAATTAAAATTAAAACCTAATGAAGAGATAATCGGTGCTCCCATAGTAAAAGAAATTATTTACAGATTAACATTTTTGGTGAAAGTGGGATTAACATATTTAACAGTAGAGCGTTCCTCCCCTACTCTTTCAGGCGGAGAATCTCAAAGAATAAGATTAGCATCTCAAATAGGAAGCGGACTTGAAGGCGTATTATATGTACTTGATGAGCCTTCAATAGGACTTCATCAGTCTGACAATAAAAAATTAATAGAATCATTAAAAACATTAAGAGATAAAAATAATACTGTTATAGTTGTAGAGCATGACAAAGAAACTATGGAGGAGTCCGACTTCTTAATTGATATAGGTCCTAATGCTGGAGTTAATGGAGGAGAAGTTGTAGGTATTGGTGATTATGAAGAGTTTATAAAATCAGATAAATCTTACACTGCTAAATATTTACGAGGCGATGATGATATAGAAATACCAAAAACAAGAAGAGAAGGAAACGGAAAGTTTTTAAAAGTAATAGGTGCTAATCAATTTAATCTTAAAAATATAGATGTAGAGTTTCCTTTGGGATTATTTATTGTAGTAACAGGACTTTCTGGAAGCGGTAAATCTACTTTAGTTGAAAATATTTTAATGCGTGCTTTGCATAATCATTTTTATGGAAAAACTTTAACAGCAGGCAGTCATGAAAAAATAGAAGGGCTTGAAAATATAGACAAGGTTATAGAAGTTGATCAGTCGCCAATCGGGAGAACACCAAGAAGCAATCCTGCAACTTATACAAAAGTTTTATCACCTATAAGGGATTTATTTGCAGCTACTAAACTTGCAAAAATGAGGGGATATGATAAAGGAAGATTTTCATTTAATGTAAAAACAGGAAGATGTCCTACATGCGAGGGTGCTGGAGTTATAGAGCTAGAGATGCAGTTTTTATCGAATGTATTAGTGCCTTGCGAGGAATGCGGAGGTAAAAGATTTAATGCAGAAACTTTAGATGTTAAATACAAAGACAAAACTATATACGATGTTCTTGAAATGAGTGTTTCAGAGGCTATTAAGTTTTTTGACGGTATAACTTCAATAACAAGAATATTAAAAATAATGGAAGATATAGGACTTGGTTATATAAAATTGGGACAGCCTTCTACAACTTTATCTGGAGGAGAGGCTCAGAGAATAAAGCTAGCAAGCGAACTTCATAAAATATCTACAGGAAATACTTTATATATATTAGATGAGCCTACTACAGGACTTCATTTTGAGGATATAAAAAAATTATTAAAAGCATTAGACGGACTTGTTGAGAAAGGAAATACTGTTTTAGTTGTAGAGCATAATTTGGACGTTATTAAATGTGCTGATTATATTATAGATATGGGACCTTTAAGCGGAGATAAAGGAGGCAGAGTTGTTGCTCAAGGAAAGCCAGAGGATATTATAAAAGTAAAAGAATCACTAACGGCAAAAGAACTTAAAGAAATATTAAAGCCTTCAAAAAAGAAAAAAGAAATTACAAAAACAGAAGAAGCAAAAAAAGAAGAAAATACTTCTCTTATTATAAAAGGTGCTAATAAACATAATCTTAAAAATATCAGTTTAATATTACCAAAAAATAAAATTAATGTTATAACAGGAGTATCTGGAAGCGGAAAAACTTCTCTTGCATTTGATACTATATTTAAAGAGGGTCAGAGAAGATTTGTTGAATCACTTTCTACTTATGCAAGAAGATTTTTAGGAAGATTTGAAGATGCTAATGTTGAAAAGATAGAAGGACTTGCTCCCGCTATAGCAATAGATCAAAAGAATGTAAGCAGAAATCCTCGTTCTACTGTTGCAACAGTTACAGAGATTTATGACTATTTCAGACTAATTTTTGCAAGAGTGTCAAAACCTCATTGCCCCCATTGCAGCGATAAAGATACTCTAAAAGCTGAAACTCCTTCAATACTTGCAACTGAAATTATTGATACTATGGACCTGCATAAACTTATAATAATTTCTCCTTTATATCATAGCTCATTTAATCATAGATTTACTTTTGATGATAATGATGCAAAAGATATTAAAAAAATTATAGAAAAAACAAGAGAAGCCGGATATGTGAGAATGCAGATTAATAATAATGATTATGTTATAGATGATATCACAGAAGAAGAAATTGATTCTCTATCAAAAGAAGAGATATATTCTGTAGGTATAGTTATTGATAGGATAGTTGTTGGAAAAGATAAAAGGGCTAGGATTGCCGATGCTATTGAAAGGGCGATGGATTTATCAAACGGAGTTGTGCATATAAAGGCTTCACATGGTATAATAATAAAGGAAAGTTTCCATACAAAGTTTCCAGCATGCCTTCTTCATGGTATATTGTTTGATTTTGAAGTTACTCCTAGACATTTTTCATTTAATTCCCATTGGGGATATTGTGAGGAGTGCAAAGGGCTTGGAAGTAAACCTACATTCAGCATAGATTTGGCAATAAAAGACAGTACAAAACCTTTGTTTGACGGGGCATTAGATACCGCTCTTCATAATATGTTTTCTACTCATGGCAAGCATTATACAGATTCATTATTCAGATTATTAAAAAGAAATGGTATAACAAAAAAAGATTTATACCAAACTCCTTTTAATGAACTTGATAAAAAAGTTATAGATACTGTATTTTTCGGCGGTGATTATGCTATAGGAAATGTTATCACTGCTTGGCATTCTAATAATGATGTTACAAGCGAAGATTATTCAGAGTGGAAAGATAAATCGCTTGGTAAATTTTTTGTAGATGAGGAATGCAATTCTTGTCATGGAGAAAGATTAAATGAAGTAATGAGAGCATATACTATACAAGATAAAAATATAAGCCAAGTATGTGCTATGACTGTTGAAGGAGCAATTAATTTCTTTGATGAACTTCCTAAACTTTTAACAGAGAGAGAAAATACAATATCAAAAGAAGCTGTTAAAGAAATAAATACAAGGCTTAGCTTTTTGGATAAAGTAGGATTAAATTATTTATCATTAGGCAGAAAATACGCTACGCTTTCAGGAGGAGAGGCTCAGAGAATAAGGCTTGCCAGTCAGTTAGGCTCTAAACTTACAGGTGTGCTTTATGTATTAGATGAGCCTACTGTAGGACTTCACCCAAGAGATACCAATCATTTGCTTGATACATTAAAGGAATTGAGAGATTTAAAAAATACTCTTGTAATAGTAGAGCATGACAGAGATACTATGAAAGCAGCGGACAATATTATAGATATGGGACCTTTTGCTGGTGCTTTTGGAGGCGAAGTAGTTTTTGAAGGTAAATATGATGATATATTAAATGCCAATAATTCACTTACAGGAGATTATTTAAGCGAGAGAAAAAAAGTATTTGATAAAACTGCCGTAAGAAATGAAGATACTGAATGCATAAAATTAAAAAATGTTTCTACAAATAATTTAAAAAATATTAGTGTAGATATACCGTTAAAAAAAATAGTGGTTGTTACAGGAGTT
The DNA here is from genome assembly GCF_944388875.1 of uncultured Brachyspira sp. Taxonomy (GTDB): domain Bacteria; phylum Spirochaetota; class Brachyspiria; order Brachyspirales; family Brachyspiraceae; genus Brachyspira. The sequence continues at coordinate 29,254 of NZ_CALXKQ010000030.1, forward strand.
TCTGGAAGCGGTAAATCATCACTTATAATAGATACACTCTACCCTGCTCTAAAAAAACGCAGGCTCAATCAATACTCTAAATTTGAAAGTGCAGAAATACCTAGCATTGTTTCAGACACTATATTAGTTGACCAAATATCAATAGTTGGTTCTATTAGAAGCACATTAGTAAGCTATAGTAAAGTGTTTGATAAAATTAGAAATATATTTGCAAAAACTCCTGCAGCAAAAGCAAAAGCATTCGCAGCTGGAAGATTCTCATATAATGGAAAAGAAGGAAGATGCAATATATGCGAAGGTAAAGGTATAAGAAAAATAGCTATGCACTTTTTATCCGACATGGAAATAGTTTGTGAGGCTTGCGGAGGAAAAAGATACAATAATGAAACTTTATCCGTAAGGTTCAAATCTCTAAACATAGCCGAAGTATTAGAGCTTACAGTTGATGAGGCAATAGAGTTTTTTGACTTTGACAAATCAATAACAAAAACTTTATCAATAATGAGTGAGGTTGGGCTTGGTTATATAAAACTCTCTCAAAGGCTTGATACTTTCTCAGGCGGAGAATTGCAGCGTTTGAAACTTGCAACAGAATTAGCAAAAAAACAAGGCGATGAGCATATAGTTTATATTTTAGATGAACCTACTACAGGACTTCATTTTGATGATGTTAATAAACTTCTTATAGCTTTAAATAAATTAGTAGAAAAAGGACATAGTGTTATAATAATAGAACATAATCCTGATGTTATAAAAGCTGCTGATTATATAATCGATTTAGGTTTAGAAGGAGGAACTAACGGCGGTGAGATAATTGCTAAAGGTACTGTTGAAGATATTTTGGAGATGAAAAAAGGATACACTTGGAAGTATATTTAATTACTTGAAATATAATAATTATTATATTGTGAGGTTAAGTATGTTATTAGAAGAAACATTTAAAACAGTCAAGAAATTATTAGAAAATAAAAAAACAATAAAAATACCAGATTATCAAAGATCCTATTCTTGGGACGAGGAACAAATACGTCAGTTTTTGTATGATATAGAAGAATATGCTGAAAAAGAAAGTCATTATTATGTAGGGCATTTTTTATTTGAAGAAAGAAATGGTAATTTTTATATTATAGATGGTCAGCAAAGACTTACTACTATAGTTCTATTAATATTTAGTATTTATAATATGCTTGATGATAATGAAGATTTAAAAAATATACATAACTTTATATCAAAAAAATTTTCAACAGTTTCTTATGATAATAAATTTTTTAAAGGAATAATAAAAGGAGAAATTAAGCTAAATAGAAAATCTAAATCTTTTGAAACTCTATCACAAAAACGTATATATAATGCTTGCAAAATATTTAATAATGCTTTAAAAAAACAGGATAAAAATTATATAAGCAATATATTTAATATTATTATGGAAGCTTCATGTACTGAACATATTATTAATAAACAGGAAGAAGCTGTTCAAATGTTTATATATGAGAATAATAGAGGTAAAAGACCAACTAATTTAGATATACTTAAATCATTATTTATGCATACTATATACTTAAATTCTAATAAAGTAGAAGAAGATATAAAAGAGATAACTGAGCAATTTAAAAAGATTTTTACTAATATTGCAAAAATAGAAGATATTTTGAGTGAAGATAATTTTCTTGAAATTACTATAAAAACTTTTTTTAATGATTTGAAATATAGAGGTATAGATGATATAAGCAAATATTTAGAAGAAAATAATAATGATAATATTCCAAATAGAATTATGAGTTTGAAAAATGATGAAAATACTCAAAAGTATAATATTGGCAACAAAATTGATTTTATAAATGATTTTGTAAAAGAATTAGTTAAAAATGGGGAATATTTATCAAATTTTAAAGATGACGGTAAGTTTTTTTATGTACATTCTATAATATCATTAGGTATTAGTGTTGATATATATCCTTTTATTGCGTTTTTATACAAATACAAAGAAAATATTGATAAAGAAACCAAAAAGAATTTTATTGAAATATTAGAAAATTTATTGATTAGAAATAGAGTTATTACAACAAGAAAAAGATTATCTGTAAAACTAGATGAGATATATCAAAGTTTATTAGCCAATGGCTATAATTTTATAAAAGATATTATAAGAAATATTAATAAGCAATTTAAAAATAAAGATTTTACTTGGAGTAATAATGAATTTATAAAATTTCTTGACAATGAAATATCACATCCTACAGCTAAATTTTTATTATGGAAATATGAAAATTCTTTATTAAAAAAAAATAATATGAGATATGATGATAAAAAAATGAAAAAAATTACTTTAGAGCATATTTTACCTATTGAAGAACCAAATATTAACCCACATTTTTATGGATACTATGATGTTAGAAACCGTTTTATAAATGTATATAAATATAAAACAAATGTATTATATATGTTACAAAGATGTTTGGGTAATTATTTGCTTTTGAGAGAAGATAAAAATAAAGGAGCAAGTAATAGCGATTTTAAAACAAAATTAGAATATTATAATAATCAAGATGATAATATTAAATTAGAGCAGCAAAAAGAAATTATTGATAACTATTTTAATAAAAAAACTAAGGAATTAAAATCTAATTGGGATAAAAAATCAATAGAAAAAAGGACAGAAAAAATTATAAAAGCTATAAAAAAGGTATATAATATAAAAGAATAATTTATTATAATAGTAAGAGGATAATTATATTAATAACTACCCTCTTATACACTTTATAAATAAATATTTTTGTTATTCAAATATTATTTTACTCACAAAATTAATTGAATCTTTTAAGCGTAAAGTTTTCATCTAATGTGAATTTTTTGTCTGTAATAACCTTTGCCGCAATTTCACCTAAAACAGGTGCAAATTTGAAGCCATGACTAATACCTCCGAAAAACAATATATCATTATTTAAAAAATCTATAATGAAATCTTCATCTGGACTCATAGGATAACTGCATGATTTACCTTTTATGAATTTTCCTATATAAGGCATAAATTTTCTGGCATGTTCACCTATTTCATATTTATCCTCTTCTATCTCCCCAAAATCAACCCTCTCTTCTCTTTTGTTGTAATATTGTCCTGTTAAGTTTTTACCTATTTTAAAACCATCTCCCGCATTAGGAAAACCATAATAATGATCTCCGTCTATTTCAAATGTAAAAGCAGGAAGTTTATCATAAGTATATACATCGCTTTCCCACCAAGAAAATATTTTTCTTTTTTTGTATACAGGTATGCAAGGTAAGGGCATAATTTTTAATAATAAATTCAATATTTCATCTGAGTAAGTTCCTGCTGATATAACTATTTTTTTTGTTTCAAACTCATAGTCTTTTGATATTATTATATAAGAGTCATTTATTTTTTTTATCTCTTTTATTTCACTTCCGTAAAAAGTTTTTGCTCCGAATTTTACAGCTTCATTACTCGCTGTTATCACTGAATTATCACTATATACATAGCCTGTATTTCTTTCATAAACACCTAAAAAATCTTCTGGAACAAAAAAACTATATCTTTTTTCAATCTCTTTTTTATCTATGATTTCACAGTCTAAATTATAATTTTTGGCACTACTTAATGTATTAATCATAAATTCAGAATCTTTATGACCTATATTAATAACTCCAATTCTTTCAAACATTTTTGTATTTGTTTCTGATTCAAATTCTCCCCATAAATCAAAAGCTCTTTTGAGCATAGGTATGTATTTTTCTCCTTCTCCATAAGCTATTCTAAATATTCTAGTATCACCATGATATGAACCTTGATCATGAGAAGGAGCATATAAATCAATCATCGCTGTTTTTATATTTGACTTCGATAAGTAATATGAAGCAAATGAACCTATTGTACCTATTCCAATTACACAAACATCGAATTTTTCCATATATAACCTCTAAAAGTTTTTTATATATTAAACCATTTTTACAAATAGTAAAGTGTTTTAAATAAAAAATAGGTAATTAAATTAATAATCACCTCTATATTTTTCCTATATTAAAACAATTATTATTCAAATATAGTCTTGTATTCGTCTTTCAAATAAGGTTTAATTTCTTCTGCTGACATTAATACTCTAGTTTCTCCAATAGCATAAGGTCCTATTTCGTATATTCCCCAAGTAAATACTAAACCTTTTGATGTCAAATAGAAATTGTTGTTTTCTAATGAAAGTTCATCTAATCCGAAATAAGAATTAGCATCTCTACCTTCTATTTTTACAAGTTTATCTTTTATTAAATTAAGTAAATCAGTATTTTTTAAGTCTGTTATTAAATCTGCTATTTTTAATTGATTTCCTGTTTCCAATGAATATACACTATTTATTGTAGCATAGTTTCCATGAGCTCCGCCTGTGTATTCATAAACCATTTTATTTATAGATACAACTTTTTCGCTTAAATAATCTATACCGAATTGAGAAGAATAATTTTCTATATGTGATATATAATCAGATTTTACCCACTCATCATAGATAGGAGTCATTTTATTGCTTATCAAACTTTGAGCTGTTAATAATTTTGTTAAATCATTGAAAGTGCTTGCATCAGTAATTCCAAAATCTTTATTTATGTCTAAATTAATTTTATCTATGTTAGCGGATTTGCTGTCATTATTTAAAGCAAATATTGCTGTTTTGAATTGGAAGAATCTTTGGCCATTAGTTGATGATTCAGGAGAAACATTTGAATAAGTGTACTCAATTATTCTAGCACCAGTTACAGGAGTTTTTGCTGTTTTGAAAGTCATTTCTTTTCCATCTATTTTGGCAGTGAAAGGATATGCAGTACTTGGGAAATTTCCTTCTAATGTTTTATTGTCATAAGAAGTTGCTGAAATACTTCCTTCATCAAGCTCCCCTGCTTTTGTAACATTGAATGTGTTTAGATTTTGATTGATGTCTCTGTAATATACTACTCCGAAATTGCCGCTTTCATTCTGTGCTATTTCAGAGTTGATATATTCTCCAGTATCAGCCACTAAATATACAACTTCATAATTATTTGCTTTTTCATTTTCGCTAAGCTGTAATTGAGTTATTTCTGTTGTACTATTATCGGTTGCTGTTTCTTGTTTGGCATTATTTGAATTACCGCATGAAACAAAAATAAATAAGCATGATAAAAAAGTTAATAATATAGATTTCATTTTGTCCTCTTTTGAAATAAATTTCCCTTCCAAAATATTACAGTAATAAAACAAAAATCATATTTTTATGTAAAAGATTTTATGAATAATTATGACTATATGGCTAAAGGTGCCTCGTATTATAGGTTATTTGTCAGGAATTTTCTAAAACAAATGAAATTAGGGTTTTAGTGATTTTTGTTTTAGAATATCTCTATAATACGAGACATGAATTTATTATAAAAAAAGATATATTACAGGTGCAAAAAATAATATTTATAAAAAATATATTGAAAAATTTAAAATGATAGTCGATAGTCGATAGTCGATAGTCGATAGTCGATAGTCGATAGTCGATAGTCGATAGTCGATAGTCGATAGTC
>NZ_CALXKQ010000031.1 GCF_944388875.1 uncultured Brachyspira sp.
CCGTCTACACCGTACATACCGAATGCTGAAACTGTTGTAATTAATAAAGAACCTATTACAGCAGCTAGGAACTTTACTTTTTTGCTAACTTTTTCTATCATAAAGTTATCTCCTAAATATTTTTTATACTATTACTCATTTCTGAGTATCAGCATCAAATATAGTACCGGACAAGATTGCTTTGTCCGGCATTGAAAAAAGTTTTATTAACTACAAGTATTGTAAAAAAAAAAAAAAAAAAACAATATGAAAATATGATTTTTTCGCATTTTTTACAATATATTTTCATAAAAAAATATATATAGATGTTAAAATAACAGTTTTATTATTTATACGAGAAAAATATACAGGTTTATATAAATTGTATTTTGGCTAATTTTTTTAATAAAAGCTTGGGCGGGTGTTAACATTTCTATATACATATTAAATATAATTAAAATAAATATTTCAAATTTAGTAAAAAAGAATAGAGGGAGGGGTATGTAATTAAAATTTTATTTACACACCCCGCCCATCATTTCTTATAATTTAATTAGTCATTTTTGTTTTTCGTTTCTTTGCTGTTTAAATAGATATTTCTGTACCCGCCCTAGTGTTTTTTAGATTTAAAGCGATTATTCACGCACGCTTAACTTGTTTTTTTAAAATAAAAAAATTAATAAAAGCATTTAAATTATAAATAAAAATCTATTAACCGTGCGTTTATTTATACGAAAAAAATTTTATTTAGTTAAAACATTTATAGGGTTTCCTTCCAAAAATGCTTTTATATTCTCATAAACCTTATGCATAAGCCTAGTTCTAGCCTCAAATGTGTTTCCTGCAAAATGAGGCGTAATATAACAGTTTTTAGCTGTGAGAAGAGGGTTATCAGCTGAAGGAGGCTCTTTTGCAAGCACATCTAATCCTGCCCCTGCGATAATGCCGTTATTTAAAGCATCAGCTAAATCTTTTTCTACTATAACTCCTCCCCTTGAGGTGTTGATTAAAAATGCTGTTTTTTTCATCTTTGAAAGTAAGTTTTTGTTTACTATATTTTCTGTTTCTTTATTAAGAGGTGCATTAAGCGATAAAAAGTCAGAGTTTTCAAAAAGCTCCTCTATATTTGAAGCATTATCAAAACCTTCTTTTCTGCTTCTTGAGTAAATCAAAACTTTCATACCCATTCCCATAGCCATTTTAGCAACCTCTCTTCCAATATCTCCAAAACCAAATATTCCCATAGTTTTATTTTCAAGCTCCATTAAAGGATAACTGCTGAATGAATAATCTTTGCATTTTACCCATTCCCCATTATGAACTTGATTATTATGTTCAACTATTCTGAAAGATAATGATAATACAAAAGCCATTACAAGCTGTGCTACCGACTGAGGACCGTATCCTCGTACATTTGTAACTGTAATTCCCAATTCTTTTGCAGCTTCAATATCTATAACATTGTATCCTGTGGCAAGCATGCCTATATATTTTAAGTTAGGAAGCGACTGCATTAGCTTCCTGTCAAAAACTACTTTACTGTTTAATATTCCCCAAGCATCATAAGCTGCTTCTTTTACATTGTCATAATCCACTCTGTCATAAACTTTTAAATCTGATATGCTCTCTATTTCAGCCCAAGATATATCTCCTGGATTTAATATGAAGCCGTCAAGAACTACTACTTTTGGTTTGCTCATATATTTATCCTCCTTATAAAATATTATTTTGAATACTTTTCTAAAAGCTCATCTGTTAATTTTATTTTTTCTTTATTTTTTACATGATAGAATTTTCCTATTGTTGTAGAAAAATAATCATTTTCTTCTAATTTATATATTTTAACCTTTGCTGCTATTACCCAATAAGAAATATTAACCCTATCTAATTCATTCTTATTAAATTTGATATTAAATTTATCCAAAGAATCAGAGTCAGTTTCAGCAATGCCTAAAGCAACAACTTTTAATCCGTCTGCTATCATTATTCTTGTGCCTTTTAAAAATTTCTTCTCTTTTACTTTTTCAGCACCCGCCTTTACTTCTGCAAATACTATATTATGATTATAAAATATATCAAGAAGTTTTATCTCACCTTCTTTTCCTCTTCTGCTTCCGAATTTAACATACTGCATTTTTCATTCTCCTATTCAGAAATACTAAGACCATTATAATATATCTGGAAAAATACATATATAATTAATACTTTAAATTTAACACTCTTTTTAATATTTATTTTAATTTATCATAAATATCATAAAAATATCTTATAGAAGAAATTATCTCTCCGCTTTTGCACATATCAAAATATTTATCTCTGTTTACTATTATAGCTTTACTCACCTCATTTTCCTGCAAACTTAAGTCTTCTAGTTTTACATCTCTTCTAAACATATATGAATCTACTATTGTATTTGAAAACTCTAATATAAAAGAAGTTAAAAATATAGCCTCATTCTTTTCAAATGATAAACCGATTTCTTCTTTAAGCTCTCGTACCGCTCCTTCAATACTGCTTTCACCAGCAATTATAGAGCCCTCAGTACATTCCCACATATTAGGACATATTTTTTTACTGCTATGCCTTTTTGTTATTATTACTTCATCTCTGCTATTTACTACCCAAGCATGTATGATTACATGATAATCATTTTTATTTAAAGGCATTCCCCTTTTATGAAATCTCCCTGTTTTATTTTTGTTTCTATCGTAGATATCCCAAATCTCTGACATAAATATTTTCCATAAAATGATTATTGATAAATAAAAAAGCCCTCTTAAAAACATCTTGTATTTTAAGAAGGCTTTCATAAGTTATCGGACTGCTATATTATAGAATTTTATAATATAAATTTCAAGGCTCTTAATACCTCATAATAGTCATTATTCTCAAAAATTACAGTAGTATCATTAATTTTTTTGGCATTTGGATAGAACGACACTTTATGAGCATATCCGTGTTCTTTATAACATACTTCGAGTTTAAAATGATTAGGAAGTTTCAATATTTTACCTTTGAAATCCTGACTTAATGCCTCTTTTGTCTTCTCTTTAATCATTTTTACCATTAAATTCGGAGAATAATTAATAGTAGAATAACCTATACCCTCTTTTACAGGAAGAGTTATCAAATTAGGGTGATTCGGATTCATTTTAAAAGCCTCTTCACATAATCCCTTATCTCCAGATAAAAATACCGTAGGTACTTTCCTATATGCTGCTGCATAGCTGAAAAACATAAACTCGCTTGCTAATACCTCATTAAGTTTCACATATACATTTCTAGTATTCATAGTATGCGAAAGCGGATTATTGCCAATAGAAGCTGCATTATGATATCCTATAAACATAGCAGCATCAAAGCTCTCATCAATGCCTTCTACCATAGAATAAGGATCTCCGCTCCATCTCCTATGTATCTTTACGCATTCAGGCAAGGCTGTTTGATCTATATTCATAGCTGTATCATGTGCGTCTTTTACAAATATTTCTTTAGCTCCTGCAGCTATAGCTCCCTCGCATGCTGCATTAACCTCTTTAGTCATTTGAAGAGTATGTTCTTTATAAGTTAAACTTCCTGCATCCGTGTCAGGCCATTGTGTAGTTGTAGTAATTCCTTCAATATCCGCACTAATAAAAACTTTCATATAATTCCTCTAACATTTAAAAATTTATTTTAATGATTAAAAACTATATTATATTTCTGATTTTATTCAATATGTTAATTATTGATTTTTATTGTTTTTAGAGCATCAATTAAGAAAAAATATACTAAATATAAAAGGTTTAATTTTTATTTTGATGTGATAAAATATTTGTAAACTAATTATAATTTTTTTATTTTCATCAACTTTTTTCGTTAAAAAAGTTGCAAAAAAACAAATTCTTCTTATTACTATAAAATATATATTTGGTGCTTAGGAAATAATTATGAGTGATGAAGAAAAACAATTAAATATTTGAAATAATGAAAATATATTATAGAATATTATAATATTATAATTTAGGTTATTTTTATGATAAAGAATTTTGAAATTCATGATTACAGACAATTTAAAAATGCTAAGTTTGATAATTTTTCTAATATAAACTTATTTGTAGGTGAAAATGATACAGGAAAAACTACAATATTAAAATTTTTGTATTGTGTAAGTTATGAATTAAAAGGTTGTTTAGGAAAAAATATTAGAACTTGCAATATTTATCAATATATAAATAATCTATATGTACTCAATAAATTTAAATTTCCAGTAAGTTATACTGAAAATAATAAATTAAAAAAACTCTTTTTATTGGATAAAGATAAAGTTAATTTTAATGTTTCTTTTTTGAATAGTAAAGATGAGATTATAACTTCTTACGATAATATTAATAATTGTAATTATGACTATAAACCATTATTTGTACCTGCAAAAGAAATTTTATCTATTATGAATGCCATTATTTATTTAAAAAATCAAAATATAGAAAGCGGATTTGATGATTCGTATACTGATATAATTTATGAAATACTTGCAAGAAAAAATATTGATGAAAGAGAATTATTAAGCGTATTTAAAAATAAATATGATTTCTATAACGGTAATATACGAATAGACAAAAATACTAATGCTATTAATTATCATAAAAATGACGGAAATATTTATAACATTAATATAACTGCTGAAGGAATAAAAAAACTAGGAATATTTGAAGTTCTTCATAACACAGGAAATTTAACAAAGAAAAGTATTTTATTTATTGATGAGCCTGAAAACAGTCTGCATCCTAAAATGGTTCGTGAGCTTATGAGATTTTTGGCTGACATTTCAAAAGAAGGTGTTCAGATATTTATGGCTAGTCATAATTCATTTGTTTTAAATCAGCTTAGCAATATTGCCATAAAAGAAAATTATCCTATAAATGTATATTTCTTTATAAAAGAGGATAATCATACAAAAATAGACGGAGCTTATGATTTATCAAAAGAGTTTCCTGATAATTCAATATCTGATGAGGCTTATGATATGTTTGTGGAGAGTAAAAATTGAATAATAATACTGAATGGCTTATAGAGTTTAAATATAATTCATATTTTAGATTATCCGAAAACCAATTCTATATACAAAATCAAAAAAATTATGAAGTTTGTAAAGATAATGATAAAGAACATTACAGCGGAATGAAGGAAATGGATTTTTGCTATTGTAATGATAGTTGTATTGATTTAATAGAGTGTAAAGAAGTAAATAATATAAATAAATCAAATTTAAAAGATGATTTAAGACTAAAAGCATTGCATTCTTCCGCTTTATTAAAAACAGCTTTATATGATGGTAATAATAATATTATACAAACATTAAATAATATAAATAAAAATTATAATCCTAATATAGAAATAAAAGTTTTTATTATTTTTAAAGAATTTAATGCTAAAAATAAAATCATAATACCTGATGTTGTAAAAGAAATAGAAAATATCATAAAAAGAAGTCTTATATGTCCATTAGGTAAACTTTGGAATATTAAAGAAGTTCAAGTTTTAGATTATGAAACGGCTAAAAATAAACTTCAATATATAATATAAATTTATAATCAAAATAGGCTTAAACAATCAATTTAAAATACTCAAGTTCTGAATAAACATTTTCAGCACCATTAGCAACTTCTCTTCCTAAAACAGCACTGCTGCTTGCTAAATCAGCATTCTCCTGAGTTATACGGTTGAGTTCATTTATGGCAAGCGAAATCTCTTTAACGCTTCCTTCTTCCTCAGAAACAGAATTGCATAAATCTATAAGAACATCAGATACTTCTTTTGCAGAATTTTCTATATTTAAAAGCATTTCTATAGAATGCTTTACAGACTCATCTCCTACAGCTATTTTTGTGATGGTGTTTTCTATTATGTCTGTGATTTTTCCAGCAGCATCATTAACATTCTGAGCAAGCGATCTTATTTCTGATGCCACAACAGCAAAACCCTTACCCTGCTCACCCGCACGTGCAGCCTCAACAGCAGCATTAAGAGCAAGTATATTAGTTTGAAATGCTATAGTTTGTATTAGTTTTATTATATCGGATATCTCCTTGCTTGATTCGGATATATCAGCCATATTGTTAGAAATCTGCGTAACAGCATCTACTCCCTCTTTTGTAGCTTCTGATACCTTATTACTCATATCCCTTACATTATTAGTATGCTTTGAAGTTTCTGATATAGAAGAGAATAAATTTTCTATAGCACTGCTTACCTCTTCTAAAGCAGAAGCCTGAGATGATGTTCTGTCTGATAAATTATCTATTCCGCTTGATATCTTGCTGCTTGAATTATTTATTGAAGCGATATTATTTTTTATTTCAGCTACTATGGAAGATATTCTATTTTGCATATCATTAACAGAATTAACCAAATGCCCAGATTCATCCTTTAATGCTAAATCTTCTTTATTAAAGATGCTGTTGAAATTACCTTCTTTCATAAGGTCTATAATTTTTATTGTGTTTTTTAAAGGCTTAACTATTTTTTTTACAAGTACACCTTCAATTAATAATATAATAATCATTATTATAAATACCATAAGCATTAAAATTCTAAATTGATTATTTAACTCTTTGGCATCTCCTTTAAATATTAAAAGCCATGGGGCATTAGATGTTTTTTGTATAGTGTACCATTGATTGCCTGATATTTTAACTTCGCCTATATGAGAATTAAGATTTCCTTTAAATGGGGCAAAAATAGGATCATCGAATAAATTTTTATTCTCATTTAATATGAAATCATTATTTTCATGCGTCATATATATTCCATCTGATGATACTATATAAAACTCTTCTTTAAAAGTATCTTTTATATTTTTCATTATTTGGTTCATATTAATAAAGTCTATAGCAAATACCCCTTTTAACTGTCCATTAGTGTAAACTGCTTTACTGAAAGTTACTGTTAATTCGTTAACTGCAAAATCAATATAAGGCTCGCTTATTACTATATCTCTAGTTTTTATGGCATCTATATACCAAGGTCTTGCTGTCTGATTATATGTTCTAGGATATTCTTCTAATGTGTTTATATAGATACCGCCTTCTGAATATGGAACCGTATCCCCAAAATACATGTTAAGATATCCTGAACTTGTTTTTTGTACATTTGTTATAAAACTGCCGAAACTTTGCAAATCAGGGTTTGCTTCTAAATCATTTACTATTATATTAACAGTATTTTGTATTTCTCTTATATAACCTTCAACTTCATTTTTAGAGTTGAGAGTTTGAAAGTATTTTTCATTTAAGAATTTTGATTTGTATATTGGTTTATATATAAAGTAGAATGCCAAGAAAGCTGCAAATAGCAGTACAGAAAATATACTTAAAAATTTAAACATTAGTCCTTTTCTCATTAGAAACCTCATAATTTACTAAAATGTAATTTTTACTAAAACCGAAAATATTTAAGAATATCAATAATAAATTTTAGATGACATATTAAAATGAGCGGGCGAACGGAATCGAACCGTCATCTTTAGAGTGGAAGTCTAAGGTAATAACCATTATACGACGCCCGCATTTAATTTAACAGAACCTTTTTAAGTGCTAAAATTATAGCATAACAGAAAAAAAAATCAATATAATATTTATATTTTTTTATTAATATATAATCATTGCATTATACTGTTTTTATAGTACAATTACATTATTATTGCTAAGAGTATATGTAAAGATGAAAATAAAAAGCGGTGAAAAAGATAATTTTGAAAATGATTTTTCACAAAGTATAAAAGAAAATATAATGTTTTTTCCTATAAGACATCATTCTCCTGTATGTTCATATCATTTAAAGAATGTAATAAGTGATTTTAAGCCTGATGCTATTCTTATAGAGGGGCCTAATGACTGTAATGATTTGATGAAGTATATGATTGAAGAAGATACTAAGGCTCCGTTTTGCATTTACTCAAGTTATATTGACAGCAATAATAATAAATACAGATGCTATTATCCTTTTTTAGATTATTCCCCTGAGTTTGCTGCTATAAAAGAGGCTTATAAGAATAATATTTACTGCAGTTTTATTGATATGCCTTATGCTCTTATGATAGAGAATTCTAATAATGATTCAAAAAAATTAATATCGGTGTATGATAATGATGATAATAAATTTAATATTAATACTTATACTATTGAACTTACAAAAAGGGCAGGACTTAGAAGTTTCGCTGAACTTTGGGAAAGAGATTTTGAAATAAACGGAATATTAAAAAACAGCATAGATTTTATAAGAAGTATTTATGCTTTAGGCTATTATATGCGTTTGATAGAGGATGAGGACTTGGAAACTAGAAACAGAGAATATATAATGGCTAAGAATGTTCAGGAAGCATTGGAAAAATATACTAAAGTTTTAGTTATTACAGGAAGTTTTCATACCAAAGGCATAATAGATAAATTAAAAGATGTTAAAAATATAAATAAAGAATGCAAATCATTGAATAGGTATATAGTTTCAAATGCTTCAAGCTATTTGATACCTTATTCATTTGAAGAGGCAGACAGCAGAAGAGGATATCAGGCTGGCATAGAGTTTCCTGCTTTTTATGATTTAGTGTATAAGCAGTTAGAAAATTATGGGTATAGCATAGATAATAGAGAAGAAATTTTAGATAATACATTTTTAAATACAGTTCAGTCATTTATAATAAAGGCTGCAGGAATAGATAGAAAGAATCATAATGTTACCATACCAGACTGCATCAATGCCTATTATATGGCGGTTAATCTTGCTAAATTAAGAGGAAAGGAATCTGCTGGAGTTTATGAGCTTATAGATGCTGCTAAAAGTGCTTTTGTAAAGGGTGAGATATCATTAGAAAATACAAGCAATCTTGATTTAATGCTTAAACTTCTTTCTGGTATTTCAAATGGTCAGGTATCATCCAAAAGTATTGTTCCTCCTGTTATTATTGACTTTAGAAACAAGTGCAGAAAATATAGAATAAATATAGATAGGTCTGAGGAAGCTGAAACTGTTCTTGAGATTGTAAAAAATAAATCTCATTTTGAAAAGAGTAAATTTTTTCATCAGATGAGTTTTTTAAATGTAGGTTTTTGTACTCTTATTAAGGGACCTGATTATGTGAATAAGGTTAATAAAAATTTAGCAAGAGAAACTTGGAAATACGAATATAAAACTATAGTTGAATCTTCATTAATAGATAAATCAGTATACGGCGTAACTATAGAAGAGCTGGCATCAAATCTGATAATAGAAAAACTTAATTCAAATTTAGATGCACAAGGCGTTTCCAAATTAATGATAGAAGCTAATGTAATGGGGCTTTACAGTTTTTTAATAAATAATTATTCAAAGATAGAAGAAATTATATTAAGGGACAGCAGCTTTATAAGTCTTTGTTTATGTTTAAATAATTTATCTTATATGGCAAATATGGAAATTATCAATGATAATTTGTCTAAGGATAGGGAATCTCTATTTGATAATTATGATATGCTTCCAATGATAGAAAATATTGCAAGGCAGGTATTTGTGCTTTCTGTAGTCAATATGGAATCTATGAAGCAGTTAGATGAAGAGGAGGCATTAAAAAATTCTCATTATATAAAATCCTTATATTCATTTACTTTAGAAAATCCCAGCTGGTGCGATATAGATATATTTAATGATAAAATAGACTCAATGATTGAAAACACATTCGGAAGCTCTCATATATATGCAGTATGCCTAGCGGTTAAATACAAATCAGGAAGGTTTGATGCGGAAGAGTTTTCAAGCATTGTTTCCAATTTTTTAATATCGTCATCGGTTGATGTTCATGCTTATTTTTTGGGAGGTATATTTTTAGCTGCTAGGGATATTCTATTTATAAATGACGGTATTATTAAGAGTATAGATAATACTATAAAAAATTTGGATGAAGATAAGTTTATAGAGATTGTTTCTAATTTTAGATATGCTTTTATGAATTTAAGCCCTATAGAAATAGAGCGTTTATCAGAGATTATTGCCTGTATGTATGGTGCAAAAAAAGATAATATTATGGATTACAGCAATATATCTATGGAAGAAATGCAAAAAGCAATGTATATAGATGAAAAAGTTTTCACATTATTGATTGATACTTTAAAATAATAATGATAAAATACGATATTATTAATATATTTTAATTATTAGGTTTTTTTATGAGCGATAAAGACATTAATACTTTTTTTAAAGAGGCTTATAGTGCCTTTAATCTTAAAGATTATAAATTAGCTATAGAATACTTCACAGAAGTTATTAAACTTGATTCCACTATTGCTGAGGCTTATTATAACAGAGCTACAGCTAAGGCTAATTTAGATGATCATAAAGGTGCTATTGAAGATTACAGCTGGGCTATTAATATTAATGATAAGTTTGCGGCTGCCTATTATAATAGGGGAATATTAATTAGAAGTGCGGGCAAGGCAGAAGAAGCTATAAAAGATTTTGACAAAGCAATAGAGCTTAATTATAATTTGGAAGAAGTTTATTATGCCAGAGCTAATACTAAAGCAAGTATCGGCGATTATAGAGGTTCTATAGAGGATTACAGCAAGGCTATAGAAGTTTATCCTCATTTTTCAGATGCATATTATAATAGAGCTTTATCAAGAAATGCTGTAGGAGAATATAAAGAGGCTATAAAAGATTATGACAAGGCTATAGAATATAATTTGAGATTTGCCGCTGCTTATAATAATAGAGGCAATGTAAAAGAGAGGCTTGGGAATTTTAATGAGGCAATAGATGATTATACTAATGCTATACATTTAAATAGAGAGTTTTTAGAGGCATATTTCAATAGAGCCAATGCAAGATTCAATATTAAAGATTATAAGGGTTCTATAGAAGATTTTGATGAGATAATAAAAATGAATCCTAAATATTCTAGAGCCTATTACAATAGAGGACTTGTTGAAATGTCTATGGAAGATTATAAAACAGCTATATCCGATTTTGAAGAGGTTATAAAACTTGAGCCTGATTTTGCTGATGCTTATTATAATAAGGCCGTTGCTATAAATCATTTAGGTATATATGATGAATCTATTGAGTTTTATGATAAGGCAATAGAGCTTAATCCCAATTATTCTGAGAGCTACTGCAATAGAGGTATATCAAAATCAAAAATGGCTTTCATTAGAGATGGCAAAGTAAGCAATGAAGAGTATAAAAAACTTGTAGAAGAGGCGGAAAAAGATTTTGATGAGGCTTATAAACTAGCTAATGATAATATGAAAGCAATAATAAAAGATGGGCTTGTAAAATTAGCACATTTAAATATGGAAGCTGCTGTTAATTTTTGTAAAAAAAATAATTTTTATTAAATAAAAAACTCATTATATTTAGTATAATGAGTTTTTACTATTTTTGGTTTTTATAAATGATTATTTTAATTATTTTTTAGTTACATTTCCTTCAAAATCTACAGAGAATTTTTTACCGTTCATTAATTGAAATCTATATTCTTTACTTTTCTTTTGAACAGCAATAATCTTTTTATCTGCAAATTCTGTTTTTACTATATTTCTAGCAGCATTTTTAATTTTATCGTCTAAATACTCTATTGAAATTTCATCTCCTCCTCCGTTTATGCTCTGCCATTCTCCCTTTCCATTAACATATATTTTAAGTCCGCCTTTAAATATTAAAGTATATGAACCTCCCATTTCTGTAGCTCTGTAAAGATAGCTGTCTGGGAAATATTTTTCAGCAAACATAACGGCAGTACTAGGAACTTCGCTTAAGGCAACAGAACCTGCAAAGGCATAAGATGTAATTATGGATAATGCTAATATAATATATAAAGTATTTTTTTTCATAATATCCTCCATAAATGATATTTTATATTTTTATAATTATATATATCAAATAAAAATAATACAATATTTAAAATTTAACATTTCCAGCAATATAGTATCTTCCGTCAGTAGCTCCCTGAAAACCAACATTAAATTCTGCAGGACCAGCTTTGAATTTACCGAATACTGCATATTCCAAATAAAACTTAGCTTGTTTATCTTTTATATGCACCATCTCTCTCAAAGCAATATTTAACATATACCATTCAAATCCCTGCTCTAAACGTACATAATGAGCATCTCCCTCTCTCCAAGTGTATTCAGCTATAGCATTAACCCAAATGGTTTCATTTAAGAATGGGAATCTAAATGTAGCAGAAGCCTGAACCAAAGATTCGAATAAATTGGAATGATAAAATAGCGGATACATTCTATTTTCATGTTCATATAAAAATCTGAATTCTATATTAGGAATATTAAATCTGAATAAAAATGCTTTAGGAATACTATGCCTAAAATCGCCCTGAGAATAAGCTATCTCATAATGATTTCCTATAAAACCTACTCTTATACCAGGTCCGTTTAATACTTGAGGTATATAATAATCAGGCGTATCAATACTAGCAGGATTTAATGTAGTATCATAATAGTGAGGCATAAGCATGAAAGTAGTAGTATTAATATCAAAAGCGGCTCTTCCTCTTGCAGAAACTAATATTCTATCAATAAATATAGCCTGAACACCTCCGTCATAAAGCCCAGCATTTCCTTTTATATATCCGTAATTTATATCTGGGTTATGAGTATCAAAATATCCGAATGCTGTTATGAAGCCTGTAAACTGTATATAATCATTGTGAAATGTCTGTCCAATAGTAGCAAATGTATCTCTCATATTGAATGTGTTGGTATGTGCTGCATAAGAAAAATAGGCTGTCAAGTGAAATTCTATCGGATATTTTTGAAAAAATCCCAAATTGGTATTATCTAAATTTGGCAAAGTTCTTTTATAATCATCCCTAAAATAATCAGGCTTTATATATTGAGGCAGATTATTATTTCCTTCTCTTCCTATAAACATATCATAAGCATTAGGAAGCGGAGGCATTACAGCATTAGTATACTGTGATTGCGCATTCAATATTCCTGATATGGATGCAGCAAAGAACATTAGTAAAAGTATTTTTTTCATAAATGTATATTCCAAATATATTTATAAAATTAGTTTAAATAAAAAAAGGACACTAATCCCTAAGAATTAGTGTCCTAATATTTTTATTGATAAATTTATCTTGCTTGCTTGCTTGCTTGCTTGCTTGCTTGAACGCAGCTAATATAATATTGATATTATAAAAAATCATGGAGTTGATTATATTACAAATATAATTAATGTCAATTTAATATTTTACTGCATTTTGAAGAATGTCATTATATTCTGCAGGTTCTGAGCCTGTTCTAATAATTCTTTTGCAGATGTTGAAGTTTCATCTACTAATGAAGCATTCTGCTGAGTAATTCCATCTATTTTTGATACAGCTATATTTACCTGATCTACTCCAGTCTGCTGTTCTACTGCCGTTGTGCTTATTTCCTGCATTATTTTTGCTGTATTTTCTATTTTGGATTGTATATCATTAAATATAGTCTGAGATTCTCTTGCTGTTTCTGCTGATTTATTAATTTTATCATATATATTTTCTATAAGAGCTGTTATATCTTTAGCAGAAGTTTGAGAGTTTTGAGCTAGATTTCTAACCTCGCTTGCAACTACAGCAAATCCTTTTCCCTGATCTCCAGCACGAGCCGCCTCTACTGAAGCATTAAGTGCAAGTATATTAGTTTGAAAAGCAATGTCCTCTATTGTTTTTGTAATATTTTTTATTTTTTCGCTAGCTTCATACACCTCTTCAATATTTTTAGTTGTTTCAGCTATAACAGCTGCTCCATTTTCTACAGCTTTTTTAGATGACATCATCATATCATTTCCTTCAACAGAGTGGGATGCAGAAGATTTTATAGTTGATGCCATCTCTTCTATAGCAGAAGAAGTTTCCTCAAGACTTGCAGCCTGAGCTTCTGTTCTAGCTGATAAGTCATCACTCCCTTGAGTAAGGTTAGCAGCAGCATTGTTAATTCTTTCTGAAGTAGCATTCACTTCATTGATAATTTTTACCATAGCATCTCTCATATTTTTAAATGAATATGCTATCTCTCCAATTTCATTTCTTTTGAATTTAACTTTTCTTAATATAAATTCTCCCCTTGACATTTCTTCTGCTTCTTCTACAAGAACTTTCAAAGGACTTATAAGATTTTTAATATATAAGAATCCGATAACAAAACTTAGTACAATTCCTACTACTCCTATTATAATCCCCATCTTCAATATTTCTGTACTTTTCTGTTCAATAAAACTTAAAGGCATAGAAAAACCAACTTTCCAAGGCTGATCTCTAAGAGAATTATATAAACATACTTTAGTCATACCATCATTTTGGAATTCTAATTTTCCCTCAGTATTATTAACTATTGTTTTTATCTCTACAGGAGCTAATTTACCCACTTCGCTTGGTACATTATGCATTACAAGTAAAGTATCTTTATTGAACACCCATAGTCTTATCCAATGAGTAAGAACTTCCCCGGCAGTAATGGATATTTCATCTATGACTTTCTGCCAATCTACTATAATTAATAAACCTCCAAGGTAACGATTATCTATCTTTGAATGTACAGGAGCAATTATAGCAGTGATCCATTTACCATCAGAATTTTTATATATAGAATCGGCTAAGGTAGGTTTTTTTACAGGTTCATATCTTCTCCATAAGTCCGGATATAGATCAGCTACTTTTTTACCTACATCAGCATTATTTCCTTCTGAATTATTTAATATAGTTCCATTGGTTTCTATTAGAGATAAGCTTTGGGCATAAGGATTTTTTTCTCCAACTAATTTCATTGAATTTATAAGCTCAGTTTCATCTGCAGGGTTTCTATATTCCATATAATTTATTACAGATGAAAAAGAAGCATAAGTGTCTGATAAAATTAACTGATTTTCAATGAGAGAATCAAAAAAAGTTGAATATCCTTTTATTGTAGTTCCAAATCCATCATATGAAGCTTTGTCTATAGCTGTTTTTGACATATGTACTAAAACAGATATAGAAACGATTAAAAGCAATGCAATAAAAACATTAACTACAATGGGAATTTCTATAGATAAGCTATTAAATTTCTTTTTCATAAGACAAACCCCAATAAATTTACATATAAATAAAAACTTAAAATCCTAGCAATTAGAATATTAAAAAATTGCAGGAATATATCAAATATATTTGATATTATTCTTAGATGAACAATTTTTATTACTAATAAATTCTAGCAACTCTTAACATCACTATATAGTATAATAACTAAAGTATTATATGTCAAATTTTCTTATAAATATATATTAAATATGTATAAATATATCGTGTATTTCTTTTAAACAAAAATATATACATACTACATTAAAATAATGATAATGAATTTGACTTTTATCTTTTTTGTAGTACAATATATAAACATTGATAGTATATTATGTTTATAGCATACTATACTTTCATGTTATTCCCAAAATCTCATTTTAATTAAATAAAGGAGAAAGAATCGTGAAACTCCCAAAAGTCAATGATTTAGGCTTTTTCGAGATACGTCTCGAAAGTATAGGCGGAATGGGTGCCAACAGTGCTGGTAAAATGCTTGCAGAAGTAGGTGTTTTATCACAAGGCTTTTATGGTGCTGCATTCTCAAGTTATGGTTCAGAAAAAAAAGGTTCTCCAGTAAAATCTTTTGTAAGATTTTCTGAAGATGAAGTTAGAGTAAACTCTACTGTAGAAGAACCTCATGTTGTGGCTGTATTCCACATGAATCTTCTTAAAAACCCTCTTACATTAGCAGGTGTTAAAGAAGATGCTATCGTTATTTTCAATACTAATAAAACTCCTGATGAAGCAAGAGACTTCGCTAAACTTCATGGAGGTAAAGTAGTTTGTGTTGATGCTATCAAAATCGCTAATGATTTAAAACTTCCTTCACAGGCAGCTAATACTATTATAATGGGTGCTATGGTTAATCAGCTTGATTTTATAGATTCTGCTAAATTTGAAGAGCAAATCAGAAAACAATTCGGCGGAAGAAAAGCTGAATTAGTAGAACCTAATATCGAAGCTTTCAGAAAAGGCGGAAGCGAATCAGTTGTTAAAGATTTCCCTAAAGACGGAAAATATCCTTATATACCTTATAAAAAACCAGAACCTGTTTATGGTAAAAACAACCAATTAACAGGCGGTTATATAAGTGCTGCTGGTAACTCTACTTTAAAAGATTTACAAGTAACTCGTACAGGTCATATTCCAGTATTCAATCCTAAAAACTGTATTGACTGTGCTAACTGTGAAGTTGTTTGTCCAGACCTTTGTATAGTTTGGGAAAAAGGACCAACTAGAAATGACCCTAATAAAACAGCTATGAATATGATGGGTATTGATTATCAATATTGTAAAGGCTGCTTAAAATGTGTTAGAGCTTGTCCTAAAGGACCTTATGCTGCTAAGCAATATTCTAAAGAAGAACAAGCTTTAAGAATAGAAATAGAGGCAGAATGTAATGTTCCTGAACTTACATACAGCCGTTATAAAAAATAATAAGGAGCGAATAAATGGCTAACAAATATAATCTTGCTGAACAAGAAAACATACTTGAAAGTGGTAATGAATTAGCAGCCATTGCAGCCGCTCAAATCAATTATCACGTTATGGGTTATTACCCAATTACTCCTTCTACTCAAATTGCTGAGTACTTGGATGAAATGAAAGCTAATGGAAGACACACTGTATGCATGATACCTGGCGACGGTGAACATGGTGCTGCTGGTATATGTTATGGTGCTACTACTGCAGGCGGCAGAGTATTCAATGCTACTTCTGCTAACGGTCTTCTTTTTGCTATGGAACAGCTTCCTGTACAATCAGGAACAAGATTCCCTATGGTATTAAATGTTGTAAACAGAACAGTTTCTGGTCCATTAGATATTAAATGCGACCAATCTGATATAATGATGGCTCTTAACACTGGTTGGATTATCATTATGGCTCATACTACTCAGATGGTTTACGACTTCAATATCTTTGCTTTGAAAATCGCTGAAAGAGCTAAATTACCTATTATAGTTTCTTCTGACGGTTTCTTTACTTCTCACCAAAAGAAAAAAATTCACCTATTCAAAAATGATAAAGATGTTCAAGACTTCTTAGGTACATATACTCCTGAAGTTACTTCTGTTGAACCAGGAAAACATCCTGTTACAATAGGACCTTACATGAATGAAGATGAATTAACAGGAAGTAAATTACAGCTTTCTCAAGCTTTAGAAGATTCCCGTGATATAATTTTAGATGTATTTGAAGAATTTGCTTCTTTCTCTGGAAGAAAATATCATCCTATAGAAACTTACAATATGGAAGATGCTGAAGTAGCTTTAATGCTTTGCGGTTCTGCTTATGAAACTGGTACTTTGGCTGTTGATGAAATGAGAAAAGCTAATCCTAATCTTAAAATAGGTGCTTTCGCTATTACTCAAATTCGTCCTTTCCCTGAAAAAGAATTACAAAAATTACTTTCTAAAGTTAAAGTTGTTGTTGTAGGTGATAGACAGGATACTTATTCTGGTATGGGCGGTAATATGTCTACTGAAATAAGAGCTGCTCTTAAAAATGATCCTAACAATAAATCTTCTATAGTAAGCAGAGTTTATGGTCTTGGCGGTACTGAATTTACTTTGGAAAAAGCTAAAGAATTATTTGAATTAGGTTTGAAAGAATTAGCTTCTGCTGGTTCTGTTTCTAAACATGATTATTTAGAACAATACATGGGTGATCCTAATGTTAAGATGAAACCTATACATGAGCCTCTTACTTTGGAAAGCCAAAAATCTGGCATCACTGTTACTATGAATGAACAAACACGCAAACTTGAAGTTAAAACTCCTCCTCTTAGAGAGTTAACTGGTAAAGCTTACCGTTATGCTCAAGGTCATGGTGCTTGTAACGGATGCGGTATTTTCTCTGGTATCAATACTTTCATGAAAGGTATAGAAGGTGAAGTTGTTCTTTTAGTACATACTGGATGTTCTATGGTTGTTACTACAGGTTATCCTTACAGCTCTTACAGAACTACTTATGTTCACAACTTGTTCCAAAACGGTGCTGCTACTCTTTCTGGTATAGTAGAAATGTATCATGAAAGAAAACGCAGAGGCGAAATACAAGGACCAGAAGATCCTACTTTCATAATGGTTACTGGTGACGGCGGACATGACATAGGTATGGGACCTTCTATTGGCGCTGCTATTAGAAATCATAAAATGATTATATTAGAATATGATAATGAAGGATACATGAACACAGGTAACCAATTATCATTCTCTACTCCATTAGGACACAGAACTTCTACTTCTAACGTTGGTAAGGCTGAAGTTGGTAAACAATTCAATCACAAAGATGTAGCTCAAATATTTGCTGGTTGTCATATACCTTATGTTGCTACTGGCTGTGAAGCTTATCCATTAGATTTAGTTAAAAAAGCTGCTAAAGCTCAATGGTATGCTAATCATTATGGTACTGCTTTTGTTAAGCTTCTTATTGCTTGTCCATTAAACTGGAAATCTCCAGATGATATGGGTAAAGATGTTATAAAAGCTGCTGTTGATTGCTGCTTCTTCCCATTATATGAAATAGAGCATGGTGTAACTACTATCACTAATATGGTAGCTGATGAGAAAAAAGCTCCTGTTACTGAGTGGCTTAAAATGATGGGTAAAACTAAACACCTTCTTAAACATCAGGATATACTTGATGCGTTCCAAAAAGAAGTTGATAGAAGATGGAATCGCTTAAAAGCTATGCATGAAAGTCCTGTTCTATAATAATTTAGTAGAATAAGAAATAAATACGGCTGTTTATCTGAATAGGGTAGGCAGCCTTTATATAAAGGGTTTTATATATGTTACATTATATACATCTTATAGCTTATCATAATACTGGTGATACGTTATGTGGATATTATAATTTTTTTAAAGAATTGTATAATTATGATATTCATATACACAATATTATTAATATTAACTTTAATATTATAAAAAAATCAGATACTGTTATTATAGGCGGTGGTGGATTATTAGATAATTGTGAAGCATTTAATCGTGATATAAATAGAATATTAGATTTATCTGATAATGTTATATTCTGGTCATTGGGTTTTCATAAAAGGCCTAAAGAACATCATTTTTATAACAAAATAGAAGAAAATATTAGATTAGATAATGTTAAATTATTATCAATCAGAGACTATAATCATGAATCTAAAATAAGATATGTACCTTGTGCTACATGTATGATTCCATATTTTGACAGCAATTATAGATTAATTGAAAGAGATATTGGGGTAATAAAACATGAAGGTTTTAAGAAGATATTTGATGAATATGAAACTATAGAAAATCGTGATAGCATAGAAACTATTATTAATTTTATATTAACTTCAAACATAATATTAACAAATTCTTATCATGCTGCATATTGGGCAACATTAATGAAAAAAAAAGTAATTATATATGGAAAATTTGCAAATAAATTTGATTATTTTAAATATAAACCTGTAGAATATTCAGGCAATATATCAAATGATATAGATAAATGCAATATATATGAAGATGCTTTATCTGAATCAAGAGAATTGACAATAAATTATTTTAAAGAGATTAAGGTGTTCTTAAACAATGCAGAAAAAAAATATTATAATATAGGATATGAAGAAATAGATATAATGAAAGATAATATTTATTTTATTAGCAATAGGAATATTTCTATTAGTGATATGAATACTTCAATAAATAATGATTTGAATAAATTAAAAAATTTTATAAAAAAAATGATTGATAAGATAGTTTGGTTTATTTCAATTAGAAAATATAGGGATAAATTAAGAGAACGTATGCTTGATATAATAAAATAATTTTAATTTATTTATATTATTTAAAAGTATATATTAGTTTTATTTATAAATAAAAATTAGTAATAATAAAATGCAAATATGCACTAATATATAACGAATTTATTACTGAATAATATTATTTTAAATCATTATATAATAATACATCTATATAGAGACTTGTTACAAAACTAATTTTATTTATTAATTTTGTGAACTATCATCCATGCTTACAAAGTCTGTTTTTGGTGTTGTCAGTTGAAATACTGAATATTTATATATTAAAATAGTAATTTATATAATATTTTCAAGTATTTTTTAAATAAGTCTAATATTAAATTTAATAAAAATTTCAAATTTAGTAAAAAGAAATAAAGGGCGGGGTATGTAATAATAATTTTCAAATTTTTATCTATATTGTAATCAATTATTTACAATATATGTATATCAATTTTTTCTAATTTATATTATAGTGTATGCACTAAAATATTTTAAAGGAAGTAATAATATGGGACTTTATGTTGTAATTAACATCATAATACTGCTTCTTATAATCGGAGTATTATATGCAATGCAGAAAAAGCATATTAATTTTACCTATAGGGTATTAAGTGCTTTAATTTTAGGTTTGGCTTTAGGTTTTGTACTTAGAACAATTTATGCTTCTAATATGGAAGTAGTTAATCAGACTATAGTTTGGTACAATGTTGTGGGAAACGGTTATGTAAGGCTTTTACAGATGCTTGTTATGCCTCTGATATTTGTATCTATTACTATGGCTTTAATTAATATTAAAGGCGACAGCAATGTGGGGAAAATGACAATTATAATTATAGCTGTATTAATGATAACAACAGCAATATCTGCTTTAGTTGGTTTCTTGACTGCTAAAGGATTTGGATTGGATGCTTCTAAATTGGAATCTATAGTGGGAGATATATCTAAAGGAGCTTCTAATTATGAAGGTAAATTAGAGCAGTTCTCTTCAAGACCAGTACCTCAGCAATTATTGGATATTATACCAACCAACCCTTTTGCAGCTTTAGCAGGAATGGGAGGCTCTCCTACACTTTCTGTTGTATTTTTTGCAGCTTTAATAGGTTCTGCTGCTTTAGGTCTTAGAAAGAAAAAAACTGATATTTTTGATTTCTTTTATAAAATCATGCAGTCTTTGCATGATGTCATTATGAAAGTAGTAGCTTTTGTTATGAGATTAACACCATTTGGAGTATTAGCACTTATGGCTAAATTTATGGCCACTAGTGATTTAAATGCATTTGCTCAATTAGGTCAGTTCCTGATTGCATCTTATGTATCGATATTTATAATGCTCATAGTTCATAGTATAATACTTATTATATTCGGATATAATCCTATAAAATACTATTCTAAATCATTCGCTACTTTGGCATTTGCTTTTTCATCAAGAACAAGTGCTGGTACTTTACCTTTAACAGTTTCTACATTAAAAGATAAAATGGGAATATCAGAAGGAGTTTCTAACCTTTCTGCTTCTCTTGCTGTTACTATAGGTCAAAACGGATGTGCTGGTATTTATCCTGCAATGGTTATAGCTATGATTGCTCCTACTATGGGAATTAATCCGCTTGAGCCTTCTTTTTTAATAAAATCTATAGTCATAATTGCTATAGGAAGTTTTGGTATCGCTGGAGTTGGAGGAGGTGCTACAAATGCTGCTTTGATAACACTTTCGGCTTTAGGTTTTCCTGTTGGTTTAGTTGCTGTGCTTCTTGGTATTGAACCTTTAATTGATATGGGAAGAACCATGCTTAACGTTAATGATGGTATGATTACGGCTGCTGCAACTGGAAAAATACTTAAAGAAGTTGATATGGATAAATTTAATTCCAATGATACTGGAACGAGTGAAGCAGAGGTCATGTAATACTGACAATAAAATATGATATTAATAAGGCTTGGTAATAAAATTATCAAGCCTTTTATTATAATAAAATTTATTTTAATTCCCACCAAAGCATTATTTAAATTTTGGTATTTACTCACCGCACGCAGAATATAATTAAAAATATAAACATATTTGCAATTCAAATTTTTTTTATATTAAAAAACTTTATTAACCGTGCGTTAATAAGAATCTCAAATCTAACCAAAACTTGGGCGGGTGTTATACATACTAAATATAATTAAAATAAAGATTTAAAATTTAGTAAAAAAGAATAAAGGGCGGGGTATGTAATTAATTTTTTAATTTACTTACATTTTCCCACCCTTTAGATTTTCAATCTTTTTTTGTTTTTTTAATGTTATTTTCTTTTTTATTTTATTCTGTTATTTTAACTGCCCACCCAAGAGTTATTTAAATTTTGGGATTTACTCACGCACGCAGAACGAAATTTAAAATTGACTGATTGTGAATTAGAATTTCAATTATTTATAAAATTTATTTAACCGTGCGAAAATTTAATTATAATTAATAAAGTGCATACCTAATTTAAGATATGCACTTTATTAATTTTATTTACTAATATTATTAATTAGGCTTCTCTATCTTATCAAAACCAGTAAATGGTATTAAAGCCTCTGGTATAATAACGCTTTCGTCTGCCTGCTGATAATTTTCAAGTATAGCAATCCAAGTTCTTCCAACAGCAATACCAGAACCATTTAAAGTATGTACTAATTCCGTTTTACCATTTCTTCTGGTTCTCATCTGCATACGTCTTGCCTGATAATCCCAGCAGTTGCTCACACTTGATATTTCTCTGTAAGTATTCTGAGAAGGAAGCCAAACTTCTATATCAAAAGTCTTATAAGCGGCATTACCTATATCCCCAGAAGAAAGTACTACAACTCTGTATGGAAGCTCTAAAGCCTGCAAAATACTTTCAGCGTCTTTAAGCATTTTTTCATGCTCTTCTTTAGATTTGTCAGCAGCACATACTTTTACAAGCTCTACTTTATCAAATTGATGCTGTCTTATAAGTCCTCTCATATCGCGGCCGTAAGAGCCAGCCTCAGAACGAAAACATGGAGTATAGGCTGTTGCATATATAGGAAGCATATTCTCTGGTATAATCTCTTCTCTATAAATATTTGTAAGAGGAACTTCTGCAGTAGGTATTAGGTATAAAGCAGGATCATCAGTAGTTTTAAATAAATCCTCCTCAAACTTTGGAAGCTGACCCGTACCAGTCATAGTTCTGCCATTAACAAGCATAGGAGGCACATATTCTGTATAACCATGCTCTGAAGTGTGTTTTTTAAGCATAAAATTAATCAATGCTCTTTCTAATGCAGCACCTTTTCCCTTCATAAGAGAAAAACGAGTTCTAGACATTCTTACGGCTCTTTCAATATCAAGTATATCAAGTCCTAATGCCACATCAACATGATCTTTAACTTCAAAATCAAATTTACGAGGTTCTCCCCATCTTATAATCTCTTTATTGGCATGCTCATCATCGCCTTCCGGCACATCTTCTGAAAGCATATTAGGAAGATAAAGTATTTCATTATTAACCGATTCTTCAAGTTCAGCTAATTTTTCTTCTTTTTTATTTAAGGATTCAGTAAAGTTTTTCATATCTTCTTTGATTTTTTCTGCCTCATCTTTATTTCCTGATTTCATATATTCGCCGATTTTTTTAGAAGCTTCATTTTTTTTGGCTCTGTCCTGCTCTACTTCTTTTAATAGATTAAGTCTTTCATGTTCCAATGATTTTAATTTGTCTAAAGATACTTTACTTCTTCTCTTTCTTAAATTCTCCTCTACTAATTCAATATTTTCTCTTATTAATTTTACATCTATCATAATAAAATCCTTAAATAAAAATTTCTATAAATTATACTACTTATTTAAAAATAGTAAATTGTATTTTAGTAAAAATTATCATTAATAGTTTTAATTTACATAATATCTTTGTATTCTCTAATAGAGTTATTTCAAAACTAGACAAGTACTGCCTTCGGCATATTTTTTATTTAATATGAAATAAAATTCATTTTCATCTATACTGATGCATGAATATATCTTCGTTTTAATCATTTTTATAAAAAGATTAAATATTTTATAATATCAGTAAGAGATATATAATAAATACATTTAGTATTGAAAAGGCTAATAAATTATACTCTTACAATTACTAAGAGCATAATTTATTAATACTTAAAATTATTTTAATTTTTTGATTAATTCTTTTGCAAAATAAGGCAAGTCGGAAGGACATCTTGAAGTAATAATATTTCCGCATACAACAACCTGCTCATCTTTGTAATTTGCTTTTGCATTGATTAAATCATCTTTTATAGATATATAGCAAGTGGCATCTTTTCCCTCTAATACATTTGCTGATATTAAAGTCTGCTGTCCATGACATATTGCTGCTATAGGAAGATTATTATTAATAAAATATTTTATTATTTTTTTTACATCCTCATTTCCTCTTATAGCTTCAGGTGCTCTTCCTCCAGGTATTATAAGAGCTTTATAATTTTCAGGATTTACCTCTGAGAAATCTAATTTAGCCTCAACTTCAAAAAAGTATTCTCCTGATATAGTTCCTTTTTTTAAAGCAGCAATATCAACTTCTATGCCTTCTTCTATAAGTCTGAAGTATGGATAAAATAATTCTGAATCTTCAAAAAAATTATCACTAAGTATCAATGCTTTCATGTTTTATACTCCTCAAAATTTTATGCTGAATATGATACAGCATTATAATATTTTTTCAATAGAATTGTTTAAAACTATATTGACGAATGTAAGTTTTTGTAATTTTTTAAATAAAAAAATTAATACAATTATTATAATACTTTTTACTAGATAACAAATAGAATGCTGCTATTATACTTTAAAATTCAGTTCAAAAAGTATTAAAAGCTAAAATATAATTTATTTATTATTATCATCGGTTTTAAGTACGCTTATAAATGCATCCTGAGGGATTTCAACATTTCCAATAGCTTTCATACGCTTTTTACCTTCTTTTTGTTTTTCAAGAAGTTTTCTTTTTCTTGTTATGTCGCCTCCGTAACATTTTGCTGTAACATTTTTTCTTAATGCACTAATATTCTCACGTGCTATAATTCTTCCTCCTATCGCAGCCTGTAAAGGAATCTGAAACATGTGTTTTGGGATGAGATGTTTTAATTTTTCTATGATTTGTCTTCCGCGGCTTTCGGCATTGCTTCTATGTGCCATAAATGATAAAGCGTCTACTACTTCGCCATGAACTAGTATATCTATCTTTTCTATTTGGCTTTCTCTGAAGTCTGAAAAATCATAATCAAATGAAGCATATCCTCTTGATATTGATTTTAATTTATCATAAAAGTCATACACTACTTCTATTAAAGGCAAGTCAAATTTTATTTCTGCTCTTTTATCATCTAAATAATTTAATGATGTCTGCGTACCTCTTCTGTCTATACAAAGAGAGATAATATTACCCAAATAATCTGTAGGCACTATTATAAGAGCATTTATAAAAGGCTCATAACATTTTTCTATATACTGTGCTGTAGGAAAATCTGCAGGATTATCAATAATTTTCTCTTCGCCGTTTGTGAGTTTTAATTTTACCTCTACCGAAGGGCTAGTTATTACAAGATTAAGATTAAACTCCCTTTCAAGTCTTTCCTGTACAATCTCTAAATGTAAAAGTCCTAAAAATCCGCATCTGTATCCGAAACCTAATGCTATAGAGCGTTCTGGCTCATACACTAATGAAGCATCATTTAATTTTAATTTTTCTAACGCTTTCTGAAGACTAGTATAATCTTCATCTTCAGCTGGAAATATACCAGCAAATACCATAGGTAAAACTTCTTTATATCCTATTAAAGGCTCATCAGAAGGATTTTCTTCAAGTGTTATAGTATCTCCTATTTTTATATCGGATATATTTTTAATGCCAGCAATAATGTATCCTACCTCTCCGCTTTTAAGTTCATTAGCTGATTTAAGCCCAAGTAAAAGCGTACCGCATTCTTCAACTTCGTACTCTGCTTTAGTTTCCATTAAAAGTAATTTATCGCTTTTTTTGATAGAGCCGTCAAATATTCTCACTATCATAACAGCACCGCGAAAAGGATCATAATAAGAATCAAATATCAATGCCCTAGTTTTTTTATCAGTATTGTCTTTAGGAGCAGGTATCATCTTAACAACTGCTTCAAGTATTTCATCAATACCTATATCATTTTTAGCACTTGCAAGAACAATATCATCTTTATTAACTCCAAACTCTTTTTCCATCTGTTCCTTACAAAGTTCAATATTGGCGGCAGGCAAATCTATTTTATTAATAACAGGTACAATCTCCAAATTATTTTCAAAGGCAAGATAAAAGTTAGAAATAGTTTGAGCCTCCACTCCCTGAGCAGCGTCAACTACTAATATAGCACCCTCACATGCAGCAAGAGAACGAGAAACCTCATAATTAAAGTCAACATGACCTGGGGTATCTATCAAATTAAGAGTATATACTTCTCCGTCTTTAGCCTGATATGAAAGTTTTACAGCTTGGCTTTTTATAGTTATTCCTCTCTCTCTTTCTATATCCATAGAGTCTAATATTTGAGCCTTCATCTCTCGGCTTGATACTGCTTTGGTATGCTCTATAATTCTATCAGCTAATGTGCTTTTACCGTGGTCAACATGTGCTATGATACAGAAATTTCTAATTTTTTCAGCGTATGACATTTATAAAATATATCCTTATTATTAAAATTGATTGATATTAAAAATATTATACTTTTATATTGATGATATATTATAATATAGTGAGTGCGTTTTTGCAAATTGTTTTTTACAATGAGTATTAATTATTCAATTTGAAATATATCGTCCATTATTTCTCTTTGCTTAATTTTAGCATTATTTATTTTTAATTGAGATTGATATATTTGTTTTTTGCAATCTAAAATAGTATTTGATATTTTATTTTGTATATTTAAATCAGGTATAGGAATTTGTAATTTTTCTATTCTATCTATAGAAGCTCTCAAATTTCTATTAAAACCATATTCTTTTCCAACAATATTAAAAGCATAATTAAAATATATCATGTTTACAGAATTATCAATACATTTTATAACACCGCAATGATCTGTAGGATAAAAAGGATTATTTGGAAGTATATAATTTGTCATCCAATCACCATCTATGCCCCATAATACAAATGTGGAATCAAAATTGTCAAATAACAATTCGTCAATATATCCGAAAGGTTTATATACATTTGCACTATAAATAGGGTACTTACCATTTTCTTTGATATTCTTTTGTAATACTCTTTTTCCTATAGTTATTTGAAATTTAGTTTTATCAGATAACTTACATTTATCATAATTAACAAAATCTAAACTATTAATTTTATCATTTGATTCTTTAATAATTTTATCCTGTT
Organism: uncultured Brachyspira sp.; assembly: GCF_944388875.1. Taxonomy (GTDB): domain Bacteria; phylum Spirochaetota; class Brachyspiria; order Brachyspirales; family Brachyspiraceae; genus Brachyspira. The sequence continues at coordinate 27,227 of NZ_CALXKQ010000031.1, forward strand.
CTAAAATAATGTTTTCTTGCTCCTCCATAAGATAAACTATTTCTTTCTGCTTTTCAATGGAAGGTATAGGAACTGATAAATTTCCAAAATTATCTCTATTTAAACCGCCTTGTGCAGCACCTGTTTTTAATTCTTTCAGTACATTATTAAAAATGAATAAATAATAAAATATAAATTTTTGATTTACTTCATTTGAAAATCTTACTTTCAATATATGTTCATTTATATACATATCATTATTTATATTTTTTGCTAAAGCTATTTTTCCAGCTAAAGCTCCATCTTTACAAATTAGAATATCATTTTCTAAAACTTTTGTATTTATAGACATAGTTTTAGCATATTCTACTGGTATATATTTTAATTTATCTAAATTAATTCTTCCTGTGTATGCATTTATATGTTCTCCACCTAAAGATATAATGCCTTCATTATTTTTTTTAACTCCACCTTTAGGTCTGCTTCCACTATATAATACCATATTAAGTGAATTATCAGATAGTTTAACTAGTGGATATTTAGTAGTTATTGTTTTTTTTTTAGTTAAACTAATACTATTTAAAAAATTATCGGATTCAAAATTAAAACAATCTTTCATATTTAAAACATATATATTTTTTTCTAAACCTTTAACTACATTAGGATAATTATCATATAAAGCTTGAAGCATATAATAATTAGCCTTATTTATATTATCTCTATTTTTTTCATCCAATAAATTGCCTAAATATGTACCTTCTTTATCCCTTTCTTCTGTTATTCCCTCATTTCCTCTTCTATTACTGAAACTATATCCTAAAAATTTTTTTTCATCGTCTTTTTCTCCTGTATCAATTATCAAAAGTTTTTTATCTTTACACATATTTACATAACTTTCTTTATTTTCTAAACTAATAGATTTTTCTCTTTTTTGTAAAAATAATATAACAGTATTTGTACCAGTAGCCTGAAATGCATTAGAGCCTAATTTTACAATCCCTTTTAAATAAAAATTTTCAAATATAATGGTTCTTGCCTTTTCATAAAGTCCATCATTTTGAAGTATGGAAATAGGAAGTATTATAGCAGCATATCCATTAGGTTTTAATAATTGTTTCATACGCTCTATAAATATTACTTCTATTTCTTTGCTGCTATCTGTTATATCCTTGTATAAATCAAAAGCTTCATCTGAATTTCTATCCATTATAGACTTAAATCCGCTTACAGAATATGGAGGATTTGAAATAACTATATCAAATCTTCCATTTTCTTTATCTTTAGTATCTAATAATGTTCCTCTGTAATCATCATGACTAAAAGGATAAATACCTGAAGTTTGAAGTATTTGAGCTTCTCCATCTCCGTTAAAAAAACATGACAACTTTGTTGTTTTTACAAGTCTGTAGTCATTTTCTATTCCATATATATTATCTTTAGCCCATATAAATTTATCAGGATCTTTATTATATCTGTCTAAAACATTTTGTACTATTTTTAATGTGTCTAAATTTTCATTTTCTATTTCTAAAAGTGATTTTTGAATTATATCCATAACTTCTGTTAAAAAGTGTCCGCTTCCACAAGCAAAATCTATAACTTTTGGAATAAAATCTTTATTACCTAAGATAATTTTTTCTTTAATCATTTCTTTTATAGGAATAGATTGAACAATAAATCTTGTTAAGATACGAGGTGTAAAAAATTGACCCACTTCTTGTTTAAAACCTGTGTTTAAAAGATTTTCAAAAAAATCTCCTAAAAACTGATGTTTTTCTGTATATCTGAATTGATACCTTTGTAATAATTCAACAACTTCTTTAACTATACTTGTGTTTCTTTTGAAGTCTCTTTCATCAAATATGTCAATAAATGAAAATTCCTGATTTTTATAAATCATAGCCTGCATTAATGATTCTCTTAATTCTTTTTCATTTTTTTGTTTTATATCATCGAGTTTTATATAAAAAATAATTTTATTTAAATACCATTTCATTCCGCTTTGAAATAACTGATTAAGTCTATCAATAAATATTTCATAATTATCTGTAGCTTCTCTCCATTGGAAAGATAATTCTTCGTTTTCTTTTGTATTATCTTCATCAAATACTTTGCATACAAATAAATTAAATATTTTATTAAATGCATTTGGCTTATCTGAAACTACATTATGTCTTAATATTTCTAAAAATTGATTATATATATTTTTTCCATCTTCTGGGGTTATTATTTCTAAATCTTTTTTTAAAAGTGCTTTTGCCTGTATTCCATAAGGTAAAATATCTTTTTCAAATATTCCATTAAATGAAAATTGTTTATTCCATCTATTATGTATTTCTTGCACATTAGCAAGAGTTTTTAATTCTTCATCAATTTTTACTATTTCGTTTTTATATTCTATTTCATCATTATCATTTAATCTTGAAGTATATAAGCATAAATATTCAGCATTTCTGTCTTGATTATAATAGCTGAATAATTGTCCGCCTTTCTTATCCTTATCTAACATATTCTTATATTCTTTATTAAATTCACTGCCCCAAGTTTTGCATTCTATCATTAAATATGAAACATTATCTTTTGAAACAAGTATATCTAGTTTTCCTTTCTCTTTTCTTCCCATTTCCCACTTTTTTTCAAGTGTTATACTATCAGGGCTATATCCTTTTTCCAAAAGTCTATCAACACATTCTAAAACAACAAAATTCTCGCTGTTTTCAAAATTAGAAGTTGTTCCATCTCCTAATTTGATATTTTTGTCAAAATTATTATCTATATAAAAAATTTTTTCCTTCTCAAAATTTATACTGATGGTATAGTTATTTCTATATTTTTTACTATATATTCCAAAATTAGTTTCTTTATAACCTAAAACTAATAATAACTTTTTTATATATTCAGAGCTTACTTTCAATTTTATATCCTAATATTGATAATACAACATTATGCATTATAATATAGTGATTATGTTTTTGCAAATATTTTTTATGTATATTTTTTTTACAATCCTATATAAAAAATATTGACTTTTTTTGTATATAATATTATTTTATAATTAATAAATTATTTTGTAAAATGAAAAAAATTATTATTTTTATATTATTAATCTTTATTATTGCCTGCAATAATTCTTCCAATACAAATATATCTGAAAACACTAATGAAACAAAAAGTATCACAAATAATATTTATTCTAACAAAACATTAAAAGTAGGAATATATTTTTATGATTATCCTATGGTGTATGTAAGCAATGACAATATAAACGGATTTGATTATGATATAATAAATGCTATAGCAAATGAAGAAAATTTCAAATTGGAATTCATTCCTATTCAATTTTCAAAACTTATACCATCATTAAACACAAATTATATAGATATTATAATAGCAGGCATGAGCATAACTGAAGATAGAAAACAGCTTGTAAATTTCTCTGATAAGTATTGCAGCTCCGGTCAAGGTATTATACTAAATAAAGAAAATGATGAAATAAAAGTCAATGATGATTTAATAGGAAAAACTGTAGGGGTTATAAAGGGTACTAGAGTTTTAAAAATTGTAGAGGGTAAAACAGATTATGAGCTGCTTCAGAAAATAAATGACGGATTATATACTATTATGAATAATGGTCTTTATAATGAATTAATTGATAAGCATTTAAGATGAAAAATATTTGAAAAAAAAACTGTTTTATTATAAAGTATAAAAGCTAAGTTTGTTTAATAAAAAATAGGAGAATAAAAAGTATGGTAGTAGAGCCAAAGATATTAAATAATATATGTATAACTGCTCATCCTTTAGGCTGTGCAAAAGAAGTTGAAAATCAGATTAATTATGTAAAATCCAAACCAAAAGTTAAATCTAATGTTAAAAATGCTCTTATATTAGGTGCATCAGGAGGATACGGGCTTGCAAGCAGAATAGCTGCAGCTTATGGTCTTGGTGCTAAAACTATTGGGGTGTCTTTTGAAAAGGAAGCTACTGGAAAAAGAACTGCTACACCTGGTTGGTACAATAATGAGGCTTTTGCTAAATGCTGCGAAAGAGATGGAATTGCACAAAAAAATTTAATACTTGATGCTTTTTTAAATGCTTCAAAAGAAGAAGTTATTAAAGAAGCCAAATCATTTTTTAATGGTGAAAAAATAGATTTAGTTGTATATAGTTTAGCTGCTCCTGCAAGAATGGATGAATCAACAGGAACACTTTACCGCTCTGCATTAAAACCTATAGGCAAAACGTATAATGGAATAGGTATAGATTTTATGACAGAAGAGTTATTAAATGTAAAGATTGAGCCTGCAAATGATGAAGAAATTAATGCTACAGTTAAAGTTATGGGCGGAGAAGATTGGGAATTATGGACTAATGCTTTACTAGATGCTGATTTACTTAGTGAAAATGCGGTTAATATAGCTTATTCATATATAGGACCTCAAATGACTAGGGATATATACAGAGATGGTACTATAGGAAGAGCTAAAGATCATATTGAAGCTACTGCTCATAGCTTAGATAAAAAAATGAATGAGAAAATAAAGGGACATGCTTATGTTTCTGTAAATAAAGCTGTTGTAACAAGAGCTTCTGCTGTTATACCTACAGTCCCTCTTTATATAGGAATATTATTTAAAGTTATGAAAAATAAGGGCTTGCATGAAGGTTGTATAGAACAGATGTACAGACTTATAAGCGAAAAGCTTTACAGCGGAAACTCTGTTCCTGTGGATAATGAGAATAGAATAAGATTAGATGACTGGGAATTAAGAGATGATGTTCAAAGTGAAGTTTTAGATTCTTGGAATAAATTAACTAAAGATAATGTAAAAGAAATAGCCGATATGTCTTTGTTTAGAAAAGATTATATGAATATGCATGGCTTTGAAATAGAAGGTATTGATTATTCTAAAGATGTTCAAATATAATATTTAATTAGTATTTAAAATAAATTGGGATTGTTATTTAGCAATCCCAATTATTTTATTTATAAAATTATATAATTTTCGTATATATGTCATTAAATTGATGATTGTATATCTTTCAATTTTTTTCTTGTTTTATCTCTCATATTTCTAAAAGGTATAGGCCAAACTAAAAAATCAATTATTTTATCAATTTTTTTATCCATATGTCTTTCTAAATATAGTTTATCATATTTTAAAAACATATCCATCCAATAAAAAGTATTTTCTTTAAACCATGGTGTATAGGATAAATATTCCCAAGCAGATAACAAAAGTTTATTTTTGTATAATGGTATATAATTACTATATTTTTTATTTTCAGGGGATATTACAATTCTATGATCTGCATTAAAATGTGCTATTATAGTTTTATCAGCATACTCATTATTTAAATGCAGTGGAAATATTACATTGTAATATTCTGATACCCTTTTTATTTTATCATTAGGAACAAAATGATTTAATATAGCTTCATGTCCAAAACGCATTTTTGTTTCAAACAATTTTATAATATGCTTATCAATATCTGCTTTATTAATATTAGCCCTTAATTCTTTTAAATTCATATACATAAATCCGCTGTTTACCCATTCATGAGGTTCTTTATCAAATACCAGAACTTTTTCAAAATCTTCTTTTATATTTTTATATTTTTCTTTTAATTCCTCTTCAGATAACTTATGTATATTGCTATATCTTATATATTCTTCACTATAATTATTTATATCAACTAAATAGGAATTGTTTTTAGCTGCTAATAACCAATAATTACTAATATCTGTATTAAAAATTTCTTTTAAGCTTTTTAGTACTATCATATCAGTATCTAAAAATAATACAGTGTCTAAATCATTTAGTATTTCTGGAATATCTAGTTTAACAAATATTATATAGTTCCACCAATAATATATTCTATCTTTTATTTCTTCATACCATTTTTTATATTTTTCTACATCTGGTTTATAAAATTTTATATCAAAGTCTTTAATTTCTTTTAATTGCAGTATTTTATTTTTATCATCATCTGACATATCATCTGTAATTATATGAAAAGAAAAATATTCATCTTCTTCTGAATTTAATAATATAGAAACAATTAAAATACCTAATTCTATGGCGTAGTTATGTCCATTGACAATGGAACATATATTATATTTTTTCATTAAAAACTCCTAATTAAATAATTTTTACCTTAAACTTTTATTTGAACAAATTAGAGTACTAATTATATAAGTATTAGACATGTTTTTATGATTGTAATATTTTTTATTGATTAATAAACAGAGTGCAGAGTGCAGAGTGCAGAGTGCAGAGTGCAGAGTGCAGAGTGCAGAGTGCAGAGTGCAGAGTGCAGAGTGCAGAGTG
>NZ_CALXKQ010000032.1 GCF_944388875.1 uncultured Brachyspira sp.
TGAAAAAGGTATTGAAGAGGGTATAGAAAAAGGTAAAAAAGAACAGCAAATATCTATAGCTAGAAATTTAAAAAAATCAGGAATAGATATAAAAATAATCAGTGAAAATATAGGATTAAGTATAGAAGAAATAGAAAAGTTATAATAAAAAAAATTTTGTATTAAGTTTAGGTATTGTTATAAAAGGAGTGCTTAATGGATTTCAAAAATAAGTTGGCTGGTATTTTGGAGAAAGAGGGATTTGTTAATATATTCTCTTCTTTTCTTGCTATTGTTATAGGCTTGCTTCTGGGACTTATAATACTTTTAATAAGTAATGTATACGAGGCATTTCCTGCTTTTATGACAATACTTTCAGGAGGATTTTCTGGAGGCACTAGAGGAATTGGACAGGTTATATACACTGCCACACCCTTAATACTTACAGGGCTTTCTGTTGGTTTTGCTTTTAAAAACGGACTATTTAATATAGGGGCACCAGGACAATTTATAGTTGGTGCTTATGCTGCGGTACTCGTTGCCGTTAAATGTACATTTCTGCCTCCTTATCTGCATTGGATTATTGCCTTAATTGCCTCTTTTATAGCTGGAGGACTTTGGGCTTATTTACCTGGTTTTTTGAAAGCTCATTTCAATGTTAATGAAGTTATTTCAAGCATTATGATGAATTATATAGGCATGTATTTAGTAAATTATTTAGTTACTCTTACAGTTTATGATATGCTTAAAAATCAGTCCCAAAATATACCTACATCAGCAATAATTCCAGTAATGGGATTAGATATGATATTTAAAGGCTCAAATGCCAATGGAGGTTTTTTAATAGCTGTAATAACAGTTATAATTATATATATAATACTTTCAAAAACTACATTCGGATTCGAGCTTAAAGCTTGCGGATTTAATAAGGATGCAAGCAAATATGCAGGAATAAACGAGAAAAGAAATATTATTCTTTCTATGGTTATAGCAGGAGCTTTGGCTGGACTAGGCGGAGGACTTTTATATCTTTCTACCATGGGAAAGCATATAGAGGTTGTTGATATATTAGCTGAAGAGGGTTTTATGGGCATACCTATTGCATTGCTTGGGCTTTCTCATCCTATAGGAATATTAATTGCCGGGCTTTTTATAGCACATATTACCGTAGGAGGTTTTTATATGCAGATATATGATTTTACTCCTGAAGTTATTGAGATGATTATTTCAGCCATTATATACTTCAGTGCTTTCGCATTGCTTTTCAAATCTATAGTTGGGTTTATATATAAAAAATTAAGCAAGAATGCTAATAATAGTTAATTTGATGCTGAGGAGATTCTGATGGATACAATTTACTTTTTAGTACAGCAGACTATGTTTTTTTCTATACCTCTTTTGCTTGTTGCTTTGGGAGGCATGTTCTCAGAAAGAAGCGGTGTTGTTAATATAGCACTTGAAGGCATTATGATAATAGGAGCTTTTGCAAGCATATTTTTTATAAGCAGACTTGGAAGCTATTTTCCTCCTATGATAACATTATTTATAGCTATGATTATTGCCGCTTTGTCTGGAATGATATTCTCACTTTTTCATGCTTATGCTGCTATAAGTATGAATGCAGATCAGGTTATAAGCGGTACAGCTTTAAATATATTTGCCCCAGCATTTGCAATATATGTTACAAGAGCCATTCAGGTAGTTCAGCAAATAAGTTTTGTAAATAATTTCAGAATAGATTCTGTTCCTATACTTGGAAGCATACCAATAATAGGAAATCTATTTTTCAAAAATACTTATATAACAACGTATGTAGGTTTCATAATACTAGCATTATCTTGGTTTGTTTTATATAAAACTAGATTCGGACTTAGACTTAGAAGCTGCGGAGAACATCCTCAGGCTGCTGATTCTGTTGGAATAAATGTTTATAAGATGCGTTATATTGGTGTTGCTATATCAGGAGCTTTAGGAGGCTTAGGAGGTTTAGTATTCGTTATTCCTACATCTACAAATTTTAATGCCACTGTAGCAGGATATGGGTTCTTGGCTTTGGCTGTGCTAATCTTTGGACAGTGGAAACCTATTAGAATACTTTATGCTGCTTTTTTCTTCGGACTTATGAAAACTTTGGCTTCTGCCTATTCTGGAATACCTATACTTGCCAATCTGCCTATACCAAACAGCATATATAAGATGATTCCTTATATTACAACTATAATAGTGCTTGCATTTACATCCAAAAACTCACAAGCACCTAAGGCATCAGGCATACCTTATGATAAGGGTATGCGTTAATTATACTAAATAAATATTGGATTATTCTATGCTTAAATATGATTCAAAAGAAATACTAGACTATATTATAAAATGCAGAAGATATTTGCATACAATTCCTGAACTTGGAAATGATTTGCCTAAAACAAGAGAGTTTGTAATAAATGAACTTAATAATTTTAAAAATATTAAATATAAAAAAAATAAAAAAGATTCTGGTATAATAGCATATATAACACCCAAAAAAGAAAATATCAAAAAAACTATTGCTTTACGTGCAGATATGGATGCTTTGCCTATAAAAGAAGAAACAAGTTTTGATTATAAATCATGCAATAACAATATGCATGCATGCGGATATGATGCTCATACTGCTGTGCTTTTAGGAGCATGCAGAATACTTAATGACAATATAGATGAAATTTCAGGAAATATTAGATTTTTATTTCAGGCAGGAGAAGAAACAGGAACTGGTGCTAAAGCTATGATAGAAGAAAATGCTCTTAAAGGAGTTGATGCCATATTCGGGGTGCATGTAGGAAGTTTTGCTCCAAATACGCCTAGCGGAGTTTTTGTAATTCAGGAAGGTCCTATAATGGCTTCAACTGATAAAATAATAATAAGAGTAAAAGGAAAGGGAACACATGGAGCTTATCCTCAGGCTGGAATTGATCCTATAGTTATGTCAGCTGAAATAATAAATGCTTCTCAGTCTATAATAACAAGAGAAATAGATGCGGGAGAAACTGTTATATTATCGCTTTGTAAAATTCAAGGAGGAAGTGCATTCAATGTTATACCTGATACGGTAGAAATAGAAGGAACTATAAGAACATTCAATAATGAAGTAAGGGATTTTTTTATTGATAGATTAAGAGAGAAATCAAAATTAATTGCTGCTTCAATGAGAGGAGAATGCGAAATTGAAATAATAGAATATGCATGCGTAACTTTAAATGATAAAGATATAACTAACAGTGTAAAAAATACTGCTGAGGCTATATTTTCAAAGGATGCTGTTTGGGATAAATATTATAAGCCAAGCATGGGAGGAGAGGATTTTTCTTATTATCTAAAAGAAGTTAAAGGATGTTTTGCTATATTTTCAACGATAACAGATAAAAGAATACCTAATCATAACAGTAAATTTGAAATTGATGAAAGTAAACTAAATATGCCTGCAGAACTCATGGCTCATTGGGCTTGTCATTTTTGCGGTAAGTAATATTATATTTTATTGACTTTGACGAATTTTTTTTCTATAATATAATATATTAGTTTGAGGAAATTATTATTATGGCTGAAAATGAAAAGTTAAACAGTATTCTTGAGAATTTGGATTATAAAACTCTATTTGATAATCTGCTTGAAATAGACGGTATGCTTGAAGAAGATATTGTACTGGATGATATTGCAAGTGAAAATTTATTTGTTTTATCTTTTGAGCTTCTTGAACATATAAAAGCAAATCCTAGTAATTATAATATAATGGATATAGATAATGATGAAAAAGTTAAAGCTATATCAAGAATTATAAGGAAAATGGAGCTTTATTTTATAGAGTTTTAAGTAATTCTATTTTTTACAAAAACCTTTTATAAAGAAAAATCCATAGGTTAAATGCGATAAAAATATACCGATAGCTTTACAAAATCCTCTTATAATAGAAAGCGTACTGACAGCACTTCCTATTAGGCATAGAATATAAAAACTATGAGGAAGCAATAGTAATGCAAGAAGTATATTTTTATTTGCATAAGGAATATAATTAGGCAAATTAAAATATAATGCAAATGGCACAAAAATAGTATAAAGTAAAAATACAGACGGTATAAAGTATGATAAACTTAAAGAATTTCCGCCGAATTTTTTTACAAAATATCCCCTATGCCAAGCATAACCTTTTAACTGTTTAAAATGCCCGAAAAATAAATCTCTTCTATGATGATAAACCAATGCTTCAGGAGTATATAATATTTTCTCTCCAGCCTTCATAATATTATTGCAAAGTATAGTATCCTCACCAGGCCAATACTCACTATCAAATCCCCCTACTCTGTCATAAAGCTCCCTAGTTATTATAAAATTGCAGCTTGGATAATCATTAACATACTGAACTTTATCAGGTATATATCTTGCCTTATGCTTTCCGCTCATAAGCGTAGAACTATAAATAAGTCCGCTTATTTGCTTTGAAAAATTATCTTTATTGGTATTAACTGCAGGTCCTCCTAATGCATAAACATTCTTACTTTCAATAGCTCTCAATGCATTATAAAGCCAGTCTTTTTCTGGATATGTATCATCATCCAAAAATGCTAATATACTTCCATTAGATTTTTTTACGCCAATAGCCCTCTTTATTGCAGGAGGAAGCTCTCCAGTTTCTACTATTTTGATTCTATCATCTTTAAATAGTTCTATATTAATTTCATCATTAGTATATTTATCAGGAAGTATTATAACCTCAAAATTAGTATATATCTGCTCAAGCAAATACTCTGTTTCTTCTTTTATATAATCATTAATCTTTTTTAAAGGTATTATTATACTTACAAGAGGCTTCTCTTTTAACTCGCAAAATAAATCATTATAAAAATGAACTATATTAAGTCTGTAGAATATAGCTAAAGTATCAATGAATGTTCTCCATAGTATTGGAAACCTAATAAAACCAAAATGTCTGTTAGGATTCACTATTACAGGAGCAGAAACTATTTTTTTACCATTTGAATTGCATGCAACTAAAACTTCTAAATCATAAGCGAATGCCTTTACCAAAATACGCGGAAAAACATTTATAATGGCATCCCTTTTAAATAATTTAAGTCCAGTTTGCGTATCCTGTATCGGAAGATGAAAGAATATCTTTACAAACATAAAATATATAAAAGAAATGAGTTTTCTTATATTGGAATAATTAACTATAGAATCTTTATGTCTTTTAGAGCCTATAACAACATCTGCATTTTCTTTTTGCATAATAATAAAAAAGTTTTCTAATTGAGAAGGATCTATCTCCATATCTCCGTCGCAGAATATTATATACTCTCCGTTAGAAACCTCACAGGCTCTTTTTAAAGCATGTCCTTTTCCTTGATTTTCCTTTGCATAAACGCCTATTATATTTTTTAAATTATTATTATTATTTTTTTGAAATTTCAAGCATAAGTTTTTTATCTCTTCTCTTGAATTATCGCTGCTTCCGTCATCAGAAATAATTATCTCAAAGTTCATCAAAAATGGAGAAACTTTTTCTATTAAAATATTAATATTTTTTTCTATATTTTTTTCTATATTGTATACTGGAACTAATATAGATACCAATTCATTTATTATCATAATTTACCGCTTTAACGAAAAAATTTATTGTAATTTTTGAATATTATTATAAAGAAGCTAAAAATTCAAGTTTTCTCTCACTCTGCTCATTATCTCCTCCCTCATGCCCATTAAATGTATAAACATTAATCGATTTATCTCCAGCATAATTATTATAAGCAGCAAATACAGTGGAAGGAGGACATAAAATATCCATTAAACCAACAGAAAATAAAACCTTAACATTAGCCCTTTTAGCAAATAATGCCCCATCAAAATATGATAATGTTTCAAAAGCCTTTTTCTCATGCATTCTGTTTGTTTTACAAAATCTTGCTATTTCATTATAAGGCAGAGTATCTGTAATAGTACATGCTCTCTTATAATCGCATAAAAAAGGAACGTCTATCATAGCAGCTTCAATTTTCTCTTTAGTAAATGATGAAAGTCCCAAAACAGCAAGCGATATTCCCCCGCCCTGACTAGTTCCATTTACAGCAATCTTTCCTGTAAGTTCATGCTCCTTAGCAGCCTCAATAGATTTAACAGCATCAATAAAAACTCTCTTGTAATAGTAATCATTTTTATCTAATATGCCCATAGTAAGAAATCCGTCAGCATGAGGTGTTGATCCTACTGGGTCTGGAGTAGTTGCTCCGTTTCCTCCTTCTGCTCCTTGTCCTCTTACTTCCATAACAAATATGCTGTATCCTGCAGAAGGAAAAAGCAAATGTTTATTAGGATAATCTCTTCCGCCGCCGTATCCAGGATAATGCATTATGCATGTTAATTTTTCTTTTTTCTCTGAAGCATACTTTGGTGCTATATACCATCCGTTTATTCTATGTTTAGCATATCCGCTGAAACTTACACTCCATACATTAAATAGTTTTAAATGTGTATCTATTAAAGTATATTTAGCCTCAGCATTATGATTATTTTCTTTTAAATTATTCTTCCAAAACTCATCAAAATCTTTAGGCTCTTCAGTACTGCCTTTATATTTATAAAGTTCTTCTAAACTTAAATCAAAAAAAGCCATAGTTAATTCCTTTAAAAATAGTAAAACTTCACTTTAGTATATTATAATTTTCTTTTTTTTCAATTAGAATTAATAATATTAAATTAAATTTTGAAGAAATCAAATATATTTATTTTTTTCTCCATTTTCAATTTAAAAGGAATAGGCGATAAACGATAATTAATATCAACTTTTACATGAGGGTCTTTATTAGATAAAGATGCCGTTAAAAATGACAGCAACTCCTGATTATACAAAAATAAATCCAGAACTATAATAGTACTGCTTTTAGCATTAACTGTTATATCGCTGGAATTAATATATCCGAATATTTTTTCTGAATTTTCTATTTTATCATTAATGATATTAACATTTAATTCTTTTATTTTTATATTAAAAAAATAATCATTTCTTATATCTAAAGTAATTTGTAAATTTGGACATTCCCAATCGAAATTCTTTAAATCAATTTTTTTTAAACTTGGGGTTATATTAAACTTCATAATTTTATCCTTAATCTTATAAGATAAAAAAAGTTATAATCTATTTTTTAATATAGACTATAACTTTTTAAAACAGATTAATATTTATTTAAATCAGCTTAATTTCAAATTGCATTCATGTTCTTCTTTTTTGTACATAGCCTGTCTTTTCATAAGAAGATCAAAATCTATTAAATGACCGTCAAATTCAGGTCCTTCAACACAAGCAAATTTTGTTTCATCCCCAACTTTCACTCTGCAGCATCCGCACATTCCAGTACCGTCAATCATAATAGGGTTCAAACTAACAACAGTAGGAAGATTGTATTTTTTAGTAAGTATAGTTACAAATTTCATCATAATAGCAGGACCAATAGCAATAACTTCAGAGATTTTATCCCCTCTTTCGTATATTCTATCTATCATATTAGTTACAACACCTTTTTCGCCGTAACTTCCATTATCAGTACAAATAAGCACTTCATCAGATACTTTTCTCATCATATCTTCCATAATAATAAGCGATTTATCTCTTGCACCTAAAATAGAAATAACTTTATTTCCAACTTTATGATGAGCCTGAACTATAGGATGTAAAGGAGCTATACCAACACCTCCTCCAACACCTAATACTATACCATCTTTCTTTTCAATATGAGTAGGCTGTCCTAATGGTCCTATAACGTCCATTATTTCATCTCCAACCCCAAGCTCCATAAGTCTGGCAGTAGAATATCCTATACTCTGAGTTACTATAGTAATAGTTCCTGCTTCTGGATCAGCATCTGCTATAGTAAGAGGCACTCTCTCACCTTTTTCATCTAATCTAAAAATAATAAAATTACCTGCTTTACGATGTTTAGCTATATCAGGAGCTACAACTTTCATCATAAAGACTTTTTCTGACCATTGCTCTTTGGCAACTATCTTATAACCCATAAATTTCTCCTTTTTTTATTAAAAAAATTCAAACAAACATTTATTAAAAAATATTATTCTGCTGAAGAATTAGCTGTTTCCTCTGTTTTAGTTTCTTCAGTAGTATTTTTAATCAAATCTGAATGCTTAGGTATTTTTACACCTAATCTTTCTACTAAGCGTGCTTTCTTACCTACTTTATTTCTCAAGTAGTATAATTTAGCTCTTCTTACTTTAGCTTTACGTATAATATCAACATGATCTATTCTAGGAGAATTTAAAAGGAATATTCTCTCAACACCAACTCCGTAAGATATTTTTCTTACTATAAAACTTTTACTAATACCTTTTCCGCGAATAGAAATAACAGTACCTTCATAAGCCTGTAATCTTTCTCTATCGCCTTCTATAATTTTTACCCATACTTTTACTGTATCACCTATTTCAAATGGCAAAATAGCTTCTTTTTTGTGTTTTGCTTCTACTAATCTTATCTTTTGATCCATTTTTACAATCTCCTAATTTTTATTTATCTTAAATTTAATTAATTTCAAAAATAAACAAATATAACATTATAAAATATTAATTTTAATATTCTATCATAATATGTTAATTTTATCAAGCGAATTTTATAATTATAATAAATTTTCTAAAAATATTATTTTAGAGTCTGCCACTTTCCAATTAATATCTATATGACTTTTATAAATCATTTCAAACATTATCTTTCCCGCATTGTATCCCTCAAGAAAAACCTCTTCCATTACTGTAAAAGATATTACACCAGATTTTATCAATGATCTTATACTATTCGCCATACCATGTGTTACTATCTTTTTATTTTTTAATACATTTTTATCTATAATATCAAATATTTCCTGAGCATACCTGTTTATATATATACCTTTTATATCTTCTTTAATACAAATTTCCTTTATTGTATGCACGCTGTCTTCTATATTACCGCAAAATATAGGTCCTACTATTTGTATATTGTATTCTTTTATCTTTTTTAAAAAACCCTCCAAATACATTCCTGAAGATATTTTATCATCTCCATTATCTATTATCAGAACCTTTTCATCCTCTCTTAAAAGATTGGATAATATTCCTGCTACTATCATGCCCTGCTTTATATGATCAGGTCCTACATGAGGTATATTTTCACTTAATCTATTGCCTATAGATATTATATTTATCTTATTAAAATACGGCTCTAAAATATCGTATATAATTTCTCTATTTAAAGGTGTAATTATCAAACCATCAATATCATCTATATTCTTTTTTAATATATCCTTTAATATTTCTATCTGCTTATCAGGTGAATGTATTTCCGTTGCTATGGCTTTTAAATTATAATTGTATACATAATATTCTTTAGATACCTCATTTAAACCTCTAATTATTTCACTTGTATAAAACTCATTAAAAGAGTCCGCAACCAAGCAGTATACTATTTTTTCCTTTTTATTGGCTAAAGAACTTCCTATATAATTTTTTTCATAGTTAAGCTGAGAAGCTAATTCTAATATTTTAGTTTTAGTTTCTTCTTTAATGAATTCACTTCCATTAATAGCACGGGCAACTGTTGTTCTGCTTATTCCAAGTCTTTTGGCTATTTCTTTTTGTGTAACTCTTTTTATATTTTCTAAATCTTTTGTCTTATCATCCATAATATTTATATAGTCCCTTTATAATTATAAATTATAATAAAACTTATATTTTTTTTCAAATAAAAATAAATTTATTATTATTGAAAAATATGAGCAGTTTGAGATATAATATTCGTTCCAGTTTCAAATATTAAAAATGGAAATTTACCCATTATACCTGCTACTATACTGGACGGAGGTGTAGTAGTTAATTTATTATATTCAATAACATAATTATTATACAATTCTATTGCTTTTTTCTCATCTTCTATTATAGGTTTCATTTCATTTAATGCTGATACATAATTTGCATTAGTTCTGAGAACTGGATAGTTTCTTGCTGTATAATTAATTTTATTAATATTCTCAGTTATTCTTGCCTGAATATACTGATACTCCTGAAAAGTCAATGGTTTTTCTATCAATGTAGAATCTGATTCTATTGTTTTTACTCTTTCTATATAATTACTCAAAGCATGAAGAGTGTATATATCTATTCTAGGTATAACCGATACTGCATTATAATAATTTTGAGAGGCTATATTCTTTTTATAATATATTTCTATTATACTGTTTAAAGATTCCCTTGATAATTTTTCTTCCTCCAAAATAGATTCTCTTATAGATTTAGTTGATACTACCATAAATATGCTGATAGCTATTAAATTAATAATTATAAATATTATTGCTACAGCTGATCCTCTCATTATTACTCCTATCCTATTATTAACATAAATACAAATAATAAGTAAAAATTATACATTATCTGTCATATTTTGTTAATACCAATTTATGTTTTTAACAATAATCATTGTCAAATAATAAATAATATATATTATAAGCATTATATATCTTTATCTTGACATTTTTTTATTATTATATAGAATTATAGAAACATAAAATTTATATTTTTTAAATTGGGAGAGTAATTATGTTTAAAAACAGCATTATTAAATTAATGATAGTCATATCAATAATTGTTTTAGCAGTTATAGGCTGTCAGAAAAAGCAAGAAGAAAAAAATAAGCTATATGTGGGTACCAATGCAGAATTTGAACCTTTTGAATACAGAGACGGAGATAAAATAGTCGGCTTTGACGTTGATTTGATTACAGAAATAGCTAAACTTATTGGTGTTGAAATAGAATTTAAAGATATGAAATTTGATGGTTTATTACCTGCTTTAGAATCAAAAAATATAGATATTATAGTAGCAGGTATGACTGCAACTGATGAAAGAAGAAAATTTGTTAATTTTTCTGATCCTTATTATGAATCTCAGCAAACTATATTAGTTCATAAAGATAATAGAGATATTTATGGATTTGATAGTTTACAAGGTAAAAATGTTGGTGTTGTATTAGGTTATACTGGTGATTTAGCTGTAAGCGAGATGTCTAATGTAAATGTTCAGAGATATGGTGCTACATCAGAGGCTATAATAGCTTTGAAAAGCAAAAAAGTAGATGCTGTAGTTTTAGATTCTGAACCTGCTAAACAATATTTTGATAAAAATAATGATTTAAAATTAGTTATTAGCCTTACAGATTCAGTAAAAGAAGAGTATGCTATTGCTATGAGAAAAGAAGATACTGAACTGCTTGCTAAGGTAAATGAAGCTTTGCAAACTATTAAAGATAATGGCACTTATGATGCTTTAATAAGCAAGTATTTTGTGGAATAATATATATTTATATCTTCTTCTTATTTTATCAATTTTGTATGAGATTATGAGAAGAGGATATATTTTTATAAAAGTTTATATATGCTTGAATATTTAGAACTTCTTAAAGAAATATTTATATCTAACGGCAGATATATGTATATGATAAAGGGGTTAATATTCTCTGTAGGAACTACGGCATTTTCGGCTATTATAGGTATTGTACTTGGAATTTTTATAGCATTAATGGAGCTTTCATCATTCCGTCCTTTTAAAAACATAAAGAAATTATCTAATTTTAATCCAATATCAAGACTTGCCTTTGCTTATGTTCATATTATTAGAGGAACTCCTGTAGTTGTACAGCTTATGATATGGGCTAATGTTGTTTTTGTTGATAGCTTAAGAGATACGCCTATACTAATTATAGCAGGTATTGCATTCGGTATTAATTCGGGAGCTTATGTAGCTGAAATTATAAGAGCAGGCATACAAGGTTTGGATAAAGGACAAATGGAGGCTGCTAGAGCTTTAGGTATGAGTTATTCAATGTCAATGAAAGAAATTATAATACCTCAGGCTGTAAAAAAAATACTTCCTCCTCTTGTAAGCGAATTTATAGCTTTGCTTAAAGAAACTTCAATAGTAGGTTTTATAGGAGGAATAGATTTATTAAGATCAGCAAATATTATTACCAGCCAGACATACAGGGGAGTTGAGCCTTTAATTGCTGTAGGTATAATATATTTAATATTAACTTCTGCATTTGCTATGTTTATGAGAAAAGTAGAAAAGGGGTTAAGAGAAAGTGATTAAAATAACAAACTTACACAAACAATTTGGTAAATTAAAAGTTCTTAAAGGTATAGATATTGATGTTGCCAAAGGTGAAATAATTGCTATAATAGGACCTTCAGGAAGCGGAAAATCTACTTTTTTGAGATGTATTAACAGATTAGAAGAGCCTACAGAAGGCGATATAATTATAAACGGCAAAAGCATAATGGATAAGTCCACAGACATTAATTTGATGCGACGTGAATTAGGCATGGTATTTCAGCATTTTAATTTATTTCCTCATAAAACAGTTATGGAAAATATCACTTTAGCACCTATGAAGCTAAAAAAAATACCTAAAGAAGCTGCTGAAAAAAAAGCTGTTGAACTTCTTGATAAAGTAGGACTAGTTGATAAACAAAATGCATATCCAAATCAGCTTTCTGGCGGACAGAAACAGAGAATAGCTATAGCTAGGGCTTTAGCAATGGAGCCTGAGATAATGCTTTTTGATGAGCCTACATCATCTTTGGATCCTGAAATGATTAAAGAGGTTTTGGATGTTATGATAGATTTGGCTAAAGAGGGCATGACTATGCTTATAGTAACGCATGAGATGGGATTTGCCAAAAATGTTGCTACTAGAATACTTTTTATGAATGACGGCAAAATATTAGAAGATGAAGAGCCTATAGAATTTTTTGCTCATCCTAAACATGATAGAATTAAAGAATTTTTATACAAAGTATTAAATAAATAGTATTATTTTTTAATACTGCAAAATCAAATATAAAAATTAGACTATAAACGCTAACTCCCATTAGCAATAATAAAAAATTCTAAAAATTATCATTAGTTACTATATATAATTCTCCTTCTGAAGTTACTATATACGCTTCTTTATATTTAAATGCTTCATTAGTGAAGAAATTCGTACCCATTAAAAATGCTGTTGTTGATAAAGCATCTGCCTCTTCAGCATTAGTATGTACTATTGTAGCAGATATGCTGTTATAGGTAGGATACCCTATTTCTGCATCTATTATATGATGATAATTGGTTCCGTCTTGAGTGAAATATCTTTCATAATCGCCGCTTGTAACTATAGTACAGTTGGTTGTTTCTAATAATCCCAAATATCCGTCAGCATCATTTCTAGGATTTCTTATAGCTATTACCCAAGGCTTACCCCTGCTATTAACTCCATTAGCGTATGTATCTCCGCCGTAATCTATTAAATAATTTTTTATATTATTTTTGGCAAATATATATTTTAACTTTTCTATTATATATCCCTTACCATAAGAACCAAAATCAAACGTTAATGGCTTTGATAATTTTAATATTTTTTTATTATCATTATTTGTTATTAAACTTACGGCTAAATAATCTATATTGCTCAAAGCATTGTCTATTTCAGACTGCAAAGGAACAGTTTGATTTTCTTTTACCCCAAATCCCCAAAGTTCTATTAATGGTCTTATACTTATATCAAATGATGGATTAATCTTAGAATATCTTAAGCCCGTTTCAAATATATGTGCCATCTCATCTGATATTTCAATTTCTGTTTTACCTGATAAACTTTCACTATTAATTTTTCCTATTTCGCTTGAAACATTATATGGATTTAATATTCTGTCTATTCTATTTATTTCATTAGTTATATCAGCTGTCAATATATCCATTTTCTTTGCTGAAGTCTGTGCGGTTACATTTAGTATTGTATCGCTTATTATTATAGTTGTTGTTATATATTTCTCCCTGCTTCTATAGAAAGAAACTGCTATTATTAATGCTACTGCTATTATTGGTATTGATAAGTAAATCTTCTTTTTCATAATTTCAACTTTTTTGATTCCCGCTATATTTAGATTTTTATTTATTTTAAAACGAAAATAAAAAATAATTGTAAAATAAAATTGTAGTCAAATGCTTCATATTACTAAAATTAGTTATTAATATCAGTAATTATGAAAAAGTAAAAAATATTTACTATATATCAATAATAAATGTATTACATGTATTCTTAATATGTAAAAATAATAATATTTTGTAAAAAAATTGTAAAAATAAAGTAAATTCTATTGACATTAATTGTTTTTCTGCTATACTTATAATTGTAAAGATAATTTACAAGGTATTATTTAATAAAAAATACAATATATCTTAAGGAGATAAATATGACAAAAAAAATATTTGCTTTATTAATATCATTAACTATAATTTCTACTTCAAGCCTTTTTGCTGATTGGGTTGTACCTGCTTCATCATTGCCTCAAAAAGCAAGGGCATTTATACAAAGAGTTTATCCTGGAGCACAAATTTGGAAAGTTGAAAGAGATGACGGAAAATTTGATGTTAAATTATCAAATGGTGCTTCTATAGATTTTCTTCCTAATGGAAACTGGGTTAATATAGACGGAGAGTATAATGGAGTTCCTCTAAGCGTTCTTCCTCAGGCTGTAGCTAACACTGTTAGAAGAACTTATCCTCAGGCTATGATGATAGATGTTGAAAAAGAATGGGGTAATTACAAAATAAAACTTAATAACATGATGGAAATGTTTATATCTGCTAACGGACAGTTAATGGGACAAAAATGGGACGATTAATAAAAGGTTTATGAAAAATAAAAGAGGTTCTGTCTAATGATAGAGCCTCTTTTTTTATATTTAATATGAAAAATATTTAACTGTTTACTAATATTAATGTTTTAAATATATTAAAAGAAATAAGGATTAGATTATGTTGAAAAAAGTATTCATATCATTATCAGCGGCTATTGGTTTAATAGTATTTATAACATCATGCGAAACATTGCAGTCAAGTGCCAAAGAAATAACAAGAAGCTATATTGAAGAAAATAAGCCCGATATAAAAGTAAAAAGCACATCTATTTCTGAAATCACATTAAAAGATATGACTTTAAATGTAACTTTAGATGTAAAAAATAATTTATCATTTGAAATTCCAGTAGATAAACTAAAAGTGGATTTGGTGAATACTTCAGGAAAAGTTTTTGCAACAGGAAATTCTGTTGAAACTCTAAAAATACCATCCAAACAAACAAGAGAAGTAAATTTAAAATTTAAAGCCAGTTATTTGGATGTATTTTCAACAGCATTCAATGCCATTCAAAATAAAAGTTTTAAATGTACAGCTAATATGACGCTTACTTTCACAGTATATGGAATGAGCTTTGAATTCCCTTATAGTAAAGAATTAAGTTTTACAGAAAAATAAAAAATAATATATAATAATTGATAATTACAGTACAAAAATCTATGCTGTAATTATCATATCTATATTTTCATCATATCTCTTACCGTATTAGCTCTGATTTCATCTATATTTCTATAATGATTGGTTTTTTTATATAATTGCTTTAAATGATTATTTTTGCATAGAAAAGACATATAGTATAGTGAATCCAATTCTATATCATCAAACATACCATAATAAATACCTACCCTAAGCCATAAACTATGATTGATTAATTCCCTGTATTTTAATGATCTTGCGGCAGATAATATAGCCCTGCTTCTGTATATTCTGTCTTCTATCTTTACACTGTCTATTTTTTTTATTCTATTTCTTATTTTTTTCTCTTTTTCTGATATTTCTTTAACTTTTGTTATAATGCTGTCGAGTATAAACTTCTCTGTTGCACCAAGCATAATATTATTTTTAATACTAAGAATTCCATTTTTAATGCTTACATCAAAACCTAATTTATGACACTCATTAGTCAAATGATCTATATTATCAGGTGTTTTCCATATAAGACAAGGAACTGCCATACATACATTTAAACTCATAGAAGTTCCTATTATATTAGGAGAGCTTGTGAGGTATCCGAATTTTTTATCGTAAGCAAAATCAACTTTTTTATCAAGCATACTTTCTATTTTATACGCCAAATCAAAACATCTCTCTAATTCTAGTCCTCTTGCAATAGTCTGTATTTCCAAATGCTGATTAGAATTAATTAATATTGAAATATGGCTATTAATATCTGTATACAAGGAAGCATTTAACAAATTTCTATCGCTTGGAATGGTAAGATTTTCTATTAATATTCGTATATCCAAAGCAGATAAATCAAGCATTTTTGCAGATGATAATCCAAAATTAAGACTATCTATATTCACTGTAAGTATCTCATTTACTTTCTCAAAATCATCCTTATCCATATTATGAAAAAATCTCATATTATCGATATTTCTGTAAACAGACACTTTAGAATATAAAACTATATTATCATCTATACCTTTTTCATATATCCAATTTGCTATATTATTAATGGACATCTTTTTTTTCGCTCTTATTTTTTTTAGATATTAAATCTTTTTGTAAATTATCAAGTTTATCTCTTATTAATGCTGCTTCTTCATATTTTTCTATTTTTATTAAAAGCTCTATCTCTTCTCTGCATTTTTCTATTTTTGTTTCTATATCTCTGTATGTTAAATTTTTATTAGATACCTTGCCTATATGCTTATTTTCTTTATGTATTTTTTTTACGGCTTTATTAATATCAGATTTCAAGTACTCATAACATTTAGGGCATGAAACTAATCCCGTCTTCAAAAAATCATCTAAAGAATATCCGCATACTTTACATAATTTATTAGAATTTGAAGTTTTTTTCTTTTTCTTTTTAGATGGTATAGATTTATAATTTGGAAATATGGTATTAATATTATTAAATTCAAGCTCTAAACATTTTTCTATAAGATTACCGTTTATTTCACAATTTTTGCATATATGTATTTGATAGCTGTTGTTTCCTATCTTTTCATTAATATGCAACACAGCGTTTTCCTTACCGCATATATCACACAGCATACAAACCTCTAAAAGTTATTTGCAAAATTTTACCATTTAATAGAAAAAAAAGCAAACTATAACTTTAATTTAATAAAAATATTTAAATCTTCTTTATTGGTAATTTTAATATTGTTTGAAGAACATTCCACTATTCTAACATCTGAAAAATATTTGCTGTATATCTCAGCATCATCGGTAGCTAAACTTTTATTTTTATCATTCATATATTTCTGCATAGCTTTCATATAATTTTCAAATTTAAAAGCCTGAGGAGTAGCAGCTCTATAAAGATAAGTTCTGTCAATAGTATCTACTATTTTTTTATCATCATCAGCCTTCTTTATTGTATCAACAACCTTAGAAGCAAGTATAGCAGCATCAAACTCTATAACAGAATCATATAAGGCCTTAATTTCCTTTCGGCTTACAATAGGTCTTACTCCGTCATGTATAAATACATAATCTGTTTTTATATCTTCTCTATGCTCATTTAAAAAATTCATAGCCTCATAAACAGAATAAACCCTCTCACTTCCTCCTGCTATATAGTGAATACTTTTTTTTGTACCGATTTTTATATCATCGCAATTTTGTATAATTTTTTTTATATTATTAACTTCATCCTTTGAACTTACTAACACTATATTCTTAAAATTAAACTTAAGCATAGAACAAAGAGTATGTATAAAAATAGGCTTATTATCTACTTTTATAAACTGCTTCTTTACTTTACCTCCGAATCTCCTTGAACTGCCTGCTATAAGAACTATTAAAGTTGTATTCATGTATTAATTCCCGCTATCGTTATCTTGATTATCTTTTTTATTTTTTAAATTTTTAAGTTCTTCTTTTCTTCTCTCTTTCTCTTTTTTTCTTTCATCTCTAAGTCTGTGCCTTGCCTCTCTTCTCTCTTTAACCTGAGCTTTTATTTTTATTCTATGAGCCTCTTTTTCTTTTTTCCTCTCTTCTCGGTACTGCTTATATTCCTCATTCATTTTTTCTCTTCTCTCTTTTATCTCCTCCAACTGCATTTTCCATTCAGCCCTCTCCAACTTTTTCATTTCCTCTCTTTTTTTTGCTCTATCTTCACGCTCCTTCATTTTTTCTATTTTTTCAAACTCTTTTTCTCTAAATAATACAAGTTTTACAGGGTCTTTAATCTTACTTAATTTATTTCTCATTTTCTGAATATAATCTTTTCTTCTTCCAATATTTTTAGGAAAAAGTTTAGCTCCTAATCCATCTATAAAAAGTCTAGTCCTAAGAATAACGCTGTTTTGAGTTTTTATATTAATAACAGAACGCCAAGGGGTTTTTGATATTATAATTAAAGCTATTATACCTGCCATAGTGTTTGAAAATAAATTGCCCCAAAATACAGACCAATAAGATAAGTATTTAGTAGTTACAATAATAAATATAAATCTTAAAAACCATATTCTAAGTATGCTTATAATAAGAGGTATCCTAGTTCTTCCAAGCCCAATTAAAGCCCCCTGAACAACCATAGTAACTCCGAAACCTAATACTCCTAAAGCAAATATAGGCAATGAACCATTAGCAACATATAAGTCTTCAGCTTCCCTTGTAAAGAGAATAGTTATATGAGGAGTAAGAGGTATAACAATAGCTATAAGTATAACAGCTGTAACTGCACTCATAACTATACCAGTGTAGCATGATTTTTTTGCCTTATCAGCATATTTTGCCCCAATATTCATACTAACCATAGTAGTAACAGCAGAACCAAATGCAGCAGGCAAATTAAAACATACTGTTGTTATATTATTAGCAATACCCTGTCCATTTAATATAGCAGCACCATATCTTTCTACTTCTGTATTAATTAAAAAGAAGCCTAGATTACTTAAAAAAGTTGTAAGCATTGAAGGCACTCCTATTATCATAAGCTCTTTTAAAACGGAAATATCAAATTTAAAATCTTTTAAAGATAATTTATCATCACTGTCTTTAATAAATAAATCATAATACATCCAAGCTGTAACTATAAGGTATGTAGAAAATGATGCCAACACACTTCCTACTATCTTTAAATGCATGAAGTAAACATATATAAAATTAAATACGATTTTTAAAAGCAGCAATATTACGCTTCTTATAAAAGTGGCCTCAGGCTTACCATTAGCATTTTTTATACCATTATATAATGCAGCTAAAAATGTCATAGGCATAACAAAGCTGTATAATGATAAGTACTGAAATACATTCTCTTTAACACCCTGCTGCAGATTCATAGATACTAATATACTCACAATATAAAGCGTAGGTCCCATAGCAATACCAAATAAAACACCTGTAACCACTATCTGAGTAGATATTCTCTTTGCATTCTTAAAATCGCCAAGACCATTATACTGCCCAACTATAGCCATGGCAGCAACGCCCAAACCTTGAGATAATGCTGTCATCATATTAATTATAGGTTCAGAAAAATTAACACTGCTTGCTATAACAGTGCCTGTAACATTATTTAAAAATAATCCATCCATTAAAGGTATTAATGACTGAACTAAACTCATCATTAAAGTTGGAATAGACAGCATTATAAGAGTATTTGTAATAGAACCATGAAGTATTAAGTCACGTCTTGCTTCTGTGGATTGGCTTTTAAAAAAGTTAACCATGCTGCTCCCTTGAATATAAAAAATATCCCTAAACTATATTGATATAATAAAACAATAATATTATTAATAAGATAAAATATTATATCAATAATAATAAACTTTTTAAATATTTTTTTATAAAATAAAAAATTAGAAGCATAATTTTATAATAAAATAATAAAAAATTAATTTCTTATATTGCCTAAACTAGGATCATTTATCTCTTCGTCTTGAAGTAAATATATATTATTATTGTTGTTATTATTATCATTTTGAGTAGTGCTGTTTTCTACTTCCTCATCTAAAGGAGTATAATAAAGCTTTTCCTCTTCTTCTGTAATAATATCATTTGTTTCTAATTCTCTTCTTGTAGTACCGCTTCTTATATGATCTATAGGACACTGAGAAGATAAGTCTACATTTCCTCCAACTGTTAAAGGCTTTGTATTTACGCATGTATGATTTCTAGGCAGACCTGAATCCTCGCATATTTCAACTATAAGTATATCATCTGGTATAGGCCAGTTAAATTCTCTCTTTGATGCAGGAGTTATAGCATTAAGATACTGAAATGTAGCCAAAGCAGTTGTAGCTCCTCCAGTAACATTATTAGGAAGAACATCATTTCTATCGCTTCCTATCCAAGTTATAGTAACTATTTCATCATTATATGCAGCAAACCAGTTATCTCTATGCTCGCTTGTAGTACCTGTTTTAGCAGAATATGAAGGATATTGAAATCCGTAAGTACTTGCACTTCTGTATGCCGTTCCTCCGGGAGCTATAACCTTTTGCAATGTTGTATTTAAAAAATAGTATGATGAAGGCGAAGTTGCACTTATTTTATGCGGAGTTCTATCAACTAAAGCTGTTACGCTAAGCTCATTTCCATCCATATCTATAACCTTATCTACTATATAGGCATCGTATTTTATTCCGTCATTTGCTAAAGCAGCATAAGCAGATGCTAAATCAAGGGGACTCATCTCTATTGTACCCAAACCTATAGATAAGGCATTTGGTATATAAGCATTTTCTCCAAAAAACTCCCTTGAATGCTCTATAAAATATGATAATCCTATATCATTTAATAATTTTACAGCTATTGTATTTATTGATTTGGATAATGCTGTTTCTAAAGTCATTTCGCCTCTGTATCTTCTGTCGAAGTTTCTAGGAGAATAAGCAGGCTTTCCTGTACCTTGAGGATAGCTGTAATTTGTATCCATCATAGAAGAAAAAGGCTGAGCCCCGCCTTCAAATGCATACAAATAAATAAAAGGCTTTATTACACTTCCTATTTGTCTTTTTGCCTGCACTGCTCTGTTAAACTGATTTTGCAAAGTATATCCATCTCCGCCTATCATAACAAGTATACCGCCTGTTTTAGGGTCAATAGAAACCATTGCTCCCTGATAGCTTCGGTTTGATGTAGATGCCTGAAGTGATCTTATCTTTTCTTTCATTACAGCATCAGCTTCTCTGTAATATCTCTCATTTACTGTTGTATATATTTTTAAGCCAGATAAGGCTAATTCATCTTTATTGAAATAATTTAAAAGCTCCTGTCTTACATATTCATTAACATAAGGCGTTCTATTAACCGTCATTTTCCACTGAGCACCTTTTACCTGTCCGCTTATGCTTGTATACTGCTTATCAAATAATTCAAGCTCCTCTTTCATAGTATTTTTATCTATGATATTATTTTTTACAAGTCTTGATAAAATCTGCTCAACTTTTCTTCTGCTGTTGTCTGGATTATTCACTATAGAATAATATGTAGGATTAGGAAGCATTCCTACAAGAATGGCATATTCAAGAAGTCGGCATTGTCTTAAAGGCTTATTGAAATAGTATTGAGCAGCTGCCTCAAAACCATAATTGCCGTCGCCAAGATAAACAGTATTAAAATACATAGCTAAAATCTCTTTCTTGCTGTATTTATCTTCTATTTCTCTTGCTGCAAACATCTCAAAGAGTTTCCTCTCAACTGTTCTTTCACTCTTTGTAAACAGCAATTTAGCCAGCTGCTGAGTAAGTGTAGAACCTCCGCCGACTATCTTTCTGGTTATAATGGTTTGAATGGCTAAATAAATAGTTCTAAAATAATTTATACCATGATGCGAATAGAATTTCTGATCTTCCATCAAAAGCAAAGTCTGCTCTAAAAGAGGATTGATATCATCAACATTAACAACCTCATAAGCAGGAGGCATATATTCACCTATTAATATATTATTCCTATCGTATATTTTGGTAGGCGGAGAATCTCCAAACGGATTTAACGGATTAAAATATCTTATTCTCTTTTCATTTCCTCTAATAACTATTATATTATAATACTCTTCAAGCATAGCCATACTCTGAGCCCTTCTTGATACCCAGTCATTATATACTCCTCCTACAAAGTATATAGTTACTATACCGCCTGCTGATATCACTAGTAAAGATATAATTAAAATAGTTACTATCAGTCTTTTTAGTTTAGATTTCTTTTTTATACCATTATTTTCTTTATTTTTTTTATTCTTATTAAACATTTGAAAACAAACACCGTATTTACATAATATTATTTATACATGATACTATGATATAAATAACATTGCAAGCGAAATTTATTTGACTTTTTATAAAATTAATAATATCATTAAATCTACAAATATAATTTTTTATTTTAGAGGTAAAAATGGAAAAAGTGCAAATAGAAAATGTTGAGCTTACATTATCTCATCCTGATAATTTAAATATAAAATGGACTGGTCAAAATG
Organism: uncultured Brachyspira sp.; assembly: GCF_944388875.1. Taxonomy (GTDB): domain Bacteria; phylum Spirochaetota; class Brachyspiria; order Brachyspirales; family Brachyspiraceae; genus Brachyspira. Next base: position 22,322 of record NZ_CALXKQ010000032.1, read on the forward strand.
ATTTAGTAAGGCAGATAATGGCTGCTTGGAATATAATATCTGATGATGATATACCTCTAAATCCTAGAATTGTAGGAAAGCCAGGTGCTGGAAAAACTACTCTCTCATACTATGTGGCTAAAGAGCTTCTTAAAAGAGATGTTTATATATTTCAATGCACAGTGGATACAAGACCTGAAGATTTAATAATCATACCTGTAATATCAGAAAATAATAAAATAAGCTATCATGCATCAAGTTTAGTTACAGCAATGATTAAAGGAGCAGTTGCAATACTTGATGAGGGAAATAGAATGAGCGAGAAAACTTGGGCTTCTCTTGCTCCTTTGCTTGATGACAGAAGATATGTAGAAAGCGTTATAGCTGGAATAAAAATAAAAGCTCATCCAGATTTTAGAGTAATAGTTACTATGAATGATGATGCAAGCACTTTTGAGCTTCCTGAATATATACATTCACGACTTCAGCCTACTATTGAACTGCCTTTTCCTGATGTTAAAGAGGAATATGATATACTCAAAATGAATCTTCCTTTTGCTGATGATGAAATATTAAAAATAACTGTAGGATTCCTTCAGAAATCCCATATACATAATGCTTCTTTTTCTGTAAGGGATGGTATTAATATGGCTAGATATGCTATGAAGCTATATAAGGGAAATATTGCAGGAAGCAAAGATACATCATTTCTTATTGCATTAAAATCCGTTCTTGGAAGCGAAGGACTTAGAATATTAAGTCTTAATATCGATGATGATAATATGCATAATACAAGATAATTAATAATTATGGAATTTTATATTTCCGTCTTCAAGCATGAAGCCGTAAATAGAATTATCAAACATGTGTATGCCTCTAAGTTTGTTAAAACCATCAATCCCTAAATATTCCTTACTATAATTTTGGGATAGAAAAGGATTTGTCTGTATAAAGAAATACATACCATTGTCCATTCCTGTATATGTTACCCTTCCAGTATTTGCCATACCGACAGCAAGAGAATTATCTCTGCATGGAACTTTATAAGATTCTTTTAATTTGAAATTATCAATCTTTGAAGTATATATAATATCCTCCTGATGCTTTCCATTTACTATGTTCATAGTGAGTATTGCTATAACCTCTTTATCTATTACATAAACACAATCAACTATTTCTCTGTATGACATACTGTCGACATCAATATATTCTACTTCAGATAAAGAATATCTATTTTCCATTTTTCCTGTATTCATATCGTAAATATCTAATATTGGTATTCTGTCTTTATCTCTTTTTAATACTGCAAATTTATTATTAGTTAATGTTAATAATTTGACTACAGATTCATATTCATTATCTATTATGCTGTCTATGGTGTATAATGTATTTCCATTAGAAGATATTTTATTCAAAGAAACCAAACCTACTTTTGTATAATTGGTATTTGTTACTTTAATAGTATATGTTTCTATATGAGGCGTATCATCTCCTATGCTTGAAGGCTCTTCTGAAGGCAGGCTCATCATAGCATTGCTTACAACAATATCGCCTATATATCTTAAATCATAACCTGTTATATAAATATTCGCATTAGAATCTATTAAAGATATTTTTGAAGTTTCAAGGTTTGTATATTCCAATGTAAAGCTATTAACATTACTTCCTGATGCTATAATCATTTTTGAATTTGATACATCCAATGCATATACCGTATCATCTTTTACATGATAAAAATCTCCGAAATAATATTCATTATCAACTTTATATATTTTAGGGCTGTCTAAATTTACAAATTCATCATCATAAACAGCAATATCCTTACCCAATGTAAGCTCTGTAACTATCTTTGCAGGAACTATTAAAGGCTTAGGCAGACATGAAGTTATAAATAGTGTTAAAAATAAGAATAATATAATTTTTATCTTCATAAAATATTTTCCGTTTTATAATGCATTAACTAATTCTTTTAAAGTTAAAGTGGAAGTTCCACTCTTCCCAACAACAACACCAGCAGCAGCATTGGCAATCTCTGAAGACTCTTTAAAAGAAATGCCTACAGACAGACACATAGCAAGAACAGAGATAACAGTATCCCCAGCACCTGAAACATCAAATACACTTTTTGCCTTAGTAGGTATTATATAAGGCGATTTTTTATCATTTAATTTTATGTCTTTATCAAATAAAGCCATTCCATTTGCACCTAATGTTATCATAAGTTTTGATAAATTTAATTTTTTTATTATATTATTTCCAAGTATATTAATGGCATTAGGATTAAACTCATAAAATGGAAATTTACTGTCCATACCCTCTACAGCCTCTTTTAAATTAGGAGTCATTAAGGTTGCTTTTTTATAGAATGAAAAATGCTTTATAGCAGGGTCAACCAATACCAATTTCTTTTTCTTATTGCATATATCTATTATCTTTTTCGCTAAAGGCTTAGTAATAACACCTTTATTATAATCGCTTATAATAATAACATTATAATCATCAACATTATCTGTAAAAACATTTTCTATTTTTTTCATTACAGCATTTGAAAAAGGATCGGTATTTTCTTCATCTATCCTCACTATCTGCTGAGTACCTGCAACTATTCTAGTTTTTGTTATTGTATATCTGCTTTCATCAATAACTATACCTGAAGATGATATATTAGAATAATTCATACTGTCAATTATAGTATCGGCAGATTTATCTTTTCCAATAACTCCTATTAGAAACATATTCTCATTACTATTTTTACCTATTAATGCTGATATATTTCTTGCAACATTGCCAGCACCTCCTAAATAGTTTTCTTCATGATTAACATGCAAAACTGGAACTGGAGCTTCAGGAGATATTCTTATAACATCCCCATAAGTAAATCTGTCAAGCATTAAATCGCCTATAACAAGTACTTTTGATTTTGTAATTTTCTGAGCTTTAGTTTTTAAATCCATATTATATTTCTATCTTCTTAAATATTAATTTTGTAAAAAATTATATCATAAATAATAAAAAATATATACAATATATTGTAAAACAATTGTTTTTAATTTATATAAAAAATTATATTTCAAAAAAAGAAGCTTTTTCACTATTCATTTTATAAAGCTTTATATTATCATTGGATATTATACGTCTTATTATTTCTATATTAGAATTATCAAAATCACTGCTGAAATATACACTTTTTATTTTGAAAGCAGAATCCGAATTTAAAACAGCCCTGTAATAATCATTATAATTGGAATCATCATCAGACTTATATGAAAATATTGAAATGATAGAGTCATAACTATAAAATTCATCTTTAATCATAAACTTAGCATTCTTTCCGTAAATATTATCTTTATTATAATATTTGCTGTCCAAAATAATAGTATTATTACTTTGATACTCTATGCATACGGTATTATCATCTAATGTTAAATTATTATACAAGCTGAAAGAAGATATTTTTATTTTTTCTATTATAGGCTTTATTGCCTTTAATTTATTATTATCTATTAAATTTTTTAATATATCAGCAGAATTAACTGAATCCGCTCTGCTTTCAAATAAGAGTTTAAATAAATCAGTATTATAAGTCATATATTTATATAAATTTCTGCTGCCGTTATTTTTATTATGAATATTATAATGCTCTATACTTTTATTCAAAGATTTTTCAAATAGGTTTAGAAACTCATCATATCTTATAATATTTTTTTTAAGAAGAGTATATGAAAGTAAAAATATATTATAACTTGCAAAATTTTCATTATTTAAATCAAAATTATCTATATATCTTAAGTATGTATTTAAAAGCAAATCATAATCTTTTTTTAGATAATATATAATAGCCAAATTATTATATAAATAAAAAGAAGATTTTTCTATTTCTATTAATTTATTATAATAAATACATGCATTATCATAATCCTTCAAATGATAATAAGAAACAGCAATCATATTATAAAGATTGTAAGTCTTATTTACTATTTTTTCTGCATACTCTATTACTTTGTCGTATTTTGAATTATTAAAGCATATAGTAATTAATTTATCATAATGCTTAAATGAATTCGGATTTAATTCAAGTATTTTATCAGCAAGAAGCATAGCATTATCATATTCTTCCAAATCAAAATATATATTAAATAATACCCCATAAGCATTGCTGTATGAAGGATTAATATCAAGCACTTTATTTAAATAAATTAAGGCCTTTTCTTTTTCTCCTAAATAATAATAAGATAAGCCTATGCCGTTATATGAATCTATATTTCCGCTGTTTATTTCTATAGATTTATTAAAATTTTCTATAGCTCTTTCATAATCTTTTAAATTATAATAAGCTAATGCCAAATTATTATAAGCCTTATAATATCTGTCATTAATCTCTATTGATTTATTAAAAAACTCTATTGATTTGCTGTACTCTTCATTAGATGAATAGCATACCCCTATAAAATTATAAGCCTTATAAGAATTGCTGTTTTTTTCTATAACCTTTTCAAAACATTCTATGGCTTCATAATAGTATTTTTTTGAATAGTAGCTTATGCCTAATTTGTTGTAATCTGTAAATGCAGATAAATCTAATTTTCTTGCCTTATCAAAATAAAAAGCAGCCTTATCAAAAATTTTTCTGTTAAAATAAACCAATGCTAAATTATTATAAGCACTTGCATATTTAGGATTAATATCTATTGATATATTAAAATATTTAACAGCATTATCATAATCTTTTAAAAATGAATAAACAGCACCTAAAGTATTAGCTATTTTGTATGATTTATTGTAATTAAGAAATCTTACAAAGCACTCTACAGCCTTTTCATAATTAGATACTTTATAATAGCTCATGCCAAGCATATCATAAGCCTTAAATACCATTTCATCCAAAGATTTTGAATGCTCAAAAAACTCTATTGCCTCATTATATTTTTTATTCTTATAATAGAATAGAGCCAAATTATTATAAGCCTTATCATATTTAGGATTAATTTCTATAGATTTATTAAAATTTTCTATAGCCTTTACATAATCTTTTTTCTCAAAATAGCTTATTCCAAGAAGATTATATGCTTTATAAGAATTAGGCGTAATTTTCAAAGTTTCATTAAAGCATTCTATAGCCTTATCATACTGCTTTATAGCATGATAGCTTATTCCAAGCAAATTATATGATTTGAAAGTTTTTATATCTACTTTTCTGGCTTCTTCAAAATATTTAACAGCATCTTCATATTCTTTCATCTCAACGCATACTTGTCCCTTATAGAGATTAGCTCTATAATTTTTAGGAACTTTTTTTAATATAACATCGAGTATTTCAAGAGTTTCATCATAATCTTCATTGCTCAAACGGTATGAAGCTTCATTTAGAAGATAGTCCATTCTTGTATTATACATAAAAACCCCGTATACATTTGTAAATATTTTACTATGAATATACATATTATGTCAACAATAAAATACAATTTTTTATTATGAAAGAATTTTAAAAAAAATCATCATTAACAGTGAGAATTTTATAATTGATAAAATACCTAATATATATTCTTTACTTGGTGATATGAGCAAGAGAAGTGGGATTTAGACAGATATAGAATTTATTGTCTATTCACCGCACGCAGAAATAAGCTAAAAAATTTAATTTATTTGATATTCAAATTTTTATCATATAATAAATATTTCTAACCGTGCGTTAATAAAATTTCAAACCTAATCAAAACTTGGGCGGGTATGCTTTTTTCATCAAGCAATAAAATTAATTAGAATGCTTTTTTATAAAGGCAGTAAAATTATAAGGGCGGGGTATGTAATGAAATTTTAAAATTTACTTACATTCACCCACCCTTCATATTTTTAATCTTATTTGTAATTTTTATATTATTTTTATTTATTGCTTTACTCTGTTATTTTAACTGCCCGCCCAATCTTTTTTAAATTTATTGTTTATTCTCCGCCGCAAAATAAGATAAAAAATATAAATCTAGTAATTTATAAAAATAAAATATGTACTTTTGCAACTTTTGCTACGGGAAAAGTTGCTATAAATAGTTTTATAATTATAAATAAAATATCAGCTTTTTATGACTATGCTAAAAATACTAGTTTTTTAATTAATTTAGTATGATTTTTTATACATCAATTTATCATTTAATATCATATAGATAAATTATTTCAACTATCCGCCTAAACTTTTTTAAATTTATTATCTATTAACCGCACGCAGAAATAAGTTAAAAATTTTAATTTATTTGCTATTCAAATTTGTTATATAACAATTTTATTTAATTAAAGGTATATGGGGTATTGACAAAAAACTATATATACTATAAAATTAAATAAACTATTAAGAGAGTATATGAAAAAAAGTAAAAACCACAAAAATGCAGTCATTATAAGGCTGCATTTTTTATTTTTAAAATAAAGGCATATAGGGTATTGACAAAAATCGTATATATAATAATATAGCACATATAAGAAGGATATGAAAAAGTTTTAAAAATGCAGTCTTATACGGCTGCATTACACAAAATAAAATTAAAGCATAATTTTTATCCATTCATATACCTAATTCAATAAACATATATACTGTATTGACAAAAAAGTATATACATTAAAATTGAAAAACTATATATTAACTAAAGAATACTTAAATGAGAAAGAAAAAAAATGATAGCAAAGATAATGTAATAGTTTTTATACTATATCTATTCTTATCTTTAATTATACCTTCTACTGCAATATCATTTTTTGCTATGGCTGATAGAAATATACAAGAAAAAAAAGAAATAATAGATAATAATAAACAAACTAATGAATCAAATTTTGATAATTTTGACAAAGAAGAAACACTTCAAAAAATAATAACATTATTATTATTAAAAGGAACTTCATCATCTAAATATAGCGGATCAAAAGCGGATTTGAATATTGTTGGTGTGAGAGTATCGCTTGTATATGTATTGACTTATATATTATCGCTTGCAATTACCGCAATTATAGCCCAAAAATATTATAATGAAGATATAAAAATAAAAGAAGATATTAAAGAAACTATAGTATCAACATTAATAGGGTTAGCTACTTTGGCTGGAATTCTATTTCTTTTAATAATAATAGTGATAAAAATGGAAAGTAATAGAGAATATTTAGCTTTCAGCGGAACGATTTTTGGGTTTATAGCCTGTATTATAATTAGGAAAATAACTTCTTAATTAAAAAAATATTAAAGCAAAAAACTACAAGTATTAACAAATTTTGAAACAAGTCTGATGTATTGACAAAAAAAGCATATATAATAAAATGATAACAGGATTATGAAAAAAGTAAAATGCAATTTAATTTAAGCATTTATTAATTTACACAATACAGTTTTATTTTCTATTATAAAAGTCTATATTATCATAAATAAAAAAGTATTGTTTTATATTTTCTTAATCATATATATTTTGAATATAATTGTAATAATATATTATATTTTACTAAAAACATCTTCATAAATATATAATAGATTAAAAAAAGATGAGTTAGTTATGAGAAAAAGAAGAGATAGAGAAGAAAATATTTATATAAGAGCTATTCTTGTTATCATACCTACTATGGCAATAATAATAGGATTGATATTGTTTATTATGAATGCCCCAGCAATATTAACTAAGTATGATGCAGTAAATAATAAATCAGAAACAATGTCTAAATATTCTAAAAAATATGATTTGACTAATGAAAATAAAAAATATGATTTACTCAATTTAGTTATACATTCTCTACCTCATAGACGACTTCATTACGGGAGATTTGAATGGATCCCAGAGAGTTTATTTTTTAGAGTTATAATCATGTTTTTTCTTAGCTTTTCATCAGCACTGTTTGGTATTTTAGCAATTCGTAAAATAAAAAAAGAAGGATTAAAAAATAAGAAGGAGGCAATAATTAATTTACTTCCACTACTATGGATTGGAATTACTATATTTGCCTTCATTATGCTAAAAGATAATATTATAACTGCCAAAGAATATTTAAGTATAGCAGTTGGTATCATATTAGGTTTATTGCTCGCACATTAAGGATAAATATTTATGAAAGATATAATTTTTAATTTAATATACAAAATCAATATACCAGAAAATGATTTATTTAGAATGTCAGCATTATTTTTATGCTCTTTTATAATAGTGTTTTTAATATTAGTATTGATTAAAGGGGATTTGAATCTCGATGATTTTTTAGGTGATAGTTATGGTTTAGGTCCTGGTATAGTTATAATATTAATAATAGCATTTTTTGGAGTATCAGAATTTTTTATAATAAAATACATTGAAAACATTTATGAATATATATTTATAGCAATTGGTATTATAACGGCATTATTTAATATAAAAGATGACAATATAAAAAAAACATTTCTTATTGCTTTTATATTTTTCATTATTCTTTTATATGCAGCATTTTTTAATGCCCCGTCAGCTATAAATGATACAGCTATCAATAATCAAAACATTACAAATAATTATACTAATGATTTGAAATCAACTTTATCTACTCAAAGAGATATTACTTACTTATTATTAGGATATAACAATCTTTTTGCTGGGGTTTTATTCGGGGATATTACATTAAAAGATTATATAATTATATCATTAATTTTCATTTTATCTACAATTGTAATTATTTATATAATTAAAAGAATTGAAAAGAGAAAATCAAAATAACTAATATATATCAAGCTATAAAATTATAATTTACAACTTTTCTATTTCCTCTATGCTTAATCCTGTTACTTTACTTATGATATTAATATCTATATTTTCTTTTTTCATGTTTTTAGCCAATGAATACTTTTCTTTTTCTATACCCTTTTCTATACCCTTTTCT
>NZ_CALXKQ010000033.1 GCF_944388875.1 uncultured Brachyspira sp.
GTTACAAATATAGAGAGCATAAAAGAAAACACTGAAAATATAAGTGAAGCTACAAATATAGAAAGCATAAAAGAAAACACTGAAAATATAAGTGAAGCTGCAAATATAAAAAATGATCAAAAAATAGAAAATGAAAAACCTATTAATAAAAAAGAGAATATAATATCTAAAATATTTAATGGTATAAAAAACTGGTTTGTGAATACTATAATATTCTTAAAAAATAGTATAGTTAAAATATTTACTTGGATAAAAGACTGGTTTGTTAATAAAATAATTTTTTCAAAAAATCATATTGTTAAAATAATAATCGGTATTATAGTTTTGTCTATTATTATTTTTATTATGAGAAATAAGTTTATGCCTAATGCTGATATTTTAAATATAAAAATAAACGGTATAAACAGCAGCGGCATTAAGTTAAAAGTTACTTTATTAATTATAAACAATATTTTGATTCCTATAAAATTGAGGAGAATAGATGTAAAGTTATACAAAGATAATAATAATATAGGATATGGGAATAATATATTTTTTCAGACTTTAAATTTTAAAAAGTGCAACACTTTAGAATTAGATTTAACTGTTTATTATAATGAAGCATTTAAAAGCATGATACCTTATTTAACTAAAACATTTTATGGTAAGGCTCATGCATATGTTTCTTTTAGATTTTCATTTATCCCTATAACTTTTCGCATAAAGATAATCAAAAATATATAATATACTTGCAAAAGAGAGTATTTATTATATTATTTATATATGGTTATTTTGAAAATGAAATTAAAAGGCGATAAAATATATATAAAAGTATCAGGAGGGGATGTATTCAGCATCCCTAAAAACGGCACTTATGAGCTTGATATATACGAAGGAATGGAAATAGAATATGAAGAGATACCTCATATAAGAAATAAGGCTTTTGAGGCTGCGGCAAGAAAATCTGCTGTTTCAATTTTAAAAAGAGGCTTTATAAGTGAAGGAATGCTTAGAGAAAAATTATCTAAAAAAGGTCATAAAAAAAGATTTATAAGTTATGCTGTTTCTTACTGTAAAGAATATGATTTAATAGATGATAAAAGATTTGTAAAAATAGCTATTAATAGTTTGAAGCTTAAAGGCAAAAGCAAAAGACATATTATAGACTATTTAAAAAAATCTAAGATAAAAAGTTCATTGATAGAAAGAGCAGAAAACTCAATAAGTGATAAAAGCGATGACAAGGCATTGAAGGAAGCCATAAAAAAATATTATAGAGTTTATGAGCATAAAGATAATAAAGAAAATTATATTATAAAAGCTCTTATGAGAAAGGGTTTCAAATATGACAGAATAAAATATTTAGTAGGCAAGTATTTAGAAAAAAAGAAAGAATAAGCCTGCATATATTTCTATAAATGCAGGCTTTTTATAAAATTAATTATTAAAAAATATTTTTTATAACTATAGTTTCATCTCTTCCTGCACCTACTGATACGATAGATATTTCTGTTTCTATTACTTCGCTTAATCTTTTTAAATATTTTTTTGCATTTTCAGGAAGTTTATCAAACTCTCTTATCTCTCTGGTGCTTGTTTTCCATCCTTCAAACTCTTCGTATACAGGCTCTGCTTTTGAAAGTATTTCCAAATCTGCAGGATATCCTTCCAATATCTCGCCGTTATATTTATAGGCAACGCATATTTTTAATTTATCTAAATCATCCAATATATCAAGTCTTGTAACAGCAATAGAATCAAGTCCATTGACATAAGAAGCATATTTTACAACGCATGCATCAAGCCATCCGCATCTTCTAGGTCTTCCAGTAACAGTTCCGTACTCACCGCCTTTATCTCTTATAGCCTGTCCTATATCATCATTAAGCTCTGAAGGGAAAGGACCTTCTCCAACCCTTGTAGAATAAGCCTTTACAACTCCTATAACATTATCTATTTTTCTAGGACCCACTCCTGAACCAGTACAAGCCCCTCCAGCAGCGGGATAAGATGATGTTACAAAAGGATAAGTACCATGATCCAAATCAAGCATAGTAGCCTGTGCACCTTCAAAAAGAATATTCTTTTTATCTTTAATTGCTTTATTTAATATTGTAGTAGTATCAGCAACATAAGGTTTTAATCTGTCAGCATATTCTAAATACTCTTTTAAAAGTTCATCATAATTAAATCCGTCATGATTATAAAGTTTTTTAAGCAGCTTATTTTTAAGTTCAAGATTAAACTTTAATTTTTTAGCAAAAACTTCTTTATTCATAAGATCAACTATTCTTATACCCAAACGGCTAGATTTATCCATATAGCAAGGACCTATGCCGTTTTTAGTAGTGCCGAGTTTATTTTCTCCCAAATCCTCTTCCTGAAGCTCATCAAGAACTCTATGATAAGGCATTAATACATGGGCTCTGTTAGAAATTTTAAGATTAGATATATTAACTTTCTTTTCTGCAAGAGCATCTATTTCACCTAAAAAAACTTTAGGCTCTATTACAACCCCATTTCCTATAATACAAACTTTATCATTATATAGTATACCTGAAGGCAAAAGTCTTAATTTGTATTTAATATTATTAACTACAACAGTATGACCAGCATTGCTTCCGCCCTGAGAACGCACAACATATTCGCATTTGCCTGCAAGATAGTCTACTATTTTTCCCTTACCTTCATCGCCCCATTGTGTACCTACTATTATTACTGAAGCCATATATTCAAAACTCCTTTCTATTATATAAGTGTAAAACACACAAAGGCAATTATATAAATTTTTGATAAGAATTTCAATATACTTTTAATAGAAATATTTATATATTTATTTTGTAATTGAAATTATTGATAAAATATTGATGTTTTATTATGATTATATAACTAAAACATTAAAAGGATTTATAATATGGATGAGGATTTAGATTTACAGCTTAATAAAATGCATAATGAAGGCAGACACCATGATATAATAAAACTTATATTATCTCTTCCAGATGATAGTTTGGATGACGATATTAAAGGGCTTCTTGCTGTAGCTTATAATAATGTTGGAAATTTTGATTCGGCAATAGAAACTCTTAATTCATTAAATGAAGAAACTAAAAATCATCATACTTGGTTTTATAAAGTATCTTATGCCTATTTTGGAAAAACTGATAGAGATAATGCCATTGCAAATATAGAGAGAGCCATATTAACTCTTGAACTTAATAAAGATAATATAAGCATAGAAGAGTATGATTACTTTAATAATCTTTATAATGATTTTAAAAATGATATAACAAAAGACGGTATTCATTATACAGCAAGCAGAGTAGATATTGATAATGAAGATTCTCTTATTAAAGATATATCTTCAATTTTATCTAATTATAATATAGCAAATGAAATAGTAGAAGGAAGCATAGTTATAAAAGATTGGAATGTATTTATAAATGCATATATAGAACAGGCGGATGAAAGAAGTGCTGCTGTAAATTATTATATATCAAGTCCTAATTGGGACAGAGATATTTTTGAATGCTGTGCTAGTATTGGAAATGATGCTAGTACTGCTGTCGGACTTTCTAATGGAAGTTTTGCTTTTGGAATAATGACTGGAATAAAAGCCATGAATGAGGGAAGGATACTTGATGAGGCAGAAACTGAATTTGCGGGTAAAAAACATAAATGGAGAGTTTATACTAGTAATATTGTAAATATGGGCAATGATACGGGAATACCTAAAAATGTTAATACTTATTGGAATATGTTTAAAGATGATATATTAAAGCGTATAGGAAATCAGAAAATATGCTACATAAAAATATATGGTGCAAAGGCTAATAATGATTATTCTATAGGAGAGCTTAGAATAAATGATATTAATATACCAGAATTAAGTAATAAGATGAATGAGCATGTAAAAACTTGGGGATCGGCAGATTTTTCATCAGATAAGCAATTTTTCTTTTTGGTTCAGGATGAAGAAACTTATACTCCTTATCCATGCAGCAACGAAGAGATTTTTAATTTTGTTCAGCAGTATTCAAATATGGTTTTAAACTCAGAAGATACTGAAAAACTTGAGGCAATGATTTATGATTTGGTAAAGGATAATAGTTTAGCTTCCGATTTATTTTTGTTTCTTCCTGAAATATGTGCTGATAATGAGTTTTTTAATGAGGTTCATTCAGCAGAGAGTGTTAATTTTAATTTCGCTTCAAAGGATAAAAATCAAACTGTATATAAAACTCAGCTTTATACATATTATCTTATTAATAATTATATTTTTGAGCTTTTTGCAAATAGAATGTTTAATGGAAAAGAAAATGAGATTTATGCCAAGTTTATAAATATGAGTGCTTTATACAATATATATTCTCAGATAAAATCAGATTATGAGAAGAAGAATAAAAAACTTGAAAATATTGAGGTTAATTTGAGCTATAATGTAGATGATTCTTATATTTTACGCTGAATAATTCCATAAATAAAAAGCATAACTTTATATAATACAAAAATATAAATTATAGTATTGATTATATATTTATAGTTAATATAATAATTATAAAAAATATAAAGGATATAAGATTATGGAAATGAAAGAATTTATTGAGTATTGCAGGTCTGGAAATGCTATAAAAAGTACTGATAAAGAAAAAGGCACTTTATTATTTCAATGTTCTCAGGATGCAATGAAAGTAACAAATAGATTAAATAACAGCTACAATACCTCAGAAGAGGTTAGAAAACTTTTTGAAGAGCTTACAGGGAGAGAAATTGATTCAAGTTTTATGTGCTTTCCTCCTTTTTATACTGACTTTGGAAAGAATATTATAATAGGCAAAAATGTATTTATAAATATGAACTGCAATTTTCAGGATAGAGGCGGCATAATAATAGGAGATGGTACTCAAATAGGAATGAATGTAGCTATATCAACTTTGAATCATGGTTTTAATTTGGATGATAGGGATGTTACTTATGCTTCAAAAGTAGTTATAGGAAAAAATGTATGGATAGGTTCTGCTGTATCAATAGTTCCAAATGTAACTATAGGCGATAACTCTATAATAGCTTCAGGTGCTGTTGTAACTAAAGATATACCTTCTAATGTTTTAGTAGGAGGAGTTCCTGCAAGAATTATTAAAAATATAGTACCATAAATAAAACATTATTATATTTTTATGTTTTTATAAATATTAATTTATTCATTCTATATATTATAATTTTATTATTTTTATGATATACTAAAAAATAACAAAATTATAAATATAGTTATGATGAGATTAGCGAATACAAAATATATAAAAACATTTGATAGAGATTTTATAGTTTATGTACTTTTTATAAGGTATAGCTTAATAAGTAAAAATATTCTACCGATAATATGCAGGAATAAATGTAATGTTGGAATTTATTTTATGCATAAAGTTTACCTTCTATCTTTGATGAGTACATTGATACTTTTATCATGTGCTGAAAGAAAAGAGAGCAAACAGTATATGGGAAATATAATAGCGGAAAATACAAATACTGTTAATATTGATATAAAAAGCAGGGATTTTGATGCTATTAGTTTGATTAAAAATAGCTCATTTACATCTTATCCTAATATAAAAATAGAAGATTTGATATCATCGTTTAATAGTGTAGAATGGCAGGATTTTATAGCAGAAGATGATTATATGCGTTATATAGATATGATAGGTAAATATGATACCAATGAATATATAATTCAATTTAAATTATTAGATCATTACAGATGGGAATTGTATGCATTTGAAATAAATAAGACAGCCTATTCAATAGATGAAGTTTCAAGCAGTTTATATACTATCTATACAAATCATAAATAATATATAAACATTATTAAATTAATAATTATAAGTTAATGATATGCTTGCTCTTTTAATATCAATAGGTCCTGCTGTTCCTTTTGATATTTTTACCTGAATTGATTGGCTTCTGTCTATATCATCTCCGAAAGTCCAATCATTTTTCTGAGGCTCAAATATTCCTACAGTAGTGCCAGTAACACCTTTTTTGCCTAAAAATATTTTAATATCATAATAAACTATAACTATTCCTCTATTGCCTTTTATAGTTTCTTCGGTAATTTTTAAAGGAGCAACTAGAGATGAAGATTTAATTTCCTGTTCGGACATATTTTCTATATCCTTTCCGCCTATAACATAATATGTTTTGCCGTCAAGTTCAACAGCCTGAACTTCCTTATCTGCTCCGTATATAGTTGCTTTCATTTTCGGAGCTTCTTCTCTAGTAATACTGCCTTCTTTATCTTCGGAAGCGGTTTTGCTAATGTTATCAGAAGTTTTCTTATCCTCAGTAGGCTGCATAGTTTCACAGCTTAGAATTACAAACATTGAAATAACAGCAATCAAAAACCTTTTAAACATGAAACCTCCATAATTTACCTTGTATTTTCATATTACTTTATTTTCTCGGAAAATATTTTTTTAAAATTAAAGCATTTTTTATTTTTATATTCTTGAATAATTTTGTACTTGTATTATAGTATAACAAATAATAATTAAATTCATAAAATATTATTTTTAAATAAAGGATATAAAAATGCAAATTTCAGAAAATAGATATGATAATATGGTGTATAATAAATGCGGCAGGAGCGGATTAAAGCTGCCTATTATTTCTTTCGGGCTTTGGCATAATTTTGGTGAAAAATGCGATTATAATAATATGAAAGAATTAATTAAAACAGCATTTGATAATGGCATAACTCATTTTGATTTAGCTAATAATTACGGACCTCCTTATGGTTCTGCTGAAATTAGTATGAGTAAGATATTGAATGACGGTTTAAATAAATATAGAGATGAACTTATAATAAGCACCAAAGCAGGCTATGATATGTGGGATGGTCCTTACGGAAACTGGGGAAGCAAAAAATATTTAATAGCAAGCATCAATCAAAGTTTAAAGAGATTAAATATTGAATACGTAGATATTTTTTATCATCATAGAATGGACACTGAAACTCCTCTTGAAGAAACTATGGAGGCATTAACTAGAATAGTGAAAGATGGTAAGGCACTTTATATAGGTCTTTCAAATTATGACGGTGCAGCTATGGAGAGAGCTTCCAAATTGCTTGCTTTGGCTAATGTTCCTTTTATTATAAATCAAAACAGATATTCAATATTCGACAGAACAATAGAAAATAACGGATTAAAATTAAAAGCTAAAAAGCTTGGTAAGGGGATAATAGCATACAGTCCTTTAGCACAGGGTTTATTAACTGATAAATATATAAATGGAATTCCTGAAGACAGCAGAATAGCTGCGGATGGAAGATATTTAAAACGCGATGCAATAACAAGAAGAAGATTAGAACAGATAACAGAACTTAATAAATTGGCAGATAAAAGAGGCGAAACTTTGGCACAAATGTCTTTAAGGTGGGTATTAAAAGACGAAGAAGTTACAAGCGTATTGATAGGGGCTTCTAAACCTAGTCAAATAATAGAAAATATAAAAATTATAAATAAAAAGAATTTTACCGATGAAGAGTTAAGAAAAATAGATGATATATCTCTATAATAAAGCAAGAGCTAATGCATACTAGATAACTAATATGCATTAGCCTTCACTTTAATTTAAGGAGTTAATATTTAGTTAGTAACCGTAAAACGAGGAATTTACAATTAAATATCTGTCTTTTCCCTTAGTATTAATATCAGGATTATAAACTATATATGTATTGTCCCCAAGCTCAACATATCTCAAAAGCGTATCATCAGACATAAAATCGCCTTTAACATAAATAGCAGAACCCGGTGCCATAGGACAATTATACTGAGTTGTGATAATTTTAGGTTTTGTAATAATCTTTCCATTATAGCCGTATAAGCCGCTTTTATCATTTTTATAATTAGCTTCAAGCCAAACAGCATAAAGCTCGCTCCAATCTTTAAATTGTTTAATATTTTTATTTGCCGCATAAAGTATGGCTTTATAAGTTCCTTTATATTCTTCAGGAGCATTAGCTATATCTTTATATATTTCAAAACCGTTTTTGGAATGAAGTCCAAGCCAATACATAAATAGTGAAACAGTAGCATATTTATGAACTGTATATCCCTGATTCCAATTAATAAAATAATCTCCTTTAGTTATCAAGTACATAGAATCTGTATTATAATAATTAAGTCTGTTTTCTGGTAATTTTCCTCTGTATGCAATTACTGCTGCTTCTGATAATGCCTCATCCACCCATACATCAAAAGAATTGCTGCTTTTACTTTCGAGCTGACTGTAATGTATAACATGATGAAGTTCATGTGCTATCGTGTTTACAACAGAGTCTATATTTTCCCAGCCGTTTATATAATCTAAAAATATTATATTTTCATCATCATTTTTTATTTCATCAAGTCCGTCCAATATGGAATAACCCTGCATATATGGTTTATCGCCTGTATAACCTCCGTTTATATCCATTATTAAAAGAGTTAATTTTCCTTTTAATTTGCCGTATAAATATTCTTCTAAGTCATATATATTTGAAGTTTCTGCTATTATTTTTTGCAAATCTCTTTCATTAATTTTTAGTCCGTTTTCTAAATATACATCTATTTTTGAAGTAGAATATATATTTTTAGCTTTTAAACTTTCTTTTGAATAATTGTTATTTATATATCTTACAGCATTAAATACTTTTTCTGTATTTTTCCCATTATATATATTATAACTTGCAGGACTTTTTAAAACTTCATTTAAACTGGAATAATCTTTTGAATATATAAAATTTACTGATAAAAAATTGCATGTTAAAATAAATATAAGCAGTATTAAATATTTTTTCATAATTTCAACTCCTTATATGTTTTATAAAATTATCGGAATATTAGATATTTAAATGAACATTACCCTGACGTAAAATTTTATTTTCGATGCAGTCATATAGTGTAGAAGGAATTTTATTTTCTATTGTGCCAGCATTAACTATTAAATCAACTTTATCTTTATATATTTCTGCTAATTTATTTCCATCTAATATAACACCGTATCCGCTTGGATTGGCAGAAGGAGCAACAATAGGAGGAGTAGATTTTAACACAGCTTCCATATACTCATCTTTTGGTATTCTTAAGGCAACTGTAGATTTTAAATATAAAAAGTTTTTTTTAAGAGAATCAGAAAGCGGCATAATAAATGTAAGCTCTCCCGGTACATTCTTTTTTACAATATCAGGAACTTCAGCATTTGAAAATCTATAGCAGTATTTTATATCTTTTATAAGTATTAAAAGCGGCTTATCTTTTTCTCTTTCTTTTATTTTATAAATCTTATTTACAGCATCTACATTAAAAGCATCAGCAAGCATACCATAAACTGTATCGGTAGGAGATATAACTACACCGCCTTTATTTATAACCTTTATAACTTCTTCTGCGGTATGCTCTATGCTTTCTCTGCTGTTTTTATCAAGATTTATTACCATAATTAATAATTTACCTTTTAATTAAAGTAGGGTGAACAAATACGCTTGCGAATCCGCGTCTTTTGGCATTATGCAATGCTAATAAAACAGGAGCTATTTCTTTATCCATGCCTTCTATATGATAATTTTTTTTGTATGCTGTGTATGATATTCCTGCTGAAATTGTATATTTTATTATCATTCCATTATATTCAAGTTCATTTTTATCAACGAAATCTCTTATCTCTTCAAGTTTTTTATCATAGAATTTTATATTCATTCTATTGAATGCTACCATAAATTCATTATTGTCAAAACGTGCAAGTATATCTTCTCTTCTTGTAGATTTTCTAAGCACTTCTGTAAACTTAAGCATTATCTCTTCAGCAGCTATTATTCCAAATTCATTTATAATATCTTCAAGTCCGTCTATTGAAAAACATGCCAAAACAATAGTTTCTTCATGTCTTACAGTTTCATAAAGAAGTCTTGTAAACTGCTCATAAAACTCTTTTTTATTCCATAATCCAGTTTCTAAATCAACATTAAGTATATCATCATACTTTTTTTGTGCTTCTTTATATGACTGATAATTTCTATTTGAAACTTCTGTCATATCATTTAAAGAGTTTTGAAGATAATCAGCCTGCTTTATTAATTTCTGATGCTCAACATAAAGTTTTCTATATTTTAAACAGCTGTTCACTCTAACTACTAATTCCATTTGATCGAAAGGAATAAATATAAGTCCGTCAATACCCAAATTGAGTGCCTCTTCTATAAACTCCATTTTTCTATATGGAGTGCTTAGAAGAATAACAGGTGTGCCTTTCGTAGATTCCTGATTTTTGAAAGTATCAAGCAATTGCAGTCCTTGAGAATCTCCTATATCAGCATCGAGCAGTATCAAATCTATAGTACTTTCATTGGCTATATTTACAGCCTGCGAACGCGATTTTGTTGCTATAGGATTATAATGTCTTTCTCTTAGTATATCAACAAACCTCTCTAATAGGTCTGATCTGTGTTCAACTACTAAAATGTTTTCATTCATAATTAATTACATCTTCAAAGTATAAATTATTATACTACAATATCGTAAATTTATAGAATATATTAAATAAAAAATAGATTTATAATTCTTAATTAAGATTATATTTAAGTTAATATATTTTAATATTTTTCGATACTTATATCTTGATAGAATTGAAATAAAAATAATTATATGTTATCATGTATAGTAATTTTTACTATAAAAAATGGAGGATAAGTAAAATGAAAGTGGCAAAATTTGGAGGCTCTTCAGTAGCAAATGCAAGTCAGATAAAAAAGGTTGTAGACATAGTTCTAGCAGATAAGGACAGAAGAATTGTTGTAGTATCTGCACCCGGAAAAAGACTTAAAGAAGACACCAAAGTAACCGATTTGCTTATTACTCTTGCTGAAACTATTATTTCAGGCAAAGATGGTAAATTAGAATTAAAAATTATTATAGAAAGATTTAAAAATATTATAGATGAACTTTCTCTATCTCATGAACTTTTAGAAGAAATGCAAAATGATATTTTAAATAGAATAGCTGAGGATAAATCTCTTCCTACAAAGTTTATAGATGGTGTTAAGGCATTAGGAGAGGATTTATCTGCTAAAGTAATTGCGGCATATATTAATTCTCTTGGAGTTAAAGCCAAATATGTTAATCCTAAGGATGCTGGGCTTTTACTTTCTGAGGAATTTGGAAATGCTACGGTACTTGAGAAATCTTATGCTAATTTAGCTAAATTAAAAGATGAAACTTCTTTGGTGATATTTCCTGGATTTTTTGGATATACTGAAAAAGGCGATGTAGTAACTTTCCCTAGAGGTGGAAGCGATATTACAGGTGCTATTTTAGCTAAAGCAGTAAATGCAGAAGTTTATGAAAACTTTACTGATGTTGACGGAGTATTTGCAGCTTCTCCTAATATAGTAGATAATCCTAGATTGATAGATGAGTTTACATACAGAGAGATGAGAGAATTAAGTTATGGCGGATTTAATGTTCTTCATGCTGAGGCTTTGCAGCCTGTTTATGAGGCAAATATTCCTGTTCATATACTTAATACGAATAATCCTTCTGCCAAAGGAACTAAAATAGTTGCTAATAGAAATAAAAGTATAAATCCTGTAGTTGGTGTTTCTGGAGAGGCTGATTTTTCTTGTCTTTATGTTAGCAAATATTTGATGAACAGAGAGGTTGGATTTGGAAGAAAACTTTTAGAGATAATAGAAGATGAGAATATACCCTATCAGCATGCTCCTTCTGGAATAGATAATATATCAGTAATTGTTAGAAACTCTGCTATTACAGAAGAGAAAGAAAAACGTATATATGAACGTGTACGTGATGAACTTAATGTAGATAATATTTATTTTGAGCATGGTCTTGCTTTGATAATGCTTGTAGGAGAAGGTATGCAGCAATGTGTAGGTGTTTCTGCTAGGGCTATGCATTCTATGGAGAAATGTAATATCAATATTGAAATGCTTAACCAAGGTATAAGCGAGGTTAGTATTATGATAGGTGTAAAGGATGATGATTTGAATAGAGCTATAAAAAGCATATACAAATCTTTCTTTGAAGAGCAGTAATAAAATAAATAATAATAAATAATTATATAGGCTTTAATTAGTAAAAATTAAAGCCTATTTTTTTACAAATAATTGATTTTTTATTTAAATATAGTAGAATAGCTCAAAAATATATGATGGAGATAAAAATTATGCAAAAAGGAACAGTTAGAAGTATTCCTATGCTTGTAATTTTAATTATAGTTACATGCGGAATATACCATATTTATTGGCTTTATAAAACCACAGATGAAATCAAAAATTTTATGGAATCTGAAGATATAAATCCTACATTAGAATTGATATTAAGCATAGTAACTTGCGGTATATATACTTATTATTGGTATTATAAATATGGTAAAATAGTTTATTTAGAAATGACTAAAAAAGTTGGATTAGATAATACTGAAGATAATACTGTATTATTAATTGTATTAAATTTACTTATGTTTATAATACCTCCTGCTATACTTCAGGATAAATTAAATACAATATGGAATAGTATAAATGATGATGATATAAAAGCTATAGAAATACATCCTGAAGAAAATGATAATCAATAAAGATAAAAAGTAAAAAGGCTTACCATTTAGGTAAGCCTTTTTTATTATAAAAAAATTAATTAGTTGTATTTAATGTATCTTATATAGAAGAAGAGCTTTCAGAAGAAGATGATGTTCCTTCAATTACGCTTTTAGCCAAATCTTTTATTTTTTTATTTGCAGAAGATTCAGATAATGATTTTATAGCTTCAAGCATATTTCCTGTAGGCGGAGAATCTTTATATAAATTAAGTATTTCAATAGTGATAGCCTCAGAGTTATCATTTTTAAGTCTGTATATTAAAAGCTCTTCAATATCAGTTTCTGCTTTGTAATTACCCAAAGCCTTAATTGCATATATGCGTACAGAGTCGCTGTCATTTTTAGCCGCTTCTACTATATCTTTTTTTACATCTCCGTATGAGCTGTATTCTGGAAGAACATATATAACTCTCGCTGTAATTTCAGGCAAGTCTTCATCTAACAGCTTCTGAAGTATCTCATAATTT
This sequence comes from uncultured Brachyspira sp., assembly GCF_944388875.1. Lineage (GTDB taxonomy): Bacteria > Spirochaetota > Brachyspiria > Brachyspirales > Brachyspiraceae > Brachyspira. Next base: position 13,095 of record NZ_CALXKQ010000033.1, read on the forward strand.
TCAGCACTAGGATAAGCACCCAAAGCTACAACAGCCATATATCTCACTAAAGCAGGCTCTCCTGCATTCTGTGAAGAAGTTTTGCATATATCTTCTCCTTTAGGGTCTTTTGTTTCACTAAAATATCTTAGTATTTCAACTTTTGTACTTGAACCTATTACATTATTTGTGTACTGTTCAAGCAGATAATCAGCCGCCATTGATGATTTTATAGAACCTAATGCATTTATCATACTGTCCAATACTAAACCTTTAGCATTTGTTATATCTGCCATGATATAGGATTCAAACTTAATATCTGGGTAAATAGAACATAGATAGTAGGCATCCTTACGTACGCTGTCATTTTCATCCTGAATGGCATACTCTATAATAGATTTTGCATTATCATTTTTTACCTGTTTGAAGAAGTTAATAATTTCTGATTTAACTCTATTATTCATCTCTTCAGGATAATGATTAGCAATCATAGCAATATCAGCTTCATTTTTAGTATTTTTAATTTTGCCTATAGTAGCTATTTTCTGAGAAGGCGTGCCGTATTTGAAAGTCTTTTCAAATTCAGGATTTGGTAAACCTAAACTAGCATTTGTAGTAGGGTCAGGTGATATCTCTGGTGTTGTAGTTTGTGCAAACATTTCCAAACTAATACAAAGTAAAAAAATAAATATTATCTTTCTCATAAACAAATAATAAAAATCTCCTTAAAAGTTATATAATAAAAAAATCCCCTTCAATTTATAAAATTAAAGGGGATAATGTTTCTAAAAATTAATTTCCTTGATATGTACTTTCTGCTTTAACATCCAATTTGGAAATATAAGTATTATAAGTCATCATATCTTCTTCACTTTCTATAATAATAAATTCATATCTTCTTAAATCATCTTGAGAAGGGTATTCAGGTAAAGCCTCTCCTAAAGGACTTTCTATAATTCTGTTTGAATCTATTCCTCTCTCTAATAAATAAGTCTTGCCGTTTTTTGCCCTCTGTACAGAAAGGTTATAATTATAAGGATAAGCCTTTCCTCTATTGCTGGTATGTGCTTCTAAAACTATAGTTGTATTAGTATTATTATTTAAAAACTCTATTACTTTAGCAAATGATGTATCAGCTGCTGCGGGCATATTAGTTTCTATAAACTTAAAAATTATTTTAGGATTAGTTTCAAGCACTTTTCCTCTTTCTGTAAGTCTTATAGAAGTATCAGTAGGCAAATAAAGCTCATTAGAAACATGCTCTTCATTAATTTCTTCTTCATCCATAACAACAACTTCTTCTTTTTCCTCCTCTACAGGAGCAGGATCATCAGCGATAACAACATCTTCTGGAACACTGCTTTGTGTAGTCTTACATGATGCCAAGACTAATATTGATAAAAGAAATATAAATAAAATTTTTTTCATTATTTAACTTCGAACCTCGATATTATTTTGTTTCAGCATTAATATCGACAGTTTTAGCAAAATCGTTATACTTTTTCAAATCATTATCATCCATTATTATAATGAACTCGCATCTTCTATTTTCGCTTAGAGTAGGATATTCAGGCAAAGCCTCTCCGAAAGCATTTTTTAATAATTTACTGTTGGCAGCTCCTAATTTTATTATATAATTAAAGCTGGTATCAGATCTTCTTTTAGACAAATCATAATTATAAGGAGCAGGACCGTCTTTGCTTGAATTACCTTCTACCATCACTCTGATATCAGGATTATCATTAATTATTTGATAAACTAAGTTATATGCTTCTTTATAGCTTCCAATTTCTATAGTTTTGTCAAAAGCAAATTTTACCTCATAATTGTTTGCAGGCTTTCCTACATCTGTTTTAGATTTAGGATCATGAAGTACTAAAACATTTCCTCTAGATGTGCTTCTAACACTTGCACCGTCTGGAAGATTTAATCCCTTTTTAGCTGTTTGGTTATTAGCTTGCTTAGTGTTGAATCCAGAACTGTCTTCAGGACCTGTGGCTACTGGGGCACTTTTACAAGCTATAATAGATATAAAACTTAAACACATAATTAAAACTATTTTTTTCATAACTTTTTTCCTTAAAAGAACTGTATTTTAATTTTTTGCAATATTATGCTAATAACAATTAACATAACACTATACTATAACAAATACTTAAATATTTTTGTAAAATATTTATTTTTATACATCTTAATTCGGATAATTTAAAAAAATAATTATTTTTTTATTATTAGTTAAAATAAAATTGATTAAAATTATATGCTAATAATAGTAATTATATTTAATGCATAATTATAAATAAAAATATTACCATAAAATATAATATAAATTAATATTTTTTAGTATTTATGTAAATACATTCAAAAGTATCGCCCAAATTCTTTTTTTGTGCTATATATCTATATAATTTTGATATACTTTGATTTTGTTTGATAAAACTAAAATTAAATATGTCGCAGAATCTATTGTAATAGATGCTCTGATTTTCCAAATCAATTCTTTTTAATGAGTATTTGGATAAAAATATGTCTAAAGATTTTGGGTTAGATTCAAAAGCATGATCTGAAGGCACTATAGAAAAATAATCTTTATTGAATCTTCCGCTTATTCCATATCCGTTGGGTGTGGCAAATGCTAGTATTCCGTCATCTTTAAGAGAATATAATATTTTATCTAAAATATTTTCAAAATTGTATATATGCTCTATAACATACCAAGCTGTTATTATATCATATTCCTTTTCTTTATATTCAAAATCTAATAATGAACAATTATGAACATTAAGATTAAGAGTATTTATGCAGTAATCAGAAGCATATTTACTTATTTCTATACCTTCTGTTTCATATCCGTTTTCAGATGCCTCTTTTAGAAAAAATCCCATAGCACTGCCTATATCCAGTATTTTACCGCTTGGCTTTATTTTTTTTATCTTCTCTAAACGCCTTCTCGCTAATGCCCTTAGATTTTCACTGTCTTCTTCATAAGTCTTCCCATACTGATTCTTATAATCCTCAACAAAATATTTAGATGAATAATCTGTAAATGGAGGAAGAAAATATTTTCTAAATAATGTATTGCATTTTCTACATTTATATAAATTAGATTCTATATTCCTATTTTTCATTTCTATTGAACTGCTTAAGCAAAACGGACATTTTATATCTTTGAAATCTTTTATATTGTCTATTATTGTTTTTATTCTTTCTAATGATTTTTCTGTGTCTATTGAGTTTCCGTTTTCTATATATTTATTTTGAATATTTTTATCGAATAAAAAATCCTTTAACCGAGATGCAGCTTCATCAGTATCCGCGTTTTCAAAAAATCCCAAATTAAAAAACAATTCATTTTGGCTTTTTGCAAGATCATCATGGTATTTTGTAGGTGATAAAAGTGCTGTAGGTATGGAGGCTTCTATGCATTCAAAGGCTGTAAGTCCGAAATAAGTTATAACGGCACTGTAAGGATTAGCGAATATATCAGGGCTAAAGTTTATGTATTTTATGTTATTGTATTCGCTTTCTTTTTCTGTATCTATTAATACAAAATCTTTATTATCAATTCTGCTTATTATTTCCAAGGCTTTCTTCTTTAATTCGTTATTAAATCCCAAATAAAGTAAAACAGGAGCATTTTCATCATACTTTGGTTTTATATTTGAATTTAAAATAGTTGCTATAAATGGTCTTATATTAACAAATTTAGAATTATCTAAATTTGGAAGCATTTCTATTACTATGTCGGCAAATATTCTTTCTGCTCCTACACTGTCAATTATAATAACATTAGATATATTTTTTAATTCTTTAATAAACTTCGCATCTGTTTCTCTGTTGTCTACTATTATTACATAAGGTTTAATATTTTTTATTTTATTGTATTTGCAGGTTTTTATGCTTTTATCTTTGAATATATCACTTTCATTATTAATAGAAGAAAATACAAAATTGTAATAATCTTTTAATTTATTAGCTATAAACTTCATACGGGTAATATGTCCGAATCCGTATATAGTTCCTATATCTGTTATTATACATATATTATTATTCTGCATTGATTATACTTATTATAGAATATTATTTTTATTGATATGCATTATATAATAAAAAAATATAATTACAAATAAAAAACTTTAAGCATGATTAAAAAATTGATATTTAGTATTGTTTAATTAACGCACGCTTAATGGGTATTTTCTATAAATTAAGTTATATTTTTAATTTATTTATATGTAAAAATGTCATTTAATGTGCGTGAATAAACTTTTTAAGTATGATAAAAACTTGGGCGGGATTTTATTTTTTATTTAGGCAATAAGTTTATTATAAACAAAAAATTAAAAATAAGGTTTAATAAAATTAAGGGGCGGAGAAAAACCCTAGCAAGTATTAAACTGCTAGGGTTATAATAAAATACAAATATTAAATTATTCGCTTAAGATTTTTCTTAAAACCTCATTAACAAGTTTAGGATTTCCCTGTCCTTTAGTAGCTTTCATAGTCTGACCTACTAAGAATCCAAATGATTTTTCCTTACCTGCTTTGAAGTCTGCCACTGATTTAGGATTTTCTTCTAAAACTTTTCTTATAATTGTTTCAAGCTCGCCAGTATCACTTACCTGTTTAATACCTTTTTTCTCTACTATAGCAGAAGGGGCTTCACCTGTTTCGCACATATCTTCAAAAATCTCTTTAGCTATTTTACCACTTATAATGCCTTCATCTATAAGTTTAAATATTTCAGCAATATGCTCTGGTTTCGGCTTGAAATCTTTTATAGTCTGAAGTTTTTTGTTTAAGTACGCATTAACTTCAACCATTATCCAGTTGCTTATTTTCTTTGGCTGTTTAGGATATGCCTTAACAGCAGATTCATAATAATCAGCTAAAGCGGCATCCTCTGTAAGTACTACTATATCTTGATCTGGTAAATCATAATCTTTTTTTAGTCTTTCTCGTTTTTGCTGAGGAAGTTCTGGGAGTTCTTTTTTAGCATTTTCAATCTCTTCATCTTGAAGTACTAAAAGAGGTATATCTGGGTCTGGGAAATATCTGTAATCTGCAGCACCTTCTTTTGAACGCATACCTTTAGTAGTATTTTCTTTAGCATCATAAAGTCTTGTTTCCTGTAAGATTTTCTCTCCATTATTTAGAGCTTTTATCTGACGTTTTATTTCATAATCAATAGCTAGTCTTACATTTCTAAAGCTATTCATATTTTTTACTTCAGTTTTAGTTCCAAGCTCTGTACTTCCTTTAGGGCGTATAGAAACGTTGGCATCGCATCTTAAAGAACCTTCTTCCATATTACAGTCTGAAACATCAATATACTTAAATATTTTTTTAAGCTCTGTTAAATACTGATATGCTTCTTCGCCTGTAGAAATATCAGGTTCGCTTACGCATTCTATCAAACAGCATCCAGCACGGTTTAAGTCAACATAGCTTAAAGGTCTTCCAGTATCATCATGCACAAGTTTTCCTGCATCTTCTTCCATGTGTATTCTGTTTATTCTTATGCTTTTATTGTAAGAAGAGCCGTCATCATTAAGTACAGTTATATCAAGATGACCTTCTGTACAGATTGGTTCGTCCATTTGAGTAATTTGATAGTAGGAAGGCAAATCTGGGTAGAAATAATGTTTTCTAGCGAATCTGCTTTTCTTTTGAATAGTGCAGTTAGTAGCAAGTCCTGCTTTAATAGTTTTATGCACCATTTCTTTATTAACTATAGGCAAAGTACCTGGGTGAGCCTGACATCTTGGACAAGTAAGAGTGTTTGCAGGAGCACCAAAAGTATTTGGGCATGAACAGAATGCTTTAGTTTTAGTATTAAGCTGAACATGCACTTCTAATCCTATGACTGCTTCATATTCCATATTATTTAATCCTAATTTTAAAATATTATGTTTATTTTATATGAATTCTCATTTTTTTTCAATATATGCTAATATAGTTTTTTATTCAAGATGTATACTTAAATTTAAGTATTTATTAAAATTTTTAAGCAAAGAATACCATATATACATTTATAGAATTATATATTGTATCTTATTTAAGAAATCAATCTATGATTATTATAAAAATCATGGAAAATTATTTATAAAAAATAGTATTAATTATATTTGATAAATAATATATTATTAGAGCATGAAAATATTTCATCATTAATATATTCCATAATTAAGTTTATTTTGTGTATACCTAAACAACTATATTTTGTCAAAAATTATTTCATTATTTTTATTATTTGTGGGGACTAGCCCCCGCTCTGCGTACTTCGTAACACCACACTTCTTTTGCAACCGAAGGAAGTGCCTGTGGTATTGCCACAGGCGAAGTCTGCCTCTCTGTGCGTGCCGACAAAGTCCACCTACGGTGTCGGCAGGCGGGAAGCTATATCCTCGACAAGATCGGATACGCTTCGCGAAAAACGCAACTGTTATAACTTTATATTAAAAACATGCCTATTAAATATAGAATATATCCTAAAAATGCAGTCTTTTTGGTTCTTTGTGCCAACAAAAGAACTGGGGGTGTGGGGGCAAAGCCCCCATATATCAAAATAAAAATTTATTTTGACAAAGTATATTTGTTTAGGTATATATTAAAAAGTATTAATTATATTTTTCAAGAAGCTCAACTATATCCTTATAATCTTCTGATTTTGCTAAATCAAGTGCAGTCCTGCCATATTCATCAGTTATAGAAGTGTCTGCATTATTTTCTAAAAGTACTTTTGCAGCTTCAAATTGATTAAAACTAGCGGCCATCATCAAAGCAGTCATTCCATAATCAGTGGTATAATTAATATCAGCACCATTTTCTAATAACATATTTATTATATTAGTATTCCCTCTATAAGCAGCATTCATTAAAGGAGTAGACGATATATCTGTATGTTCATTTTCTATTTCGCATACTGTATTGGCATCGGCACCTTTCTCAAGTAAAAATTTTACCATCTCTTCATTATTATAAGTTGAGGCATAAACTAAAGCATTAATGTCGTCATCATCCCTTGCTTCAATGTCAGCACCTTTTTCAATTAAAAGCTCTGCTATAGCAATATTATGAAGACCTGCACTTGCCATAAGTGGAGTAAATCCTGACTCAGTAGTTAAATTTACATCGGCTCCTAAATCTATAAGTTTACGAACGAGTTCTTCATCATACATAGCTTCTGTTAATGGAGTAGAATATCCTAAAGTTAAATTAACATCTGCATTATTTTCTAATAAATAATTTATAATATCAGTTTGTTTATATTCTATAGCTTGTATTAAAGGCGTTGACTTAGAATATTCATTTATCTCTAAATTATAATTAACATCTAAACTTTTTGATTCAATTAATTTTTTGATTGTTTCAAAATCTCCTGATTTTATAAAATCTATAATTTCTTCATCTGTGTATGAATAATATGCTGATTCTTCTGTTTCATTTGTATTTATTGATGAATTATTTGATTTATTATCTTTATTATATGTATTTGATTGTTCTGTTTTATTTATGTCATCTGTACTATCATCTATGTTTATAGTCGCTTTATCTGTATTATTATTTTGTTCTTTGGTATTGTTTGAGCAAGAAAATATTATGATAGAGAGAAAAAGAATTAACAAGTATTTCATAAATAATATATCCTATAGTCAAGTTTTTATCAGTATATTATAAAAATATTTTTTTTTCAAGTTTTTATATTAAAGCCATATAAGGTATAGCTTGAAAAATTATAATCAATTTTAAATATATAATTAATTAAATATTCGAGTTATAAAAAAGCACCGAGTTTTTATACCCGATGCTTTTAATTATTTTTTAGCTTTCAATCATATTATTAAAATGAAGAGAATCCGTCATCAGTCATTCCGCTTGAAGTAGAGGAGTAGGTAACACCGAACTCATCATTTCTAACAGTTCTATTATCCTGCATTGATGATTCAATCTCTCTTTCTTTCTCTATAGAAGGCGGAACTTTCAGCTCTTTCTTTTTAGGTTCAAATGCTGGTTTTTTAATTTCTTCTTTACGTACAGTATTCTCTTTTTTAACTGTTTCATTGATTTTTTCTTTATTAATTTCTTTTTTTTCTTTAATTTCTTCTTTCTTTGTTTCTTTTATTTCTGATTTTGCTGCATTTTTAGGTTTGGATGTTAAATCAGCAGGATTTAATTTAAAGAAACTTACAGCATCCTGAAGCAAATGAGCCTGATTAAGCAGAGATTCTGATGTGTCAGTACTTTCCTGAACAAGAGAAGCATTATGCTGAGTTACATTATCCATTTCAGCAACGGCTCTATTAACCTGATCAACACCTACCTGCTGTTCCATAGCGGTGGCACTAATATCCTGCATTATTTTAGCAGTATCTTCTATTTTTTGCTGAATATCTATAAATATGTCCTGAGATTGACGTGCTGTTTCAGTTGCTTTATTTATTTTTTCATTTGTATTATCAACTAATACTGTAATATCTTTAACAGATGACTGAGTTGTCTGTGCTAAATTTCTAACTTCGCTTGCTACTACAGCAAAACCTTTGCCCTGATCTCCAGCTCTTGCAGCTTCAACAGCAGCATTTAATGCAAGTATATTTGTTTGGAAAGCTATGTCTTCTATTATCTTTGTTATGTTTTTTATTTTAGCACTAGCTTCATAAACTTCTTCTATATTAAGTGTGGTTTCTGCAATGATTTTTCCTGCACTTTCTACGGCTTCCCTTGAGGCTATCATCATATTATTTCCTGCAACCGCATGTTCTGTAGATGATTTTATTGTAGAGGCCATCTCTTCCATAGAACTTGCTGTTTCTTCTAGGCTTGCAGCCTGAGATTCAGTTCTTCTTGATAAGTCTGTATTGCCATGTGCCAATTCCTGAGCTGCTTTAACTATATTATTTGAAGCTGTATTTACTTCTGTAATAGTTTCTACAAGTTTGTTACGCATACTTACAAATGATCTTGATAAAGCTCCTATCTCATCTTTTCTAGGTTTAATACGCTGTTTGGTTTTAGTCAAATCGCCTCTTTCTATTTCTTCAGCCTCTTCAACAACTATTTCAAGAGGTTTCGTAATAGTTCCTATGAATATACTTACAAACACAGCAAGAATTATTATAGATATTACTCCTATTATAGTACTTGCTATTATTAATTTCATATTCTGTTCATATATTTCATTATTCATCATTGCAAGTGCTATTATCCAAGGCTGACTTTTCATTTTGTAATAAGCAGCTGTTCTTTTTTGCCCATTTACATTATAAGTTATTATACCGCTGTTTGCACTTCCAGAAAAAGCCTGTTTATATATAGGATTAATTTGCATTACAGCTATATTTTCGTATAAGGAATCCATTATATTATACAGACTTTCGCTTGTAATGAATAGTCCTCCAGTTTTACCCAAATCTATATTAGAAAAATGAGTTTGATGAAGTACTGCCCAGTCAAGAAGCACGTATATATACCCTATATTTTGATTATTTTGATCTTTAACTACTTTTAAAGCAGGCATAGCCCATTTACCTGTTACATCTGACTGAAGTAATTGATCTCCATATATAACATTATCTGTATTTCCAGAAGTTATCTTTGACCAAGTCATAGGAATATAATCTTTTAAATTCATACCTGTTAGGCTGGAAGAAACTGAGTCTATAATAATATTTCCATTTATATCAGCAACTCCCATATTTATTATGTATAGATTGCTGTTTTTAAAATTTCTTATAGTCGTATATAATAAATCCAATGTTGTTGCCTCATTACCCTGCAGATATCTCATAATAACAGGAGTAACAGAATATGTATTTATCAAAGAAGTTTCTAAACCAAACCAAGTATCTAATACAGAAGCATATCCTGCTATTGTACTATTAAAACCTCCCAGTCTGCTTTCACTTATTCCTTTGCTGGCTATTCTTATGGAGGATATAAGCATACTTACTATAATAATGACAACCATACAGCATATAACAAACGGCATTCTAAATGCTAAACTGTTTATTTTTTTCATACAAAACTTTTCTCCAAATTTATTTATAAAACTATATTGCCTATATTTATATATATACTCACAATTAATTACAATTATTGACGGATAAATTATTTTATTTACTACTTTTAATTTTATATAAAAACTAAAAGTAGTAAAAAAATAAAAGCTATAGTAAAAAATATACCATAGCTTTTATTTTTTGTAAAAAATATTTATGTATTACTTATAAGATTTCTCTAATATGCTTAAAACTTCTTCATCTGTAAAGTTATGAGGATCTATTTCAAACAATCCTCCCATAGCAAATCTGGCATTTTTAGCTATAGCAGGCAAATCTTCTTTTTTCATTCCGTAATCAGATAGTTTTAAATTATCAACTCCGCATGCTTTTTGCAAATCAACTAATGCATCTACAAAATCCATAGGCTTGCTTGCATCTTTTTTACCCAAAGCTTTAGCCATATTTATCATTTTTTCATCGCGTACCTTAGCATTAGCTATAGATGTATAATATTCTTTACTTATAATAATAAGACCAGCACCATGTTCAAGATTAGGATAATAAGCACTCATAGCATGTTCTATAGAATGTTCTATAGTACAGCTTGATACACTTTCAACTATACCTGATAAAGTATTAGCCATAGCAACATTTTCTCTAGCTTCCATATTATTGCCGTCTTTTACAGCATCAGCTAAACTTTTTCCTATAAGCTCTATTGCTTTTAAGGCAAACAAATCACTCATTTCACTAGCTATTTTGTTTATATATCCTTCGGTACTGTGAAATAATGCATCGAAGCCTTGATAAGCTGTCAATTTTGGAGGAACTGTTTTCATAAGTTCTGGGTCTACTATAGAAAGGTAAGGATAGCTTTTATCGTATCCAAATCCTATTTTCTCGTTTCCATTGGTGATAACAGTCCAAGGGTCTGCTTCTGTGCCTGTACCTGCTGTTGTTGTTATTGCTACAACTGGAAGAGGGTCATTAGGTATAGCTTTTCCTTTGCCTGTTCCTCCTGATATATAATCCCAATAATCACCTTCATTTGTTGCCATAATAGCAATAGATTTTGATGAGTCTATGCTGCTTCCTCCTCCTATTCCTATAACAAAATCGCAGTTTTCTTTTTTTGCTAGGGCTGCTCCTTCCATGACATGATCTTTAATTGGATTAGGGAGTATTTTATCAAATAATACATGATTAACATTTGCTTTATCCAATTCTTCTTCGAGTCTTTTTAGATATCCGTATTTCTTTATAGAAGTTCCGCCTGTTACTATTAATGCTTTTTTTCCCGGTAATTTTTGTTTATGCAGTTTGGATAATGAACCGCTTCCAAATATTACCTTACTAGGCATATAAAAATTAAAATTCATAATTGCTACCCCTTTTAATTTAATATAATGTTATGTTTACTATTATACAACTCTATAGTTTTTAAATCAAATTCTGCTTTCATAAAATCGCACGCAGAATGAAATTCAAATTTTATTATATTATAAATTTTGTTCACCGTGCGTTAATTAGAATTTCAAGTCTAATCAAAACTAGGGTGGGTTTGCTTTTATAATTGAAATTTTAAATATAAAATAATTTTTCAATTTAAAACAAAATTAATAAATCTATTGGGCGGGGTATGTAATTAATTTTTAAAACTTACTTAAATTTTCCCACCCTATAGAATTTTAATATCATTTGGTATTTTTTGCGTTATTTTTCTTTTTATTTTTTAAAGTTACAGCACTGCCCACCCATAGTTTTATAACGTATTTTCAAGTTTAACATTAATACTTAATTTTATATATATACATTTTTTGTTTAACTTTTTTCTTATTTTAGTATATAATAGAACTTAATCTTATTAGAAGGAGTTTTAAAAATGACTAAAGTTGTTTTAATACGTCATGGTGAGAGTGTTTGGAATAAAGAGAACTTATTTACTGGATGGGCTGATGTTACATTATCTGAAAAAGGTATAGAGGAAGCTAAAGCAGGCGGAAGAGAACTTAAAAATGCTGGTTTTACTTTTGATAAAGCATATACTTCAACTCTTACACGTGCTATAAAAACTTTGAACCTAGTTTTAGAAGAGATGGGACTTTTATGGATACCTGTAGAGAAATGCTGGCAATTAAATGAAAGACATTACGGAGCTTTACAAGGATTAAATAAATCTCAGACTGCTGAAAAATATGGAGAAGATCAGGTAAAAATTTGGAGAAGAAGCTATGATACTCCGCCTCCAGCTTTAGAAAAATCAGATGAAAGATATCCTGGACATGATCCTCGTTATAAAAACTTATCAGAAAAAGAACTTCCTTTAACTGAATGTTTAAAAGATACTGTGGCAAGAGTAGTTCCTTTTTGGGAAAATGTTATACTTCCAGATATTAAAGCAGGTAAAAAAATAATCATTGCTGCTCATGGAAACAGTTTAAGAGCATTGGTTAAATATTTAGATAATATTTCTGATGCTGATATTACAGAGTTAAATATTCCAACTGGAATGCCTTTAGTTTACGAACTTGATGATAATTTCAAAGCAGTTAATAAGCAGTATTTAGGTGATCCTGAAGCTGTTAAAAAAGCTATGGAAGCTGTTGCAAATCAAGGCAAGAAAAAATAATAACAGAAGTAATATTTTATTTAATTATAAAAAGGAAGTCTTAAATTAAAAGGCTTCCTTTTTTATTAATGTATTATAATTCATACTCCACACTTTATATTTTTTTAATATTTAGTCTGTATTTAAAATTTAGTCTGCTTGCGTAAATAAAAAGCTTGCAGTATATAATAAAAGTTTAAAAATAAATAAGGCGGTAACATATAAATATCACCGCCTATTATTATATTAATTATTAATTTTCTTCTTTTTCGTTAGACCAATTTTCTCTAGGTTCTTCTTTATCCTGAGGAGGCTCTTTTCCTGTTTCAAGATATTCAATAGCAGCCTTTAACTGTTTGTCATAGCGAAGATCGTATATCTCTTTATAATTATCCAAATTACGTTCATTATATATCAAACGCTCAAGCAAATAATCACTAGCATTTATATTCTGTTTTTTAAGCTCCTCTTTAAATGCAGGCAAAGCTGCAGCATCGGAACTTTCATTAGGATATTTTTTAGCATAAGCGGTTATTTGTCCGCCTTTTCTGAGTTCTGTCAATGCTGTTATATCTGTGCTGCTTAATTTAGGCTCTACTACAACAAAGTCTGGAGTTAAACCTTTGCCATGAAGTCTTCTTCCGTTTGGAGTATAGTAATGGGCTACTGTAAATTTGAAAGAAGTATTATCTCTGCTGTCTAATGGAAGAACATACTGAACGCTGAATTTACCAAATGTAGTTTCACCTAAAAGTTTAGCTCTTCCGCTGTCTTGTAAAGCACCTGAAAGAATTTCTGAAGCAGATGCACTGTACTGATTTACTAATACAATCATATCTCCTTTTATCCATTCATCGCCTTTTTTAGAAGCATAGTAGTCCTGATTTTCATTTTTAGTTCTTCCTCTTGTGTATACTATTTTACCGTCTGTCAAAAACTCTTCTACTATATTGATTGCTGTATCAAGTCTTCCGCCAGGATTGTTTCTTAAATCGAGTATAAGTTTCTGCATTCCTTGTTTTTTAAGGTCTATTAAAGCATTTTCCAAATCTTTTGCTGTATCATCTCCGAAAGTAGTTATTCTTATATATCCTACTATATTATCAACCATTTTATATTTAACGCTTTTTATTTCTATTATTGCTCTTGTAAGAGGATATTTAATAGGCTCTGAAACGCCATCTCTTACTATTGTTAAAGTAACTTTTGTACCTTCTTTTCCTCTCATTATATTAGCAGCATTATCAACTGACATGTCTTTAGTGCTTTTTCCGTCAATTTCTGTAATGATATCTCCTGATAATATACCAGCTTTTTCACCAGGACCGTCTTCTATAGGAGAAACAACCATTAATCCTTTATCAGCATTCTTTGATATAGAAAGTCCTACACCGCCGTATTTTCCAGACATTTCAGTATTTAATGCAGTATTTAATTCTTCATCCAATAGGAATGTAAAAGGATCGTCTGTAGCTTCAAGCATTCCTTTGATTGCACCGTACATTAATTTTTTTGTTGTTACATTGTTGGTATCAACGAAGTTCTGCTGAAGTGTTGCGAAAACTTTTTGAAATAATCTGCTGTAATAGTAAAAATCATTATCTGACTGAGGGCTTCCCTGCTGAGCTATTGCTAGAGAAGGACTTTTAAAATTAAAAAATGAGATTGCCACTACAAAAATTAAAAGAAATATCCATAATAGTCTTTCTTTGTTTTTTATCATGTTTTAAATCCTTATATATTGAAGTTATTTATAATATGTATGTTAATTTCATAAAAAAATTATATCTAATATAAATAAATTATATCATAAATAGTAAAAAATTTATATATATAATCAATAAAAATATTATGATAACTTGATAAGTAGATTTTTATAAGAAAATACTATATTATAATAGATAATACATCAGGAATTAAAAATTATGGATAAAAATAGCATAAAAATATTTTTTCTAAAAAAAGAAATAAACAGATTAAAAAATAAAGCTGAAAATACGGGCTTAAAAGAAGTAAGAAGCGATTTAGTATTAGAGGCAAAAAAGCATATAAAAAACATAGTAAGCCATTTTGATAATGCCTTAAGTTCTGATGATATAGACAGTATTATAGATGAACTTAACGGCTATATAAATGTTTTTAATGATGAGATGAATATTTATAATGAAGAGCAGTGCCGATATATCTTCATTAGTTTATATAATGGAAGGTGTAAATGAAGATGATTATTACAAGAGAAGAACTTTTATAGAAAATATAAATATTGAAGAAAATGATTATTTTAATAAATTTGCTGATAATGAAAATATTAATGATGAATTATTGGATAGAATTATTTTACTAGATGAAAAAATAAAGGAAATAGAAGAAGCAGATACAAATAATAATAACAAAGAAAATATAAAAAATCTCTATAAAGAAAGAGCAGAAATATACAATAAATTATCAATGTATAGTTATGCTATAGAAGACTTAAGTAAAGCCATAGAAATTGATTCAAATGATATAGACTTGCAGCTTTTGAAATTGGATATTTTAAAGAGAGATGATAAATTAAACTCTGATGATATAATAAAATGCTATGATGATATAATTAATTTAGATAAAAATAATTTAGAAAGCTATTATAAAAAAATAGAATATTTAGAGAGTTTAGGAAATAGAGAAGATAATATAATCAAATGTTTTGATGATATAATAGAATTAGATAAAAATGATTTTAACCGCTACTATAAAAAATTATGGTATTTACAGAGTTTAGGCATCAGAGAAGAAGATGTCATTAAATGCTTCGATGATATAATTAATTTGGATAAAAATAATTTGGAAAGTTATTTTAAGAAGATAGAGTATTTACAAAGTTTATGCGGCAGACAAGAAAAAATTATTAATTGCTGCAATGAAATATTAAATATTGATTCTAATAATATAAAAACTCTATACACTATTGCTGATGAGTACAGAAAACAGGCTGATAAAATTTCAAATGAAGATGATTATAAAAAGGCATTAGAATATTATAATAAAGTAAAAAGTATAGATGAAAATTACAATAATGTTCAATATTATGAAGAGTACTGTTTGGAAAAAATAAATTATAATGAGAACTTACAAAAAGAAATAAAATATTACTATGATAAAGCAGATGCATTTTTTGAACTTGGAAGACATCAGGAGGCTATAAATTGTGCTGATAAGGCTGTTTCATTAGATGAAAAATATTATAAGTCATATTATTTTAAGGGCTGTTTATTAGAGAATATAGAACATTATGATAAAGCCATAGAATGTTTTGATAAGGCAATAGAGATTAATGATAAAGATACTGACTCATACTATAATAAAGCTTTAATTTTATTTGTGCTTAAAAAGTATGATGAAGCCATAGAAGTAATTGATTTGTTTTTAAAAATTGATGATAAAAACAGTAATGCTTATTATTATAAAGGACTTTGTTTATATAATTTGAAAAAATATGAAGAAGCTATAAAAGAATTTGATGAGGCTGTAAAAATAAATAATCAATATGGTAAGGCATATTATTATAAGGGCTTAAGTTTATACTATTTAAAAAAATATGCAGAAGCTGTGCAGGAGCTTGATGAAGCAATAAAAATTAAAGCTCATAATAATTTATATTATTATAAAGGGCTTTCTTTATTTGAATTAAAAAAATATGATGAAGCATTAGAAAGTTTTAAAAGCACAAACAATTTTAATAATTATGACATGTATTATTGTTTGGGGGAGATTTATGAAACCCAAAATAATTATAAAGAGGCTATTAAACATTATGATGAAGCATTAAAAAATTATAAAGAAAAAAATAATCCAAGAGATTATTATATAATAGGCATGACATTATATAAATTATCCGAGTTTAATAAGGCTATAGATAATTTTAATAAGGCATTATCATTTATATTTGAAGATAATTATAAAAATAAAGAAGATATTCTGAATTACTGCAATAATATTTTAAAGCTTGAAAAGAATAATAAAGTTTTTTATACTTATAAAATAATAGCTTTGATTTTATTAAACAGATATGATGAGGCATTATCATTAGAAAATAATAATGAATCTTTAGAAAAATATGAACTTTATAAAAAAGCCTTAAAGATTTTGAGAGAGAAAAATAAAATAAATGATGAATATATTTCAAGATGCTGTGATAAAGCTGTATCATTAAATCCAAATAATATAGAAAGCTATAGAGAAAAAATAGAGTTCCTAAAAAGTATAAAAGAAAATAAATTAACTATAGAATGTTATGACAAGATTATAGAAGCTAATCCGCAAAACATAGAAAGCTACAAAGAAAAAATAGAGTTCTTAAATCAATTAGCTGAAGCGGCTGA
>NZ_CALXKQ010000034.1 GCF_944388875.1 uncultured Brachyspira sp.
ATTCTTTTTACAAAATTATTATTTCCTACAAGCTGTATTTCAATAATTATTTTTTTGCCGTCTTTTGTTTTTGCTTTTACATCAAGGATTGACTCTTTTAAATTCTCATTTTCAGGCAGATTATATGGATTAATGATTTCAAGGTTACTTACAGATTCAAAACCAGCATTATTTAAAACAGCATTAACAATATTTTCTAATATATCTTCATCGCCTTCTTTACCGATTAGATACCGCATAAATAAATCATTAAGTCTGTTAATCTCTTTCATAACTAAATTATAACAGAACTTGATTTAAAGTAAATGGCTTTTTATACACGGTGAATATTATTTTATATATAAATAAAATTCTGATAATAAATTCGTATATAATCAAAATTAATCAAAGTTGCGGTTAGTTGGCTATAAATTAAAAAAACGCTTGGGTGGGTAGTGCCATGACTATTTCTAACTAAAAAGAAAAATAGCGTGGAAATTGCATATTAAAACAGAAAATATAAAGGGTGGGAAAATGGAAATAGATTTTAAAATTTTTTAAACATACCCCACCCTTATAATTTTTTGCTTTTATTAAAAATACCATTCTAATTAATTTTACTACCTAATTATAAAATCACACCCGCCCTAGCTTTTATTAAATTTATAATTTCAATTTACAACTAATCCCTAATACTAAACTCGCATCCGCAATAATGCTGCCTGTAAAGCCCAGCATCATTTGCTATTATGTTGGTTTTCTTAAATCCGTCTTTTTTCTTAAAGTCAAAATGAAGATATTCTATTGTTTTATATTCATTAGCTAGAGAATTACCTATCATTTCAATAACCTTGCTGTTTTTATGTGGACTTACCGTCATAACTGTGGCAACATATTTAGCATTAATATCCTTAGCATACTCAAATGCTTTTTTCATTCTATGCTTAAAACAAATACTGCATCTTGCACCTTTTTCTGGCTCATTCTCAAAACCTTTGATATCATTATACCAATTCTCAACAGACTTATCTTCCTCTGCTATATGAGTTTTTATTCCTATAGTATCAGCATAATTTATGAACTCATCTCTTCTTCTCTCATATTCTGAAATAGGATATATATTTGGATTATAAAAATAAAATACAGTATCATAATCTTCAAGTATAGTTCTCGGATAACACATACAAACAGCACAGCATGTATGAACTACTAATTTTTCTTTCATTTTAAATATTTATTCCTTTTATTAAATATTTATTTCTATTAGATATTTTTATCGCTTACTTGCTTTTAAAGTAATAGTTTTATCATCAAATTTGCTAACAATAATTTGATAACCCATATTTTTAGCTTTAGCATTAATATCAACAGCCAAATCCCTGCTGCTTCCTACATATTTAACAACATAAGTGGATAATGTACCTGATACACCTCTATTATAAACACTTTTTAAACTTCCTATATTCTTTTTTAAAGCCTCTTCAAAATCTATAGAATCACTGAAATCTAAACCATTAACATATATAGTATATTCCGTACCATTTTGAACTTCACTTTGCCATTTAGATACTATCTGATTAATAAAATCATCCGATATGGAATCAGCAGATTTAACCAATGCAATAGAATGAGCATCCTTATCACTTCCACCTACTCCTCCAGCCTGATGTGTTGAACGTGCTATAGTACTGTAATCTGCAACATTAACTGCAGTAATTGCAACATCACTTCTATAACTTTTCATAGCTGTACCTTTTATAGTTGTAAAGAAAGCAGCTTCAGCCTTTCCTAATATTGCAATTTGTGCTCCTGTTGCAGAGGCTATCTTTTTTACAGAATCTGAAGAACGCGAACCTCTTGTATCTTCATAGCTTATATTCTCCTTTCTCATAGCACTGCTTAAAGAACCAGCACTTACAAATTTAAAACCTTTCTCACTCATATTTTTTTCTAACTGAACATTAAAAGATTCACTCAATTCTCCATTTTCATCCATAACAAGCATAACTATAAGAGGCATATTTTTTCTGTCCATAAGTATTCCCATAGCCTGCAAATTATCCTGAATCATATCTACACCAACTGTAGCCTCTATTTTTGAATACCAAACAGAACCGCTTTTAGAAATATTTAATACTTTATACGAAGATATATAACCTGTTGTGTTGTCATATATTTTTGAACTTATTAGCCTGTTATTTTCAACCAAAGTAGTGCCTTGAACTATAGAACCAACGGCCTGCTCTACGGCATTTCGTTTAGCACTTTCTATAGCTCTTTCTATAGCATCAGCCTCACCCCTTCCATCTGAAGAAGCAAATCCTTCAGCAGTTATTTTTGTTGTTTTACCGCCTTTAAAGTCTGGATTCTTCCAACTGCTTACAATTCCAATATCTCCTGTTTCCTCACCTACATATACACCGCTTGATGTACTTTTTGATGTTGTCGCACATGATATGAAAAATAATGATAAAAATATAAACAGACTGATCTTATTTTTTAATAATTTCATATAACCATAAACCTCAAATAAAAATATTATAAACATATATATTATATTAAAGCAGTATTTTTTCAATAATCAATTTATATATACTCTATTTCTTAGCATTAAGTCCATAATTTCCAAATTTTTTGAGTATTATATCCATCTCTTCATCGGATAATACATTATATTTTCCAATTTTGCTAACCTCTACAAATTCTCTTGCAATATTCTCCACTTCTACCAAAACTCCGTAAGCCTTTTCCATAGTAGAATCAGAAACAACAAGCCCATGATTTTTTATAATACATGCCTTATATCCTTTCATAGCTTTTGATATATTATTGCAAAGCTCCTCTGTACCATAAGTAGCATATTCTGCACAAGGTATAATTTTACCGCCAGCAATGGCTATCATATAATGTATGGCAGGTATATAATCAACCCCCATTATAGAAACTATTGAAGAATATATAGAATGGCTATGTATAACAACATTAAAATCAGGATTATCTTTTAATATAGATAAATGAAATCTCCATTCACTTGAAGGTCTTTTATTAGGTTCAGCATTTCCATTCTCATCAACAAAAACAATATCCTCTGCTTTCATTGTATCATAAGGCATACTTGAAGGAGTTATAAGCATTCCATTTTCAAAACGCATACTAACATTACCTGAAGTCCCTTGATTGATTCCGTCTTTTTGCATTTTCAAACATGTTCTTATTATATCCTGAGATAAATATTTTCTGTACTCACTAATTTCATTACTCATATCTAATAATCCTAATATTTAATATATATTATTATATATAACTGATAAAAAACTGTCAAATAAAAAAACAGCTGCTATAAATAGTTATAACAGCTGTCATAATTCATCATTAAAAAAAATTAATATCTAGTTTCATAAGGCAAAAGTGCTATATTTCTAGCTCTTTTAATAGCTTTAGTAACTAATCTTTGATGCTTAGAACAAGTACCATTTAAGCGTTTAGGTATAATTTTACCGCTGTCCTTAACATATCTTTTTAGTAATTTAATATCTTTATAATCTAATACATCTATATTATTTTTGCAGAAATAACATACTTTTTTCTTAAAGAATTTTTTTCTGCCATCTTTTTCATTTGCTTCTTTATTGAAATGAACTTTTTTGTCGCCTTTAGATTTTACTTCTTCTTCACTATTATTATTATTATTTTCAAAATTTTCTGTATTTTCTAAATCCATGATTTTTATCTCCTAAAAAATTATTAATCATCAAAATGGTACTTCATCATCATCTTCAAAACTTCCTAAATCAACATTTGAAGAGGAAGCAGAAGGAGAATATGTAGTATCCATACTTGCAGGACCTGAACCTACGCCTGAAGTACCCAACATTTGCATAGTCTGCATAATTATTCTTACTTTAGACCTAGAAGCATTGGTATCTTTATCCTGCCATCTTTCCTGTCTTAAAGTACCGCTTATAGCAACCTGCTTTCCTTTGGTAAGATACTTTCCAACGGTTTCTGCCATTTTACCGAAAGCAACCACATCAAAATAATTAACTTCTGTAGTATCTTTTGTACTAACATAATAATTATTTGCTATAGAAAACTCAACAACAGCACTTCCGCTAGGTAAATATTTAGTTACAGGATCTGCAGTGAGTCTTCCTATTAATGTTACATTATTAAAATCTGTTGCCATAAAATAATCCTATAAAATTAAGCCTCTTTTGAAGCTTCTTCATTATTATTATTTTCTTTTTTATCTTTTTGAATTATCTCATCTAAACGAACTATTATAAATCTTAATATGCTTAGTTCATAATGTAATTCTCTTTCAATGTTAGATAAATTATTTCCATCGCATCTAAAATGATAGAAATAAAACTTTCCTTGATTAACTTTACGTATAGGATAGCTTAAGTTATGAATTCCGTAATCTGCCTCATTGAATATTTCAGCATGATAGTTTTGTAAGATAGTTTTTACATGATCTTTAGCATTCTGATGCACAGCGTCATTGATTTCTGTTACGAATAATATTTCGTATTCTCTCATTTCTTTAACTCCTTGGACAAAGCTTCTTTATTATGTTAATTATACCATCAAAATAAGTTAAAAAACATCTAGGAAGCGAAGTATATAAATTTATTCAGCAATATTATATGATTTTACATAAAAAGTCAATAAAATAAAAATAAATAGAATATAAAAAATTAAAAAAATTACTATAAGTAAACATAATTTATTTGATTTAATTTTTTAATATAGTATAATAGGAAATAATAAAAATCTTGGAGAATCAAATGAGAAAATTACTAGTTATGTTTTTATTAGTAGCTACAACTATCTCAGCTTTCGCTTATGAAACGGTTCCTTATATGTTTAATGACCTAGTGCCTTATGGAATCACTCCTGAGGAAGTTAATGAGATATTAATGGCTTCTAATTTTTCTTCAGCTGCTGCTGAACCTATAAGCGGTACATTCTATGTAAGCAAATATCCAGACCCTGATTTAGTATGGTATAATCCTCATACTATGAAATGGATAAATGTTAAATTTACTACTAATGATGTTTCACAGCTTTTCACAAGAGATGAAAACATTTTATACTTTAACTTCATTGTTACAAATGAATTTAAATGTATGACAGTTAGAGCTGATGCTATTAATGAAGAAGCTACTTTAGCTGGAAAAGAAACTAAATGGGCTTATAAATTCTTCTTTCATGAAGATAAATTATTTGCTGTAAGTGCTGTTTATGAAGGCGATTATACTGTAGAACAATATAAATCAAGAAATGAAGGAAATGAATATGCTCATCCTGGCTATGTTATGTCAAGAGGTTTATTCAGCAGAACTTTAGGCGGTTTCCACATGAAATACGGCGGTTTCCACAACAGCGGATACACTACTTTTGATGATTTTACTTCTATGAGATACGGCAATTATGCTAATAAAGCTGCTAATACTTCTTTAGCTGTTTTCTATGCTACTTATGGCGGAAAAAATATTAACTTTGTTGCTTCTTATGTAGATAATTTCAGAATGGCTCCTATAGCTAATAGATTCCAAAAATCTTATTATGAAAACTATTTTGATTTTGCTGATGTTCCAGTAGGAATACCTCCAGAAATCAAACCTCCAAAAAATGATGAGGAAGGCAACGATAATAATACTCAAGCTGCTGAAAACAATCAGTAATTGATTTTAAAAATAAATAGAGAGTCTATATTTAAAATATAGGCTCTCTATTTTTTATTATAAACTCTTAATAATCTTTTTAAAATTATTTATTTTGCAAAAAACTTACATATATGATATAATCTTTGAATTAGAATAACTTTTATTATATTTTTATTTTTAAAGAGGTTTTTTATTATGGAGTTTAATGAATTGACTATAATTCAAATAAGAGAAAAATTAAAAAATAAAGAAATAGATGCTCCTACATTAGTCGAATCTATTATAAAAAAAATAGAAGACGATGATAAAAGAGATGATAAAATATATGCATATCTTGAAGTTTTCAAAGATGAGGCAATAGAACAGGCAAAAAAAGCACAGGAAAGAATAAATAAAGGAGAAGATTTACCTCTTCTTGGTGTTCCTATAGCTATTAAAGATAACCTATGCTATAAAGATCATTTAATGACTGCTTCTTCAAAAATGCTTGAAGGATATAAAGCTCCTTACACAGCTCCTACAGTTCAAAGATTAATAGATAATGGTGCTATTATTATAGGAAGAACCAATATGGATGAATTTGCTATGGGAGGAACTACAGAAACTTCTAATTATGGCATAACTAGAAACCCTAGAAATAGAGCTTATGTACCTGGAGGTTCTTCAGGCGGTTCTGCTGCTGCTGTTGCCGCTGATTTTGCTTTTGGTGCTTTAGGAAGTGATACAGGCGGTTCTATAAGACAGCCTGCTTCTTTCTGCGGTATAGTAGGAGTTAAACCAACTTACGGAAGAGTGCCTAGATTAGGATGTATTGCTATGGCAAGCAGTTTAGATCAAGTAGGACCTTTGACTAAAGATGTTAAGGACGCTGCTTTGATGACAAAAGTTATTGCAGGATTCGATCCTAAAGAATCTACTACATTAAATATACCTGTACCTGATTATATTTCTTCTTTAGATGGAAATATTAAGGGTATGAAAATAGGGCTTGCTAAAGAATATTATGATACTGATTTAATAGCACATGACGTAAAAGAAAGCATAATGGATGCTATAGGAAAATTAAAAGAGCAAGGTGCTGAAATAGTTGATATAAGTTTGCCTAATGCTAAATACGGCTCAAGAGTGTATACCGCTGTTATGGCTGTTGAAGTCGCTTCTAATATGGGAAGATATGACGGAATAAGATATGGGTATCATCCTAAAGGCGATTTCAATTTAGATGAATATTATTATACTTCAAGAAGTGTAGGACTTGCTTTTGAAACTAGGGCTAGGATATTATTCGGTACTTTGATGACTGGTAAAAGATTTTTCTATAGTCATTATCAGCATGCTTTAAAGGTAAGAAAATTAATGCAGATGGATTTTGACAATGCATTCAAAAATGTTGATGTTATTATATCTCCTTCATCTCCTGTAACTGCAGGACTTTTAGGAACAAGAGATCAAACAGACAGTGCTTTGAGCTTCTTGGCTGATAGTTATACTTCTAATATAAACTTGGTTGGTTTGCCTGCAATGAGTGTTCCTTGCGGTTCTGATAAAAACAATATGCCTATAGGTATACAATTTATAACTAAACAATTTGACGAAGTATCAATGTTCAAAATGGCTTATGCCCATGAACTGCTAAATAAATAATTGATTTTGAGTTTAAATTAAAGAGGGTTTTAATACCCTCTTTTTTCATAGAATATTAATAATTCATGAATATTCTGCAATTTTTTGGTATTTTTATAGTTAATAAATTATATATAATCTTGAGTAATATTATTAATTATCATGAAAATGATTATATATGTTATTAGCTGCTTTATAGCTTATTCCAGGTATATTTCTTATGCTTTCTAATGAAGCTTTTTTTATATTATCGATATTTATAAAATGAGCATATAATTTTTCTATAGTTTTTTTTCCAAGTCCGTCAATATTTTCAAGTTCGCTTTTAACCATCTCTCTGCTTCTTTTCTTACCATGACTTGTATTAACGAATCTATGAGTTTCATCTCTAACTTTTTGAAGGAAAAGTCTTGCAGGTTCATTATCATTTAACTGCACAGGCTTATCCCTGTTAGGCAAATATATCTCTTCAAATTTTTTAGCAAGTGCCATTATAGGCTGCCCTTTAATATCAAGCTCTTTTAAAGCCTCTATAGCAGAATTAAGCTGTCCCCTACCGCCATCTATAAGTATTAAATCAGGAAATACTAAATTCTCTTCTTTAAGCCTCTTATATCTTCTATATACAGCCTCTTTTATTGATGCAAAATCATCTATACCAGTAACCGTTTTCATATTAAATATTCTGTAGTTTTTATTATCAGATACTCCATTTACAAATCTAACCATTCCAGCCATAGTATAGCTTCCCTGAATATGTGCTATATCAAATGATTCTATTATAGTAGGAGTACGCTTTAATTTGAATATTTCCTGAAGTCTTGTTATTCCTAAAGGTATCTCTCTTACAAGCGATTTTTCTTTAAACAAATGCTTTGCATTCTCATTTACTATATTCATAAGACCTTTTTTGCTTTTATCTAATCTTATATCAACATCACGACCTGATATTTTTTTTAGATAATCCTTTATAACATCAGCATCTGTAAGAGGAAAATCGGTAGATATAGAAGAAGGTATCAGATTTGCATGTGTATAATATTGAGTAAAAAATGCAGAAATAACTTCAGAATATTTTGACACTTTTCTATCTTCATAATATTCTTCAATAGTGTCAGCTGCCTGCATATTAAAAGTTTTTCTGTCTATAAGTTTTCCGCCTTTAACTGATAAAACAACTATTATATAATTCCCATTCTCTCCATAAGCTCCTATTATATCTATATCATCGCTTTCTGGAATATATATACTCTGCTCTACAGTTATATATTTAAGCAAATCTATTTTATCTCTTAAATCCTTCGCCGACTCAAATTCTAATTTTTCAGCATGCTGGAACATATCCTGTTTTAACTTTGCAATAAGCTCATCTACATTTCCTTCAAGAACCATAATAGCTTCTTTTATTGTTTTATCATAATCCTCTTCATTTATCAAATTGGCACAAGGAGCAGTACATTTTCCTATATGATGATAAAGGCAAGGTCTTATAGGTCTTTTTAGAGGAAAATCATATTTACATCTTCTCAATTTAAAATTATCAACTATAAACTTTACTATATTATCCGCCTTCTCAGCTGCAACATAAGGTCCGTAATATTTTTTATATTTACTTGCATTTTCTTTATCTATAACATTTCTGGCTTTAATAACTCTTGGAAAATGCTCATTTGTAACAGCTATAAATGGAAAAGATTTCTGATCCTTAAGCAATATATTATAATGAGGCTTATGCTTCCTTATCATTTCAGCCTCTAATATCAAAGCTTCAACTTCATTTTCTGTTAATATATAATCAATATCTCTTATATGCTCAACCAATGCCGTAGTTTTAGCATCTTTATTTGAATTATTAAAATATGATGATACTCTCTTTTTTAGAGATTTTGCCTTTCCTATATAAATTATATCAGATTTGCTGTCTTTCATAAAGTATACACCAGATTTGTCTGGGATACGCTTTAATTTATCATATATATAACTTTTAACTTCTTGATTCATAGCAATTATCTATCTATAATATTAATGGGTCATTATAATATTATAAATGATTATTGTCAAATAAATATACTATTTACTGGAAGATTTGGTTTCCCAAGGGAATAAAAGCCAATTATCATGGTTTATATTTTTATAACTATATTTAGGTTTTATTTTACTTGTATGTTCTCTGACAAAAAGAGTAGCTATATCAAATTTTTGATCATAAAAATATCTTAAAGTTTCTCCAGTATCAGAAATATCATCTACTATAAGAGAATTTTTATTTTTTACTTTTAATCTCCAAACTTCTTCCATATTAAGAACCATAGGAATTTTAAGTCTATGAGAAAGCATAACAGCAGGTACAAGTCCGCCTCTTGCAAGACCATATATTACTTCATAATGAATCTTAGAATCTTCTATTTGTTTGGCTAAAATTTCAATAGCCTCATCCACATCTTCCCAAGAAACTATATCATATTCCATAAATAATACCCAACAATAATTTTTAAGAACGTAATGTTATATCAAATCTATTTTTTAACATTTCAAGCAATGATGCTTCCGTTGAATTAATATCTTCTTCTCTTAAAGTTCTATTAGGATCATAATATGTAATAGATATTGCTATTGATTGTTTTCCTTCTTCAACCTGTTCGCCTATATATCTATCCACAACGCTGACATTTTGAACTATACTATTAAATTTACTTATAGATTTAATAACTTTGCTGAACTCTATATCTCTGCTGCATACCAAAGCTAAATCTCTAAATACAGCAGGGTATTTACCAATATCTTTTAATTTAGACCTTTTAACTCTTTCTTTAACAAGTTTTAATGTTTTTCTAATATCAATATCCAAGAAATAAATATCAGAATCAATATCAAATATTTTTAATAATTTAGGATGAAGTTTTCCTATGATTCCTATTTTCTCTCCGAATATAACTATTTCAGCTGACATAGTAGGTATAAACCAATTATGTTCTTTAGGAATCAAATTATAATCAGAACATTTTAAATCCTTTATTAAAAGCTCTTCTACAATACCGCTCATATCAAAAAAGTCATAAGCTCTTGGATCCTTATTCCATAATTTTTCCTGATAAAGTCCGAACATAACAGCTGAAAGATGCTTTTCTTCTATAAAATTTCCATTCTCTTTATAAAAGATATTTCCAACCTCAAACAATGCTCCATTTTTATGTCTATGATTTTGATTATAAACAACACTATTAAGAAGAGAACACAAAGCAGTAGGTCTTAAAACATCCATCTCGCTAGTAAGAGGATTAACAACTTTAATCAATTTTTCTTCATTAATACCAATAGATTTAAATATATTGCTGTCGCCCATAGAATACTGCTTAGTTTCATAAAGACCATAAGATGCCATTCTGTGTTTAACAAAACTTAATTCCTTATAATCTGTATTTATAGGATTACATTTTATATGAGGTACATTTGATTCTATGTTATTATATCCGTAAACTCTTGCAATCTCTTCTATCAAATCTTCTGCTATAGATAAATCATGTCTGTAGAAAGGTATATCAACTTTTAAATTATTCTCTCCAAGTGCTGAAGCTTTAAAACCGTATCTCTTGAATATAGAAGATATTTCCATTCTATTCATATTGATACTTAAATATCTTTTAACAAGTCCGCAGTCAAATACTATTCTATTAGCCTCAAATTGTCTTACATTAACCTCTTTAGCCCTTGAAGCTATTTTACAGCTATTATCAAAAGTAACTATTAAATCAACAACTCTGTTCAAAGCAGCAAGAGTTAAAGTATGATCTATTTCTCTTTCAAATCTATATGAAGCATCAGTTTTTGTATTTATTGCAATAGTAGATTTTTTCACAGCTATATGATCAAAATATGCACTCTCTATCAATATATTTTTTGTTTCAGGTTCAATCTTTGTAGAATCTCCGCCCATAACTCCAGCTACGCCTACAGGTTTTTCACTGTCAGCTATAACCAAAACTTCTTCAGTAAGATCAACATCTCTTCCATCTAAAAGTTTTATTTTTTCTCCGTTTTTAGCATTTCTAACTATAATTTTACCATCTTTTATTTTATCGAAATCGTAAGCATGAAGCGGCTGACCATATTCAAGCATAACATAATTTGTAACATCAACTATATTATTAATTGGGTTTATACCGCACATTCTAAGTCTTTTCTGCATCCAATCTGGCGAAGGAGCAACTGTTATTTCTCTAATAAGTCTTCCTATGTATTTAGAACAGCTTTCCTGATTTTCTACTGTAATGTCTATATTCCCGCCTGCAGCATCATAAGTATTAACAGACGGTATGCTTACTCTTCTCTCTAATACTAATGAACATTCACGGGCAAAACCTATTATGCTAACTAAATCGCCCCTGTTGGCTGTAATTTCAACATTAAATATATGATCTGTACTTCCAACTATTGTAGAAAGAGAATTTCCTAAAATATTTTCTTTATCAGCATGCATTTTTTCAATATCTTCATCCAATATCCAAATGCCATATACTCCTTCTATCTCATCATAACCTAATTCTGATCTTGAACAAATCATGCCATTGCTTTCAAAACCTCTTATAGAAGCCTTTTTTATAGTAAGACCATTAGGCAATTTAGCACCTATCATGGCAATAGGAACATATATTCCTTCTTTTACATTAGGAGCTCCGCATACAATTGATAAAACATCATCTCCGACATCAACCTTGCATACGCTAAGCTTGTCAGCATCAGGATGTTTATGCACAGATACTATCTTACCTATTATGACACCAGGTATATCTCCGCCTGTAGTTTCTATTGATGAAATCTCGCTTCCTGCAAGTGTTATTTTCTGTGCAATTTCTTCTACACTAAACCCATCTAAATTAACAAATTCTTTAAGCCAACTTAACGGAACTCTCATTGTTATATCCTCAAATTAATATAAAAAAATAATTACCATTGTTTCAAGAAATCTATATCATTTTCATAGAACATTCTTATATCAGTTATACCGTATTTTATCATAGCAATACGTTCAATGCCCATACCAAAAGCAAAACCAGTATATTTAGTTATATCATAACCAACATGCTTAAATACATTAGGATGAATCATACCAGCACCCATAAGCTCAAGCCATCCTTCACCTCCGCATGTCTTACATCCGCTTCCTCCGCATATTACACATGTAGCACTTAAATCAGCACCTGGTTCTACAAATGGGAAATAATCAGGTCTTAATCTTATCTGAGTTTTACTTCCAAACATTTTCTTACAAAATAATTCTAATATACCTTTTAAATCATTAAAACTTATACCGGCATCTACCATAATTCCTTCAACTTGATGAAATACAGGAGAATGTTTTGAGTCTATAGCATCTCTTCTGGCACATTTACCCGGAGAAACTACAGCTATAGGAGGAGGAGTTTCTAACATTGTTCTTATCTGCATGCCTGAAGTATGAGTTCTAAGAACATGATCTTTAGAAATAAAGAAAGAATCATGGCTGTCCCTAGAAGGATGATAATAAGGTATATTTAAAGCCTCAAAATTATGAAAATCATCTTCTATCTCATTGCCTTCCACAACTCTAAATCCTATTTCAGTTAAAATGGATACTATTTCTTCTTCTACACTTGTTAATAGATTTACACTTGCAGCTTTAGGTCTTCTGCCAGGCATTGTTATATCTATTTTATTTTTTTCCAGAGAAGCTAGAAATTCTCTATCTGAGATAATATTTTTCTTTTCAGCCAAAGAATTTTCGCAATAGTTTTTTATTTCGTTAATTTTTTTTCCGAATTCTTTTTTTTCTTCTATATTTTCTATAGATGATAAACTTTTTAGAAGTTCTGTAATTTTTCCCTTACGTCCTAAATAATTAACTCTTATATCATCTATTTCCGACTGAGTATTAGCATTTTCTATGCTGTTTTTTAATATATTATGAAGTTCCTCTAGATTCTCCATTGGTTTTTCCCTACACTAAAATTAACGTTTATATTATAATATATCATAAAATTATTTTCAAGATAATTATTCATTAATATTATATAGCTTATAACTTACAAATTTTTGTAATATTTTCAATAAGAATTTTTATCTTTTCCAATATTGTTTTGCCTGAATTTATGCAGTAATCATTGTACAGTATATATTTTATATCCTCTTCAAAATTTTCGGGTATTTTACTGCATAATTTTAATGCATATTGTACAAGTTTCTTTTCTCCAACATGAAGTTCCTTATTTAAGGCAAATAAAATATCAAAATATGATGATAATATAGCAGTAATTCTATGATTAATACTTATAATATCATTACGTATTACAGCTTTTTCCAACTGTTCATAAAAAGATGCCATTTTTTTACCGTACATAACATTATAATTCTTTTTTATTATATTATTTTTTAGTTCCTCAGGATATTCTTTACTCAGTTCTTCCTGAAAAAATTTAAAACATCCATTTTTATCATAAAATATATGCGAATGTTTTATATTATATAAAAAAGCAGTAGTATATCCTATTTTTGAATTAAAATTTCTCCATACATAATTAATCTCATTCTCTGCCAAAGATAAATCTCTATACATAAAATCCAAACATATCCCGCTATCTCTCAATAATAATTCATCGCCATATTCAAAATAATCATTTCCTATGTCATAATAGGATGAATATTTTTCAGCAAATTTTATTCTGGTATCTATGTCAACCACATTTTTTGAATAAATATATATATCATAGTCCGACATATCATCATTAATCAAACTTGTCCTAGAACCTGATAAAACTACGGCATCAATATCATTATTTTTCAATACATTTTCTATATAATCATTGATAATATAATCTATATCCATAAATAATTCTCATTTTATTTAAGTTATTAATCATACCTGTTTCAAAATTATTTTTAATAACTATTTATATATTAATTTCAAAATTTATATTAAGTTTTATCCTGCAATACATTTGGTATACATAGATATATTATAAGACTAAAATATAGTTTACACAACATATAAAACGTTATATTTATAAAAGTTAAATTAATTTTGAAACAACTATATTATACTATAAAATCAATAATTTTAAATATATTAAATAACAATGTAAATATATAATAATAGGCAATAAAAAATAAGGGCTAGAGAAATTAATCTCAAGCCCTTTTTTTGTTATTAATTTTTTATATTAGTCTAATTTATCCCCTACTATCTTGCCGTTATTATCAACATAAACTTCTCTATTGTTTCCTAATTTTAATTTGTAGCTCAAATATTCTTTGCTTATTTCTAATACAGCAACACCTTTATATTTTGATTCAACAGCCTGTATTATATTTGCAGGTATAAATGCTATAGGAAGAGGTGCATTATTAGCAGATACATCAGTCCAATCACCATTTCTATCAAAATCAATTTCAACTCCGCTTTGTAATTCAGCCATAAAACTGTTTCTGTCCTGTTCTGCATATACTACTGGATCATTAGCAAAATTAGCACTTATGAAATCCTGAGCTTTTTTTGGAAGCTGATTTGCTTGTATAGGTACATCAGCTCCAAATACAGTAGCGATAGACAACATCATTATAGATGCTATTAAAATGATTTGTTTTAATTGTTTTCTCATAAAAATTGCTCCTTGTTCTTTAATTGTTATACTTAAAGTATAATATATAAAACAAGTTTTGTCAATATTTTTTACAAATATTTTAAATATTTTTTACATTTTTTATTAAAAAGTAAATAAAAAGTAAACTGCATTATAAAAATGTAAATAAACATTATAAAAAAAGCCGACCTTTTAAGTCGGCACTATATTTTTAATAAAATTATTTTAATCTAATTTATCTCCTGTTATTTGTCCATTATTATCAACATAAACTTCTCTGTTGTTTCCTAATTTTAATTTATATCCGCTGTATTCTTTACTAATTTCCAATACAGGAACTTGAGGGTATTTAGTATTAACCGATTTAATAACATTAGCTGGTATAAATGCTGTAGGCAAAGGCATTTTTGCACTTACATCAGTCCAATTACCATTTCTGTCAAAGTCAATTTCTACACCGCTTTGAAGTTCTACTTTAAAACTATTTCTATCCTGTTCAGCATAAACTATTTGATCAGATGGGAAATTAGATTTAACAAAGCTTTGTGCATTTTGAGGCAGTTGATTTGCTTGTATAGGCATATCAGCAGCAAATACACTAACAGCAGATAAAATCATCATAGATACAATTGAAATAAAAAATTTAATATTTTTTTTCATGGGCAACTCCTTTTACTAAATTAATAAAACAAATATACATAGTCAATGTAAAATTAATATTAAAAAAGATTTAATTATATTACTTTTCTTCAATAAAATGTAAAATTTCATTAAAAATACTTTATTTTTTATATTTTTAATGTATAATAATTCGACAAAATAATATATTTGACTTTTTTTAAAAAAATACTAAATTAAAAATTAGATAATAAAAAATTGGAGGGTATATGGAGCATAATATCATAGATGGATATAGAAAAATAGAAGGAAATTATCCTACTTACAGAGAATATTTAATACATTTTTACTGTAAAGACTGTTCTAATTTTTGGGCAGTTGATGATAAAGAAATAAATATATCTGAAGATGATGATATAACACAAATTGATGACATCATAGAAGATTCTGTATCCCATTGTCCTATATGCGGCTCTACAAACATCACAAGAAGCAGCAATAATAGATAATTTTTTTAAGAGATGGTAATATCTTTATTATCATCTCTTTTATTTTTTATAAACTCAATCATTTCTTTGGAATCTATATCGGATGCTATATTCAATGCATCTTTATCATCTTCATTTTTTATATACAAATTTGCACCGCTTTCTATTAAAAGTTTTGATGCTTTTACATTATTGTTTTTTAATGCTATTATTAATGCACTGTCCCCTCTAACATCAATATCATTAATGTTAGCACCATTTCTTATTAAGTACTCTATAGTATCAATAGCACCATCCTCTGCAGCATACATCAATGGTGTTCTATTACTGAAATCTTTAGAATTAATATTAACTCCAGATTCTAAAAGCCTCTTTATCTTTGATAAATCTCCATATAAACATGCTATATGTATGCTTTCTTCTGAATTATCTATTCTTATATTTTTAGCCATTTTTTTCAATATAGGCCATAATATTACAATGGAAACTATTACTATTATAACTATGGTATTAAAACTCATATTTTTATCCAACTATAAAAAATATAATAACATTTATTAATCATAAAACAATAAAAACTTATACTGGTAAAATAAGTATAATAGCATTATTTTTTGAAAGAGATTATCTTTCCTTCAGCATTTTTTGTATCTATAATAATTTCTTTTCCTTTAAGCTGCATAGCACCAGAAAATATAATATAAGGTATATTTAATGCTTTTAATAAAATGGCAGCATGAGAAACAGGACTTCCATTTATAGATATAACACCCTTAATATTTTCCTCTATTTCTGTTACAATAGAAGCATATATATTATCAACTATGAGTATAGCATTATCCTCTTTAGGCAAATCAAGTTTTATATCTAATAAATATTTTAATACCTGATATAGTATATCTTCTATATCATATTTTCTTTCTTTTATATATCCGTCATCCAAAGCATCAAAACTTTTGAATATATTTTTCATAACTTTATTGTAAGAATATGCAGCTGAATATTTTTTATTTTCTATTAAATCATAAACTTCTTTTAATACATAATCATCAAAAAGCATTGATATATAAGTTTCAAATATTAAATATTCATTATTTTGCAATTTTTTTTCTTCAATAATAGTTTTTTGCTCTAATAAATCTTTTTTAACATTATTAATAGCGGTTATAAACTTATCCTTTTCAGCTTTTGGATCTTTTATATACTCTTTTTTTATATTTATTCCAAAATACAAATATAAAGCAGTACCAGAAACGCAGCCGTCAGAAACAACTATCAAATCACTGTCTATATTTTTAGATTTAGAAGTTTTATTTCTAGTTTCAAATTTTCCATTAACCAAATATTCAAATCTTTCCAATACCTGTTCAGCATCAGGTCCCTTTGCATATATCTCCATTACATCGCCGTATTCTATATTTAATAATGTAACTTTAGTTATACTGTCAGCAGATACTGGAGGCTTATGTTTTGTCTTATTTGATATATATACTAAACTTTTAGAATTTGCTATTATATTAATAAACATAAATACTGGTCTTGCATGAAAACCATTCTCAAGCAATATTTTATATTCACCTTTAACATAATCTTTAAACTCTATATCATTTGAATCTTCAGATATATTGTAATCAACCTTATCTTTTACATAAGATATTTTAGGAGTTAAACTATCTATAGCTTCAGATACAATATCATCAAGCGATCTGTTAAGTGATGACTGTATGGCAGCATTAATACCGCCCTCTACAAATGGAGCTGATGTTATTCTTACATTTGCTGATTTCTCATCATCAAGCATAGATATAGCAAGTTCCGAACTTATTAAAGCACTTCCCAAATCGCAAAATACCAAAACTCCGTCATCTGAATATACACTTTCTATAGCATTAAAAACATCAATAGAATCAGTACCTATCTCACTATGATTATCTCCAACACCTCCTGAGAAAGCCATAGGAGTATTTGTATTTGTTACCTTTTTTATGTAATCAACAGTAGTTTTAGCAAGATCATAACTATGTGAAACGAATATTAAACTAACCACATTAATTCCTTTTAATTAATTTTTATAAAACATTTATTAATTCTCTTATTAATATATAAGAGGATGAAGCACCAGGGTCCTGATAACCTATACTCCTATCACCTAAATAACTAGCCCTGCCCTTTGTAGCAATCATATCTATAGTTGATTTCATAGCATTTTCAGCTGCAGTTAAAATACTACTTTTAAACTCTTCTAAATTATCATCTGTCAAATCATTATTATTGGATACAAATTCTTTTATAGCATCTAGTGTAGGATATAGTGTATCAAGCATTGTTTTCTCACCAGCTTTTGATTTTCCAAGTGCAGCTATAGCATTTGTACCTTTATTAAATATTTCTGCTATATCGTTTAAAGATAACTCCTCCTTATTGGAAGAAACAATACTTGCATTAAGAAAAAAAGTACCATATAAAGGACCCGACGAGCCGCCTACATTTTTTATAAGCAATGTTGCCGTTTGTTTGAATATAGATGATATACTGGTATTTTCATCTAAGCCTTTAATCATATCACGTACAAAATTAAATCCCCTATTCATATTTATACCATGATCAGCATCACCAATATCAGAATCCAATTTCGTTAAATAATCTTTATTTTCTTCATAAGCATCAGACAATTTTATAAGCCATTCTTTTATCTTATTCTTAGTATACATATTATTACATTCCCCATCTTAAAGCCGCTGTATGAACAGGATAATCCCATAACTGCAGTATTTCTTCATTTACTCTAATCATACTAATAGAAACACCTGCCATATCTATAGAAGTAACATAATTCCCTACAAGATTTCTAACTATTTTAAGTCCCTTCTTTTCAGCAATATTTTCTACGCTGTTATAGAAAAGATAAAGCTCCATCAAAGGTGTAGCCCCCATACCATTAACCATACAAATAACTTCATCCCCATTTTTATAAGGTATATCTGAACAAACAGCATCCATCATAATATCAGCAATTTCATCGGCAGTTTTTATTTTCATTCTCTCCCTTCCTGGTTCTCCATGTATGCCTATACCCATTTCTATTTCATCATTAGATATATCAAAAGTAGGTTTTCCAACTGCAGGTACAGTACATGAAGTTAAAGCCATACCCATAGAACGTGCATTATCCTTACAATATTCAGCATATTTAAAAACTTTATCTATATTATCACCTTTTTCAGCAGAAGCTCCGCAAATTTTCTCAAAAAATACTGTAGCTCCTACTCCCCTCCTTCCTATAGTATATAAACTCTATCTTTAACTGATACATCATCTTCTATTATAACAGTTCTGACATCAATACCTTCAGCCTTGCAAAGTTCTTCAGCCATCTGAAAATTAATAACATCTCCAGTATAATTTTTAACCAAAAATATTACTCCATTACCGCTATTAACAGATTTTGCTGCCTCTTCAATTTGATCTGGTGTAGGAGAAGTAAACACAGCACCAGGGCATGCTGCATCAAGCATCCCATATCCCACAAAACCTCCATGCAAAGGTTCATGCCCAGAGCCTCCTCCCGATACTAAAGCTGTTTTATTATCTTTTTTATTAATTCTTGTAATAACAATAGGATCATAACATATATTTATTATATCATTATGTGCCTTATGCATACCTTTAAGTTCTTCTAATATAATATTATCTATATCATTTATAAGTTTTTTCATATAGTACCTATACATTATAAGATTAGTTCAATACATTAAATATATAAACTAATATAAAGTATAATAGAAATGAATGTTTTTTCAAGTATTATTTGAGAATTTGTACAAATGATAATAAAAATTTATATTTATGCCTAAGTTTTATATAGAATAATTATTTCTATAAATTTTATAAATTTACTTGCAATTATTGAATAATAGAGTATTATTAGTAGAACTTAATATATTAAGGGGTTGTATAATGCTCAAGAAAATATTTATTGTAACATTAATGTTTGCATTTTCTTTAACATCAGTTTTTGCTCAAGAAACTACTACTACTACTACAGAAACTACTACTACAACTGGTACTAAACCAAGAGAAGAACTTTCTCAAAACTTTGTAGATGCTCTAGCAAGTCAGGATGAAAAACTTTTAATCTCTGCTATAGAAAGCGGTAGTCCTCAAGTAAAAGCTCTATGTTTCAAAGCTTTAAGTGAAAAAGGTGCTAGCTCTGAAAATTTATTAAATGCAATTAATAGATATGTAAGTTATGGATTAGATAGCACTTCTCCTCAAAATTCTGATTCTATGGTTCGTTATCAAGCTTTACAAGCTGCTAAAGCTGCTAAATCAGAAAATTCTGTTAGATACATTTCCCAAATGTTATATGCAGAACAGGAAAATTCTAACATTATAGCTGCTGCTCAGGCATTAGGTGAAATTGGAAGTGTTCAAGGTGTAGCTCCTTTACTTTTCCAATTAAGATTAGCTAAAACTCAAGGTATTGTATATGAAGTTGCTGTAGCTTTAGGTAAAATAGGTGATCAGGCTGCTTTAAGCGATTTAATAGACCTAGCTCAAAATGATCAATATTTTATAGTTGTTAGACAAGCAGCTGTTGATGCTATTAAAAACATTAAACCTGCTTCTTCAAGCAGCGGCGGTCAAACAACAACTACTACTGAAACAGAAGCTCAATAAGAAAATCAATAAAATGAAAATAAAAACCTATCATTAATTTGATAGGTTTTTTTATTTTTAACTTTTTTTATTTATATAAAATTATTATTTTGCGATAATATAACAATTAAGTGTATGCTATAACTTGATAAAATTTAAATTTATTGTTATAGTATTATGTTAATTTATAATGATAATTAAGGATTATTGATGATAAAAGTTGATAATATAGTTAAATATTATGGCGAGCATTTAGCATTGAAGGGAGTTTCTTATACTATTAATAAAGGCGAAGTAGTAGGATTTTTAGGACCTAACGGTGCTGGAAAAAGTACAATGATGCGTATTATAACAGGATATCTTCCTGCAACAAGCGGATATGTTTATTTAGATGATTATGAAGTTTATGACAATCCTATAGAGATAAAAAAAAGAATAGGATATATGCCTGAAAATGTTTCTCTATATACTGAAATGACAGTTATAGATTATTTAAGATTCTGTGCTAAATTAAAAGGCATACCAAATAAGCATGTAAAAACAGCATTGGAAAACACTATAGAGATAACAGGATTAACTAAATACAGAAACAGAATAATAGGGCATTTATCTAAAGGGTACAAACAACGTACTGGAATAGCACAGGCTATAATACATGATCCTGAAGTGCTTATATTAGATGAACCTACAAGCGGACTCGATCCTAATCAATTAATAGAAGTAAGATCATTAATTAAAAGTTTAGGAGGCACTAGAACTGTTATACTTTCTACACATATATTAAGTGAAGTTGAAGATACATGTGAGAGAGCATTGATTATAGACAGCGGCGAATTAATAGCTGAAGACACTATAGAAGGCTTAAAAATGGCTATGGATAGGGAAATATTAGGCGGAAATATAGAACTTAAAGTGGCTGACAGACATAAAGATGCTCTTTTATGCGTTAGAGAAGTTAATGGTGTTATACAGGCTGAAGATAATTCTTATGGAAGCATTACCATAGAATGCGAAAGAGGTAATGATTCTAGGGCTGCAATAGTCAAGCATTTGGTTAATAATAATTTTGATGTATTAGAAATTAGATCTAAAGAGAGATCATTAGAAGAGGTATTCATTTACTTTACTGATAAAAAGAAAAATGAAGACTTTGATAAATCAAAATATATAAAAGATGATATAGTAAATAATAAAAAAGAAGCAGAAGAAAATGACAATTTATAAAATAATAATGAAAAAAGAGGTTAATAAATAATGAGAAACATTTATGTTATATTTTCAAGAGAGATTCAATCCTTTTATGTATCTCCTTTATATTATATATTAGGATTTATATATTTAGCATTAACGGGCTACTTTTTCACTATAGAAGTTTATTACAGCAGATTGGCAGTGATGGAAAACACTATGTATAATATTGGTTTCTTTACAATATTATTTTTATCGATTCTTTGTATGAAATTAATAGCAGAAGAGAGATCATCAGGCACTTTCGAGCTTATAATGACTGCTCCTATAACTTCATTGCAATATGTTATAGGTAAATATTTATCTGTATTAGTTGTATATGCTTCTCTTCTTGTTATGACATTTGTTTACCCTATACTTCTTATGATATTCGGAAAACCAGATATTGGAGTTATATTCAGCGGTTATTTAGGATTATTCCTTCTTGGTACTGCAATACTTGGACTTGGACTAATAGCAACAAGCGTATCTAAAAGTCAGTTAGTAGCTGCAATTTTAGGTGTATCTATGGGAGTATTCGCTTATATTATAAATTGGCTTAGCGAAATGTTTACAGGGGCAAGCAAATTATTAAATGCTGTTTCTATAACAACATATTTTTCTGACTTTACTAAAGGCATGATAGATATACAAAATGTTATATTCTTTCTAATTTGGGCTGTAGCATGTATATCGA
Organism: uncultured Brachyspira sp.; assembly: GCF_944388875.1. Lineage (GTDB taxonomy): Bacteria > Spirochaetota > Brachyspiria > Brachyspirales > Brachyspiraceae > Brachyspira. The sequence goes on from NZ_CALXKQ010000034.1 coordinate 22,577, forward strand.
TTTCAACCATGTTTGTAGAATCTTATAAATGGCAATAATAAAATAATAAAGGCTTATAATCTGTGCATAATATAGTAGAATATACAAAAAATAATGATTTTGATAATGTAAAAAGGTGTTTAGAAGAGGACAGCAGCTTAGCTGATATGAGAGATGATGAAACAAAATTTACACTATTAATGATTTGTGCTAAAAAAGGTTATTTTGATATAGCAAAACTTTTAATAGAAAATGGGGCAAATATCAATGCAAGAAGTAAAACTGGAATTACGGCATTGATGTTTGCTTGTGCTGAAAAGCAGAAGAATGTAGCTCTATATTTAATAGATTCTGGTGCAGATGTAAATTTAAGAGATAGACCTTTATTTTCTGCTTTGCTTTATGCTGCTCTTACAAAAGAACATGATATAATAAAAGCATTAATAGAAGCTGGTGCTGATGTTAATGCTAAAAATTTCAAGCTGGTAACTCCTTTAATGTTTGCTGCTGGTATAAATGATATAGAAACAATGAAATTATTAATAGAAAATGGTGCCGATATAGAACATAAAAATAAAGACGAAGAGAGAGCTTTAGAGTTTGCAATACGTAAAGAACAGAAAGAAGCTGCAGATTATTTAAAAACTGTTTCTAAATAGTAATAAAATAGTAAACATAAAAATCATACTTTATCTACTCCATTAGTAAAAGTATATAAATCTTAAACATATATACTTATATCTTAATTATAAAATGATACAAACATCAATATATGAAATAAAATTTTAATGAATTTGATAAAGAAATAATTAAAAAACATAAAAATTAAAGCTAATAAAATTCAATAAGCATCTTAGAACTATGACATAAAAATTTATTTTGTAATTTTTTATGATATATTATTAATTTTGAAAAAAATTTATATAGTTATCATATTTCTTTTTTTTTATGATTATTCAATCCGATAAATATTGTATTAATATCGGGATTTTTTAATGGAACAAGAGCATAATTTTATAAAAAATGAACAAAATTATGAAGCCCCAAATGAAAAATCCTCATCAAAAGGTATTATGTTAATTTTACTGCTATTCATATCTATATCAGCAGGAATATGTTATTGGATTTATAACAAAAACAGCAATTATTATAATAATTACATCACAAATGTTTATAGTAATTCTGCCTATACATTAAGCAACTTTCAAATAAGCAATAAAAATGATATTCTAAATAAATACAATATAAAAAAGAATTTAGATTACCTTATGGATATAAAATATGATGAGTATGCTAATACATTTAACTCATTTATTAATAATAATCCCCTATTAAATTTAGATACTAGAACATTAACTATTATATTTACAGCAGCTGTATTAACCATTTTAGCATCTGTATTTTTGTTTAGAGGAAAAGAATTAGAAGCATCGGAAGGAAATATAGAATTAAATAATAATAATGATGATAGTATAAATAATAATAACATTACAGACAGCAGACAGACAGATATAGATGATATTAATAATAATGGAAAAATAATAAATACAAATTATGATGGAGATAAAGTTGTAGTTAATAATTATTACAAATACAATAAGAATGGTGATAATGTATTATGGAATGTTGTAAAAAAAGATAAAAATAAATTAAATGATGAAGAGGATACAAAAAAATTATCTATAATGGCTTTAAAAGAAATAGAAGAAGGAAATGATGAAAAAGCAATTAATATATATACAAAAATTTTGAACAATGATAATGATAATGTGCCTATTCTAAAAAACAGAGCATTAGTTCAAAGCAAAAGATATCAGGAAACTTCTGATAATAAATATTTTGATTCGGCTTTAAAAGACTATAACAAAATTATAGATATTAACACGCTAAGAGAAGAGGATAATACAGATGCACTTAAAGACAGGGCTGTTCTTTATAGCAAAAAGTATCATTACACTTCAGATGAAAAATATTTTGACTTAGCTTTAGAGGATTATAATAAAGTTATAGAAAATAATAATAATACTGATGACTTAAGTACATTGCTTATATATTCAGATTTATATAATGAAAAATACAAAAATACTCAGGATAAGAAGTATTTTGATATGTCATTGGATAATTATAATAAGGCTTTGAATATAGATGAAAATAACACTTCTATATATATAAACAGAGGATGGCTATATTTAATAGATTATAAAATATCTAATGATGTACAAAGTTTAAATCATGCTAAAAATGATATTGAGTACGGATTTAGTATAGAAAAAGATAATTTTTATTTATTAAATAATAACGGCATAGCATCATTGTATAAATATAAATTAGAAAAACAGGTTAAATTTTTGAAGGAATCAGAATTTAATTTCTTAAAATCTATAAAAAATAATAAATCTGCATCAGTACTTGCAGAAAGCTATTATTATTTATCATTAGTTTATGAAGAATATTCAAAGTTATTAACCATCACAGCTGAGAAGATGAAGGAATATACAGAAAAATCCAAATATTATTTAGATGAAGCATCTAAACTAGGATATAAAGATGCTTTAAAAACTACAAATTAAATAATTAATTATTAATTGGAGAAATTATGACTATAGAAGAGTTCTGCAGTAAATATACTGTAAGCAGAGAAAATACAAATTCTGAAAAATGGGAAACTATCAGAGATAAAAGATTTAATGAATCTGGTCTTACTCCTATGTGGGTAGCAGATATGGAATTTAAAACTCCCGATGCAATACTAAATGCCTTACATGAAAGAGTTTCTCATGGAGTATTCGGATACACAGTTACTTGGGACAGCTATTTTGAAGCTTTCTTTAATTGGCAGAAAAGCAGATACAATATTATATTAAAAGAAGATTGGATATTTTTCTCTACTGGCTTGGTTACAGCTTTATATTGGATTGTAAATGCTTTCACAGATAAAAATGACAGTGTAATAATACTTACACCAGTTTATTATCCTTTTTCAAATGCGGTTAAAGACAATGACAGAAAATTAATAACTGTTGATTTAAAAAATGATAATGGAATATTCTCTATAGATTTTGATATGTTTGAAAAAAAGATTATAGAAAATAAGCCTAAACTTTTTATATTTTGCAATCCTCATAATCCTGTAGGCAGAGTATGGACTGATGAAGAAATAGATAAAACCTTTGATATATGCCGCCGTCATAATGTTTATATAGTTTCCGATGAAATACATCAGGATATTAATTTGGGTATTAAGCCGTTTATATCTGCCCTATCTATAATAAATAAAGATAAATATACTGACAGATTAATAGTATTAACTTCTCCTTCAAAAACATTTAATTTAGCATGTCTTCTGAACTCTCATATAATAATACCAAATGAAGACATGAGAAATATATATCAAAAATATATTAATACAATAAATAGAACAGAACTTAGTTTAATGGGTATGATAGCAGCTGAAGCAGGATATAGATACGGAAGCGATTGGCTTGATGGTTTATTAAAAGTTATTAAAAGAAATTATGAATATATAAGAGATGAACTAAAAAAAGAGATACCTGAAATAATAATAACTCCTCTTGAAGGAACATATTTGCCTTTTTTTGATTTAAGAAATATAGTAAATAAGGATAGAGTAAAAGAGTTTATACAGGATGACTGCAAAATAGCTGTTGATTTTGGAGAATGGTTTGGTGATAATTTTAATGGTTTTATAAGAGTTAATATAGCAACAGATTTTAAATATATAGAACACTTTGTAAAACAGGTAATTTATAATTTAAAAAATAAAAGCTATAAATAATTATTATTCACCGCTTACTCTACTGCATATACCTTCTAATATTATATTATAATCTTTGGTATTTTCTATATTAAGAAGATGACCTGCATTTTCAGCTATAAATAAATCTTTATCAGGAGCTGTTATAGTTTCAAAATATTTTTTTACCAATGCAGTGGGGACCTGCCAATCATTAGCACCGCATATAAAAAATATTGGTATGTCAAAGTTTTTATAATTGCTTGTATCATAGTCTATTAGATAATTTATTAAATTCTTATTTAACTTCAATGAAGAGTTAAAAATATCTTTAAATGAAAAAACAGGACTTTTATGTATAATGCTTGACAATTTATCATTTCCTTCATAGTATCCTGCTAATTTATATTTAACCTGTACATCTCTAAAGTCTTTAAATACTTCAAATACATTATCCTTATTTATGCAGTATGGATAATTATTAAGTTTGTTTAATTTATCAATATATTTCTTACTGCCGCTATTTTTTACAATATTGAAGCAATAATCAAAGCCAATCTTCTCCCCTTCTCTAAAACTTACAACCTGCCCCATTCCTATATACGCAGAAACATAATTTTTATATCTCTTTACAAACTCTATACCAAGAACACTACCCCATGAATGACCTAATATTATAATATATTTTGAGTTATATTTATCTTTTACATAATCAACGGTTTCTTTCAAATCATTCATAAGTTTTTCTATTGTTATAGTTTCTGATGATGATTTATTTTTTATCTGTGTTTTACCAGTACCTCTTTGATCATAATAAACTAAATTATAGTTCTGAGTTTTAGAATGCATTTTATACAAAAAATAACTCTCAGATTCTCCAGGTCCTCCATGAAGAAAAATTAAAGATATATTGGATTTTTTGGGGTAATGTATAAAGTACTGTTTTATATCATTTATATCAGCATATTCTTCAAAAAAATCATCCATAAATACTAATCCTTTTATATTAAATATTCAAATATATTATACAAATAATAATTACTGTCAATAGACTAATTTTGTTTATGATTACGTGAACTAGCACACATCCACACTTCTTTTGGAAGCTAAGCGTGACTTTGTCAGGCGAGAAACATACAAAGTACGTCTACTGTGAAGGACTGCATATTTACATACTAAAACGATAATTTATACAACAAGTAAAACATTATTTTTATAGTTAATAAATTACCAAAATTTTATATATAACTTTGTCAAGTACTTTTTAAACAAGTCCATTACATAATTGATGCTTTATAAAAACATTAATTTATATGTAGACTAATTTTCTAACAGCTTTATATAACATAAAACTATAAAAAGCAGGTATAGAATATATAAAGTAATAAGGTTTAATCAATGTCAGATATACTAGTTAATATAATCAATAAAAAAGGAATAGCTTATTAATAAACTATTCCCAATTGATGAATTATCTATATAAAATGATTATATAGCAAAGTTAATTAAGCTTTAGGACCGAATTTGAAGCCTAACTGCAAACCTACATCAAAGCTTGAGAATCCCATATTATCAAATGTTTTAGTAGTTCCATCATCCTGTCCCAAAAATTTATCAGACATATTCATTCCAAAATCATATCCTGCATAAAGTCCAACATTAAAAGCCATATTATCAGTAAAGAATATTGAATAATCAAAAGCAGCTTTAATATATCCTATAACAGGAGTTTTGAAATTATCTTTTATATCTGATGAATTCACTTTTACTGGAAAACCTATTACATCTTTGCCGTCATATTTATAATAGTATTTTCCTGATAAAGGTATTTTAACTCCTCCTCCTATTCCTATAGCAAAAGCACCTATATTGAATTTAGGAAGAAGTCCAATCTGTATGCTTTCAAATGTATAAGATTGTGAAGTTTTTTTATCACTTGCAAGTATAAAAGCATAAGAATCATGACTGTATCCTATTTCACCTAAAACACTAATTCCGAAACCTTCTTTTACTTGAAACATATATCCTAACTGAGCTGTAACTCCTATATCAAAACCTACAGAGCTATTTTGTTTATAATACTTATCAATATCATCTTTAAATGCCTCAGCTTCTTTTGATAATTTGTAATTGTAAAAGCCTACACTCAAACCTATAGGCACATTAAGTATAGCTTCAAATCCGCTTGCTGCAAATGCTGATACACTGAACACAGCAGTCATCATCAATGTTAAAAGAATTTTTTTAATGCTTCTCATAAGGAAACTCCTAATAATAATTTTTTATTTATAACAAAATGAATATTACTATTCAATAAGTTATCAGGAATATTAAAAATACAGATAAATAAATGCTGCAAATATTTAAAAAATAAATTTGCAGCACCAAAAGAAATGATGATTTTAATTAAAATACTATAACTTGATGTTATATTCGATTTAGATGAAAAAAATTTTATTGAATTATTGTGTGCTGTGTGCTGTGTGCTGTGTGCTGTGTGCTGTGTGCTGTGTGCTGTGTGCTGTGTGCTGTGTGCTGTGTGC
>NZ_CALXKQ010000035.1 GCF_944388875.1 uncultured Brachyspira sp.
GTAGACTGTAGACTGTAGACTGTAGACTGTAGACTGTAGACTGTAGACTGTAGACTGTAGACTGTAGACTGTAGACTTAAACATGATAACTATCATATATAATAAATAAAAAAAGTCAAGTATTTTAAGAAAAAGCCCATAAAATAATTTATATAGGCTTTTTTATATAAAAAATTAAATATATTACTGTAGATCAGCTGGTATTGTTATACCAAGTTTTTGAGCAGCATTTGTATTAATACTTAATGTAGGAGTTTGCAGATATTCTATAGGCATAGTTGCTGTAGATGCTTCCCCTTTAAGTATTCTTACTGCCTGTTTAGAAGTCAATTTACCAAGTTCATAATGGCTTATACCATAAGTAGCAAGTCCTCCTGATTTAAGCATATCAACTTCGCCGCATATTACTGGTATTTTAGCAGGCTCTGTAACTGATATCACATTAGCCATACCAGAAGCAAGCATATTATCTGTAGGTATATATACAGCCTCAGCCTTACCTATTATACTTTGAACAACCTGCTGTATATCATTTGGATTAGTTACTGTAGCTTCTATATAAGATATTCCCATTTCATCTAACTTTATCTTTGCCATATCTATTTGAAATTTTGAATTCTGTTCGCTTGAATTATACATAAGGGCAACTGTTTTTACATTAGGCACCAATTTTTTTAATAATTCCATCTGTTCATCTACAGGAGTTAAATTTGAAGTACCAGATACATTTCCTTTAGGGGCATCATTTTTTTCAACAAGTTTTGCTGTTTCTGGATCTGTAACTGCTGTAACTAATATAGGTATATCTTTTATTAAATTTGCTGCTGCCTGTGCTGCAGGTGTTGCTATTGCAAGTATCAAATCGCTTTTATCATTTAAAAATTTCTGAGCTATGGTAATACAGTTAGCCTGCTCCCCCTGTGCATTCTGATAATCGAAAGAAACATTTTTTCCTTCTTCGTATCCAGCCTCTTTTAATCCGTCTACAAAACCTTGGTACGCCTGATCCAAAGCTGGATGCTCAACTAACTGTATTATACCTATCTTTATTAATTCATTGTCAGAAGACTGATTATTTTCTGTTTTTGAGCAGGAAAAAACCATTATAAATATAAATAATAATATAAAAATATTTTTTTTCATAGTAATAAATAACCCTAATAATATATTTTTTAATAAAAAAAGCCCATATAATATATAGGCTTTTGTATAATCAAATTAAATAATAATCATAAATCGGCTGGTATTGTAATGCCTAATTTTTGTGCTGCATTAGTATTAACTTCTAATACGGGATTTTGTATATATTCTATAGGCATAGAGGCAGGAGATGATTCTCCCTTAAGTATTTTTACAGCCTGATTAGCAGTTAATTTGCCTAATTCATAATAATCTATACCATAAGTAGCAAGCCCACCAGCATTAAGCATGCCAACTTCTCCGCATATTACTGGTATTTTAGCAGGCTCTGTAATAGCTATAACATTTGCCATACCTGCAGAAACCATATTATCAGTAGGTACATATATAGCATCAACCTTTCCTACCAAACTTTGTACTACCTGCTGTATATCATTAGGATTTGTAATAGTGGCATCCATATATGATAATCCCATTTCATCTGATTTTGCTTTTGCTATATCAACTTGGAATTTAGAGTTTTGTTCGCTTGAATTATATAAAAAAGCTATATTTTTAGCTGAAGGAACTAATTTTTTTAGTAATTCAATTTGCTCTTTTACTGGTGTTAAATCTGATGTACCTGTAACATTTCCTCCAGGGGCTGTATTATCAGCTACTAATTTAGCATCTGCAGGATCTGTAACAGCTGTAATTAATATAGGTATATCTTTTGTTGTATTTGCTGCTGCCTGTGCTGCAGGTGTTGCTATTGCAAGTATTAAATTAACTCTATCATTAACAAACTTCTGAGATATTGTAATGCAGTTAGCCTGTTCGCCTTGGGCATTTTGATAATCTATAGTTATATTTTTACCGTCTTCATAACCAGCTTCTTTTAATCCGTCTATAAAACCTTGATTAGCTTGATCAAGAGCATTATGTTCTACTAGTTGAAGTATTCCTATTTTTAATGTTTCAGTATTATTTGAAGATGTATTAGCTGAATTATTTGAACAAGAAATAATTAATATTCCAGCTAAAAATATAGTTATTAACTTTTTCATTATTATATATCTCCTTGATTTATACATAATTACTGTTATTAGTATTATATAATACCATAATAATAAAGTCAAATAAATTTACTATCAATATATTTAATTATTAATATTTTTGTTTAGTTTTTAAAAAATCTTCTATATAAATATTGTGCTTATTAGACGAATTCCTTTCAAATATGTTAACATATCTATCAATAGTTCCAAACATAGCGGCAGCATTTAATATCAAAAAAATAACTAAAGCAAAAAATATTTTTTTATTGTTCAAAATATAATTCTCTTTTTTGAACAAAGAATAATATTATAGGACTATAAGATACAGAGAAAAGCCCATACAAATAGTGAAAATAACCTTCACCAAATTTGAATGTATTAAAACATAAAAGTGTAGAAAATACGGATAAAATAAAAAATCTTGACAATTCTAAAATAGTACCCTCATAAGATGTTTTTGCCTTATATTTAAAATTAAATACATAGTACAGCATATTAATTAAACAATATAAAGAAAATATTATACTTAAAACCAGAAATATCAAACCGTATATATAAGACGGAGAAGAAGTCCAAAATTCTATTATATTTTTTAATCCTTGCAAATAATGAGATGACATTTCATTAGTTGGAAATAAAAATAAAGCCTGCACTTTAGCAACAATTATTCTTGATACTCCATACCCTTTTGACATCATTGATTTTGTATTAATAAAAGAATTATTAATTTCAGAAATTAGATACGGCAGATATAATAAAAAGGATAAAAATATGCCTAATATCCAATACTTCAAATATTTAATTGTGTTTTTATAAGTTACTATTAAATAAAATATCATACTAGGAATAACAGAAAAGAAAGAGGCAAAATGACCTTGAGCAATAATTGCTAATACTGGAAAAATAAAAATAGATGATATTACAGTTTTCTTATTTGATTTTTTATCTATGTATTCGTAAAGAAGAATAAAAAATATAAAGCTGAATATTAAAGATATATTTGGATTCCAAAAATTAGTCATAGCTTTTACCAAATAACCATTAAGTAAAATAAGAGGCGACATCAAAGAACAAACAAAAAGCCCTAATCTTTTATAAAGCCAGAATATAAATAATGATATTATCAAAAGACTAAAAAAATAATTTATAATCTTTGCTGCAAATAAATTTTCATTTGAAAGTTTATAACATAATATATAATATATATAGTAAGCTCCTCCCGGTACTCTTGGCGTTATAAACTCATCTTCAATCGTATCAGAAAGATTAAATCTTGTACCTGTTGCAGGCAGTTCTTTTTTATCATACCATCTATACATATCATAAAAATGCTGAAAATCATCATAAGTACTCCTAATAGGAATAATATGAAATGATAATACAATATTAAAAATAAACGAAAAAATAATAATGAATAAAAGTATTATCCTAATACTATTTATTTTCAAAAAGTCCAGCATAAATATTGATCCTAATTGAAACAATTATAATAAATTAAATAAAAAAATCAATAAAATAATTATACATTAAGAATCAAATCAATATTGAAAATTATATATTATATGATATCATCATTTATAACTTTATAATTATGAGGCAGTAAATTGATTAGACATTCCAGACCTACTATAAGAAAAAAAGATTTAGAATCAGCTTTAAGGGTAATGATAAGCGATAACCTTGCAACAGGCGATATAATCTATGAATTTGAAAGAACATTTGCCAATTATTTCGGAAAAGGTTTTACTGCTATATTTGTTAATAGCGGTACATCTGCATTAGAGCTTATATTAAGACATCTTAATATAGGAGAAGGAGATGAGGTTATAATGTCATCTTTTTTAAATGCTTCACCTCTTCAAGTTGTTACAAATCTAAAAGCAACTCCAGTACTTATAGATATAGATGAAGACAGCTTTCAAATCTCTATGGACAATGTTATAGAATCTATAAATGAAAAAACAAAAGCAATTATAGTTTCTCACATGTTTGGAAACTGTGCATTAATAGATGAGCTTGCTGATATTAAAGTTCCTGTTATAGAGGATGCTTCTCATAGTTTGGGTGGAAAATATAGAGATACTCTTCTTGGAAGTTTCGGAGATTTTGCATACTTTTCTCTCTCTGCAACTAGAATGATAACTTCAGGCGGTGCTGGAGGAATGATACTTACTAAGAAAAAAGGAATGGATGCCATAAGGGATATTATCCATTATGATAAAAAAGAAAATTTTATTCAAAGATTCAATTATTGTGCTACTGATTTACAGGCATCTATAGGTATAGAAGAATTAAAGCATCTTGAAAGAATGGTAGAAGTAAGGTCTGATATCGCATCATTCTATGATAATGCAATACTTGAAAGCAATTTAATGAAACTATCTACGCATGACAGTGAAAGTCCATCATATTACAGGTATGTATGCATGCTTAATGGATCTATGAATATTTATGATGCTATAAAAATGTTTGAACGTCATAATGTTGAGGCTGCAAGACCTATATTCAAGCCTCTTCATCAGTATTTGAATTTACCAAATGAAAATTACCCTAATACTGAAAATGCATATTTAAAAAGCATATCATTGCCTATATATCCTACTTTGCAGAAAAGTGAGGCTGAACTTATTTGCAAACTTATAAAACAAATAAGATAATATATAAAATTAAATTTAATAAAATATACTTGCTTATTATGTAAATATGATAGGCAAATCCTCCACTAATAGAAGCTACAAGGGTATCATCATTATTTTAGGTAATATATTTTATATTGCAATTCATATAAACTATAATAATATTTGAAAAAATACATACAGCTTTTTAAAGTATCTATAGTTTTATTAATATCTAATTTATTTTTATCTTTTACTATAATGTTTTGTTCACTTCCAAAATTCGCTTATAATACAAATTAATTTGGAATAGAATCAAAATCTATATCCCACACTCCTAATAATGGTATTAAATATTTATCTCCTATTATGTTACTAACATATCTATAATATAAATACTTATCAGTAGATTTAGTTGTTAATTGATAATTATAATATAATTTAAGCCATTGCATTTTTTATTAAATGTCTTTGTCTACTCTAAATTTAGATCATATCCAACTCTCTCTCTTTAAACTGCTTTTTGATAACCTCCTCTACAAATTTTAAATTTCTTCTACTGTCATTATATCTCCTTATTATTTTTTATTAAAATAAATTAATCTAAACCATTTTTACGTAAAATTTCATATACATGATCTCTATCAATAAAATCTACATTCAGATTAATAAATTCCACAGCATTAGTAAAAAAAATATTTTTCATCCTTTCTTTATCATAAGCAATATTGTTTATTTTATTAATTAAATATAAAATAGCATTATCTACAAAAACTCTATTAATATATTTTTTATGTTCTTCTATAAATTTTTTATTTTTCACAAAATCAATTAAATCATTAAAAATGAAAAATATATCTGTTACATATTTTTCATTAATAGTATTATCCTTTGAGTCATCTCTAATATTATAATAATATAAATGAAAAGGTATATTTATTAATGAATTAGTCACAGTAAATATTTTATAATTAGCATTTAAATCTTGTGCTCTATATGGCGTTACCATAAAATCATTTCCAAGCTTTAATAATAAATCTCTTTTATACAATTTATTCCATAATGATGGGTTTATTTTAGATAATGAGAATAATTCTATAATAGTCTTGCCGTAAAGTAATGGCAATATTTCCAGAAAAATATTATTTATAATTTTTAATTCATTAACAATAAAATATCCGAATGTTACTACATCAACATCATATTTAATTAAATGATAAAAAGCTATTTCACATGCATTTAACGATAAATAATCATCCCCATCAACAAAAAATAAAGAATATCCATTCGCTGCTTTTAATCCTGTTGTTCTTGCTCCTCCTGCTCCTATATTTTTTTCGTGTTTTATATATTTTATTCTGCTATCTTTTAATGAATATTCCAAACATACTTTATCATCCTCTAAATTCGGTGAATTATCATTAACAACAATTATTTCTATATTTTTTAATGACTGGTTTATAATACTTTCTAGGCAAGGTTTCAAATACTTTTCCCCTAAATTATATACTATTACTATTATAGATACATATATACCATTTATATTAGTATAGTTATTAACATAATCTAAATAATACCCTGATAAAAATATATTATTTCTATTATCATTAATAAGTAATTTATCTATTTTTTCTTCCAATAAATTTATTTTATTTATTAATGGTTTTGTTACTATCTTAATACCAAATATTTTTCTAATTCTATATAATCCACTATCATACTTATGATATATAAATCTTAGTATTTTTTTTAACATAGAATTTCCTTATAATTATTTTATTTTAAATGTAAGAGTTATAAATAATATTTTTATATATATATATTTTTTATCACTGCTTATATTGAATAAATTTTTTAATAAACTATTAAGACTTATAATATTAGGTTTCTCATAATATTTATTAATTTTTGCAGATATTTTTATAAATAGAATTTTTATAATAAAATAATTATGATATCTAACTATAGCAAAAAAATAAGGCAGAAGTTTATCAATAAAATATTCGTAATCCTTATGCTCTTTTCTTAAATTATTTTCTTCAAATTGCACAGCATGTATAAGCTCATCTATAACACTTTTTACATTCTCATCTATAGCAATATTTTCATTATTTTTATTCTGCTCTATATCAGCAAATAATTTTTTCCATAATGCAAATATATTTTCATCAGAAAAATTATACAAGCTATTTTTAGCTTCAATACCTAATTTATTTCTATATTCATCATCTTCCAATACTTTAACTAAAGCATTTGATAATTCATTTATATTATTTTGAGGAACTCTTACAAGCCCTTTATTGTCTTTAACCATCTCTAAATAAGGCAAATCAAACATAACCGTTGGTATGCCATAAGATTTTACTTCTCCCAAAACCATAGGAAATCCTTCAAAAGATGAAGTAAATAAATGCACAGAAGATTCTAAAAGATATTTTTCTATATTAGTTTGATATCCTAGTAATTTGCAATTATTTTCTATTTTTAATTCTTTAATTTTTTGCTTAACCAATCCTTCTTCATACGAATCTCCGTTTCCAATAATCAACAATTTGGCATCAGGAATACTTTTCACAACTTTAGAAAAAGCTTCTAAAGCAAGTATAGGCTGCTTTACATCTATTTCAAATCTGCCTATCCATACAATATTTTTTTGCTTTAAATCTGATATATTCGTATTATTGATATTGAAAGTTAAAAAATTAGGAATATAGTAAATATTATTTAATCCCATATACTCATAGAATCTTTTAGTAGTATTAGACAACACAATTAAAGCATCAGAAAATTTATACATATTAATTCTATTTAATTGATTATTAATATTTCTTCCGTCATATACGGAATAACTAAATACACTATGTAAAACTGTTATTAATTTTATACCTATATCTTTAATTATTAAAGAATCTATAAACAATTTATCAGAAGTCCACCCATTATGTATAAAAATATCAATATTATATTTTTCTACACTGTCTCTAAAAATTGCGTACCTGCTTTCGTAGTCATTAGATAAAACTATTCTAGAAGTATTATTAGGCAAAGAATAATCTTTATCATTTGGCTCTTCATTTGTAAAAATTATTATATTATATCCGCTGTCATTAAATATAAATGATAATCTTGATATAAATCTCTCTACACCTCCATTATATAATCTATTATAAATTATTCCTATATTTTTTATTTTTTTTATTTCTTTTTTATTAGAAAAATGAATAGAACTCAAATTCATTTTATATAAATCTTTTGAATAATAATCTTTAGATATAGAAAGAACGCCTAATTTTTCTATCCATAAAATAGTTAAACTCTCTTTTAAATCATAATTAAGAATAGAATTATTAAATAATAATTCTCCATATAAAAAATTTGTTAATACATAAAATGAGCTATAATAATTATCATCTAGTTTCTTTTTAATAAAAAAATCATTTATCATTGACAAAACATATAAAGTATCTTCAACCCTTTTTATCTCTTTATTTGCCGAAGATCTTTCATGAGAATTACCAGAAGTATTAATTTCATAAAAATATTTAGCATTACTGCTATATATAAGTTTTTTAGAATAATAATATATAATGCTTGTCTGAAGTAAATCTTCAGAAAATAGCAAACGTTTATTTTTAGGCAAGTCATTCATTGCTAAATCAATAATGTCTTTTTTTATTAATTTAGTGCATATACTCCAATTATATATGTTTTTTAATAATAATTTTAAAATATCTTCACCTATTAATATTCCGGTCTTTGGTTTATTATACCAAGTATCTTCTTTTATCTTTCCATTTGAAACTATCATCAGTTTTGCTACAACAACATCTGCATCATTTTTTACAGCCTCATTATACATTATTTCTATGGCATCATTACTGTAATAATCATCAGAATCACAATTAACTATAAAATCTCCTTTGGCTTTCATCCATCCAAAAATTCTAGCATCATAAGGTCCGCAATTATTTTTAAGATCCAATAATATAATCCTATCGTCCTTTTTTAAATATTCTTCTATAACAAATTTTGAATTATCGGTTGAAGCATCATTAACTACTATAATCTCTATATCTTTAAAAGTCTGTTTTATTAAATTATCCAAGCATTTTGAAATCAGTTTTTCTCTATTATATACAGGTACTATTACACTAACTTTAGGCATTATTACTTACCCCTTTATTTTTATTTAACTTTATAGTAAAAAATAAAATTTTTATAATTGTATAATCTTTAGCAGTTTTAATAGAAAAAATATTTCTTAATAAGTTGCTTAATGTTATAACGATTGGTTCATCTAAACATTTCTTATTTTTTACAATAATTCGTATCCCAAATATTCTAACTATAATATCAAAATCTTTCATTATCACAGAAAAAAAATACGGAAGTAATTTATCATTTAGCTTTTGAATATTATTTTTTTCTAAATTGTAGTAATCATTTAATTTTAAATATTGCTCTATTAAATTTTTATCAAAATATTTATTTATAATTTCTAAATATTTATTATCATTATTATTTATCTTTTCAAAAAGATACATATATTGATTATAATACAATTTAGCAAACTCATATCCGTATGAAATATTTGAATTTATTTTTACTAAAAAATTATAAAACTCATCTAATGCTAATTTAATATTTCGGCACATATATTCAAATTTATCTAAACTAATTTCATCATTATTCTTTGTACTTACACCTATATCAGCATTATAAATATATAATTGATCATGTAAAGTAATAAATGATTTAGAAAAATAAAAAGCTATTAAACATTGAAGCATGTCTTCAGAACTCATTAATTTAACATCTGGAATATACTCTATCAATTTACTTATTATTTCTTTATTAAAAAATTTACCCCACATACTATGAGGTATTCTTCTATTTATAGCTTCATTAATCAAATAGTCTGTATTAATATTATATCTATTTGTAAGCAAAGACCATTGCATATCTTTAGTATCCCTATCAGAAATAACTTTAGTTCCAAAATATATTATATCATAATCTTTTTCTTTTATAATATTATATACTTTTTCACATGCAGTAATATCAAGCTCATCATCAGAATCAACATAAGTAATATATTTTCCTGAAGATGCAGTATTTCCAGTCTTTCTTGCTAAAAGTAAATTTTTATTTTCTTTATGTTCAATATATATTATTCTATTATCTATTTTTATATAATCTTCTATTATTTTTTTGGAATTATCTGTAGAAGCATCATTAACTACAATAATTTCTATATCTTTAAAAGTTTGATTTATCAAGCTATCCAAACATTTAGAGATATATTTTTCTGTATTGTATACAGGAACTATTATAGAAAATAAAGGCATATTAAAACTCTCATTTTTTACATAATATTATATCATAAAAAATAAAAAAACAACTATAAATTAAAATATTTAAATGTATCTTCCAAGCCTTTTTCTATAGAAACAAAATCAATATCAACTAAAGAAAGCAATTTTTTATTATCTAAAATACTGTGTTCAATATCGCCTTCCCTAGTATTTAGATAATTAGATTTTACATTATTATTTGATATCTTAACTATACTTTCAAAAAGTTTATTTATTGTTATAGCAGAATTAGTTGATATATTAAGTACTTGTTTTGATACATTGTTTTTTACTAATTCTAAAAATATTTTGGCAATATCTTTTACATATATAAAATCTCTTGTTTGTTCTCCATTTCCAAATATATTTATTTCTTTATTATTTATAAAATTATCTATAAATATTGATACAACTCCAGCTTCTCCATGAGGAGTTTGTCTTGGACCGTAAACATTTGAAAATCTGCAAATAATATAATCTATATTATAAAGCTCAATATATTTTTCCATAGTTAGTTTTGAAACACCATAATAGGATATCGGACTAACCGTATGATTTTCATCTATAGGTAAATATTTAGGCATTCCGTAAACAGCGGCACTTGAAGATACAATTATTTTTTTTATATTATATTTTTTCGATAACTCTAATACATTAAGAGAAGCTATTATATTTTCATTAGCATCATTAATAGGATCTCTCATAGAATAAGGAACTGAAACCTGTGCGGCAAGATGAATAACATATTCTATATTATATCTTTTAAAAATATCTTCTAAAGCACCATAATCTTTTATATCTATATTATAAAAAATAGCTTTTTCATTTATGTTTTCTTTTCTTCCTGTAGATAAATTATCAGCAATTATAATTTCATAATTATTTTCAATAAAAATATCAGATATATGCGAACCAATAAATCCAGCTCCACCTGTTACAAGTATCATAAATACTCCTATAATTTTATCTTTATAAATAATATTTTTATATATTTATCATTTTTATTATCTGTATTAATAGAAAATATGTTTTTTAATAAAGAGTTTAAAGATATTACTTTAGGTTCTTTTAAACATTTACTATTTTTTAAATTTATTTTTATACCAAATATTTTTATATTAATATAATATTCATACATGATTATTGAAAAAAAGTATGGGGTAAGTTTATTAATAATATTTTTTTCTCTTTGTATTTTTAAATCTTCATACTCTTTTAACTTTGAATATCTATTTATTATATTTATGTCAAAATAACTCTCTAATATCTCTGTGAATTTATTTTTATTTTCATTATCTACTATTTTTTCTTTTAAAAATCTATACTGATTATAGTATATAGTATAATAATAAAATCCATATAATAACTCTGTACCCTGCTTTTTTAAAAATTCCAAAAACTCTTTACACCCAATAGCAGAGCATTCACATAAATAAGAATATCCTTCAAAACTCAAATTGGAAGTATTTTTATTACTTTCTCCAATGCTAATATAGTAATAATATAACTTTTCATTTATAGAAGAATATGATGAAGCAAAATAAAAAAACATTAATGACTGAAGCATATCCTCCGCATTCATAAGCCTTATATCAGGTATATACTCTGTAATTTTTTTTATAATATCTTTTTTATATGCTTTACAGCACATATTATGCGGAAGTTTTTCTAAAACTACTTCACTTAATAAATATCTTTCATCTATTAAACTTCTATTAGAGGAAATATACCATTCAACTTTATTAATTGCTCTAATTCTTTCTTTATCACTAATATTTACATCATTATCTAATATTGCTTTTGCAGAAAAATGTATAACATCAACTTCTCTTTTTTGGTATTCATTATATATAAACTGACAAGCATTAATATCAAGCTCATCATCAGAATCAAGATAAGTTATATATTTTCCATTAGCATTTAAATTACCAGTTTTTCTAGCAAGAAGCAGCCCTTTATTAACATCATGCTTTATATAAACTATTCTTTCATCATTATATTCTTTTACTATTTCATCACAATTTTTAGGAGAGCAGTCATTAACTATGATTATCTCTATGTCTTTAAAAGTTTGATTAACAACACTATCTAAACATCTTTTTAAATACTGTTCTGTATTATAAACAGGTATTATTATGGATATAAAAGGTTCTACATTATTATTCATAAATTACTCTCTAAACTGCAATGAATATAAATACTGATATTTTCCGCCCTTGTTCATTAACTCTTCATGCGTACCAGATTCTATTATTTTACCATCTTCAACAACGCATATATATGTAGCATTTTTAATAGTTGAAAGTCTATGAGCTATTACAAATGTAGTTTGAAGATTAATAATTTCATTTAACGCTTTTTGAACATACATTTCACTTTCTGTATCTAAAGCACTTGTAGCCTCATCCAATATCAATATAGATGGTCTTCTTAAAACAGCCCTAGCCAATGCTATACGCTGACGCTGACCTCCTGAAAGCATTATACCTCTAGGACCTATATGAGTGTCATAACCATTAGGCAATTTTAATATAAACTCATCAGCATGAGCTATTTTAGCAGCCCTTATCATATCATCATCTGTGGCATTTGTATCTCCGTATATTATATTATCTCTTACTGTACCGTAAAATAAAATGTTTTCCTGAGATACAACTCCTATATGCTGTCTTAAACTTCTAGTGTTTATTTCTTTATAATCTATTTCGTCAAATAATATCTGACCAGATGAAGGAGTGAATAATTTGGGTATTAATGTAACTAATGTTGTTTTTCCGCCGCCTGAATTACCTACAAATGCTACTATATCGCCTTTTTTTACTTTGAAACTAACAGGTCCTAATTTAAAAGGCTCTTCCTGACCTCTTTTAGGATATTCAAATTCAACATCCTTAAACTCTATAGATTTTTCTATAGGCTTCATCTGCATTTTTGTCTTATCATCAACATCCTCCTGAGGTAAATCCATTATTTGAAAAACTCTTTTACCTATAATTTTAGTTGACTGCAAACCTACAAAAAGCCCCGATAAATCTCTTACTGGTGTTGAAATATTAAGCATATAAAGTAAAAATCCCCATAAAAATTCAAAAGGCATCTCTCCGTTAAATACTAAATATCCGCCATAAGCCAATATAAGAAGCATAGCAGCTATCATTATAAGCTCAACTAAAGGTCTGTTTAATACAGAAATCATAGTCATTTTTCTTGTATAATCTATTATTTCATTATTATATTTAACATACCTATCAACTTCTACATCCTCTTTAGAAAATATCTTTATAACTTCAATACCTCTCATATTTTCCTGCATTATTCCGCTCATATTAGCATTCATCTCCTGAGTCTTTCCAATTCTAGGTCTTATAAGCTTTGATATTTTGTCAGTACCTATAGCTATTAAAGGACTGGCAATCAAACACACTAAAGTAAGTTTTGCATTCAAAAAAAACAATACTAATAATGTAAGTATTAAAGTTAAAGGTATAGTTATCATATTAGGAAAAGTAGTGGTAACAAAAGCAGATATTGCTGAGCCTTCATTAATTCTTGCTAATATAGTTCCTTCTCTCTCCTGTTTAAAATATCCAATATCAGTATTTAATACAGATTTGAGCATATCAGCCTGAACATCTCTATTTATAGCCTGACTGCAAAAAGTAAATAAAAATGATTTTAAATAATCTAAACCAACTCTAAGTATAACATAAATAAGACCTATTATAATTACAGCAGTAAATTGCAAAAGTAAATTTGCATTAAAAATACTTCCTGTACTTAAAGCATCTCCTAAAATAGCTTGGGCATCTATCTCAAATAACTTTTTCAAAAAAGGTATTCTCTCTACTAACTGAGCTGATTTACCTCCTGTAAGTGCTATTGCCATCTGACCAAAAAATGGAGGAAGTATATTTATAACTGTATAAATTAAACTTACAAATAATGGTATAAAATATAAACCTTTCTGTTTAACAGCATATTTAAACATTCTTCTATATACGTGTTTTTCTTCTGAAGAGTAATATTTGTCTATATGAATTCCGCTTCTTGCCGTATCATGCAAACCTTTCTGTTCTTCTTTCTTTTTAAAAAATTCTTTTATCTGTTTAATCATTAAAAAATCCAAATTATTATATAAGATATTTTATAGTATAATATCCTATATTTCAATACTGCACCAAATTTTCACCGTACTCTAAACGAAGTTTTCTATCTGCCATATCAGCAATAGATTGAGAATGCGTAACAATAATTAAAGAGGCATTGCTCTGTTTAGTCATATTCCATAATAATTCTCTAACCATCTCAGCATTTTTTTTATCCAAGTTTCCAGTTGGTTCATCAGCTAAAACAACACTTGGTCTATTTATTAAAGCCCTTGCAATAGCAACTCTCTGAGATTCTCCTCCTGAAAGCTCTCCTATTCTATGCTCCATCCTGTCTTTTAATCCTACAGTTTCAAGCAATGCTTCGGCCTTTTGTCTTGCCTCTTTCTTATTGTATTTAAGCATTAATGAAGGTATCATAACATTTTCTATAGCACTGAACTCTCCAAGCAAATTATGAAATTGAAATACATATCCAAGTGAGCTATTTCTAAAATGAGCTAATTGTCCCTCATTCATCTTTCCAATATTATTTCCTGCTATATTTATGCTTCCATCTGTTATATCATCTATACCGCCTATTAAGTTCAAAAGAGTAGTTTTTCCGCTTCCCGATTCTCCTGTTATAGCAAGTATTTCATTTTTATAAATATTCAAATTTAAAGATTTTAATACCTCTACTTTAGGAGGACCTATATAAGTCTTTTTTAAATTTTCTATTTTTATTAAAACTTCTTTATTATCACTCATATCTCAATACCTCCGCAGGCTTATATCTGCTTGCAATATAAGCAGGTATTATAGCAAATAAAACAGAAAGTAAAAATGAAATTGAAGCCACCATTATAACCTGCGATGCATGTATTATAGAAGGAAGCCCTCCGCTTACATAATATATATCAGATGGAAAAAAATCAGGAACTATAGGAATTGATATACCAGCACTTATTTTAGAAGGTATAAACCAAATAATATTAACTATAACCTGAAGTATTATTCTTATTCCCTCCAAAGCTTCGTTAACATAATTAGCAAGAAGCACTCCAAATAATACTCCAAGAACAGTGCCGATTATACCTATTATAGCACCTTCCAAAAAGAAAACCTTAGCAACATTTGAAGGTCTTAATCCTAATGTTTTTATTATGGCAATATCCCGTCTTTTATCTTTTACAAATATTATTTGACTCGAAGCAATATTCAAAGCCGCTATCAAAATAATAAAAGAGAGAATCAAAGCAAGCATTAATTTTTCTGTATGCAAAGCCTGAAAGAAATTTCTATCAAAAAGCATCCAAGGCATAACATTATAAAACTCTTTTAAAGCAGTATCTATTTCTTTTGCAACCTTATCAGCATTAAAGAAATTCTTAACTTTAACAGCAACCCCAGTAACAGCATTATCATAACCAACCATAGCCTGACCAGTAGAAAGCGGAACTATAACCATCCTGCTGTCATATTCATAATAACCCGTTTTATATACGCCTTTAATAGTGAAAGTTGTTTTCTGAGGTTTAAATCCCCTGTCAAAACTTCCCGATGCAGAAATTATATCAATGGTATCTCCAACCGATAAAGCATAATCTTTTGCCATCTCTGATCCTATTAATGCTTCATTAGTTTTCATGTCCTTATTATCACCTTCAACAAATTTAAAATATTTTATAAAATCCTTATCTGTGGTAAATATATTATCCTCAAATGAACGCACTGTTATAAGTATTGTAAAGTTATAAGAACGCATTATACATGGCAGAACTATATACGGATAAGCACTTGTTATCTCTTTATTATCCATTATATTATCAACAACATATTTATAGTCTGTAAGAGGCTGATCGCTATAGGCACTAATATTTATATGTGCCCTCATACCTAGTATTTTATCTCTTATATCATCCTGAAAACCATTCATAACAGAAAGCACCGTAATCATAACCATATCGCCTACTAATATTCCGAGTACGCATATAATAGTAATAATAGAAACAAATGAAAATTTCTTTTTGGCTCTTAAATATCTAACGCCAAGCATTAATTCTAATCTCAAAGCATCTCCTTAATATAAAGAATTAAAATATTATATATCATATACAATTAAATTTAAACCTCATTTTATTAAACTTGAATAATTTTATTATAATGTTAAAATATTATATATAAAAATTGGATTATAAATTATGGATGAAATAAAAAAAATTAAACAGCCAAAGCTTTCACTCAAAGAAAGGTATAATGATGATTTCTTAGAAAAAGCTGAACAAAGAAGAAAAGCATTGCAATATAAAAGAATGCATGTAGGACAAATAAATAATGACAGATTAGAACACATGTTAAAACTTCTTTATCAAGTTCATCAGAATTATTATTTCGGATATTTTGAAGCCAGCTGTACATTAGTGGGAAGTATGTTTGAACAGTCCCTTATGATTCTATTAGAAGAAAAAATAAAAGAAGACGGATTTGTATCAGTTATGAAATATAATAACGGAAAAAAATATGAAGAAAAAATAACTGATGTAGAATACTTGGCTCAATGCAATATAGGAGTTTTAATATCCATAGTCAGTAATTATAAAATGCTGCCAAGAGAAGAGTATAATCTAGCCAAAACTCTTCAATGCGTAAGAAACTGTATAGTACATGATATGCTTCCTTCATTTTCTGTAAATGGAAAATATTATGAATCAGAATTAAAAATAAATTTAGGTTCAAGTATAAAAAGAACTATAAAAATACCTGCAGATGAAGTAAATAATTACACTATAGCTCAAAGTTCAATAGAATTATGGTCATATTTTTTGTTAACTAGAACAAGAAAATTAATAGAATTTTTATTTAAAGACAGGGTAAAAAAATTTCCGCCTGATTTTTAAAAAAAGCAGATCTAATAACTCAGACCTGCTTTCGGAAGAATATTAATTAATTTTTAAGAGCCTTTATTTTATTTTTCAAAGTTTTATTTTTAGAATATAAATCATAAATAACAGCTACCGCAATAATAGCACCTCTTATTATCTGCTGTATATAAGAATCAACACCAATAAGAGTCATAATATTATCCAAGAATCCAACTATAAAAGCACCCGCAATAGTTCCCTGAGCTGTACCTAAACCGCCTGAAAAACTTGTTCCGCCTATAACAGCAGCAGTTAAAGCTTTTAACTCATAGCTAACAGCTCCATTAGGAAGCCCTACATTGTTTCTTGACATGAATAATACGCCTGCAAAACCTACAAATATACCATTAATAATAAATACTTCTATTTTTGATCTATTAACATTTATTCCAGAAGCAACAGCAGCCTCTTCATTACCCCCTATGGCATATAATGCTCTTCCCAATTTTTTATGAGTAAGTATATACCAAGTAATAACAACAAATAATATTAAAAATAATACAGATATAGGTATTCCTCCAGGCAATGTTCCCTGACCTAATATAGTATAATCACCAATTTGATATATATTTTGTCCTGATGTATATTTTAAAGCAGCTCCTCTTGCCATAGTAAGCATAGCCAATGTAGCAATAAATGGAGGAACTTTAAATCTAGTTATCATTATACCATTTATCAAATTACATATAACTCCTACAACTATAGCAACAAGTATTGCCAAAATCATATTATTTGTAGCCTTATATGAAGCTACAGATAAAACACCAGCCAAAGCGAGAACACTTCCGCATGATAAATCTATCATTCCTGATATAATAAGCATAGTAGCTCCGCATGCTAAAATGGTAGTTACAGCTAATTGGCTGGAAATATTACTAAAATTGGCAAATGTTAAGAAATTGCTATTTAAAAATGATGATACTATTATCATTATTAAAAGTATAAAGTATATGCTGTACTTGCTCATCATTTCACTATATATCTTTTTTATATCTATTTTCATTTATCTCTCCTATATTTTTATTATATTAAAATTACATTGTAATAGTACCAGTAGCCAATTTCATTATAGTTTCCTGAGAAAACTCATCACGATTAAGCATTCCAGCTATACTTCCTTTGCACATAACATATATTCTATCACACATACCTATAAGCTCTGGAAGTTCGGAAGATACAACTATTAATGTTTTACCATCTTTTACTAAATCAGTCATTAATTTATAAATCTCGAATTTAGCTCCGACATCTATACCTCTAGTCGGTTCATCCATTATTAATATATCAGGTGATTCGAGTATCCATCTGGCAAGAAGGACCTTTTGCTGATTTCCGCCAGAAAGAGTATCTACACTTACTTCATAAGAAGCTGTCTTTACATTCATTTTTTCACAATATTTTCTAACTTCTTTATTCTCAGTTCCTTTATGCCAAAACTGATTATAGAAAAATTTACCCAAGCTGGCTAAAGAAACATTTTCTCTTACGCTTCTGCATGGTATGATTCCGAATCTTCTTCTATCCTCTGAAAGCATTGCAATACCATTATTAATACCATCTGCCACACTGTTGATATTCTTTACCTGCCCCTTAATCTTTATCTCTCCTGATGAATGCTTATCTATACCGAATATAGTTCTAACAAGCTCAGTTCTTTTAGCACCCATAAGACCAGCAAACCCAACTATTTCACCCTTTCTAGCATAAAAACTGCATTTATTAAATACGTCTTCAGAATATAAATCTTTAACTTCTAAAATATTTTCACCTATCTCTACAGTTTCTTTAGGATAATTATTTCCTAGTTTTCTGCCTACCATTAAAGATATAACTTTATCTATATCAAAATTTTCTGCTCTATCTGTAAGTATAGTTTCTCCATCTCTCAATATAGTAATATCATCAGCAATTTTAAAAATTTCATCCATCTTATGCGATATATATATTATGGATGCACCTCTTGATTTAAGTTCAGCTATTTTATCAAACAATCTATCTACTTCCTTATTAGTAATAGCAGAAGTAGGTTCATCCATAATAAATATATTGGCATTATTAGCTATTGATTTAATAATTTCCAACATTTGAACATCAGATACTGTCAATTCTTTTAATTTTGTAGTAGGAGAATAATTTAACCCCTCTTTTTCCAATATATCAACAACATCTTTTCTTATCTTTTTCCAATTAACAGTACCTAAAGGTGTCATAGGCCAATCACCCAAAACGAGGCTTTCTTCAACAGTCATCTCAGGAACATAATTTAACTCCTGAAATATCATTGATATTCCTAACTTTCTAGCCTGTATAGGATTTTTTATCTGTACTGGCTTACCATCTATCTCTATGCCTCCAATATCAGCTTTATATATACCATTAATTATTTTCATTAAGGTAGATTTTCCTGCCCCATTCTCTCCGCACAATACATGAACAGTACCCTTTCTAACAGCAAGATTAATATCCTTAAGAGCCTGCACACCCGGAAAAGATTTATATACATGAGAAACTTTTAATCTATACTCTTCTTCCATCTTATATAACCTTTATAAAAATATTCTAAATATGTTTTTTATCAAAAGTGGAGATAATTTATTAAAAATATCCCCACTTTCTAAATATTTAATAGAGCTAAAAACAAATATAAATCATTAACTTATAGCACCTGTTTTCTTATACATTTCTATATATTGATCAACATTTTCTTTAGTAACTAAAGGATTATCAATATCTGTATCTATTTGTTCAGCTTCTTTGTTTACAAGTTTATTTACAGTGTCAAGTATTTTAGCTGATAAATCATAAGCACTTTGCATACAAGTAGAAGTCATTTTTCCTTCTTTAATTAAAAGACAAGCTTCAGCTGTACCATCTACTCCATATACCAATAAATTATCGAATTTAGCATCGCCTTTAGTAGCTTCTAAAGCACCAGCAGCCATATTGTCATTCATAGATATAACAGCATCAATTTTATCATTAGCCTGTATCCAAGTTTCCATAAAGCTTAAAGCTTCATCTTTGTTCCAGTTAGCAATCTGCTCTCCAACGATTTTTACATCAGGACGTTTATCAAAGAATTCTACCTGCCAGCTTCTTCTTCTTTCATCAGCATGGAAATTGCCCGGAGGGCCGTTTAATACTACAACATTAGCACCTTGAGGTATTTGTTCTAAAGCAGCAACAGCATTAACAGCAGCCTGTTTATAAGGGTCAGCATCTACAGAAGAAGCACCTTCTATACCAGCTATTCTAGCATTTGTAGTTATACAGATTATACCTGCAGCTACAACTTTTTCAGCATAAGGTCTTTGAGCTTCTCCATTATTAGGCTGTATTATGATAACATCATACTTATTAATGATAGCATTTTCAATTAAGCTATTTTCAACGTCATCATTAGCCTGTCCGTCAAATACATCAACTACAATATTAGGATATTTAGCAGCCTCTTCTTTAATAGAATTAGCTAGCCAAGCAGCAAATGAATCCGCCTGAGCTCTAGCTATATAAGCTACTCTGATTTTTCCTTCTGCATCAGCTGCTGAAGTACCTTGTTCGCTTGTTTTACTATTACAACCAGATATTGCAAATAATACCATAATCATAAAAGCAAAAAGCGTCAATAACTTTTTGTTCATATAGTATCTCCTTAAAAATTAATTAATTTATTAAATATTATATTTAATACCAAAACTATCAAAAACAGCAGTATCCCCCATCTACTATAACATCGCTTCCAGTTGTATATCCAGAAGCATTGCTTGCCAAATAAAGTATAGGCGGTATTAGTTCTTCTGGTTTGCCCATTCTATGCATAGGTATTAAAGGCATCCAAGCATCTTTAAGCTCTTTAGGAGTATCTACTGACATAGGGGTTGCTATATATCCTGGACTTATACTATTAACTCTTATTCCTGTTTCTGCCCATTCCATAGCTAATGATTTTGTCAAATGTATAACTCCTGCTTTTGAAGCATTGTATGAACATTGCCATTGAGGTATATTAACTATAGTACCAGACATAGAAGCCATATTGATAATGCTTCCTTTTATTTTTCTATCGAGCATTATTTTACCTACAGCTCTTGCCATAATAAATTGTCCTGTTAAATTAACATCAATTACTTTTCTAAATTCTTCTACAGATGATTCAACTGTTGATTTATGTATACATATTCCTGCATTATTAAATAATATATCTATGGAATTAGACTTACTTAAAATTTCTTTTAAAGCTTCATCAACATTTTTTTCATCAGTAACATCGCATTTTATATGGTAACATTTTCCGCCATTATCACTAATTAATTTAATAGTTTCATCAGCATTAGAACGTGAAAGTATAATAATTTCAGCTCCAGCTTTTGCCATACCTAAAGCTACAACCTGACCTATGCCTGTACCACCGCCTGTTACAATAGCAGCTTTTCCTTTCAAAGAAAATAATTCATCCAAATAACTCATATATACGCCTTACATTTTAATAACTGTTTTTACAATATTAGCTTTGTCATTTACACTGTCATCTAAAGCCTTCTGCAAGTCTTTGAAATCATAAGTATTAGTAACTATATTTTTTATATTAACCGCACCGCTTTCAACAGCATCTATTGATAATGGGAATATATGTCTGTATCTGAATACCGTTTTGAATGTTAACTCTTTATCCAAAGACATACCTACATTCATATTAATCATTCCAGTTTTACTATATCCAACTAAAACTATAGTAGAACCTTTTTTAGCAAATTCTATAGCCTGATTAGTGGTAGATTCAACTCCAGCAGTTTCTATAGTAAGATCGCTGCCTTTTCCATTTGTTATCTCATAAACTCTCTTTACCACATCCTCTTTTGAAGCATCTATTACACCTGTAGCACCTAACTCTAATGCCTTATTCAAACGTTTTTTTATAACATCTATTACATAAACTTTAGAAACACCGCATGCTTTTAAAGAAAGCATAGAACATAAACCAATACATCCTGCACCAGTAACAAAAGCAACCTCTCCTATTTTAGCATCGCCCTGTCTGGCAGCATGCATACCAACTGATAAAGGCTCTATCAATGCACCTTCCATAGTTGATAAATTATCTGGCAATTTGAATGATAAATTTTCCGGATGAGCAACATATTCTTGAAATACTCCGTCAACAGGAGGAGTAGCAAAAAATATTACATCAGGGCATAGATTATATCTTCCAGTTCTGCAAAACTCACATTCTCCGCATGTTTTTCCAGGTTCTAAAGCAACTCTGTCCCCAACTTTTAAATGTTTTACCTTACATCCTATTTCTACAACTGTACCGCTGCATTCATGTCCCAATACAAATGGGGTTTTAACTATAAAATTACCTATAGCTCCATGCTCATAATAATGCAAATCTGAACCGCATACACCAACATATTCAAGTTTTACTAATACCTCATTATCTTTAGGTTTTGGTATATCACGCTCTGTAAAATCTATTTTTTTTAAATCTGTCATTATAGCGACTTTCATTTTACCATCCATATTTATACTCCATATTCAATGATTTATATATTAACGAAACTACTTTTATAAAGTATTTTTATTAAAGTAGTTTATGTAATAAAGTATAATCATAAAATAAGCATTGTCAAGTATTTTGATACGATTTAAACAAAAATATTATATATTTTATATGGTTTCTATAAATGAATGTATATGCTGTAAAGCAGCTCCCAAAGCAGCTCCTTCAAAATGATGTTTACATACTTTTACATAATTTCCATTAGTTTCAAAAGTATTTAATTTAGCAACTCTGTTTCTAAAATCTTGAATATAGTCAGAAAAATATCCTCCTACATAACCGCCTATAACAACATCGCAGTCAAAAGACATTCTCAAATTATTAACTGCTGCAGCCAGATAGTATAGATATTTTTCCCAAGCATCGTCTATAATCTTATTGCCTTTATGCAGACTTTCAAAAAATAAATTAAGTTTGCCGTTAGTTAAATCAGAAAGCAGACTTGCTTTACAATAAGAATCCAAACATCCCTTTTTACCGCAATAGCATTTTTCTCCGTCAGGTACTATACTTATATGTCCGAATTCTCCTGCTCTTATATTATCTCCTTTATAAAGCTGCTTAGCAAATATAATAGCCCCTCCTACACTATTGCTTAAAGATAAATAAATAGCATTATTTTCTATGTATCTAGCCTCAGCAAAGCCAGCAGCATTAGCATCATTAATAAATATACAGTCAAAAGGTATATATTTAGTAAAATCCGTATACGGTACTTTCTCAAAACCTAGAACATAGGAAGATGCTATATCTGTTCCAGACTTATCTATTATTCCAGGTATTGATAATCCAGTTCCCAAAATTTTATTGTTATCAATACCAGAAACGAACTCTCTAATAGAATTTTCAAACCATAAAAAATATTCTTCTGTATAGCTAAAACTATTTTTAAGTCTTATATTTTTTATTACATTTCCAAACAAATTTACTAAAACTAAACTTATATGATTTCTTGTGATATCTATTCCAATAGAAAACTTGGCATCTTCAACTATTGACATAGCCTTAGCCTTTCTTCCTCCGCTTGACTCAAATTCGCCAACCTCTTTTATAAGATTTGCCTCAAAAAGTTCTTTAGTATTCTGCAAAACGGTGGGCATGCTCATATTTAAAGCAACAGCTATTTCATGCTTAGAAACTTTATTTCTTTCCAAAATGTATTTATAAATAATATTCTTATTTATTCTTTTTACATCTATATTATTACTTTTTTTGTATGTCATAATTTCTCATAAAAATAATGTCTGAAACAGTATACATTAAAAAAATAAATTTGGAAGATTATTATACACAATAATACTTGATTTATAAAATATTTTTTATATACTCAATAATAAATAACAATAATTAGGATTTACAATGTACACATTAGGAATAGATTTAAGCACTCAAAGTTTGACATTAAGTATTATAAATTATAAAACTTATAAAAATGATATAAATATATCTGTAGCATTTAACTCTCTTGAAGAAATAAAAAATTCTCCAATGAATAAAGATACATTACTAATAGATTCCAAAATTAATGGTAAAGCTGAGCAGGATATAAATATATTTTTATTAGCATTAGACAAAGCATTTTTAAAACTCAAAGGAGAATGCGATGTTAAAGATATAAAAGCAATTCAAATATCAGCACAGCAGCATGGACATGTATATCTGTCAGAAAAATATAGAGAAAATATAGAGAAATTAAAAAATAAATCATTAATAAACCAAAATCTATCAGAAATATTAAAAGATTCGTATTCATATAATGCAGCTCCTATATGGAGAACATCATGCACTCAAAAAGAAGCTAATGAATTAAGGGAAGCAGTAGGCGGAAAAGAAAAAATGATACAGATAACTGCTTCTAATTCTCCGCTTAGATTTACTGGTGCTGTTATAAAATATAATTTTGATAATAATGAAGCTCTATCACAAAATACGTATAAAATATTTTTATTAAATACTTTTATAGCATCAATATTAACCGCTAAAGATAATATACCTGTAGATTTTGGAAATGCCTCTGGAATGAGTTTAATGGATTACTCTAAAAGAGAATGGAATGACACATTATTAAATGCTGTGTCTGCTAATTTAAAACAGAAATTAGGAAATATAGATTCTCCTTCAAGTTTTGCTGGGTATATATGCGAGTATTTTATAGAGAAATATGGTTTCGATAGTGAATGCATAGTCGGAATAGGAAGCGGAGATAATCCTCAGACAAAGGTACTATACAAAGGAGATATACTGTCTTTAGGAACAAGTTTTGTTTATATGTTAAACATAGATGAAAACAGCAGAGATTTTTCTGGAGTATCTAATGCTATGTATGACGGCATAGGAAATCCATTTATGATATTCTGCAGAACTAATGGGGCTATAGTTTGGGATGAAGTAATGAAAATGCATGACCGAACTTATAAAGAAGTTACCAAATCTTTAGAACAAAATATTGATAATCTTCCAATAATGCTATGGCAGAAAGAAAATGAATCTGTACCTATAAGCAGAGCATTTGATATAAAAAGATACTATGAAAAACATACTTTTGATAATGATTATAAAGGAATTGTATTAAGTTCATTAGGATTAGTTGCTGCCTACTCTAAGAAATTTTCTTTAGGAAGTAAAACAGACTTATCTGTAACTGGAGGACCTACAAAAGATAAAGAAATATTAAAAATTGTAGCAAATATTTGGCAATGTCCTATAAAACTTTTACCTTCAGGAGGAGCATCATTAGGTGCTGCTTTATCTGCTATATTATTGCTAAGAGAAAAAATTTCATTAGATGATATTAGAAATTCTTTAATAGATAATACTGTAATAGAACCTGATACTAGTTTATCAAAAAAATATGAAGATTATCAAAAAGAAATGCTTGAAAAATTTGAAGAAATAACTAAAGCATTATAATTTGAAATAAATTTACTGGCACTTATAAGTCTTAATTTAGGATTACTGAGAATCATATATAGTTCAAATGCCATGAATTAAAGAACTTTACAGCAAACTCCATTCTGTGAAAAGTGAAAGTTTGCAGATTTACAAATTAATTATAATATATTTAAAATTAAATAGCTTTCATAGTTAATTTTGTCAAGTAGTTTTGAACAAGTCTATTATATATTTATGAATGAATATCTATTTCCATTATCAGCACAGTTTTCTACAACAGCAATCAAATTATTATTTTCATCACTCAAAGCGAGATATTTATTTTTTATTTCAAAATTCTCTATTGATTTGGTATTTCCGCATAATATTTGCTTAACAGCTGATGCATCTTTAATAACTTTTCTATCTAAATATTTAAACATATCAAAAAAAGATATTATATTATCCTCTCCAAGTGTTTCTATAGAGCATGACATATTAATATTATATTCTCCGATTGAGTATCTAGTAAGGCTTTTAGTATAGGCAAGATTATTAGTAATTATTCCTATATCTCTTATTATTGACCGTATATAAGTGCCTTTGCTTACAGAAGTTTTTATTTTGAAATATGGATAATTATATTCAAGCAATTCTATATTATTAATGCATACATTCACGCTTTTTAATTCAAATTTTTCATTAGCTCTAGCCATATCATAAGCTCTTTTACCATTTATTTTTTTGGCACTATATATAGGAGGCTTTTGCATAATATTTCCATAAAAATTATCTTTTATGACTTTCTGCAATTCATCAAAACTTAATATATTTTTAGAATCAGATACAGCTAAAACATTTCCGCATATATCATCAGTATCTCTGCTCTCACCGAATACTCCCTCAGCAATATACTCCTTATCCATATCATCAAATAAGAAAAAAAGTTTAGTAAATCTTCCGAATGCAAGTATTAAAACACCATCTGCAAAAGGATCCAATGTTCCTACATGCCCTACTCTATTTTCTATTATATTATATTCATCTCTAAGTCTTCTTTTAACTTTCTTTATGGCATCAAATGAGGTTATACCTATAGGCTTATTAATAATACAAAATCCTTTGAGCAAATTAATATCCTATCCTCTAATTATCTGCAATGAATTAAAATAAATATTCAAAATATTATCCGATATGCTATAAAGATTATCATATCTCTTTGAAAATAAATTCTCTCCTATAGATTTAACCAAATCATCTATAGTTTCTATATTATGTCTTAATGTTCCAAGCTGATCCTGAGATAAATTGAGTAAATGAATATTGCTCTTATCAAATTCAGATATAGTTGTTTTAACAGCATTATCAAGCAAATAATATACCACTAATAATTTTTCTTCTTCTTCTGGAGTGAGTACTGTATTAGAAGAGCCATATATTTTTGAAAGTTCATACATTCTATATGCTGTTTTATATATAGAATTTAAATTATCAAAAAACCAATTTACATTATTTCTTTTTCTCAAATCCGAAAGAACATATTTTATATCATGCAGTATAGAGTATCCTGCACTCTCATCTTCTCCGCTTGATATATAATAATGAGAACGTATCAATATATCCTGCAAACTGTCAAAGTCCGCTTTCCATTGTGGATCTTCTGTATTAATATTATAATACTTATTCTTAAAATCATTCCATACTATTATAAACCTTTCTATAATTTCCTTTCCATTAGAATTATTTGAATCTCTAATATTTAAAAGTGCATCAATATATGACTTATCTAAGAATGCCATATCAACCAAAAAGTTATCCTGCTTTTTAACACATGAACTGCAAATCATAATCAATAATAATGATGAAAATATTAACTTTATTCTCAATATACAATCTCCATTTTTTACAATTACTAATATTATTAAGTTAAAATAATTAATAATTAAAGGATAATCTATTATAAACCATGAAAAAAAACAATACAAATTTTTTATTAATATTTTTTATCTTGCTAATAACTATAGCTTCATGTTCGAAAAACAATATAAAAAAAGGGATATTATATTCAAAATCCTACAGTGATCTAAATTATGATGCAAGCAAAATAAAAGCAATAGACAGCATATATTATTATATAGCTGAACAAACAGCAGAGTTTATAAATAGAAATGATTTTAATGTAGTTGCTGTACATTTGAAAGATAAAAATTTGATAGATTTCAATAATAAAGAAATATCAGAAATAAAACAGTATGAAAAAGATAATAATTTTTATACAGAAATAAGAATCAATGATAATACAATATATGAAAGAACTTTAGAAATATTAAATAAAATAAAAAAAGAGGGTTCTATAGGAGATAAATTTTTTAGGGCAAATGCCTCTATAGAAATAACTGAAAATGCCAAATTAAGTGCTTATACAAGACAAATGCTCACACAAAATGCTTTAAAACGAGCTTATCATTCTCTATATAAAATATTAATAGACTCAGGCATAGAAGTTAATGATGCTGCTGCTTTAACAAACAATGCTTATATTCTTGAGGAAAGCTACACCTCAAATGAGTATAATGTTGTAGTAGAAACTGAATTGGAATAAATATCAGGCTTATTTCATAATGATTAAAAATAATATTTATATTCTTTTAGGTATTATTATCCTAAGTAATATATAGACTTAGTAATATTTCATCTAAAACAGTTTTTAAACTGCTGACAATTATGTTTACGGTAATAAAAACTCAATTATAAAAAATAAAAAACTATAGATACTATTAATATTTATTAATTTATTTTTAAGCAAATATAGTATTTATCATTATTGTTATATAATAAATTAAACCGTATTTTTTTGATATATACTAATTAATTATGATATTCTTTTTACGTATAAAATACAATTTACTTTAAATCAAGTTATGTTATAATTTAGTTATGAAAGAGATTAACAGACTCAATGATTTATTTATGCGGTATCTAATCGGTAAAGAAGGCGACGAAGATATATTAGAAAATATTGTTAATGCTGTTTAAAATAATGCTGGTTTTGAATCTGAAATTATTAATCCTTATAACTTGCCTGAAAATGAGAATTTAAAGGAATCTATTCTTGATGTTAAGGCAAAAACAAAAGACGGCAAAAAAATAATTATTGAAATACAGCTTGTAGGAAATAATAATTTTGTAAAAAGAATTTT
>NZ_CALXKQ010000036.1 GCF_944388875.1 uncultured Brachyspira sp.
AAATTGAAAAATTTCATCACATACCCCGCCCTTTAGGTTTTACCGCCTTTATAAGAAATAGCACTCCAATTTGTTTTGCTGTTTAGTTAGAAGAAGAACACCCGCCCAAGCGATTATTATATTTGATACTTTCACAAACGCAGGTGAACAAAGCCAAAATTGAAAAATTTCATCACATACCCCGCCCTTTAGGTTTTGCTGTCTTTATAAGAAATAGCACTCCAATTTGTTTTGCTGTTTGAGCAGAAGAAGCAAGCCCGCCCAAGCGATTATTATATTTGATACTTTCACAAACGCAGGTGAATAGAGTATGAATTTTTAAATTAATTACATACCCCGCCCTTTAGGTTTTACTGCCTTTATAAGAAATGGCACTCTAATTTGTTTTGCTGTTTAGTTAGAATGAGCATGCCCGCCCAAGTGATTATTATATTTGGTACTTTCATAAACGCACGGTAAACAGAATTTATAATGTTACAAAGATGAGGATTGCAAGTAAATCTATATTTTTAACTTTGTTCCGCGTGCGGTGAATAGATTACAAATTTTATTTACATACCCCTCCCTTTAGGTTTTACCGCTTTTTCAAGAAATGGCACTCTAATTTGTTTTGCTGTTTGAGCAGAAGAAGCAAGCCCTCCCAAGCGATTATTATATTTGATGCTTTCATAAACGTGAGGTGAATAGAGTATGAATTTTTAAATTAATTACATACCCCGCCCTTTAGATTTTACTGTCTTTATAAGAAATGGCACTCTAATTTGTTTTGCTGTTTAGTTAGAAGAAGAACACCCGCCCAAGCGATTATTATATTTGATACTTTCACAAACGCAGGGAATAAAGATAAAATTTTAAAATTTTATTACATACCCCGCCCTTTAGATTTTACTGTCTTTATAAGAAATGGCACTCTAATTTGTTTTGCTGTTTTAGTTAGAAGAAGCAAGCCCTCCCAAGTGATTATTATATTTGATACTTTCACAAACGCACGGTGAATAGAATTTATAATATAATAAAGATGAGTATTTAAAATAAATCTATATTTTTAATTTCGTTTTGTGTGCGGAGCGTAATGCTATAAATTTAAAAAACACTTGGGTGGGCAGTGCTGTAACTTATTAGACTAAAAAGAAAAACAGAATAAGAATAACAAATAATATTGAAATACTAGAGGGTGAGAAAATGTAATTAAATTTTAAAATTTTATTACATACCCCGCCCTTTATGTTTTACTGCCTTTATAAGAAATGGCACTCCAATTTGTTTTGATGTTTAGTTAGAATGAGCATGCCCTCCCAAGTGATTATTATATTTGATGCTTTCATAAACGCAGGTGAATAGAGTATGAATTTTTAAATTAATTACATACCCCTCCCTTTAGGTTTTACTGCTTTTGTAAGAAATAGCACTCTACTTTGTTTTGCTGTTTGAGTAGAAGAAGTAAGCCCTCCCAAGTGATTATTATATTTGGTACTTTCATAAACGCGGGTGAATAAAGCCTAAATTTTTTAAATTAATTACATACCCCCTCCCTTTAGGTTTTACTGCTTTTGTAAGAAATATCACTCTACTTTGTTTTGCTGTTTAGTTAGAATGAGCATGCCCCCCCAAGCGATTATTGTATTTGATACTTTCACAAACGCGGGTGAATAAAGCCTAAATTTTTTAAATTAATTACATACCCTGCCCTTTAGGTTTTACTGCTTTTTCAAGAAATAGCACTCCAATTTGTTTTGCTGTTTAGTTAGAAGAAGAACACCCGCCCAAGTGATTATTATATTTGATACTTTCACAAACGCAGGTGAATAGATTATAAATTTTATTTATATACCCTGCCCTTTAGGTTTTACTGCTTTTTCAAGAAATGGCACTCTAATTTGTTTTGCTGTTTAGTTAGAAGAAGAACACCCGCCCAAGCGATTATTATATTTGATATTTTTATAAACACAGGTGAACAAAGCCAAAATTGAAAAATTTCATCACATACCCCGCCCTTTATGTTTTACTGCCTTTATAAAAACGGCATTCTAATTTGTATTGCTGTTTAATTAGAATAAGCACACCCGCCCAAGTGTTGATTAAGTTTGAGATTTTATTCTGCATGTGTGGGGTAAAGCAAAATATAATTAAACATACTGTGAATATTTATTGATTTATTTTTATAACAAATATATTTTTTATATGATTATAATGAATCAATTTAATGTTTTATAATACAAAAATTTCAAATAAATATGTTGACTTTTTTATCTAAATTTATTAGAATAAAATAAGTGATAAAGTTATATAATAGGCATTATTAAAGATTGCTGATAATGTTTATGCTTATCATTAGTTAGGAACGATAAAGATCCTCTAAATCCTTATTATTCCAACGACACATATTATGCTAAAGTTATACGTAACTTTGCAGAGAATAAAGATCCTCTAAATCTTATTATTCTCACTAATTTTTATAGTCCGTTAGAATTAAGCTTAAAGGTTCTAACGAATTTGGAAACAGTAAAGATCCTCTGTCTTTATTGTTTCCTAAATATTTTTTGAAGTTATAACCCTCAAGGGTATAACATATAAAAAAATTTAGGAGAAAAACAATGAAAAAAGTTTTATTGACAGCTATGGCTATTTTAACTGTAGCAAGTGCATCCGTATTCGGTATGTATGGTGTAGACGGCGATGACTGGATCAACTTCCTTACTCACGGCAACCAATTCAGAGCTAGAATGGACCAATTAGGCTTCGTTCTTGGCAACGGTACAATTAAAGGTACTTTCGGCTTCAGAGCTGATACTGGCTGGATGGGCAATATCTTCAATATTGATAGAGCCGGCGGAACTAGTGCTACAGGAATTAATGAATATAGTTATTTTAACCCTACTGTATCTGCAGGTATAGGATACACTTCTGATGCATTCGGTATCGGTGTAGGTTATAACTTTACTTATATTGATAAATATTTGCAAGTTCATACTCCAACTTTAGTTTTCAATGCTTTAAATGACAATTTAAGAATAGCTGTGCCTATACAAGTAGCTGTTACAGATAATATTGGCGGGGTAAACGGTATTAAATTTACAGGTGTAGGATTTAATCAAATGGAATTAAGATACTATACTGGAATAGATGCTTTCAATGCTATAAGAGTATATGCTTCTTATAAAAATGCAACTATAGATGTCACTCGTCTTGGCAAAAGAGTATATGAAGATTTACACTTGCAGTTAAGATTATACTTCTTAAACACTCAAATAGGAAATGTAACAGTTAATCCTTATATCAGAATAGATTATGCTACACTTCTACAAGGTGCTGGTACAGCTGGTTATGACAGCTTTATCACTGTAGGAAACTATAATAATTTTGCTTATCACGTTAGCGGAACAACAGAAACATACTCTGTTAAACCTTATACTATCAAAATTAAACCTGTATTATCTTTAGCAGCAAGCAGCGATATAGTTTCTTTATACTTTGAACCTTCTTTAGGTTATGCTATGACTTCTTATAAAGTAAGAGGTGTTGCTGAAACAACAACTCATGCATTAAACTGGGGTGCTTATGCAGAAATGTATGTAACACCAGTTCAAGACTTAGAATGGTACTTCGAGATGGATGTTAATGGCAATGTTACAGGTGCTCAAAAAGTAGCTAATGCTGATTTAGCTCCAGTATTATTTGAAACTACTACTGGTATCACTTGGTACTTGCCTTCACTTGGCGGAGATACTGCTCAATAATTAGAAGTTAACTTGTAAAATATATAAGTTTAGGGGGCTTGAATAAAGCCTCCTTTTTTATTTTTTTTATATTTTTGATATTGATTTTTTTATGCGTTTTTGTTAGAATGTATAAAATATTTTACAATGCTGAATATGTTTCGGCTTAATGCTCTATAAAGTTATTGCCTTTAGGTATTAACTATATAAAATTTTAGGAGAAAAAAATGAAAAAGATTTTGTTAACGGCTATTGCTTTATTGACTTTAGCAAGTGCGTCTGTATTCGGTATGTACGGTGTAGACGGTGATGACTGGATTAGTTTTCTTACAGACGGAAACCAATTCAGAGCAAGAATGGATCAGTTGGGCTTCGTTTTAGGAAATGATACTATCAAAGGTACTTTCGGTGTGAGAGCTGATACAGGTTATATGGGTTCTATAATAAATAATGGCGGTACATACAATGATGAATCCGTTTCTTTAAATCCTACAATATCTGCTGGTATAGGATATACTTCTTCTGCATTTAGTATTGGCGTAGGCTATAACTTTACTTATATTGACAGATTTCTACAAGTTCATACCCCTGTATTAATGCTTAATGCATTAGACAATAGCTTGCAGTTTGTTGCTCCTATACAGGTAGCTATAACAGATACTGATAAATATAGAGCTAGCGGGGCTCCAGCATGGATACCAGAAACAAAAATGAAATTTACAGGCGTAGGCTTCAATAATATGGAATTGAGATATGCAACAGGAATAGATGCATTTAATGAAATAAGAGTTTATGCCTCTTATTTTAATGCTTCTACTGAAACATCTGTAAATAAAACTATACAAGAGGCATTAGGTTTGGAATTAAGACTATACTTCCTAAAAACTACAGTAGGAAATGTTGGTATTAATCCGTTTATTAAAGTTCAGTACAGCACAGCTTTAAAAGGATATAACACTGCTGAATTTATGGTATCAGATTATAGATTCGGAGGCGGAATATTAGATACTCAAAAACAGTCTGATATTTTTGATGTTAGCCCTTACGAAGTTGTTATTGCTCCTACATTGGCTTTAGAAGCAAGCAGCGATATAGTTTCTTTATATTTTGAACCTTCTTTAGGCTATTCTATGTCTTCCTACAAACCAAGACGTTTTACTGAAGTAACAACTCATTCATTATATTGGGGTGCTTATGCAGAAATGTATGTAACACCAGTTCAAGACTTGGAATGGTACTTCGAAATGGATGTTAATGGAGATGTTACAGGTGCTGCAGATTCTAAAGCTAATCAGAATCTATCACCAGTATATTTTGAAACTACTACTGGTATCACTTGGTACTTGCCTTCATTCGGTGCTGCTGAATAATTAAGATAATTAATATTGGTATATAAGGGGGCTTGATTTAAAGCCTCCTTTTTTATTTCTTATCATTTATAAACTCATTAAGAATATCAAATATTTCTGCGTATTTATCATCATCGTTTTTTAGCATTGACAAATATGACTTCATAAGATTAAATCCAAAGTATGCTTCTATATTGTTATCATCCTCTTCTATAGATTTTCTGTAATATTCTAATGCCTCTTCATATAAACCCAATTGTTCTTTTTCCTTTGCTGTATAAAAATATTCTTCTGATTTATTATTTTTTTTATTCATACAAAAATCCGATAAAATTAATTACAATATAATATTATACTATAATGAAATTTTTTTCAAAAATTGTATATTGTAGAATTTACAAAAGCAAAATATGTACAAAATGTATAATTTTGTTAAAAAATATTTAAAATTACCATACTTATACGATGTATATGTATAATTTAGATATATTTTCATAGTTTGCATTTTTTTATCGTATTATATATAAATACTGCTGTAATATACTATACAGTGTATATGTATATATTTAAAAAAATAAAAAATATTTTATTAAAATACTACTTTTATTAATTTTTGAAAAACTTTTTTTTTATCGTAAATATATATTTCATAAATAAAATTTCTATACTTATTAAGTATAAGGATATGTTAATTAAAGGGGGAAACTATGGATTTAAAAAATTCAAAAACAAATGAAAATCTAAAAACCGCTTTTATTGGGGAGGCTATAGCTAGGTGCAAATACATGTACTATGCTGAAAAAGCTAGGGAAGACGGCATGGAAAATCTTGCATTAGCCTTTGAAAAAGCATCGAGAAATGAGCAGGAACATGGAAAACTATGGTTTGAACGCTATCATGGAATATTCTCAAAAGATGAAAATTTGAAAGATGCAATAGCAGGCGAAACTTATGAATCTAATGATATGTATTTAAACTTCGCTAAAACAGCCAGAGAAGAGGGATTTAATGATATAGCCATTCTTTTTGAACACGTTGCTAAAATAGAAGATGGACATAAAAAGATGTTTGAAAAATATTTAGGCAATAATATTGAAAGCCTTAACAGATGGCAATGCGGCAAATGCGGATATGTTCATAATGAAGCTGCTGCTCCTAAAAAATGTCCTGTATGCGAACAGTACAGAGTAGGCGGAATTAATTAATAAAGTTCTAAATATCATTATATTAACAAAATTATTATTATGGGGGTTTTTTAATTATGTATAGTAAAAAAGCTGAATTTTTAGCTGAATTAATAGGTTCTATGTTTATAGCATTATTCGGATGCGGTGTTGTTGCCTCTGTTGTTATTGGAAATAATGGAACAGCTATAAATATACATATAGCTTGGGGACTTGGTGTAACATTTGGTATATATGCATCTGGAAAGATAAGCGGTGCTCATTTAAATCCTGCTGTTACTTTAGCATTAGCTACTACAGGAAGATTTTCATGGTCTAAAGTTTGGTATTATATAGTTGCACAGATGATAGGGTTCTTTATTGGTGCTGCTATAGTATTTGCTGTTTATTATGGAAAATGGATAGAAGTGGATCCTACATTTTCAAACACTACAGGAGTATTTGCTACATTTCCAGCTGTACCGGGATTTTTACCGGGCTTTATAGATCAGGTGGTTGGAACATTTATTTTGATGTTTTTGATATTGGCAGTAGGAGATGCTAATAATACTCCTGCTGGTGCTAATTTGGGACCTATAATAGTTGGTTTAATAATAGTAGGTATAGGAACATCTTTCGGATTTATGCATGGTTATGCTATTAATCCTGCTCGTGATTTAGCACCTAGACTTTTTGCTGTTGCTGCAGGCTTTAAAAATAACGGTCTTACAGATGGTACTAATATATGGATAGTTCCAGTTATAGGTCCTATAGTAGGAGCTGTAATAGCTGCTATTATTTATGACATTACAATAGGAAAAGCATTAAAAAATAATAAATAAAAGGAGTGTTAATTATGGCAAAATATGTAGTTGCAATAGATCAAGGAACAACCAGCAGCAGAGCTATAGTATTTGATTATGATCAGAATATGGTTTCAGTTGCTCAAAAGGAGTTCACACAGATTTATCCTCATGAAGGCTGGGTTGAGCATAATGCTGCAGAAATTTGGGCTACTCAGTTTGGTGTATTACAGGAAGCAATACAGATTGCAGGAGTTAAGCCTGAAGAGATAGCTGCTATTGGTATTACTAATCAAAGGGAAACTACAGTTGTATGGGATAAAAATACTGGTGAGCCTATTTATAATGCTATAGTGTGGCAATGCAGAAGAACAGCTCCTATTTGCGATGATTTAAAGAAAAAAGGTCTTGATACATATATAAGAGAGAATACTGGTTTGGTAGTAGACGCTTATTTCTCTGGAACTAAAATAAAATGGATACTTGATAATGTAGCTGGAGCAAGAGAAAAAGCTAATAAAGGTGATTTGCTTTTCGGTACAATAGATACTTGGCTAGTATGGAAACTTACAGGCGGTAAAGTTCATGTTACTGATTATACAAATGCATCAAGGACTATGATATATAATATTAAAGAACTTAAATGGGATGAAAATATTTTAAGAGAATTAGATATTCCTATAAGTATTCTTCCAGAGGTAAAAGACTCTTCATGCGTTTACGGATATGCTAATATTAACGGTAAAGAAGTACCTATATCTGGAATAGCAGGAGATCAGCAGTCTGCATTATTTGGTCAGGCTGGATTTAATAAGGGCGATACTAAAAATACTTATGGTACTGGAAGTTTTATACTTATGAATATAGGTGAGAATTTTATATTAAGTAAAAACGGACTTATTACTACTATAGGCATAGGATATAATGGAAAAATAGAATATGCTTTGGAAGGTTCTGTATTTATAGCTGGTGCTGTTATACAGTGGGTACGTGATGAATTAAGACTTCTTCATGATGCAAAAGATACAGAATATTTTGCTACAAAAGTAAAAGACACTAATGGAGTTTATTTAGTACCTGCTTTTGTTGGTCTTGGTGCTCCTTATTGGGATATGTATGCAAGGGGCTGTTTAGTAGGTATTACAAGAGGAGTTAATAGAAGTCATATAATAAGAGCTGCAGAAGAGGCTATTGCTTATCAAAGTAAAGATGTTATTGATGCTATGGTTGCTGACAGCGGTGTAAAATTAGCTTCATTAAAAGTGGATGGAGGAGCATGCCGAGATAATTTCCTAATGCAGTTTCAAGCTGATATTATTAATACAAAAGTTCTTCGTCCTCAGATAACAGAAACTACTGCTTTGGGTGCTGCTTATTTGGCTGGTCTTGCTGTTGGATTCTGGAAGGATAAAGATGAGATTTCTAACAGGTGGAAATTAGAAAGAGAGTTTACTCCTTCGCTTTCAGAAGAAGAGAGAAATAAAAAATATATGGGCTGGAAAAAAGCTGTTGAGAGATCGAGAGGATGGGCTCTATAAATATTTATTATCACTTTTCATATTAATACTCATTAATTTTTGATTATTGGGTATTAATATGCCTAATAAAAATTATAAAGCATTCAATTATTGTTATACAGAATTTATTTGAATCAAATTCAATATAGGGGAAATTTATACTATGTATGATATATTGATTATAGGTGCTGGAGTATCAGGCACTTCTTCAGCACGCGAGCTATCTAGGTACAAGGCTAGTATATGCGTTGTAGAAAGAGGAGAAGATGTTTGCTCAGGTACTTCAAAATCCAACAGCGGAATAGTGCATGCAGGTTTTGATGCTCAGACTGGTTCGCTTATGGCTAAGTTAAATGTTCTTGGCAATAAGATGATGAAAAAAATAGCAGAAGACCTTGATGTGCCTTTTAAACAGAATGGTTCTT
Organism: uncultured Brachyspira sp.; assembly: GCF_944388875.1. GTDB lineage: Bacteria > Spirochaetota > Brachyspiria > Brachyspirales > Brachyspiraceae > Brachyspira. Next base: position 8,974 of record NZ_CALXKQ010000036.1, read on the forward strand.
TAGTGGTATGTACAAATGAAGAGGATATTCCTAATTTGCAAACCATTTATGACAGAGGCATAAAAAACGGTGTTGATGAACTGCAGATACTAAATAGAGAAGAGGTGCATAAAAAAGAGCCTAATTTAAACGACAATGTATGTGCTGCTTTGTATGCTCCTACTGGCGGTATAGTTGATCCATTTATATTAAATATTGCTTATGCTGAAAATGCTTATGCTAACGGAGTGGAATTTAAATTTTATACTGAAGTTATCAATATCAAAAAACTTGATGACGGTACTTTTGAGGCAGAAACTAATAACGGAACTATAAAAGCTAAATATATTGTTAATGCTGCTGGAGTTTATGCTGATAAGTTTCATAATATGATGAGTAAAAACAAAATACATATTACTCCGAGAAGAGGAGATTATATATTGCTTGATAGAGAAGTTGATAATCTAGTAACTTCTACAATATTTGCTCTTCCTACAAAATTGGGTAAAGGTATATTAGTTACTCCTACAGCTCATGGAAATATAATGCTTGGACCTACTGCTATCGATATAGAAGATAAAGAAGGATTAAATACTACAGCTGAAGGACTCTCTCAGATTATAGAGAAATCAAAAATGACTGTGAAAAATATACCTTATAATAAAGTGATAACTTCATTTTGCGGGCTTCGTCCTCATGAAAATAATCATGAGTTTATTATTAAAGAACTTGAAGACTGTGAAGGATTTTTTGACTGTGCTGGAATAGAATCTCCTGGACTTGCATCTTCTCCTGCTATTGGTGTAATGGTTGCAGACATTATAAGCAGGAAAGGAAACTTTGAGAAAAAAGAAAACTTTATAGAAAAAAGAAAAGGAATAACGCATTTTAATAAACTTTCTAATGAAGAGAAAAATAAACTCATAAAAGAAAATCCTTTATACGGACATATAATTTGCAGATGCGAAAAGGTAACCGAGGGTGAGATTGTAGAAGCTATAAAAAGTCCTATAGGAGCTAAATCCCTTGACGGAGTAAAAAGAAGAGTACGTGCTGGTCTTGGAAGATGTCAAGGCGGTTTTTGTTCTCCTAAAATAATAGAGATATTAGCAAGAGAACTTAATGTTTCTCCTCTAACTATTACTAAATGCGGAAAAGGCTCTGAAATAGTTATTGGTTATGATAAGGAAACTTTTTGATTTAGAGATTATTAGTATTTAATTAAAAACAATATAATCATTTGTTTTTATTTAAGGAGTAAAAATGCAGTCTTATGATGTTGTTGTTATAGGCGGAGGTCCTGCTGGGCTTGCTGCTGCTGTTTCTGCTAAAGAAAACGGTATAGATAATTTGCTTATGCTAGAGCGTGATGAGGTGCTTGGGGGCATACTCAATCAATGCATACATAATGGTTTTGGGCTTCATAGATTTGGTGAGGAGCTTACTGGTCCTGAATATGCTTACAGATTTATAGAAAAAGTTTATGATTTAAATATTAATTATAAACTCAATACTATGGTTTTGGATGTTGTACTTAATGATGATAAAACTAAAAAAATTATTTATATAAATAAAGAAGAAGGTTTAGTTGAGATTAATGTCAAAGCTGTGATACTAGCTATGGGCTGCCGTGAGTGTTCTAGGGGAGCTTTAAATATACCTGGTTTTAGACCTGCTGGGATATTTTCTGCGGGTGCTGCTCAGCATTTGGTAAATATAGAAGGGTATATGCCTGGTAAGGAAGTTGTTATACTTGGTTCTGGAGATATTGGGCTTATTATGGCTAGGAGAATGACTTTTGAAGGAGCTAAAGTTAAGGTGGTTGCTGAGATACTTCCATTTTCAGGAGGGCTTAAAAGAAATATAGTTCAATGTTTGGACGATTTTAATATACCTCTTAAATTAAGTCATACAGTTATAGACATAAAAGGAAAAGACAGACTTGAAGGAGTTACAATAGCTAAAGTTGATGAGAATATGAAGCCTATTAAAGGCACTGAAGAATATTATTCATGCGATACTTTGCTTTTATCTGTAGGACTTATACCAGAAAATGAGCTTTCAAAAGAGATTGGCGTTGAGATTAATCCTATAACTTCTGGTGCTATAGTTAATGAAAGTTTGGAGACTAATATTGACGGAGTATTCTCCTGCGGTAATGTTCTTCATGTTCATGACTTAGTAGACTTTGTTTCTGAAGAGGCTGAAACTGCAGGAAAGAGTGCTTCCGAGTATGTGCTTAAAAACAAAAGAAGAGATAATACAAATTCTATTTCACTAAAAGGTTCTAATGGTGTGAGATATACTGTGCCTTCTATGATTAATGCTCATAATGTAGATGATCATGTTATGGTAAGGTTTAGAGTAAGTGCTATATTTCAAAACAAATTCTTAAATGTATATTTTGACGGCGAGAGAGTGATACATAAAAAGCATTTGATATTTGCTCCAGGTGAAATGGAAAGTGTTAAACTAGATAAATCCATGCTTTCAAAAGAAGGTCTTAAAAATATTGAGTTTAAGATAGAGGATAATTAATAAAATATAGTATATACCTAAACAACTATAGTTTGTCAAATTTTAGTTATTTATAAATGTAAATATAATTTACTTATAACATAATATATTTTTATTAATCAGCAAAATATGTTTTAGATGTATAGTAAATTACTTGTTTTGTATAATAATAGGTAATCAGCCGCACGTATAGTTGACATTTGATAAAGAATAAACAATACCGTGCGGGAAGGTGCCGCAGCTCGCGGTTGACAAACTTAAAAATTTTTAGTATATAATTAATATGATTTGGAGTTTATATTTATGTTTCAAACTTTAAGATTAGTTTATCCGCAGTGGCAGGGCGGTATAATATCCCATTGGATAAAGGAGCTTAAACCTGAAGATTCTTCAAGAGGCTATTATTTAGGGGCTAAACTTCTAAGTATATTAGCACCAGAAAATAATACTCATAAAACTATAGAAGTTCCTGTTTCTCTTAATATAGAAAAGAGAGAAATAAAAAATGGTATTATGGATTATGATTATATAGTAAATCAAAATAATAGTGCTTTGGATATACTAAATAAAAATGATCCTGACAAGATAATAGTTTTTGGAGGAGAATGTTCTGTAAGTGTAGTTCCTTTTACATATTTAAATAAAAAATATGATAATGACATAGCTTTAATATGGATAGATGCTCACCCTGATATAACTTTACCTGAAGACAATACCTATGCTGGATATCATGCTATGGCTGTAAGTGCCTGCATGGGTAAAATAGTGGCAATAAATAATCTTCCAAGTAAAATTTCAGCAGAAAATATTTTATTTGTAGGGCTTAGAGATTGGGAAAGAGAGGAGATAAAGATTCGTCAAAAAGAGTATGGCATAAAGCATTTTGCTCCTGAAGAGATTTCAAAGTCAAGCGAATGTATAATAAAATGGATTAAAGAATGCAAAGCCAGTAAAGTATTAATACATTTTGATTTAGATGTTCTTGATCCTAACGAAATAATAGCAGCGGTAGGAGTTTCTCCAAATGGAATGAAAATTAATGAAGCTGTAAGGGTTATAAATGATATTGCCAGAGAAAAAGAATTGGTAGGTCTTACTATAGCCGAGCATATGCCAAGAGTAGAGATACTTATGAAAAATATGATGGCTGATTTGCCTTTATTTAATTAGATAATTATAAACTAAAAACTATTAAAAAAATAAAAGGAAGTAATTTATGGAAAAAAAAGAATTAACTTGTATATGCTGCCCTATGGGCTGTGCTTTGTCTGTAGAGATGGAGGGAAACCAAGTTGTAAGCATAAGCGGTAATACATGCAAGAGAGGAGATACTTATGCCAGAGATGAGGTTGTTCGTCCTGTTAGAATGGTTACTTCTATAGTAAAAATAAAAAATGGAAGATTAAAAATGCTTCCTGTAAAAACTAAAGAGCCTATAGACAAATCAAGAATTAATGAATGTTTAGAGGCATTAAAAACTGTAGAAGTTAATGCTCCTGTTCATATTGGAGATGTTGTACTTAAAAATGCTGCTGGTGCTGATATAGTTGCTACTAGAAATATAGAAGCAATATGATTTAGTTATTATATAAGGCTGTCAAAAAATAAGCAGCCTTATATAAATTTTTAATTTTGTTCTGTTTTTTCATAAATTTTATCAGCTTCTTTTATTATTCTTCTGAACTTTTCTTTAATTAAAGCAGTTCTTTTTTTCTGAAGCATTATATTTATTGCTATAGAATAACATATAAGAGATACTATCATCATAAATAAGAAAGCTATAAAATATGAAAAATTAGAAGCTAAATAACCAACTATAAAAGGTACTATTAAAGCAGCAACTCCAGTTAAAGTTTCATTAACAGCAACATTATTTGAAGCATTTTCCTGATCTGCCAAAGCATAGTAAAGTCCGAAGAAATATCCGAACCCGCTTACAAAACCTAAAAACATAAAAGCAAGCAAAAATAGCCAAAAGTTTGAAGTAACAAGAATTAAAGTAAGTGCGGCAGGTGTTAATAATCCTACAACTGTAAAAACTCTTTTGGTTTCTAAAAATCTTAAATAGAATGCACTGATTAAAGCTCCTACAGCCATAAATCCTGATAAACTTCCTACTAATATACCAGCAGTAGATTCTGATAATCCTACCTGTTTTATACCATAGTCTAGGAACATGAATCTCAATGTATGCAAAACGGCAGCACCTACAAATATTATCAGCCATCCTATATATACTTTATATCTAGGTGCTCTCATAAAAGGTTCTTCCCATTTATGTCTTTTCGATTTGAAATGCAGATGTCTTGACATATAGAAAAAAACAAATATTAAAATACTCATTGCTATAACTATAACAAAGCCTATATTAGGATTTAATTTATATATAAATCCTGTTACTATAGGACCTACTGCAAGTCCTAATGTCCATGAAAATATAAAAAGACCGCTGCTTATTCTTATAGGCAAATCTTTTGAAACACTGTCTAATAAAGATTGGAAACATACGAAAAATACTGTTGTATTAGATCCGAATAAAAAAGAGTATAACAATGCCATTTCGTTAGGAAGGTATAGTAAGCATAAAATAGATATTACAACCTGTATGCATGCCTGAAGATACAATAATCTTGGATATATTGCTTTTGGTATTTTAAATTTAGAGAAAGTACCTGCAGATACCATCATACCCATACCATAAGAAACACCTAATAGTGAAATAAAAAATGGATTAGCTCCTGATGTAGAGGCGTTAATAACTAAAACTGTACTGAATATACTGGAGCATAAATAAATTAAAAACGGCATTGAATAAACTAAAATAGTCATAATATTTTTTACCTTCAAACAAAAAAAAATTTGTAATAAAAAAGGGACACTAATTATAAGCGTCCCTTTAGTTAAATAATATATATCATTATAAAAAAAATGATATATGCTTATTTGATTTTTTTTAATTTTTTTAGAATTTTTATTATTAAGTTATTTATTTTATGGTACTTGAAAGAATATTATAAATAAAATATACTATTTTAACAATAAATATTATTAATAGACAAGTGAAAATATATGATTAGAGATATAGATAATTTACATCCTGTAATAAAAGAACTTTTAAATTTGAGAGGTATTTCATCAAAAGAGGATATTTTCGATTTTTTCTTTCAGGATATATATTCGCTTTCAAACCCATTCAATATAAAAGACGTTAATGTATTTGTTGATAGAGTAAAAGAAGCGATAAACAGTAATGAAAAGATACTTATTTACGGCGATAAAGATGCTGACGGAATTACAGCTGCATCTATAATTTATAATACATTAAAGGTTGTTACAAAAAATGTTGAAGCTTTTGTTCCTAATCATGAAACTGGATATGGGCTTTCTAAAACTGTTATAGAAGAATATGCTAATTCGGGTGTTAGTCTTATAATAACAGTAGACTGCGGAATATCTAATGTTGAGGAAGTTGAGTTTGCAAGAGATTTATCTATTGATATTATAGTTACGGATCATCATGATATACCTGAGATAATTCCTAATGCTTATGCCGTATTTAATCCTAAACTTTATAATACTGGTTTTTCATCTAAAAATTTTTCAGGCTGTGCTGTGGCATTCAAACTTATGCAGGCATTTGTTTTCTCATACACGAAGCTTTACAATAAAGATATTATAGTATTGGATTATGAGATAGATAAAGCTAAAAATGTATTGAAAAAAATAAGAGCATTAAAATCTGTAAACTTTACTTTAGAAGATGATGTATTTGGTTTTGAACTTATTAATGATAATAATTGCTATAAGTCAATTTATATAGATTATTATGATGAACTTATGAGTGAGGATGAAGTATTAGAAGAGCTTGCAAGCTATATGTTTGAGGGGGATGGTACTGTATTAGTATTGACTGGAGGAGAGGACAGATTAAAAAGGCTTTTATCATTATATGAAAAATATGATATATATTTGCCTGAATATGACGGCGTTTATGATCTATTGCAGCTTGGTGCTAAATATGGAAATGTTAATATAAAAACAACGAAAACTTTAAATGATTTTGCTTTGGCACTCAATGTTAATATTTACAAGTATGATGATATTGATTATAGAGATTTAATAATAAAAATGGAAATATTTAGAAGAATGTTTTATATAAGTCAGAAACAGCTTCAGAGTTATATACGTAAAAAATCTATACTCGTACTATTTGGAACTGTTGCTGATGTTGTGCCTCTTACTGGCGAGAATAGAACTTATGTAAAATGTGCTTTAAAGGAATTAGAAAATCCTACGCATATTAGATATAATGCTATATTGGAGAGAATAAATTTATTAAATACAAAGATAGATACTCAGGCTGTAGGGTGGAAATTGGCTCCTTTTATTAATGCAGCTGGAAGAATGGGAAGTCCTGAAACGGCTTTAAAACTTCTTACTTCTGAATTAAAGGAAGAGGCTGTATCATTATCTCAGGAAGTTTATAATATGAATGAAACTAGAAAATCTTTAACAGAATCTAATTTCAGTATAGTTAATGAGTATATAAAAATAAATAAATGTTTATCTCTTCCAGTTGTTATAGTAAAAAGTGATAAAATAGAGCAGGGTTTAACTGGATTAATTGCTGGGAAGGTTTTAAGTGAATATGGTAAAACTGCTGTAATAATGTATGAAAATGAAGCAGGCATTTGTGTTGGAAGTATAAGAAGCAGGGGAGATGATAATGCTCGGGATATGCTTGAGGCATCAAAAGTTTATTTGACAAAATTCGGCGGACATAAAAATGCTTCAGGATTTACTTTAGAGAGTGCAAACTTTGAAAAGTTTTCAAGCAAAATAATAAAATATGCTTCTTCTCAAAATTTCAGTACAGAAAAAGAAGAAGATATTTTTGATATGGAATTAGATTTTAAGGATATAGATATTAAATTAGCATCTATGCTTGAATTATTTGAGCCTTATGGAAGCGGAAATGAGGAGCCTGTATTTATGTCAAAAAAAATAAATATTAATGAAATAAAGAAAATGCCTAAAAATAATAAACTGCATTTAAGACTTGAATTAAGTCAAAGCAATAAAAATATAAGTGCAGTTATTTGGAATAGCAATGAGGAAGAGGTAAAAAAATTAGAAGCTGCTGATTATATTGATATTATATATAAACTTAAAGTTAATCGTTTTGCAAATAGTGCTGATGCTAGAATATATATAGATAAATATAAAATCTTTTAATAAATATTCAATCTTTAATAATCAAAAAGCTTCAGTCATAAATATCATCAATAAAAAATAATTATAATAAAAAGGAAGCTTGTTTAAAGCCTCCTTTTTTATTAAGTTAAATATTTAATTATTTCCAAATGAAGGAAGGTACCAAGTTATACCAGTAGTAGTTTCAAAATATACTGGAGCTAAATTAACATTAGCTTTTGCATTATCCTTACCTGTAACATTTCCATTAACATCCATTTCAAAGTACCATTCTAAGTCTTGTACTGGTGTTACATACATTTCGGCATAAGCACCCCAATACAATGAATGAGTTATAGTCTGTTTTCTATTATATCTTTTTAAAGGAGCATCTCCATAAATAGTATATCCTAAAGAAGGTTCAAAGTATAATGAAACTATATCGCTGCTTGCTGATAATGCTAATGTAGGAGCAATAGTAACCTTATAAGGATTAGCAGAGAAATTATCAGACTGTTTGGTATTAGCATCTATACCATAATTTCCGTCATGTTCTCCTGACACAGCACTTCCCTGAGGATATTTATAGCTTTCTGTCATTAAAAAATCTCCTAATCTTGAACCTTTTAAAGCTGTAGAATATTGCACTTTGATAAAAGGATTAATTCCTACATTTCCAACTGTTGTATTTAGGAAGTATAATCTTAACTGCAAATCTAATGCCTCTGAAACATATTTAATAGTTGAGCCATTAAAAGAACTTTCATGCGATGTACTTCTATAAGAAGCATAGAATCTTATTTCATTGAAAGCATCTATTCCTGTACTATATCTCAATTCAATATTATTAAATCCGATACCTGTAAATTTGATTTTATTATTTATAGAAGCAGATTCTCCATTAGGACCTAATGATTGTGCATTATCAGTTATGGCTATTTCTATAGGAACTGCTAATTTTAAATTATTATCCAAAGCATTAATCATTAATACAGGAGTGTGTATTTGCAAATATTTATCTATATAAGTAAAGTTATATCCCACTCCAATACTAAATATATCAGAAGTATATCCTATACCAGCCGATACTGTGGGGTTTAAAGCAATAGATTCACCGCCTATAGTTCCAGTTCCCAATATAGAACCCATATATCCAGTATCAGCTCTTAAACCAAAAGTTCCCTTTATTGTATCATTTCCTAAAACGAATCCAAGCTGATCCATTCTTGCTCTGAATTGATTTCCATCTGTAAGAAAACTAATCCAATCATCACCATCATATCCATACATTCCAAATACGGAGAAGCTGGCTAAAAATAAAATAGCTGTAACAGTAAAAATAATTTTTTTCATATATTCTCCTAAGTATTTAATTAAACTAGCATTTGCTAATCGGATTAATATAATTTAAATTTGGTTTATATTAATATAAAATTATAATTTTTCAATACTAATAATTTAAATATGAAAATTTATGATATTTGCAATGATGAAAGAAGTTTATGAACAAATAATTTTTTAATTAATTTATCAATTTATTTATATTTTCATCATCATTTACTAAATATTTTTCAAACATTCTTTTATGTCCTTCTTCTATTTTAGCAACATTTTCAAACAAAAAAGCTATATCATTAAAACCTTCTTCCTTAGCAGTTTCAGCGAACTTTAAATACATTTTTTTAGATTCATAAGATTCATTGATAATTGCATCTTTTAAATTTTCATTATTTGAAGATATGCCATAACATCGTTCAAACCATAATTTTCCATGTTCCTGTTCATTTCTAGCAGCACTTTCATAGGCTATTGCCAAATCTTCCATTCCATTTTCTCTAGCTTTTTCAGCATAATACATATACTTGCATCTTTCTATGCTATCTATTATGAAAGCTGTCTTTAAATTTTCTATCGTTTTTGAATTAATTAATTCAATATTTGAAGTCCATGTATATCTGTATCTTTTATTATTCTTATAATAAAGTGCAATAACACAAATAAAAGCAAATAACGACATAACAGCACCGCCAAATCCAACCCATTTCATTCCGTAATGTTCAAAAATTGTACTTCCTATAAATGATCCTAAAGCCACACCTAAATTAAAAGAAAATGAATTATTGGCTGAAGATAATGTCAGACATGAAGGGTAGTCCTTTTCTACAAAATTTAATATATTAATTTGTATAGGCGAAGTCATTAAATACATTAAAAATCCTACTGATAATACAATCATAGCAGAACCTATTTGGGTATCAAAAGCATACGGAGATATCAGCATGCATAAAAACTGAAATATGAATACAAATCTTAATTTATATACACCGTTTTTTTCTGCTAATTTTCCAGAAGTTAAAGTGCTGAACAAAACGGCAATACCAAATATCAGCAGTGCTATACTAATATTTTCTTCAGGCACATGAACATACTCAGTGAAAATAGGATTCAAATAAGTATAAATTACATAAGATGAAGCAGCACCGAATATTATAGTAAGAGAACTCAATACAAGCCTGCTGTCTTTTACTATTATAAATTGTTCAAGTAATTTTACTTTATATGAAGCAGTATTTCTAGGAAGTGTTAAAGCAAGAAGAAGCATTGTAATTATACTGGAAACAGATATAAATAAAAATGAATCACGCCATTCGAAATTATAGCTTATAGCAGTTCCTATTGGCAGTCCAAGTATATATGATATGCTGAATCCTGAATATATTAAAGCTACTACTATGCCTCTTTTTTCTTTTTTGGCTATATAAGGTATAAAAGATATTGATACTGATATTAAAACGCCTGATATTATAGCAGTAAATACTCTCATAATAAGCAAAAATATGTAATTATAAGCCATTGAACATAAAAAATTGCTCGCTGCAAATAATAAGCTTGCAAATATTATAAAATAATATCTATTGAACTTTCCTGCAATAGCTGCTGAAAAAGGAGAACATATAGAATATGCCAAAGCAAATATCGATATAATTCTGCTTGCCTGAGTAATTGATATATTTAAACTATCAGAAATATCTGTTAAAATTGCTACTACTATAAACTCGCTTGTTCCGAGTACAAAACTTAAAATTACAAGGGTGATTATGGCAAATATTTTATTTTTTTCTGCCTCATTATTATTATTGATAATATTGGAATTTATCATTAATTCTTCCCCTAAGAAAAATATAGAATATTATCGGATTACAAGTTATTTTGCTAAAATAGTACTTTATACAGTTCTAATGCAAAAATATTATGTCCGTTTTCATTTAAATGAACACCGTCAAAATATATATCATAATAATTATGATTTTTCAAAATATTATTAATAAAAATATCATATACATTTATGCTTTTTATATTATTTTTTTTAGTATAATCATTTATGAAATTAACATACTCTATTAAAGTATTTTCAAAATTATCCAAATTATCCGCCTCAAAAAATGTAAATGCTTCTTTTATAAAAGGAATAGGAGTAAAAACTATTATATCAATATTATTTTCATTGGATTTTTTTATTATATTTATAAAGTTTTCTTCTATTTTTGCTAATGATTTGCATGTAAATATATCATTAACTCCGCCCATTAGAATAACAGTATCAGCTTTTTCATTTATGCAGTCAATATCAAAACGTGCAAGCATTCCTGAAATCATATCTCCGTTAATGCCTTTATTAATAAGGATTATATCTTTATTTTCTTCTTCAAATTTTTTATTTAAAATAGAAGTCCATACATTGTTTCTATTTACCATATATCCGTAAGTTGTACTGTCTCCTAAGCAAATTATTTTTTTCATAAAATGTTTTCCTGTATTTTTTATTTTTATACATTATATTTTATTTATATAAAAAATACACGATTATTATATTAAAAATTTTATTCACCGTGCGTTAAAAGATTTTAAGTTTAATAACAGCTTGGGCGGGCATGCTTTTTTTATTGTATCTGGAAAAATATTAAAGTTATAGAGTGTTGCTTAAAGCAGTAAATTTATAAGGGCGGGGTATGTAAATTAATTTTTTAAAATTTATTTATACTTACCTTCTCATTTTTATAAAAAATGTCCCAAAACTAACACTTCTAAACATAAGTTTAATGTCAAAAATCTTGACAAATAGTTTCTTAAATAATATAATCTTTCAACTATCAAAAACGGCAGGAGTATGGGGTTATGCTTGATGATATAAGAAAATATTATGATCTTATAAAAGAAACAGAATTAAGACCGCTTTATGAAGATGATTTTCAATTTGAAATTATAAAAAATAGGCAGGAATTGGAAAATCATATATATGATTTGGATGATGATGAAAAAATTAGGATAAGAAACGCTGTAGAAAATTATTTAAGAGATTCTGAAAGCATTGTATTTTATACTTCTGAGAGTGCTGGAGAAGTTTATTCCAGCATAGAAGATTTTTTAGTTTATCTGCTTAATGAAATACTATATCAAAAATTACTTGCAAATAGTGAGAGAAAAAGGCTGTCTAATTATTTTATGGAATTAGAGATAAGCATAAAGAAGATGCTTATACTTATTTGGACTAAATAATTTATAGGAGGTGTAAAATTATGAAGAGATTTTTTGTTTTATTATTTTTAAGTATTATTTTTGCTTCATGCTACAGAGCTAATGAATCTTATTTTAATGTTTTATCGGCTAATAAAGAAGATAAAAGTATAAAAGTTATCGTAGAGGCTTTAAAATCTGGAAAAGAATCTGAAGATATATTTTTGATTACTCAATTTTTAAATAATGATGATGTTATAGTTAACACATCAATGTTGCAGATAGGACCTATGATGTTTGATGCAGGCAAATATGAATTTAATGTTGCATTTCCTACTAATTCATTTACTAAATATACAAACTTTATAGAAGAGATTGAACCAGAGAAGGCACAGAGAGCTGCCGCCAGCGGAGGATTCGGAAGCAGTTTCTTTACTTATATGATGCTTATGAATTTGATGGACAGCAGAAGACCCGTATATTATGATGATTACGGAAGCAGAAGAACAATTAATAGAGATTATTATGATGATAGGTATACAACTAGAAGGAGTACAGGAGGCGGATTTGGAAATTCTTCTAAAAAAACAACTGTAAATGATAATAATACATCAGCTAAAAGACGTACATTGTTCAAACAAAGTTCGGGAAGTTCTACACGAAAACAATCAACTTTTAGACGCTCTTCAACTAGAAGAAGATAAAAGAGTGAATCTGCAATATATATGAATTAAAACTTCATTTAAATTATATTAGAATGTATTGTTTAATTTTATGTTTTACACCACGCACGCAGAATAAAATTAAAAATATAAATCTATTTTCAATTCAAATATTATTATATTGTTAATTTTGTTTACCGTGCGTTGATGAAAATTTTAAATTTAAAAACAGCTTGGGCGGGCATGATTTTTTATAACGGTAAAAATAAAATTAAAGTTATATATTTCTCATTGAAGCAGTAAATTTATAAGGGCGGGGTATGTAATTAAAGTTACATCCCCGCCCATCATTTTTTATAATTTTAATTAGTCATTTTTGTTTTTCATTTCTTTGCTGTTTAAATAGATATTTCTGTACCCGCCCTAGTGTTTTTTAGATTTAAAGCGATCACTCACGCACGCAGAACTTATTTTTGATATAAATGAATTAATAGATAAAAGCACCTAAATTAATAAATAAGAATCTATTAACCGTAAAAGATAGTTTACATAATTTTGTTAAAATAAAAGGCTGACTTTTTTAAGCCAGCCTATAAAGAAATTGATTAATTTCAATTATTGAGCAGTATCTCCGCCAAGTGAAGGCAAGTACCAAGTTATACCAGTAGTAGTTTCAAAGTATACAGGAACTTCGCCAACATCTACATATTGAGTAATTTTTCCATATTTGCCGTTAATATCCATCTCGAAGTACCATTCTAAGTCTTGAACTGGTCTTACATACATTTCAGCATAAGCACCCCATGTTAATTTATGAGAAACAACTTCTGCTCCGCCATTATAACCAGATTTAAATTTCTTATAAGAATATTCATAACCTAAAGAAGGTTCAAAATATAAAGAAACTATATCGCTTGAAGCTGCTAAAGATAATACTGGTTTGATAGCGATTTTATAAGGTCTTACAGCATAGTATCCGCTTCCGCTTGACCATTCATAAGGGGTGCTAGGATTGTAACCATTGTTGCCATTAACATTAGGGCTGAAATAACCATTGTTTATTATAGTGATATTATCATCTATTAAATCGCCTCTTAAAGCTGTAGCATAATCTATTCTAATATATGGATTAACAGTAACATTTCCTATTTGTGTATTTAAGAAATATAATCTCAACTGTAAATGCATATCTTCTGAAAGAAAATCATGACCTACATTGCTCTTTTCTATTTTCCAATTTCTATAAGAAGCATACACTCTTATTTGATTGAAAGCATCTATTCCAGTCAAATATCTTACTTCCATATTATTGAAGCCTACACCTGTAAATTTGTATCCTAAATCTTTAGGAAAACCGTCAGATTGGTCTGTTATAGCTATTTGTATAGGAACAGCAAATCTTAAATTGTTATTTAAAGCATTAAGAACAAGTGTAGGAGTATGTACTTGTATAAATCTGTTTATATAAGTGAAATTATATCCAACACCAACACCTATCATATCAGAAGTGTATCCTATACCTAAAGATAATGTAGGATTAAAAGAAAGAGTTTCATTATTTTGTGCACCTCCATCTGATGATAAAATACTGCCCAACCAACCATTATCAGATCTGAAACCAACAGTACCTTTAATTGTACCGTTGCCTAAAGTGAATCCTAACTGATCCATTCTAGCTCTGAATTGGTTTCCGTCAGTAAGAAATCCAATCCAGTCATCGCCGTCTACACCGTACATACCGAATGCTGAAACTGTTGTAATTAATAAAGAACCTATTACAGCAGCTAGGAACTTTAC
>NZ_CALXKQ010000037.1 GCF_944388875.1 uncultured Brachyspira sp.
ACAGACAGACAGACAGACAGACAGACAGACAGACAGACAGACAGACAGACAGACAGACAGACAGACAGACAGACAGATAGACTAAAGAATCTTTTATAAAAATTATTAACCCTATACTGCTAATAAAAATGGCGGTATAGGGTTTTTGTGTTTAACTAACAAATTAAGGAGCATACAATGAATAAAGTAATGAATATATGTTTAATTTCAGATGATAAATTTGTAGGGTATGTTGCTGCACTAATAGTTTCAATATTAAAAAATTCTTCTGAAAATGATAATTTTTGTTTTCATCTTATTGAAGATGGTATTAAAGAAGAAAATAAAAATAAATTATTAATGCTTAAGGAGATTAAGGATTTTGAAATAAAGTTTTATAAGCCAAACTATGATAATGTGGAAAAATATAAAAAATGGCGGAAACATTTAAAAAAAATGGCTAGCCTATATGGCATTACAGTGTTTTTATTAAGCTGGATATTCCAACTATATTAAAAGATTTAGATAATGTATTATTTATAGATGCGGATTCTATAGTTTTAGGCAGTCTTAATTATATATTTGACATAGATATATCTAATTATTCTTTTGTTTCTCAAAAAGCTATATTTAGGAAACTAAAAGATATTTGGCCTGATGTGTATAAATATATGCTGGATATAGGCTATAAAAATCCTGAATATGATTATTCACATAGTTGTGTATTACTGTTTAATCTAAAAAAAATAAATGAATTATTTACCGAAGAATCTTACTATAATAAAATTGATGAATGTATAGATAAATATATAAATTCAATTTGTACAGAAGAGCATATATTTTTATATTTATTTAGAGATAGTATAGCTTTTTTAGATTTAAAAACTGATTTAGGTGAGAATAATGATAAAATTATAATTTCAGGTTATTTTACTGGAACTGGAAAGCCATTAAAATATGGTTTTAATAGACCAATAAATGAATATTATTATAAGTTTTGGGAATATTTTTCTTTGACACCATTTTTTAAAGAGAATTATTTTAAATATATGGATATATATATTTATAACAGACATATAATATATGTACGCAGTGCTTTATATAAATTGATTGATAAAATAGTATGGTATATACCTTTCAAAAGAATTAGAAATAAAATAAGAAAAAAAATTATTGAAGATATAGATAATATTTTTAAATACGATTAATTTAAATTAATATCAGTTATATTATATTTAATTTTTAATTATGAACATACTCAAAATAGAAGTATTAGAAGAAAAGTATAATATCACATACAAAACTAAAGAAGAACTCAACACGGAAGACAGTGCTTATAACAGGTATAATGGTAAAGTTTTAGAAGAAGAACCTAGTTTATTTTAAATATTATCTTGTATAATAAAATATAGATTTATACTATTAAATTAACTTTAATGATATAAATAAAAAGGTATATAGGAAAAATTATTGCTAAAAATATATACAATTACAAAAAAATTTATTATACTTAGTATAAGTATTGATGTTATATATGTGAGATAAGTATACATAATATCTATAATATCAAAAATATATTTTAATAATCTGGAGTTCTTTATATGAAGGATAAAATTTTCGGAGTACTTCAAAGGGTAGGAAGATCTTTCATGCTTCCTATAGCAGTACTTCCTGTAGCTGGTTTGTTTCTAGGTATAGGCAGTTCTTTGACGAATACTACAATGCTTGAAACATATAATTTAATGGGTGTTTTGGGTCCTGGTACTATTGCTTATGATATATTATCTGTATTAAGTGAGGCAGGTAATATTATATTTGGAAACTTACCAATTATATTTGCCATGAGTGTTGCTATTGGTATGGCGAGGAAAGAAAAAGAGGTTGCTGCTTTATCAGGAGCTATAGCATTTTTTGTAATGCATGCATCTATAGGTAAAATGATACAGGTTATGGGCGGAGCTGATAAATTATTGGCAGGTTCTACTACTAATGTTGTAGGCATATTATCACTTCAAATGGGTGTATTCGGAGGTATAATAGTAGGACTTGGAGTTGCCGCTTTGCATAACAGGTATTATACTATAGAACTTCCTCAAGTATTGTCATTTTTCGGCGGTACAAGATTTGTGCCTATAATATCCTCTATAGTATTTTTGGTAGTAGGTATATTAATGTATTATGTATGGCCGCCTGTACAGGTTGTAATGAATAAGTTAGGAGATTTGATAGCAGGTTCTGGATATGTTGGTACTCTATTCTATGGTATAATAGAAAGAGCATTAATACCTTTTGGTTTGCACCATGTATTCTATACTCCGCTTTGGCAGACTTCATTAGGTGGTACTATGATGATAGACGGCAATTTAGTAGAAGGTGCTCAAAATATATTCTTTGCTCAATTAGGTTCTCCTAATACCACGGCATTCAGTGTAGATGCTACACGTTTTATGACAGGTAAATTCCCATTTATGATATTCGGTTTACCAGGTGCTGCTTTGGCAATGTATAAAACTTCAAGACCTGAAAAGAAACAAGTTGTAGGTGCTTTGCTTTTCTCAGCTGCACTAACAGCAATGCTTACAGGTATTACTGAGCCTATAGAGTTTACATTCCTATTTGTAGCTCCTATATTCTATGCTATTCACTGTGTACTTGCTGGTATATCTTTCATGTTAATGCATATACTTCATGTTACAGTAGGTATGACATTCTCAGGCGGTTTAATAGACTTGCTTTTATTCGGAGTAATACAAGGAAATGCTAAAACTAATTGGATATGGATAGTAATAGTAGGAGCAGTTTATTTCTTTATTTATTATTTCTTATTCTCTACTTTGATTAAAAAATTCGATTGGAAAACACCAGGAAGAGAACCAGATACAGAAGAGCCTAAACTTTATAGAAGAGCCGATGTTGAAGCTGCTAAAAATGCAGGAAAAGATGGTGCTGTTTCTTCTCCTTTAGCTCAATATGAGGAAGCTCCTTTAATAACTTCAGGACTTGGCGGAAAGAAAAATATAAGCGATGTTGACTGCTGTGCTACAAGACTTCGTATAACAGTTTTTGATCCTGCTAAAGTTGATGACGCTTTATTAAAACAAAGCGGTGCTGCTGGAATTATCAAAAAAGGAAACGGAATACAGGTAATATACGGACCTAAAGTTACCGTAATAAAATCAAGACTTGAAGATTATTTACATGATCCTATAAGTGATGAAGAAGTATCCGTTACTGCCGCAGAAACAGTTAAAAATGAAGAAAAGAAAGAGGACAAAAAAGAAGAAACTAAAAAAAGTTCAAATGCTTTAATTGATATAGTATATTCTCCTATAAAAGGAAACATAGTTAAATTGGAAAGTGTTAAAGATGAAGCTTTCTCAAGCGGAGCTATGGGAAAAGGTATAGCCATTGAACCTACAGAAGGTAAAGTATATGCTCCTTTTGACGGTATAATAGAAACGGCTTTCCCTACTAAACATGCTATAGGATTTACATCTGATAAAGGTGTTGAGCTATTAATACATGTTGGTATGGATACTGTAAAATTGGGAGGAGCTCACTTCATTTCACATATAGAAGAGGGTCAAAAAGTTAAAAAAGGCGATTTATTATTAGAATTTGATATGGAAAAAATAAGAGATGAGGGATACCCTACTATTACGCCTGTTATTGTAACTAATTCTGATGATTATACTGATATATCTTTGACATCTTCATCTTCTGTGAATGTAGGCGATAGTTTAATTGATGTTAAAAATTAAATTATAGTTTTTTAATTTAATAAAAATAGGAGACTTATTTATTTAGGTCTCCTTTTTTATAATTTTTTGAAATTTAATTGAAGTATATAAAAAATAATAAAATTATATTTATCAATAGTAAAAAAAAATTACTTGACAATAAAAAAGTAAATGAGTATACTAAGTATCACTATTTTATTGTTTGGGGATTTCTATATGAAAGATAGTAAGAAAAAGTATATTCTAATGCTTAAATTCTTAGTTCCTTTTGCCTCTTTTATATTGGTATTGTTTATAGCCTTAATGCTTTATTTTACGCCAAGATACAAAAGAGAATTTATTGCAGAAGTAGAAGCTAATATGTATAAAAATGAAACTTCGGTTACTTCTTGGCTTGGTTATTTTTATGCTCAAATAGATGTTTTGGCATCCTATTGCAAATTTGAAACAGATTATGCTCAGATGCTTGATTCTTTTAAAGAATTAGAAAATATAAAAAATGAAATACAAAATATACATTTTAGCGGAACAGTATCTTATAGGGACGGAGGTTTGCTTGTAATAGTTCATGGGGATAACATAGAAGGTTTCGATCAAACAACAAGAGAATGGTATCAGGAAGCAGTTAAAAATCCTTCAAGCACATTTATTAGTTCTCCTTATATTGATGCAGAAAATAAGGATATCGTTATTACCATATCAAAAGCTGTAATGGATGGAGGGAATTTAAAAGGCGTAATAGGTATAGATATATCATTTGCAGAAATATCTAAATTATTACTGGCTAATAAAGAAAATAGTTATTTTATAGCTTTAGATGACGGAAGATTTATAACACATACAGATTCAAATTTACTATTTAATGAACAAAGAAATATATATACAGAATTGAATGCCCCTAAACTCAGCAATAATGAATATGCTTTCAGTATAAATAAATCTAGATGGACAGCAGTTTATGATATACCTAATACTCCTTGGATATTAGTTGGTAATGGAAGCATAGATAACCTTAATAAGAAAATTACTACTCTTGCTATTATAATGTTTGTAGTTACATTGGGATTTTTAGGCATTCAGTTCCTGCTTGTAGTGTTCAATGTAAATCCTCTATCTCAGACATTGGATAGGGCTATAGAAGTAATTAAGGATATGACGAATAAGCATTTCAATGCTGCTTTTGATGATAAACTGCTTAATAAATCGGATCAAACTGGTGTTCTTGTTAATTCTATAAAAGATATGCAGAAATCTCTAGGAAGTTCAATACATTTTATTCAGGATTCTTTAAATTTTATTAATAATGAGATTGACACAGTATCAAGCGGAAGTACGAATCTTTCTGACAGAACTAATACTCAGGCTTCATCGCTTGAGGAGTTATCAAGTTTGATAGAATCTTTATCATCATCGCTCGATGAAACAAATGTACATTCTAATGATGCTAAAGAAATGAGTGAAAAAGTTGCCAATGCTACAAAAGTTGGTGTAGAATCATCTTCAGAAATTATAGAAAGTATGAGTGAAATATCAGAGTCAAGTAAAAAGATATCTGATATGACTAAACTTATACAGTCAATAGCATTTCAGACTAATATATTAGCATTAAATGCAGCTGTTGAAGCGGCACGTGCTGGAGATCAGGGAAAAGGTTTTGCTGTTGTAGCTTCAGAGATACGTTCTTTGGCTCAGAATGTTGATGAAACTGCTAAAAATATTACTAATACTATTAATGATGCTTTATCTAAAGTTGAGGCTGGAAATAAGGCTGTTGAAAACTCTTCAAAGATACTTGGAGATATTGAAACTTTGGCACAGGACATGCTCACTAAACTTACCTCCATTTCAGAGCGTGCTGTTATGGAAGCTGACAGCATTAATCAGATAAATATATCTGTAAGACAGTTAAACTCTATAACAGGAGAAAACAGCAATTTGGCAGAGGCTAATGCAAGTTCTGCTAAAGAGGTTAGAAATAAAATAGAAGATATGGTTGAACAGATAAATAATTTCAGATTTTAATTATATAAATAAAAAAATTCTCATTTGAAGTATATGCTTGATTCTCAAAATTTTTATATCTAGTTCTCAGCACAAAAAATATAATGGAGCATATCGATATTATAGTAATGCTTTACTATAGTATCTATTATTTTCATTCCATTTCTTATTGCTACATTTTGTGAGGATATATTATTATCTCTTATAATGGAATAGACTCTATTCTCTTTTAAAACCTCAAAAGCATAATTTTTACATGAAATAGCTGCTTCAGAAGCAAATCCATAATGCCAATAATTTTTATTGAATAAATATCCTATTTCAAGCAGTTCATAAGAATTATGAATTTTTTTATTTATTTTTTGTATAGTAAGTCCGCATTGTCCTATGAACTCATTATTTTCTTTTAGTATGCATGCCCATAATCCAAAACCGTAATTTCTATATCTATTTATTTGATTGTTAAGCCATTCTATAACTTCATCATCTGAAAATGCATGTTCATAAGCATACATGGTTTTCTCGTCCTGAAGTATGGAAGATAATCCTTTATAATCTTTTTCATTATGTTTTTCTAATTCTCTTAAAATAAGTCTTTTTGTTTCTAATATTTTTTTCATAGTTATAAAAACATTATATTATAAGTTTGATAAAATCTAAATAATTACAAAATAAAAATTTAATGCTATAATTATTTTTTATAGATTATCATATAATATTAATGATATGACCAAATTTAATTTTACAGCACCTTGAATTTTTTAAACTCTTCTTATATAATTATTCAATTATAATAGCAAATAATGTAAGGATAATATATAATGTCATCTAGCAAAAAATTTATACCAAAAAAGAAAAGTCCAGTAGTAAAAACATTGCAATGGCTTGGGGTATCTGCAGTTTCTATACTTTTAATAGTTTATTTTTTAGTTGTAGATACTAGAGGAAGTCAGAGAACTCCTACTATAGGCTCTGTTAATGGAACGCCTATTTATTATACTAGTACAAGCCCTTATGGAAAAGCATTTAAGGAAATAGAAAGCGATTATCAAAGTTTAGGCATACAAATTAATAATGATATGTATGCTTATATAGAGGATTTAGCATTTAGAAGAGCTGTTTATTCAATACTTTTATACGATACAGCTAGAAAAAATATAAATGTAAGCGACAATTTTATAGTAGAAGCTATGAAAAGTCAGTTTATAGATACTAATGGTGTTTATAATGAAATGGCTTATGAGGCTTTTATAAAAAACTCTACTCAGGCAGAAAAAGTTAGAATACAAAAGGATTTAAAAGAAGGAATACTGGCACAAACTGTTTCTTCAGAATTATTCAGCAGCATAAAATTAAATTCTCTTGAAGTTCAAAGAGAGTATAAGAAAAACTTTACAAGAAGAGATGTTGAAATGCTTTATATAGATGCTGCATCAATAGTTCAGGCTTCTGAGATAGCTGCTTCTGATTTAGAGAAATATTTTACGGATAATAAAACGAATTTTGTTCAGGCTGATATTTCTTGGATAGTTTTAGAAAGCGGAGGAGTTGCTGATAATTTATATAAAACATTAAAAGATGACATAACATTATTTGAAAAGAGTGCTTTAGAGAAAAGCGTAGATACAAATAATTATAAGCTAGGTTATAGAACTAGAATGGAAATGCCTTCTGATGATTTTGCTAATAAAATATTTGCTGATAATAAAGGCAATTCTCTTTTAGAGCCTATATATGTTAATGGCTTATACTATATAGTTTTAGTTAATGATATAAGAGTGCCTGATAAATATACGGATATTAATCAGGATATATTAAAAAGAGAATATTTTAATGTTAATATGACTTCTCTTTTAGAGGCGGAAAAAACTAAGCAGGCTGAAGTTCTTAAATCGGCTGCTGCTGGAGTTAATAATCTTAGAACATTAGATGGAAATGGATATATAAAATATTATAAATCTTCTGCTCCTTTTTCATATAATCAGGGAAGGCTTAATACAGAAGAGGGTACTATTATACCTGATTCTTCTACAGAAGCTTTTTATAATAATGCATTTACTCTTCAGTTGGATGCTGTAAGCGATGTTATTAAATTGGATAATGGAGTTGCTGTTATGAGAGTAATATCAGAAGAGAAGCCTGATGTTTCTAGATTGGCTACATTAGATGCTGCTACTAGAAATGTTATGAAAAAAGAGCTTTCAAGACAGAGAGTTAATGATATAGTCCTTGAATGGGGTAATCAAAATATATCAAAAGCTAGAGTAAAAAGACATAATATAAGATAATAAATTTAATAGAGGCAGTTATTTTATATGTTAAAAAGTTATTTAAAATATAATATAGCTGTCTTTTTTATTATATTAATTCTTGCATTGTCATGCACCAAAAATAATAATAATATAAAAGACAGATACGGCAATGATATAATACTTCCTAAACACATAGAGAGTATAATATCTCTTTCTCCAGCTATAACAGAGATTCTAATAGATTTGAATATATCAGATAAAATTACAGCTTCAGATTCTTATTCTAAAGATATACTATTAAAATATAATAACAATAAATATAAGGATTTAATTACTTTTGATTTAGCTTCACCAGATGCTGAAAAACTTATAGCTTTAAATCCAGATATAGTTCTTGTAAACTCATTGAGTTTGTTTTCGGGTTCTGAGGCTTTAGATAATTTAAAAAGTATTGGAATATGTGTTATTGTTGTACCTTATAGTGAAACAATTTCTGATATAGAAAATGATATTTTATTTATTTCATCTATATTTAATAAGTATGAAGAAGGCAGAAAAATTGCTGATAATATGAATGCAAATATAGAAAAAATAAAATTAATATCATCTTCCATAACAAATAAAAAAAGAGTGTATTTTGAAATAGGTTCTATGCCTAGTTTTTATTCATTTGGTACAAATGTATTTCTAAATGAGATGATAGATATAATTGGTGCTGAAAATATATTTAAAGATAGAAATTCATGGCTTAATGTATCAGAGGAAAGTATAATACATGCCAATCCTGATGTGATTCTTACAAGTGTTAATTATATAGATAATCCTGAAGATGAAATATTAAATAGGGCAGCTTGGAAGAATATTAATGCCGTAAAAAATAAAGAAGTTTATTATATAGATACTGATTCAAGTACTTTGGCTAATGATAATATTATAAAGGCATTATTTCAAATGGCTAAGAGTGTTTACAGTAATGAATATTATCATTTAGAGTTTTAATACCAGCACACTAATAAAGCGTGCCGATATTAGATTATTATTTCTTAAAAATAAAAAATACAGCCAATATTAAACATAAAAATCCTATGAAATGATTAACTTTTAATGTTTCAGTTTTAAAGAACACTACTGTGAATATTGTGAATATTGTTAATGCTATAACTTCCTGCATAACTTTTAACTGCATAAGAGAAAAAGGTCCTCCATTTCCCTGAAATCCTATTCTGTTTGCAGGAACTTGGAAGCAATATTCAAATAATGCAATTCCCCAGCTAATCAATATAATCAAAGGAAGAGATAATTTTGCAAAACCCTTCATTTCGCTGAATTTTAAATGTCCGTACCAAGCAAATGTCATAAATATATTTGACAGTATAAGTAATAATATCGTTGCTACAGCTTTCATAATAATTTTTACTCCTAATTATTTTTTATTGATAAACTATTATATATTTTTCAAGATTATTTTCTATATTTATTTGTAAAAAAATTAAGACCCCCATTTGTTAATGGGAGCCTTAAACAGTTTAATTAAATGAAGGTTATAAAATATATTGTATCAATAGGGATACAAGGTCATTGACACTATCTATTAGTACTCTAACATTTGTTAGTATATTCTAACATATTGCCGTTTTTTGTCAATAGTTTTTATTAAATTTTTTTTATTTTTTATAAATTACAGTCTATAATTAGATTAGAAATTTATTATCTTAATTTGTAAGAACACTAATAATGCTTATATTATAGTTGTTTCAAAAGTACTTAAGAAGATTGCATGTGAAATTTTAGAGATTTATTAATTATAAAAATAATGTTTCATATATTTTAAACTTATTATTTTATATATATAAATATATAGTCTTTTATTTATCAAAAGAAGTGGTGATGCATCACGACTGTATACTGCCTACAATTATAAATAAAAATAGTTTTGAAACAAGTTTATTATTTGTACATGTAAAACTTAATTTATTATTTTGCTATAATTTATAAATTAATTTTATAAGTAGAAATTATAATATTTTGATGCTGATAATGTATATTGGTATAAAAATGCAGTAACTATATTATAATAGTTATAAGCAATAATTACTTGGTTCTATAATATTGCTTATAACTTTGTGAAATATAAACTGGTTCTATGATTAAATTAAGATAGATTCATTAATTAATAATTAGGTGCTTTTGAAGTTATTTTGACATCATGTACATGGCTTTCAGCAAGACCCTGATTAGTTATTCTTATAAACTCAGCCTTTTTTTGAAGCATTTCTATGTCTTTTGCTCCTATATATCCCATTCCAGCACGTACTCCTCCTACTATCTGATATATAACATCGGCAACATGTCCTTTATATTCTGTAACACCCTCTATGCCTTCAGGAACAAATTTAGATTTGCTTTTAACTTCGCTTTGGAAATATCTGTCTTTACTTCCATGTATCATAGCTCCTACAGAACCCATTCCTCTGTAAGGCTTGTATTTTTTGCCATCTATTATAATAACATCTCCAGGTGCCTCATAAGTAGAAGAGAATAATCCTCCTGCCATAACAGCATCAGCACCTATAGCCAATGCTTTAACTATATCTCCTGAATATTTTATTCCGCCGTCAGCAATAGAGCCTACATTATTCTTTTTAGCTATTTCAGAAGCATCATATATAGCCGTAAGCTGAGGAACACCTACGCCTGCTATTATTCTAGTTGTACATATTGAACCTGCACCTATTCCTATTTTTATAGCATCAACTCCTGCATCTACCAATGCTTTAGCACCGTCTGCAGTAGCTATGTTTCCTGCTATTACATCAACATTACTGTATTTATATTTTATTTCTTTTATAGCTTTTAATACATTTTGAGAATGTCCATGTGCTGTATCAATAACAATGACATTAACTCCTGCCTCTATAAGTTTTTCTATTCTTTCATATCTATCTTCTGATATGCCTATAGCTGCTGCGGCAATTAAAGTACCTTTACTATCTAAACTTGCCTTTTCTTTATCTTCTATACTATTAAATTTTTTTACCTCTTCAACCTCTTTAGCCTGCTGTTCTAAAGGCATATTTTTATGTATAACGCCCAATCCTCCGCATAATGCCATGGCTATTGCCATTTTTGATTCTGTTACTGTATCCATAGGAGAACTTATCAATGGTGTATTTAACGTTATTCTATTTGTTAATTTTCTCTTTAAACATACATCTTTTGGAAGAATATCTGATTCCTGCGGAACTAACAAAACATCATCAAATGTTAATGCTTCTCTCATTTTTATAGACATAATATTTATCCTCTTATAGATATGTATTAAATATTTTGATAAACTATTCTATAGTAAAAATATTTTAATTGCAATATTATTTTATAATTTATTTTTAAAATATATAAAAATAAGATATATCAATAGACTTGTTTCAAAAGTGCTTGACAAGATTATATAAAAATTTTTTAATTTATAAATTATAAAAATAATGTATTATATGTTGTACAAATTAATATTTTAATATATAAACATATAGTCTTTTTGCTTCTCACCGTAGGGGACAGCATCCAAAAGAAGTGGGTACGCAAAGCCCCAACTATAATTAAAAAAATATTAAATTAAAAGACTAAAAATATTAAAAAATTTAGTTTTGAAACAAGTCTAATTAAAATTTTATATAATGAATATAGTATTTTATATCATTATGTATTAAATGTAGTTTATATATAGATAAACTGTAAAAAATATTTATATTATATGATTTTTTAAGTAAAATATATTTACAAAATTACAAATATATACTATACTATAATTGTAAATAAAATTTACTTATGCTTTTAGGGGGTAATATGACAGTAAGTGTTATAAATTATACAAATAAATTATCTGAGATATACGGCAATAATGATGATGTTTTTAGTAATATAATTATTAAAAAAAGTAATAATATTCTTTTGTCTGTAAAGCAAGATATAATGGAATTAAAATTAAAAAAAGATTATATTACTGAAAAAGAGATAGGCGATATATACCAAATTTTAACTAAACTTTCATTTGTGAGCAGAGTAAATTTTATTAAATGTATTAATAATATTAAGAAGAAAGATTTTACCTTATCTAATGAGCTTAAAAATTCAAAAAATATTATTGATTATTCTTTGAAAAATATAGTTAAAATATTAATGGAATCAGAAAATGATATATATATACATAAAAATTTCTTAAATAATGATATTATATCTCATACCAACAGAGTATTTTTTACTATTATAAAATTTATCAAATATTATAATCATAGTATAGATAATAATATAGTTTCTGATATTAAAAAGAACTTTAAAAAAAGATATTTAAAATATTATAAATCTGTATTGAAAAAATTTAATATAAATAAAAATATTAGTAAATTAGAAGATGTTTATAAATATGGTTTGAGAGAGATTTTTATAAAAGAGATAATAGAAATAGCTATAGCTTCATTCTGGCATGATATAGCTAATATTAGTATTAATTTAGTATCAGATTATTATTCAACTTCAGATGATATATACCATGCTGAAAAAGGCTATTCATATTTAAAATATTTTATAAATTATACTGATAGTATATCATTAATAGTAGGTATGCATAATGAGTATTTCGGATACGGAAAGGGTATATTTTTAGACTATTATAATACAGTTAATAACAAGTCTTCATTTTGCAGTCCTAATTATATTATGAGTTTTGAGCATGATGATATATTAAAATTAGATAGTATTTCATATTTTCCTTCTAAAGTACTTGAGATTGCTGACTTATTTGATAAATATAATGAATTGAATTCTATCAAAGCATTAGAATATATTAGAGAGAATTATTTAGAAAAAGAAGTGAAAGTAGACCCTATAATATTTGATATATTTTCTTCGTTTATATGCGGTGAGAATAAATTAATAGCATAAAAAATAAGGGGGGGATAATCTTCCCCCCTTATTCCTACTCAATAAAAATTAATTAATAATTTTCAACGCGTACTTCAAAGAATTTTTTAGCATGTTTACAAGCAGGGCAAAGTTCTGGAGCTTCTTCGCTTTCTACTATATAACCGCAGTTTCTACATTTCCATTGAACTTTAGTAGCTTTTTTGAAAACGCTTCCGCTTTTTACAGCTTCTCTTAATTTAGCATATCTTTCTCTGTGTTCTTTTTCAACATCTCCAATTAATTTCATAGAACGTGCTATTTCTTCAAAACCTTCTTCAGTAGCTTCTTTAGCCATTCTTGGGTACATGTTTTCGTATTCTTCATTTTCACCTTCCCAAGCAGATTGTAAGTTTTGAAGTGTATCGCCTATACCATTAAGATATTTGAAGTGTATTTTAGCATGTTCTCTTTCATTTTCAGCTGTTTCAAGAAAAATAGCAGCAATTTGTTCATAACCTTCATTTCTTGCTACACTAGCGAAATAAGTGTATTTGTTTCTAGCCATAGATTCGCCAGCAAAAGCTTCATTTAAGTTTTTTTCTGTTTTTGTACCTTTTAAATCCTTCATTTTAATTCTCCTAAAAAAAATATATAAATAATTAGTTTAAACTATATTATTTAGCAAGTTTAATTCTTTCAGCAACATAGTCCCAATTTACTAAATGATCAACAAAAGTAGTTAAGAAATCAGGTCTTCTGTTTTGATAATCTAAATAGTAAGCATGCTCCCAAACATCGCAAGTTAGAACTCCATGCACTTTATCAGCAACTGGGTTCATAGCATTAGCATATTTTCT
The DNA here is from genome assembly GCF_944388875.1 of uncultured Brachyspira sp. Lineage (GTDB taxonomy): Bacteria > Spirochaetota > Brachyspiria > Brachyspirales > Brachyspiraceae > Brachyspira. Next base: position 13,729 of record NZ_CALXKQ010000037.1, read on the forward strand.
AACTTCTAATTTACCATTATTCATTACAAGCCAAACCCATCCAGAACCAAATTGAGTTTTACCGCCTGTAGTAAATGCTTCTTTAAAAGCATCAAAAGAACCAAAATCAGCTTCTATTTTTGATTTTACTTCAGCTGGTACAGCAACATCTTTTTTTAGCATTTTAAAGAATTCTTCATGGTTATAAACTTGTCCTGCATTATTAAATACTGCTTGTTTATCAGCATTATTGTGAGATAAAGTGATTAATTCTTCTACGCTTTTTCCTTGTAATGCAGAATCTTTAGATACTAAGTCATTGAGTGTTGTAACATAAGTATTTAAGTGTTTGCCATGATGGAAATCTAGCGTATTTGAAGACATATATGGTGCTAAGTCTTCTTTGCCATAAGGTAATTTCATTAATTCAAACATATTCTACTCCTTCATTTTTATGTTAATAATAATAAACTATTTTTAAATTATGTCAATAGTTTATTAAATAATAATTATCGCTTATTAATAATAATTATTAATAATAAAGGCATACCAAATTTATATGGTATGCCTTGAAGATTTTTTATTTAGTTTTAATTAATTAGCAGCTGCCTCATCAGTAGTTGTTGTTTCAGTTGTAGTAGTTTCTGCAGCAGTAGGGTCAGCAGCTTCATTTTCATAATCTCTGTATACAGGTCTAACTTCTCTTCCTAGAATTTCATCTTCAGTCTGACCGTAAGTGAAGCCTAATTCATCATAGTATTTAGAATATGTAGTTCTAAATCTGTCAGAAGTAGTGTATAGTATTTTATGATATTTAGTGATTAACAATTTATATTTAGCAGTTTTAATATTTTCATCAGCAGTTTTTAATGTAGTTAAATCCCAAAGGTTATTGAACATTTCATTTAAGAAATAAACTTTACTTACATCACTGTTTTGATTTATAGTAGCTAATTTATAGTTAACACCAGCTAAGTATGTGTTTAACATTATTAAATTAGTAGTATCGCTTTTAGCAGCACCTTCATTGTACAATGCTTTCATTAAATAATATCTGCTTTTAGCATAATAACCAGCACTTCCTTTGAAAAGATTGAAAATACCAGCATAAAGATTTATTTCATAATCAGCTTGTGTTAATTCATTAGTTTTACCAAGTATTTCATATATAGGTTTTATCTCATCATAAAGTCTAAAGCATTTTTCTACTTCATTAAGAGCTAAATCAAGATTTTTATCATTTGCTATAGGTTTAGCTACTAAATCATAATAATAAACTGCATTGTAGAACATTTCATTAGTATCTGTAAAGTTAATATTAGTATAATTTTCTAATATTTTATTAGCTTTATAAACAATTCTAAAGAGATAATCTTCTTTTATTTTTGTTAAATTAGTTTGAAGAAGATTATATTCTTTATCAAGAGAAGCATCATCAGTATTTCTTAAATCTGTAAAAGTAGGAGCAAAAGATGATATTTCGCCTACTGTGTCGCCTGTTTCAGTTGTATCTTGATTTTCAGTTGTAGTTGTTTGTTCAGTAGTAGTTGTATCTGTAGCAGTAGTGTCTGCAGCAGCCTCATCCTGAGCGTATACTGAACTTAACGCTAGAATCATTACGCTTAATACAAGAAATATTTTTTTCATGTATAACTCCTATAAGTTTTTATTATAATTGTGTAACCACATATAAATATTGCCTAAAGTTTTGTAAAGCAACATTTTGGGTTGAGTATTTGTATTAATTAGAGTATTGACAATGGAATCCAACTCATCAATAGTCCATACAATACTTTCATCTGAAATAGAACTTGGAAATATGTAATTTCTATTTTCTATTTCTAAATATTTTTCCTCTATGGATTTCTTTAGGATATTAATCATTTCTCTAATAGTATCGGCTATATCATAATCGCCTTCACTAAGTAATGTTGTAAGTGAAGCTATTTGAGAAGGATTATTATCAAAAATAGCACCCATAAAAGATAATAATACTTTGTTTATATTATCGCTTGTATTTGATTTTTTGTCAAGTATATATTTTACTGCTTTTGCTGCACTTCCATAAGAATTTTCCAATGCAAGTGCCGTTTTTTCCTCATTTAGCCTAAATCTCTTCATTAATATTGATCTTAATGTATTTTCTGACAATGAAGAAAATTTTAATTCCATCATTCTAGATCGTAAAGGTTTCATGCCGTCTTGTACAAGCTTATTTGTATCTGAAGTTATTAGAATAAATATATTATTATCAGAAGGCTCTTCTAAAGTTCTTAAAAAGATATTAGGTGCCCTCTTATCCATTAATTCTATACCTTCAATAATGATAATCCTTTTATGTGAAATTCTCGGCTTTCTATAAGTTATCTCTATAATATTTCTAACTGTATCAAGAGGGATTACAGTATGTATTATATTATAATGTATCTTTTTTAAAGCCTCAAAGAAATCACCTTCTATAGATATTTTTTTCTTACCTCCCTTATTTTTGACTATATTTAATGCCTCTTTTGATTTATTTCTAAATATAGAATCTATAAACTCTACATTATCGGATGTTAGTTCATTTAATGTATAATTAACTGCTAAATAATACGGTTCTATTAAGGCGTATCTTGAACTTTCTTTTTTGTTTCCAAGCATATATTCTTTTGGTTCGCTTGAAGGATAGTTATCATAACTGTCAAAAAGCATTGATTCTGCTTTATATAATATGGATCTGCATGATGTATAGAAATTATTAAATAGGTGAGGAAGTTTATATTCTAAATATTGATTAAAATAAAGCTCAGCATTTCTAAATCTCTCATCCGTTCCTGCTACTATTACATCTGGGTGTTTATATTGATCTATCATTTTGCATGATTTACATTCATCGCAATATGTTCCGTTATTTCTTTCGCAGAGTATGGCTTTAGCATAATTTAATGCACTTTCAAATTTTCCAATGCCTTCATCCCCGTAAAAAAGATAAGCATGATGAAGCCTTCCGCTTTTATATATTCCAGACATTATTTTTAAAGGTGTTGTTTGTCCAAGTACCTTAGCCAAATTAATTATCCTATTTAAAAAATTATTGTATATTATATATAAATCATAAATTAAATTATAGCAATATTTTTGTTTTTTTAATATTTGATATTTTGTGTTTATTAGTATATTATAAGTACAGTTACTTTATTTAATTAAGTAGTAATTTGATTATAAGGATATTTTCATATGGCTGCAAAAAACAATATGATGAATGAAAAAATGGATTTTAACAAATCTCTTAAAAAGAAAGTTATTGATATTTCTGAAAGAGTAGAAGAATTAGAGAAGAACATTGATTCTGTTTCTTCAAATTATGATAACGAAACTCCAGAAGAAAAAAAAGAGTTTATAAAAGATATTGTGGTTAAAGAAAATAAAGATTTTATAAATAAATATGAAGAGTTAAGTAAAAATATAGAAAAGAGTAATCTTGAGAATACGGAATTAAATAAAAGATTAAATAATTATTTTGATGAACAAAAAAGAGTAATAGAAAAAGAAATAGAAAGCATTAAAAATATTAAATATTGTGTAAAACATGAAGAAGTCATAAAAGATGTTAATGATTTAATAAGCAGAAATAATATAAATAATAAAATATTAATAGATGAAATAAACAGCAAACAGGAAGATTTTATAAAATCAGTAAATGATACTTTATATAAAAATAATTCTAAACATGATGAATTGATTTATGATACGGCTAAAAAATTAGATATTCAGATAAAAGAACAAAAAAATGTATTAGCTAAAGAAACAGAATCTTTAAACTCCAAATATGAAGAATTATCTAAAAATATAAATGAACTAATAAACAGCAATAATTCTAAATACGATGAATTAATAAGTGATACAGCTAAAAAATTAGACATTCAAATAAAAGAACAAAAAAATGTATTAGCTAAAGAAACAGAGTCTTTAAACTCCAAATATGAGGAATTATCTAAAAATATAAATGAATTAATAAACAGCAATAATTCTAAATACGATGAGTTAATTTCTGATACGGCTAA
>NZ_CALXKQ010000038.1 GCF_944388875.1 uncultured Brachyspira sp.
GTTGACTGTTGACTGTTGACTGTTGACTGTTGACTGTTGACTGTTGACTGTTGACTGTTGACTGTTGACTGTTGACTGTTGACTTCATCTAAAATCCAATAATATTATTAGTTTTTTATAATATAATAATATGAAAAAAATGTCAACATACAAAGTACTATTTATTATTGTTTTTTAGAACTAATTTAGATACAAAATATGCTACAATTATTGCTGTTATACCGCCAATTAATTTAGCAACTATCATAGGAAATATCATGCTTTTATACTCACCGCCTGCATAACCAGCTGTAAATCCTAAATGGTCCCCAAATGTAAAAGCAGCACTAACAGCAAAAGCACAATTAATGATTTTTCCTTGATTATTCATATCTTTCATTATATTAAACATAGGTATATTATTTGCTAAAGTTGCAACTAAACCTGCAGCTCCTACATCATTCATACCTAATTTTTTTCCAATAGACTCCAGAGGTTTTGAAGCTGCTTTAGTAAGTACAAATACAAGCGGAAAAGCACCTGCCAATACAAAAGCAATACTTGCTACTGTAGTAACTGCATCTGATATTGGCGACATAGTTATTGTTTTGTTATCTATTGTAAATTTTATTATTTGAATACCTGTTAATGCCTCTATAACGGCAAAGACTAAACCTATAGTAATTAATATAACTAGAAATTTAGAAAATATATCAAATACTTTTATCAGAATATCTCTCATAAAGATTAATCCAAAAGTAAGAAGTATTGAAACTATAATTATTGGTATAAGATTTTTTATTAAAAATACCACTCCATATCCTGCTGCAAGTCCGCCGAAAAAAGCTCCTATTGGTATAGTAATCATACCTGAAGCTATACCTAAAGCTAAATACTTATGATCCTCTTTATTGATAATACCAATTGCAACTGGTATAGTGAAAACTATAGTAGGTCCCATCATAGCACCAACTATAAAAGCTGAAAATTTACCTGCATTTATATCATTTGCAAATTCTAAAGCTAAAGGTGCACCTCCCATATCATTTGCAAGTATTGTCGTAGCAAACATAGCAGGATCTGCTCCAAGTGCCGTATATATAGGAACTATAAGCGGCTTTAATAATGCTGCTATTACAGGAGCTAAACATATAATACCTATCATAGATAAAGCTAAAGATCCCATAGCATTAAACCCAGCTTCAAACTGCTCTCCAAGACCAAATTTATTACCAATGATTTTATCTATAGCTCCCAAAACCATAAATATAATCATAATATATAATATTATCTCATTTATACTCATAAATTATAGCCTATAAATATATATTAATTCAAGTTAAAATATGACAAATTTTTATGCAGACCAGATATATGATATCTCATATATTCATACGATTTATTCATAATTCCCCATAATGACCATATGTAATTATGTATAATCTGAGATTTCCTAACCCTTAAATCATCTAAACCATTATATGATTTAATTAATTTAAGACGTCTTTCATCATCAATATCTGATTCGCATACAAAACTAGCTATATCTAAATAATTAGAAGTAAAACCTGAATACTCAAAATCTATTATTTTTACATCTTCTCCATTATATAATATATTTCCAAATAATAAATCTAAATGACATAAAACCTTTTCATCTTTATCCAATTCTTTAGCTGATTTATGAATAAAATCTCTTTCTTTTTCAGTAACCAAGCTGATAGGTACTAATTCCTCATATTTTTTTATCTTATTATACATAAGCAAAGGCACAAATCCTGGATTATCTTTTAATTTAATTTGATGCAATTGTTCTAATCTTTTCATAAAAAGAGATAAAAACTTTTCATCTATATCATCAAACTCTAAGTCTTTATATCCTTCCAAATAATTAGTTATTTTAATATCATAATCAAAAAACATACTTTTAGGAGCGATATCTTCAGAAACTAATGACATAATATGTTTTTCTGCAGGTCTGTCTATAAACTTTTCTGTACCTAATCCAGGAATTCTTATTACTTTTTTATCACCATTAAAAGTTATTTTATAATTATAATTAGTTAATCCTTTTAATCTTAAAGCCTCTCCATCGTCAGAACATTGTTTAGCAATATCTTCAAAAGTTAAAGTATTAGTCATAATTGCATCTTTAAAAGAATCTACTTCTGTTACAATATCTTCTGCCTCACTAATATAAAAATCAATTCTATTTAATGCTCTAAAAACAGCGTATTCCCAATATTCATTATCAGTACAATTATCAAGTTCTTTTTTTATAGTATCAACATATTCGCCTGCAAAATAAGCAATTCCTGTTTCTCCATATCTTCCGCTAGTAGCATCTTCAATAATTTTTATAAGCTTTTTTTCCTCATCAACAATATATTCCCATACCATAACATTGTTAATTTCCTGAGATAAAAATTGACATTCATTAGGTTTTATATATTCGAAAAAAGATTTTTTAATATATAAATCTCCATTCATTATTATAGTACCATTAGTTATTTCATCTTTAACTAATTTTAATGATGCACTGCTGTTTTTTGAATCAAAATCTTTTGAAACTACCTTTTTAAATCCTAATTTCTTTTGCAAAGGATCGAATAATTCATGCTTATAACCTGTAACAACAGTAATATCATCAACTCCGCCCTCTCTAAGAATATCAATGGCATTTTCCAATATAGATTTTCCATGTATTTCAAGTAATGGTTTAGGTTTTACCAAAGTCATAGGAAGAAGTCTAGTACCTTTACCTGCTGCAAGTATTATAGCTTTCATAATTATAATCCTTAATAATAAAAATCACTATTTATTATACAAAAATCTATTATATTGTCAAATAATTATGAAATTATTTTATATTAAGTATATCTAAATTATTAATCAAAGCATTTATATGAACTTTAGAATAATACTTAGCATTATTAACAATATACCAATATCCCCATATATAATTAACAAGTATCTGAGCCTTTCTTACTCTTTTTTCATCTGCTCCATCATATAAACTTATAAAATCTGAACGCTGTTCATCATTCATATTAGATTCACATATGAAATTAGCTAAATCCCAATATTTTGAAGAAAATCCTGAATATTCAAAATCTATTAATTTTACATCTTCTCCATTATACATTATATTTCCATAAAGCAAATCTCTATGACATAATACCTGTTCATCATTTTCTATTTCATCGGCTATAGATAATACAAAATCTCTTTGAGTATCTGTTACTATTTTTTTATTAGCAATAGATTCATATTTATTAATTTCAGAATGCATAGACATAGGCTTAAAATCTTTATAATCTTCCAATTTTATATTATGAAGTTCTTTCAACCTTATTACAAATAATTTGAAAAAATTTGTATTTAAATCTTCATCTGTTATACTATGATAACCTTCTAAATAATCAGTAATTTTCACGTCCCAATCAAAAAAGACTGTTTTAGGACATATAGTTGATGGGACTATAGAAGTAACTTTCTTTTCCGCAGGTCTGTCTACAAATGATTCAGTTCCTATTCCTGGTATTCTTATAACCTTATCTTCTCCTAAAAATCTTATCTTATAATTATAATTTGTAAGTCCTGCTAATCTTAGAGCTTTATTATCATCTGAACACTGATCTGCTATGTCATCTGATGTTAAAAGATTATGAGTGATAGCATCGCTAAAAGAATCTATTTCATAAATTATATCTTTTACTTCTGTTACATAAAAATCTAATTTAGATAAAGAATTTAAAACACAATATTCCCAATATTTATTATCATCTGTTTTTAATAATTCTTCTTTTAAAACATTTAAATCTTTCTTAGAAAAATATGCTATTCCTGTTTCGCAAAGACCGCTTTTACCATTTTCATCTATAGAAATCAATTTATTATTATTATCTATATTATATTTCCAAGTATCATGTATTGTATTATCCAATCTTTGCCCTATAAACTGCGATATATCTTTTTTTATAAATCTTATAAAATCACTTTTTATATATAAATCACCATTCATTATTATTATATCATCATCAATATTATCAACTACCAACTTTAAAGAATATGAACTATTTGTTGCATAATAATTTTTATTAATAACCTTATTTAATCCAAATCTTGATACATATTCATCAAATGCTTTTTCTTTATATCCTGCAACAATGGTGATATCATTAATATTTGATTCTTTCAAAAAATGAACCATATTCTCAAGTAAAGTTTTACCATGAACATTTAATAAAGGCTTAGGCTTTATTAAAGTCATAGGAGCAAGTCTGGTACCTTTACCAGCGGCAAGTATTATAGCTTTCATAAATACATCCTTAGATTTTTATATTTTTTTTAAAGCAAAGGCATTAAATCTATACTGATTATTTGAATATCCTGATATGTTTTGATCTTCTATTATTATCTTTTCAAATCCTAATTTCACCAAAATATTGAATATTTCTTCTTTAGAAAAGAATAATTGATTTAAACCTTCATATTTTTTTTTGTACTCTTCCTCACCTATCTCAGCAAAACGAACTTTATAATATATGTCCATTTTAGCTTCATCGCTTATATCCAAAAATGCTAAACTTCCGTCTTTAGAAAGTATACTATAAGATTTTTTTATTACTGAATAAGCATATTCTTTATCATTAAAATAATGAAAAGCACTATTACAAAATATCAAATCAAAAGATGTATTAAATATGGTATCAATATTAATAGCTTCATCACAACAAAAATTACAATTTTTAATAACCGTTTTTGCTATATTTATTAAATTACTTGAATAATCAAAGCCGTATAATTTAGTATTTTTATCTACTATATCTTCTAATACCTTTAAAAATGCTCCGCTTCCACATCCAATTTCCAATATTGATTTTTTACTATTTATATTAACAACATTGCATATATAACAAACATATTCTATCCAAGATTTTTCATTCAATACTTCCTTGCCTGAGTTATCAAATCCATCTATTGATATAAGATCTTTTAAAGTTAAATTTTTAGAAAAATTTGATCCTTTTTTATCCCATATATTTTTCCACATAAATTACTCCAAATAAGTAAATATTTTATAAAAATTTATAAAAAGATATTTTTCAAAATAAAAAAATAGATCTTGAAATTGATATTTAAAGGAATAAATATTAGATTGATGTATAAATTTTAAATTATTTGCTTGCTTGCTTGCTTGCTTGCTTGCTTGCTTGCTTGCTTGCTTGCTTGCTTGCTTGCTTGCTACAATGTAATATAATTTACAAATATTCATAGTCAGATTATTATATGCAATAATTTTACAAAAGTCAATATTAATTTATCTCTGTAAGCATTTTACTTAAAACCAAAGCTCCATTTCTAGCAGCTTCACCTCGGCATTTATAAGCCTCGTCTTTTGCTTTTATAATATTATCTTTTAATGAAATATTATTAATGGTATCATTTACTATATTTGAAATATTTGAAAAGTTATTCTCATTTAAAGATACAGTTATTTTCGGCAAAGTTTTTAAAGTCCAAGTTTCTTCTTTAAGTTCTATAGCATCATAGCCCCTTTTATCAAAAGTAAAACTAGGTATAATGGTAGGTTTTTCAAAGAGAAAAGCATAATCCAATATTACGCCTGAAAAATCAGATATCATAACATCGGCTTTTGATAATGAATAAATATTATCTCTATTAAAATCCCATTCTATATTGGCATTATCTTTATATCTATTTTTTAATCTTTCAAGCATATCTTTTTCAACTATACTAGATTGTGGATGAGGGCGTATTATAATATAATATCCGCTATCTAAAATAGGGTCTATAACTTTTTCACCAAACCTAGTAAGAAGCCCATTCATACCCCAAGATGGTGCTATCAAAACTGTTTTATTTTTGTTATCTTTGTTAATATTTTTCAAAGCATCTTCTTTCTTTTTATTGAGTTCATCTAAATAAGTACTTCCTATAATTTCCAATTCTTTTACTTTAGTGCCCCTTGTTTCTTCCAATTCTTTTATATCAGATATTTGATTTTCACCGCTTAATAATACTGCATCAAAAAAATCTAATGAATACAAGCAGTACATAGCAGACTCATTTGGAGCATGAAATATATGAACATATTTTTTCACTCCTTTAGAACGCTTTAATTGAAATACATCTAAATTCGGAGTAGTCATTAAACAAATATCAGCTTCTATGAAATTGAGTTTAGCATAAGCCTTATTTCCAACACCTATAAACTCAGCATGCAGTAAATCATTTTTTATCTCAAATATAGGATCATCTTCGCTTGAACTGTAATATATAACTGGGGTTTCTAATTTTATTAATTCTTCTATTATGGGCTTAAATACATTACAATATCTTTTATCCTCTCCATAAATTATTATTCTTGCCTTTTTAGAAGCCTCTGTTTCCATATTTTTATTTTTAGAAAAAGACATAGTTTTTAATTTTATTATTAATGCTTTAGATAAAAAGAAAAGTGTACCTATTATTCCAAAAAGTGCTGAAAAAAGCAAACTACCTGTGCCTGGATCTATATATCCAAATACATTACTTTGAAATAGAACAAATAAGACTAATACGCTTAAAAACATATATTATAACACCTTAAAATAATTCTAGAATTAAGTTTATAATCATTTTTATATAAAGTCAAATTTAATTATTGTTTTTAATATTTAATTCTGTTATTTTTTTTGTATTCCAATCTATTTCAAATTTCTTCCAATTATCTATATTAAAAATATTATCTTTCACATGATAGAAATTTGTAAAATTATAATGATCAGGATATTGTGCCTTTAAATCATTATTTGCCATTTTTATGATATAAACACCATTTGTTTTATAATCATTTGTTATTATTTTTGAAGTAAAATAATTTTCAATATTTGGTATATGTTTAGTAGCCAAATAAGGCATATCTGCTGCTGTCATAAAATTAGTATCAATTATACATTCACCTCTGCTATTAAAATCTTTAAATAAAAGCAAAGAATTATGTAAAGATAAAAATTCCAAATCTTCTGGTATGTTATAATCATCAGCATAACTAATACCATTTCCATGATCTGAAATTATAATAATTTTTGTATTATCATACAATTCATTATCTTTTAAAAAATGTATCATATTAGTTACAGTATTTATTGCAGCCATATTAGCATAAAAAGCAACAACGCTTCCAAAATTTTTATATATTTTAAGATCACTATAAGGAATTTCTTCATAATAATACTCTGTAGGCAAATATTTAGAATTGAAAACATTTGGCATATGCGTTATTGAACTATCAAAAACATTATAATAATTACCATTTTCTTCTATGTCAATAATATTTGTCATCTCTAATAATTCATAATATGAATTGATAGAATTGTTAATATTTATATCATATTTAGACTTAATAAGCCATTTAGAATCTTGATAAAATGAATATCTTAACCATACTGGAAGCATTCTAAATAGAGAGAATCTAAATGTTTTATCAAAAACTATATTATTTAGTTTATTAGTATATGCTCCATATATACCTTTATCATTAAAAAATTTATTTGTGATACCATCATAAAATTTTTCTTCAAAAACAATATTATTTATATTTGTATATTTCTCAATAGGAACCTTAAAATATGTAAGATATGAAATAGAATATAAACAAGACTCATATCCATATTTGACTAATGACATAGGCAGCATAATCAAAGCTTCTGACATAGAATTTGTCATATTAAAATTATTATTTGTACTTAATTCAAATGAAGAATATTCATATCCTCCATATAATGATGATACTGATCCTAATGTAGGAAGACCTAATGAAACTGTATTAAGATATAAAGTAAAACCATCAAAATCTTTTTTATAATCTGGATACATTTTGAAAGCATCATTCCAGTATGATGGTACAGCAGAATCTAAAAATACAACTAAAATATTATTTCCTGTTTTTGAAAATTTGAATAAATTTTGATTATTACTTACAACTGTATTTTTATAAAGAATAAAATCTTTTAATTCTTTATTTATATTATAAATATTAGATATTGAAATAATAGAAATAGCCAATAGCACTATATATAATAAATTTACAACTATATTTACCTTAGAATTAAATACTAAAATTAAAGTTATTACTGAAAATACCATTATAAAAGCAATATTGACTAAAATGTCTTTATTTGTATACAATAAATTATCTAGTAAATCAAAAGTGAAATTAGATGTTATAAATCCATAATCTCCAACCATTATAAAAGTATTGACTAAAGCTATATTTAATATTAATAATAGAGCAACTGTTAAATAGCTTTTTATTTTTTCTGAAAATAAAAAATATATAAAAAAAGGATAAAATAAAAACATCCCTATGCTCATAAAAAAATCATTGAATATCATTTTATACGGCATATCAAATTCAGATGGGGAGCTTGATACCAAAGAGGTAGGTATAAAAAAACCAGATAAAAAACTAATAACAAGACAAGATACTAATATTAATTTAGTTTTATTTTCTATAGATATTATTTTATCATCAATAAAATATAAAAATGACTTAATATTTGATAAAATATTATTATTATTAATAATAATGGCTATTAATAATAATATAAGATAAAATATCAATATACTTTTTTTAATAAATAGTTTATAATTTACATATAATTCACCTATATTTTCAATTTCGTCAGTTAATGTAATTACACCAAATGGACTGCCATTTTCACCAAATTTTAAATCTATTATTCTAAAATCTAAATTATTTGTATTAACTGTTACTCCATATAAATCACTATTTTTAAAAATTTTACTGTAGTAACCCAATTTAACATCATATTTATAATTTATATCTTTTTGTTGGAAATTAGGGTATACTAATAAATATCCTTTTCTCTGAATATTTCCTAAAAAAAACATAAATATCAATATTATTGATATTGTTAGTATTAATATGTTATAATATTTATGAAAATTGATTTTTTTATTATGCAAAACCTTATATTCTATAATAATATTTTTTATCAAAGAAAATAAACAATTAATAGTCCAGTAAAATAAAAGTCCTGATGGTGAACTATATAATAACACTAAAAATACTAATGATACAGCATACAATGGTAAACTTTCTTTAAACTTTAATTTTTTTGAATAAACTAGACCTGATAATAAACTAAATAATGTCATTATAAAAGGAAGCACATTAATAGCTAAATTACCTATTTTCAATAAAGAATCTGGTTTTGAAAAATCTTTAATAAATAAAAAACTACCTGAAGCCAAATTTGGTATGTCATGTATAAAATAATATGCCGCCATAAAAAAAGGTATCTGTATTAATAAACCTAAAGTACCTCTAAAAGCATATATAGTCTTGTAACCATATATTTTATAACATGCTTGCAATAATAAAAATTTTTCATCACCTTTAAAAGTCTTTTTTATAATATCTATATCAGGTTTCATTCTAGATTGTATTTTTTCTTCTTCTTTTTTCCATTTATCTGATACATTATATAATGGGATTAATAAAACATTTACTGACAAACTAAGTAAAAATAAACTGTACGCATAATTCAGTTTAAATATATTATTAAATAGGTAAAATAACATTTCTATTATAAATTCTATAGGATATATTGTAATATTATAAAGAATATCAAAAAACATCATTATATAGCTCCATGAAAATTAATATATTCTATTTAAAATTTCAAATAATTCATCTCTAGATAAATATACAGGATTATTATCTATTCTTCCTATTGTAAAAGAATTATTTACTATATTTTCAAAATCATTTTTTTCTACACCAAAATATGATAATCTTAATTCTACTATATTTTTACATACAGAATTGAGCCAATTTTTTATTCCGCCATATGTAGAAAACAATTGTGATAATTCATTAATATTTTTTGTTTCATATTTATTTATTTCAAATAGTTCTGATAATGTCAAAGCAACAGCAAATCCATGTTCTATTTTATACATAGAAGTTAATGGATAAGATATTGAATGGCATGCTGTAGTTTTTGTTTTAGAAAATGATATGCCAGCAATCAAAGAAGCTATAGATAATTTTTCTCTGCATTCATAATATAAAGGATTTTCTAAAGCAGCTGGTAAATTATTTACTATTAATTCTACAGCTCTAATTGATAATTCCTTTGATAAAGAATTTGTTGATTTTGCCCAAAAAGCTTCAATTGCATGTGATAAAGCATCCAATGCAGTTGATAATATTAACTTTTTAGGCATTGTTAATGTTAAATCAGTACATATAAAAGCTTGCTTAGGCTGCAAATAATAAGCATCTATGGAATATTTTTTATTATTCATTGAATCCCATATAGTAGCCCATTTAGTAACTTCAGAACCAGTTCCTGCTGTTGTTGGAACTGCTATAATATCTATATTTGTATTAATATAATCTTTATTTAAAATTTTATTTACTATATCATCTCTAGTATAAATCGTGTTTATATTTATATCATAAAAAGCAGATATAGCTTTAGCCAAATCAATTGCACTTCCTCCGCCTATAGCTATTATTTTTGATATATTATTACTTGCTATTATTTTTAATGAATTAATAATATCAATTTCTGTAGGATTTGAATTGAAAGAATTAATCCATATAAATTTATTTTTATAAACTAAATCTGATAAACAGAACCTTTCAGAAGCACTTTTACTAATTACTATAACTGTGTTTTCTTTTTCTTCAATATTTTGAATATAATTTTTTAATAAATTTAAATCACAAAAATTTATTTCTGTTAAACAATAATTATTATACATAATAATCCTACTTTTATTCTTCAGGTATTAAAGTTAATATTTCTTTTATTGACATACAATACTCATCAGCTTCTTTAGCCCTTTTATTATAAAGAATAGTTTCAGCAGTTTTTTTCATAGCTGGAAAAGCACTTCTAGTTAAATGATTTGCATATATTACAATGTTTACACCTATTTTAGCAAATTCAGCTTCTCTAACCGTATTAAATGTAGTAGGCACTACAACTAAATATGCAATTTTTTCCTTATCCCTAAATCTTTTACAAAACTCGAATATCTCATCAGGTTCTTTTCTTCTAGAATGTATCATTATTCCATCAGCACCTGCATTGACATAAGAAAATGCCCTCTCTAAAGCATCATCAATTCCTTTTTCTAAAATCAAACTTTCTACTCTAGCAATGATCATAAAATCTGTAGTTTTTAAACTTCTTTTTCCCGATTCAATTTTATTGCAGAAATTTTCTATACTATCTTGATTTTGCTCTACTTCCGTTCCAAAAAGTGAATTTTTCTTTAAACCTATTTTATCTTCAATGATAATTGCAGATACCCCTATTCTCTCTAAAGTTTTTACATTATAAACAAAATGTTCTATTAATCCTCCTGTATCACCATCAAATATAATAGGTTTAGTACTAACCTCCATAATTTCATTCAAAGTCTGAAATCTTGACGACATATCAACCAATTCAATATCAGGTTTACCTTTAGAAGTAGAATCACATAGACTAGAACTCCAAATAGCATCAAATTGATAATGTTTTCCATCTTTTACAATTTCGGTTTTTTCAGCTATAATGGCTGTTAATCCATTATGTGCTTCTATAACTGATACAATATCTTTGTATGATAACACTTTTTTCAATCTTGCTCTTCTAACTTCAGGTACAGATAAAGATTCTTTATATTTATTTTCAAGATTTTTGTATTCTTCATTTGAAGAGTATGGATATTCTATAAGAGTTTTACCTATATCATTTAATATATCAATAGTCTCATCTCTTAAATATTTTAGATTATTATCTTTCCAATCATCACCATGAACAACATAATCAGGTTTTATTTTATATATATTTTCTTTATAACTTAAAGAATCCTGCTTTACAATTTTATATATATATTTAATACCACTTAGTATTTCTTTTCTATGTTCAAAATCTAATATAGGAAAACGTTTATAACTTGAAACAATTTCATCAGTTAATACTCCAACTATAACCTTACCAAGTTTTGAAGCTTTTTCTAAAATCTTTATATGTCCTCCATGAATAATGTCTGTACTAAAAGCCATATATACTTTTTTATCATTACTAAAATCATCAAAATATATAGATACTAAAGATAAATCATCTTCATCATCTACTTCCATACATAATTTATCTTCTACATCTATAGGTTGAATATTGCATTTATCAGATATATTATTAAAAGCTTCTTCAGCATATACATTTATATTTCCCAAATGGCAAAAATTACAAATTTCTTCAAGCCATATATACCAATCTTCTTTATTAATTTTATATAAAGGCTGTCCCATAAATACATTATCAAACATATTAACAGATATTTTGTTTATTTTATCATCTAATACTCTAACTTTAAAATCTTTTTTTATTATAGGATAAAAGGATGTTATTGCCATGCAACTATTTTTATTATTAATTAAACTTGATAAAACTTCATCATCAAAAACTAAATCACCATGCATCAATATTATATCTTCATATAATAAATAATCTTTAGCTAAATAAATAGAATATATATAATTTGTAGTAGTATATTTATCATTAAAAACAAACTTAATATTAATATCTAAATTTAATTCATTACAATAATCTATTATTTTTTGAGATAAATATCCTGTAGTAATTACAACATCTTTTATATTAAATTTATTTAGAAATTCTAATTGTCTTTTTAAGATAGTATATTCATCATTTATTTTCAATAAACATTTAGGAAAATCTAAAGTAAGTTTTTTTAATCTGCTTCCAATACCAGAGTTTAAAATTAATGCTTTCATATTATACCTATCATTTTATATATTTCATAAAATTATTTTTATTTTCTATTGAAGAGATTGTAGGGCGACCTAAATCCTCTTTGGAATACATTGACACTTTTATTTCTATAAATGCTGGTAAAGAAATGTTTTTTATATTATCTAATATATCATATAATTCATCATAAGTATTAACTAAATAAGTTTCTTTATAGCCGCTATCTTTAGCCAATTTATATAATTCTAAATCAGAACATATAGTTGGGACTCCTCCTACTGATTCATGAGAAGCATTATTAATAAGTATATGTATAAAATTATTCGGTTTTTTATTTCCAATTAGAGCAATAGAACCTAAATGCATTAATGCTGCTCCATCTCCATCTATACACCATATAATTTTATCTCTTTTATTCAATGCAATAGATAAAGCTATTGAAGAACTATGTCCCATAGAACCAACTGTCAAAAAGTCTTTATTATGATCCATACCGTATTTTTCCCTTATTTCAAAAAGCTCTCTTGATATTTTACCTGTAGTAGAAATTATTATATCATCTTTAGCTTTATTAACCATCATCTCTATAACTTTTTCTCTAATTAAAGAAAAATCATTTTGAAAATCTATTATTATCTTATCAAATATATTTTTTTTAATAATAAAAGCTATTTGCTTTCCTTTATTTAACAAATAAATATTATCATCTAAAATATTTTCTATATCTTTTATAGTACAAAAATTATCTACAACAAAAGTTTTTACATCAACACATTCTAACAATTGCAATGTAATTTGACCTTGAAATATATGCTGAGGTTCATCTTTTACACCTGGTTCGCCACGCCATCCAATAATAAAAACTGCTGGTATTGCATAAACTTTATCATTTAAAAGTGATGCTAGAGGATTTATCATATTACCTATTCCGCTATTTTGTAAATAAATGCAAGGATATTTACCTGTAGCTAAATGATATCCAGCTGCTAAAGCAACAGCATTTCCTTCATTTACAGCAACTATATGTTTACTGCTATCAAATTTAAATCTATTAATTATAGCATTATTAAAACTTTGTAAATGCGAATCAGGAACACCAGAAAAAAAATCGATGCCTTTTTGTAATAATAGATCAATAAAATCGTATGGATTTATCATATTTTACCCTATTACTTAACAATACTTACCATATTGTCTAAACTATTTTTTATATATTTAGCTGTATATTTAGAAGCCTCTCCTTGATACATATATGCTTCTTTCCTTATATCCCTTATATTTTTTATAATATTGTCACTGTTAACAGCATTAGATATTATATTGCCTATATTACCAAAATCACTTTCTTCTATATGAATACTTATTTTAGGAAGCACTTTGAATGTCCAAATTTCATCTTTGAGCATAGCTATATCATATATTGATTTATCAAATTTAAATTCAGGTATTAAAACAGGTCTCTCAAATAAAAATGTATAATCAAATATTACTCCAGAAAAATCTGATATCATAATTTTTGAACGTGAAAAAGATATTATATTATCAACAGAAAAATCCCACTCTATATTTTTTTTATCTTTATATATGTCTTGTAAATTATCTAAGACACCTTTTTCTGAAATTAAAGATTGAGGATGCGGTCTTATAATTATGTTCATATTAGTTTTTAATAATTCATCTATTAATTTACTACCATATCTAATTAAAAGAGCATTATCACCCCAAGAAGGTGAAAGCAATATGCTATCAGCTTCTATAGAATCTAAATTTAATTGTTTCTTTTTTTTATCTAACTCATCTAAATAGGAACTTCCAACTATAACAACTTCTTTAGGGTTTTCTCTTCTTAATTTTTCAAGCTCTCTTATATATTCTTCCTGATGATTTCCATTAATTAAAATTGAATCAAAAAAATCCAATGAATACAACCTATAAAGGGGTATTACTGGGGAATGTACTATATGCACATATTTTTTTACACCTTTAGAACGCTTTAATTGAAATACATCCAAATTCGGAGTAGTCATTAAACAAATATCAGCTTCTATGAAATTGAGTTTAGCATAAGCCTTATTTCCAACACCTATAAACTCAGCATGCAGTAAATCATTTTTTATCTCAAATATAGGATCATCTTCGCTTGAACTGTAATATATAACTGGGGTTTCTAATTTTATTAATTCTTCTATTATGGGCTTAAATACATTACAATATCTTTTATCCTCTCCATAAATTATTATTCTTGCCTTTTTAGAAGCCTCTGTTTCCATATTTTTATTTTTAGAAAAAGACATAGTTTTTAATTTTATTATTAATGCTTTAGATAAAAAGAAAAGTGTACCTATTATTCCAAAAAGTGCTGAAAAAAGCAAACTACCTGTGCCTGGATCTATATATCCAAATACATTACTTTGAAATATAACAAATAATACTAATACGCTTAAAAACATAATACCACCATTAAAAATCAAATAAAAAGAATTGAATATTATATAAGGATAAATAAATATTAAAAAACATCACAATGCCCCCAAATTAAATTTTTGGAGTTTGTGATATTTATTGTGCAATAAAAAACTATATCAAAATAGGTTTGCGGTTTGCGGTTTGCGGTTTGCGGTTTGCGGTTTGCGGTTTGCGGTTTGCGGTTTGCGGTTTGCGGTTTGC
>NZ_CALXKQ010000039.1 GCF_944388875.1 uncultured Brachyspira sp.
TTAACTAATGAGGAAGAGAATACTGAAGAAGATAAGGATGACAATGAAGATGATTATCCTGAAATGAAAGAGTATACGGACGATGAATTATTAGATTCTGATAATATATTGGATGATGAAGAAAATAAGGATGATGACAATAATATAGATGACACTGATGATATACCTAGTTTGGACGAGTTAACTAATGAGGAAGAGAATACTGAAGAAGACAAAGATGATAGTAAAGATGATTATCCTGAAATGAAAGAGTATACTGACGATGAATTATTAGATAGTGATAATATATTGGATGATGAAGAAAATAAGGATGATGACAATAATATAGACGACACTGTAGAAGATTTGGATGATATACCTAGTTTGGACGAGTTAACTAATGAGGAAGAGAATACTGAAGAGCCTAAAGATGACAATGAAGATGATTATCCTGAAATGAAAGAGTATACGGACGATGAATTATTAGATAGTGATAATATATTGGATGATGAAGAAAATAAGGATGATGACAATAATATAGATGATACTGTAAAAAACTTGGATGATATACCTAGTTTGGATGATATTATTGCTGATAATGATGAATCAGATGAAAAAGAAGAGGAAAAAAAAACTGAAAATAGTAAGGAAGAAGAAAACGGAATCATAAAGGGTATAGATGATAATAATGAGGGGGATATTTTGATAAGTCACGGTTCTATTATAGAAGATGAAATAGTAAAAAAAGAAGAAGAGTATTTCTCTTCAAGCGATGCTTTTAACTTCTCTCTTAATAGGGATTTTCTGCTTGGAGATTATGAAGATGAAGAAAGCGGAGTTAATAGTGATAATAATAATGATAAAAAATCTAGCTTTGGAAATGAAGAATATGATGATGATGAAGTAGTAAAACCTGCTAATGAAAATGATACATTTGATACAGAAGATTTAATAGATAAGGATTTATACGAACCTGAAGAAACTCCTAAAATACCTGATGACTTCTACAAAGAGGCAGAAGAAAAAGTAAAAGAAAATATGACATCAGGCTGGAAAAATGTATTAAAATCTATAAGAGGTAAAAAATTTGTTAATAAAAATATGGATGATATGCTTAATTGGGTTAAAGAGCAGTCTGGGCTTGATATCAAACATGCATCCATGCTTACAAGAAAAGAAGATGGAAGTTATGAGGTATCAGAATCTCAGAATATTTCTGAAGGTACTAAAGAGAAATTAAAAATTAATGAAAATGAGGCATTATTTAAAAAAATATTATCTCATAAAAAAACTTTATATGTATCAGACCCATTTTCTTCAGACTCTCTAAAGAAGAAATTTGATCCTTCCGACAGAGAAGATATATCTCACATGATATTTATCCCTGTAGAAAATGATGAAGGAGGATTAAAATCATTCTTTATAGGTCTTTCATCTAATTGATAAATTATATAAAGAGGTTTGTTTTTATAGATGGAATATATTATAGTAGTATCAACATTTATAGTAATAGGCATCATTGTAAGCCTAGTATTTGGTAATTTACTAAAAATAAAAGTATTCGGCGGACATGTTATGATGTTTTTAATATCAACAGCTGGAGCTTTGCTTGGTTCTTATTATTTGCCTAGACTAAGTAAGATACAATATATAAAAATAAATCTGTCATCTGCTGTATTGGGTGCTATTATACTTGTAATTCTTTTATATGTGTTTACTCCTAAATCTCTTAAATAAAGGAATAAAAAAGAATGTTTATAAAAGAAGTTAAAGAGATAGTAAAGCCTACTATAAAAGATGATGAGGCTATAGAAAACATAAGGAAAGCTGCTGAAATAGCCCAAGAATCAATAGATTTAGCTTTCAAGCTCTGCATATCTGGGGTAAGAGCTTCTAAAGTAGATAAAGAAGTAGAAAAATTTATAAAAGATAAGAATGCCTATCCTGCTAATTTTGAAGTTCCTGATTATGGTTTTGCCACAAGTATATCAAGCGGAAATGAAATAGCACATGGAAGACCAACAAATAATAAAATATTAGTTCATGGTGAGCCAGTATGCGTAGATGTGGGCGTAAAATATAACGGATACTATGCAGACTGTGCAAGAACTGTAGTTATAGAAGGAGGAATGGGTTCTGTTAATCATAGAGCTTATAAACTTATAGATGCCTGCAAAAAGTCATTAGAATACAGCATTTATAAATTAAAACCTAATGTACTTTTAAGCGAATACGGCAAAACCGTTGAAAATAAGGTACATGAATACGGATTCAGTGTTATAAAATCTCTTACAGGTCATGGCGTAGGATATGAATACCATGAAGCACCTTATATATTTAATTTTTATCATCCGAATAACGATGTTATGCTTGAATCTAATATGGTGCTTGCATTAGAACTTATGATTACAAATGGTACTGATAAATATGAAAAAGAAAAAGACGGATGGACTCTTTCAACACCTGATTATTCTCTAGCAGTACATTTCGAGCATACTGTTTTAATAACTCAAACAGGAGTGGAAATACTTGGAATAAAAAAATAAGACCTATATAAAAGGTCTTATCTTCTTATTTTTAATAAAAATATTTATTTATACTTTGGAAGCCAAGTTCCATGTGCTTTTATCAAATCATCGCATAATGACACAATATCATCTATAGACAATTCAGAAGCTGTATGAGGATCAAGCATAGCCGCATGATAAATATGTTCTAGTTTTTTAGTTACATGAGCTTCTATCGTGATAAGCTGAACATTAACATTAGTCATATTCATAGCAGCTAATTGAACAGGCAGTTTACCAACATAAGTAGGCTGAATACCATTTGCATCTACTAAACAAGGTACTTCTACGCATGCATTTTTATCCAAGTTTTCTATTAAGCCATTGTTAATAACATTTCCGCCTATTCTGTAAGGCTCATTTGTAAGTACAGCATTCATTATAAAAGAGCCGTATTCTCTAGAACGCTTATGATTTAAAAAATATCCATCCAAAAGATTCTTGCTGTCTTTCTTCCAATCTTCTATTTGTTTTATACATCTTCTAGGATATTCATCCAAAGGTATGTTAAATTTGCTTATAAGTTGAGGATATTTACTCTTTATAAAGAAAGGATTGTACTCAGCATTATGTTCGCTTGATTCAGTGCAGTAATATCCAAATCTTTTAATATATTCGAATCTAACCATATCCTTATGCTTTTCTGTTTTAGCATAAGCTCTTTTTCTTATCTCAGGATACAAATCATTTCCATACTTATCTCTTATATCAAGAAGCCAAGCCATGTGATTAATTCCAGCAATAAAATCTTTCCTTCCTTCAAGCTTGTCATGCATATCAAGATTTTCTAATAATTCCTTTGAACATACTTGAACACTATGACATAATCCTACAGTTTTAACTCCAGTATATCTTTGCATAAAGCCGGTAATCATAGCCATAGGATTAACATAATTCAAAAGCCAAGCATTAGGTGCATATTTTTCTATCTCTCTTGCAATATCTTCGAATACTGGTATAGTTCTTAAAGTTCTGAATATTCCTCCAATTCCAAGCGTATCTGCGATAGTTTGTCTAAGTCCGTATTTCTTTGGTATTTCAAAATCTGTAATGGTGCATGGATCATAACCTCCAACCTGAATAGCTATTACTATAAAGTCAGAATTTTTTATAGCCTTTTTTCTATTTTCTACACCGCAGTATGATTTTATTTTTGCTTTTTTATTATTGATTTTTTTATTCATAGCCTCAAGCATATCGCTGGACTCTTTTAATCTTACAGCATCTATATCATATAATGCTATCTCGCTTTCTGATAAACTAGGAGTAAGCATACAGTCCCCAAAAATATTTTTGGCAAATACAGTACTTCCAGCACCTATAAATGTTATTTTTGGCATTTTTTATCTCCGTTAAAAAATATCCAGCAAATATAAATATGCTGGATATATACTGTTTTAATATTTTAATTTTAATTATCCTGTCTTACTGTAGCTTGTGATTCATATTCTTTTAATTGCTTATCTAAAGTATCAGCAGCTTCTTCAGGAGTAGCTCTGTCATATATAACAGTTTGTATAGCATCTATTATATAATTTTGAGGAACATCCCAATTTATAAACTCTAAAACTTTACCTAAATGAAGATATTCACTGAATGATTGTCCGAAAGCATTTTTACTTTCAACATCTTTTCTTATAGGAGTAGCAGAAGAATATTCTACTTCAACTTCTATAATAGGTTTTGCAACAAGACTTTTCATTGCTTTATATATATTCTCTTTTTTCTCATCAGGGCTGTTAGGATTAATAACATATCCTTTCACTTCCATATAAGTAGCACTAGGCTGACCTGCAGTAGGAACAGGTATAGGAGCAACAGCTAAATTAGTCATAACAGCTTCTCTATTAGTGTCCTCAGTGATATGCTCCCAAATCCAAGGACCGTCTACAACCATAGCAGTTTGTCCTCCTGTTATGCCGTAATCAACTGATTTCCAATCCTGACCTTTAGCATTAGGGTCTATCGCAGCAGCAAATATATCTTTATAAAGTTTAAGAACTTTTGCAAAATTATTTTTATCAGCAACATAAACAGCTTTATCTCCATTTACCTCATATATTTTATCAGCTAAAGTATAATAAAAACTCATAAACTCTTGAAAAGCTCTTATTTCTTTAGTCTGAGTTGTAAACATAAAACCATTGATTCCCTCTTTCTCTTTTATAGTTTTAGCTGCATTAACAAGCTCATCCCAAGTTTCAGGAACTGACAAATTATTTTTTTCAAATAAATCTTTTCTATAAATCAATAAACGAACATTAGCCACATTAGGAAATGCATATAAATTTCCATTCATTGTAAATGCTTCTATTAAAGCAGGCTCAAATACATCTTTTTCAGCATCATTATTAAATAAATCATTAAGCGGATAAGCCATTCCAGCTGATACATAACTGTAAACCTGCTCTAATGTACCTTCTATTATATCAGGATAACCTGATTTACCTTGAAGCAAATATCTTTGGGCTCTTTCTCTGTATAAAGCAGGTCCCATATCCTGAGCAAAAGGCATAGGCAAAGGATTATCTTTAAGAAACTTATCAAGTGCAACTTTTCTTTGAGAATATATAGGAGTTGTAGGGGATAAAAATTCTGACCATTGCACAATTTCATTTGCAGACTGAGGTTCTTTATTACCGCAGCCGAATAATGCTAATACTGATACTAATAAAAATAATGATTTTAACGCTCTTTTCATTTTCAATATACTCCTTTCAATATTAATTATTTATCCTTTTACTGATTAATTATTTATCCTTTTACTGCACCGCTAGTAAGCCCTGATACAACCTGTCTTTGAAGCATAGCAAATATTACAACAGTAGGAAGTATGCTCACTATAGTAGCAGCATTAATTAAGCCCCATTTAATTTGCTGAGAAGAAAAATACCTTGCTAAACCTAAAGGCAATGTAGTAGAATGCAAACTTGTAGATAAAACTAAAGAATACATATAATCTCCCCATGAAGCCATAAAAGCATAAAAAGCAGCAACAGCTATACCGGGGGCAGCCAATGGAAGTATTATCCTAAATAATATTCCAGAAGCACTTAATCCGTCTATTCTTCCTGATTCATCCAATTCTACAGGAATAGCATCTATATAGCTTTTCATCATCATTAAAGCAAAAGGTATTCCCCCTATTGCATGTCCCAATGCTATAGCAAGTATTGAGTCAGTTAAATTTAATTTATAGAAAAATGAAAATAAAGAAAGCAAAACCAATACACCAGGAAACATTTGAGATGACATTAATGTGAGCATCAAAGCATTTTTATATTTCATTCTATATCTTGAAAGAACATACGCACCTGTAAGTCCTACAAAAATAACTATTAATACAGCTATAAATGCTATCTTAAATGAGTTAAATGTGTATATAGGGAAATTTGAACCAGCATCAGGAGTTGGAAAAAGAACATCTTTATAATGCCTTAAAGTAAGCCCTCCCTCATTTTGAAATATCTTGCCTGAAAATAATGCTGTATCCAATCTAAAAGATGAATAAAAAACCCATAATACAGGTATAAAAAATATTAAATAGTAAAGTATCAATGCAGCATATTGAGATGCTAATATAATCTTATTCTTTTTCATAATAATTCTCCCGCAATTTATTCTTTATTTGAAGAACGCAAAGATATTAAAGTTACAGGTATAAGTATTATAAACATAACTATAGCAGAAGCAGTACCTACACCAAATCTATATTCATTCCATATCAAATTATATGTATTAACAGCCATAACATTTGTAATTCCTACAGGACCTCCTCCTGTTGCAAGAAGTATTATGTCTGTATTGTTAAATGTAAATAATATATGCAAAAGTATAACTACTATTGACTGCTTTTTTATCAAAGGAAGTATTATTCTTTTAAAGAATTCCCATTTTGAAGCTCCATCTAAATCAGCAGCCTCATAAAGCTCTTTAGGTATTCCTTTTAAGCCGGCATATAAAACTATTCCGTAAAAAGGAACATTTCTCCAAACATGTATTAGAATAACAGCAGGAAATGCAAGAGTTATATCCCCAAACCAATATCTTACCCATTCAGGTTTTCCTACAGCTCTAAGCAATATATTTAAAAGTCCGTAATCTGCTTGAAATATCCAGTTAAATGATAAAACAGCTGCAGTCATTGGTAAAACCCAAGGAAGCATAGCAAAATTTCTAAGCCATGCAGTATAAGGAAGCTCTAAAGAAAGAAGCAATGCAAATGCTAAACCTAGTACATACTGTATAGCTACAGTTATAATAACGAATACTATAGTTCTTACTAAAATAACAAAAAAATCTTTGCTTGCAAATAATTCTTTAAAATTATCCAAAAATATAAATTTGGGATTATTATTATAAATGCTGAAATCTGTAAAAGCATTTATCATACCGTTAATTACAGGATAAAAAATAAAGATAATATAAACTATCAATACAGGACTCAATAAAATATAAGCCAGTATTTTTTCTTTATTTTTGTAAGACATTTGGTCAAAAGAAGTTTTATTTTTAGACATATTTCTACCCAATATATAAATAATGTGTAACCTATTACATAGTATAGTCGCTTTTTATTTTTTAGTCAATCTTATAAAGTAATATAAAAATATTTTTTATGTTTTTGACTTCATTTTATATACAAAACAATACATTTTATACATTTTGTATATATTTTTTAATAATTTATAAAAATACGAAGCATTATTTGTAGCTATAAGGTACAATATTTACAAATAAAACTCATTATAAAACATTATCAAAGTAATTTTCCCTTCATATCCATACATAAATCAAGCATAGCAATAGCAACAGCAGCCTCTATTACAGGAACAGCACGTACAGCTATACAAGGATCATGCCTTCCTTTAATAATTAATTTTTCTTCTTCTTTAGTTTCTATGTTTAAGGTTAATTGCTCTTTTGATATTGAAGGAGTAGGTTTTATTACAGCATTAACTATTATAGGCATGCCGTTTGATATTCCTCCCAAAATACCGCCGTTATTATTAGTTTTTGTTTCTATAGTTTTTATATTATTATTATCTTTTATTGTATAAGCATCATTACATTCGCTTGCTTTATAATTAACAAAATCAAATCCAAGCCCAAAATCAATACCTTTAACGGCAGGAACAGCAAATACCGACTCAGCAATTCTGCTTTCTATAGAAGAATAAAAAGGATCCCCAAATCCCGCAGGAACATTGAATACAACGGCAGTTATAATTCCCCCAACTGAATCCATATTCATTTTAGCCTCTTCTATTGTTTTAATCATTTTATTCATAGCATCATCATTAAATACGCTTAATTCTTTATTATAATTATTTATAAACTCTTCATAACTAGGAAGAATATCATTCGGATATTTATCTTTAATATTGTATATCTGCTTAATATGTGCTGCTATATTAATATCAAATTTTTCTTTTAAAGCCAATTTGCATAATGCACCTGCAAATACCAAAGGAGCTGTAAGCCTTCCTGAAAAATGTCCTCCTCCCCTTATATCATTAAAGCCGTCATATCTAAGCATGGCAGTATAATCGCTGTGAGATGGTCTTGGAATAATTTTTAAATTAGAATAATCTGTGCTTCTCTTATTTTCATTTTTTATTACAGCAGCTATAGGCATGCCAGTACTTTTACCGTCAAGAGTTCCTGATAGTATTTCAACAATATCACTTTCATTTCTTGATGTTGTAAGTTTAGAGTTTTTAGCTCTTCTTCTGTCCATTTCATTATAAATAAAGTCATTATCTATATTTATGCCATAAGGAAAACCGTCTATAACACATCCTATAGCCTCTCCATGAGATTCTCCAAATAAACTTAATTTTAAATTATTTCCAAAAATACTTCCCATAATATATTCCATTTTTTTTATTTTTGATTTAGTATATATTATTTTTATTTTTTTTAAAACTTTTAATATATTTTAACTTGTGATAAAAGTAAAATATATTTACAATTATATAAAATATAAATTTGTAATTAATGTAAAATTGTATATACTATATAAGGTATATATAATTTGAATAGGATACTAAGTGAAGAAAATATTTACAGATATACCGCATCCGATAAAAGAGATAGCAAGGATACTTCATGTAGAGGGATTTCAATGCTTTTTAGTAGGAGGAGCAGTTAGGGATTCTATAATGGGAATACCTCCGCATGAATATGATATAACAACAGATGCTAAGCCTGAAGATGTTCAAAGAATATTCAAATATACTGTACCTACAGGAATTAAGCATGGTACTATACTTGTAATTATAGAAGACATGCATGTAGAAATAACAACATTTAGAAGTGATGGAAATTATACAGACGGAAGACATCCTGATGCTGTTGAATATGCATTGAGTATAGAAGAGGATTTGCCTAGAAGAGATTTAACCATAAATGCTATGGCTTATAATGTTTTAGACGGCACGCTTATAGACATGTTTGACGGAATGAAAGATATTAAACGTAAAATTATCAAAGCTGTAGGAAATCCTTATGAAAGATTCAGAGAAGACGGTCTTAGAATAATGCGTGCTATAAGGTTTGCCACCAAATTAAATTTTGATATAGAAAAAGAAACATTCGACGCTATTACACATTCAACAGGAATGCTTGCTTCTATTGCATCAGAACGTATACGCGAAGAGTTTAACGGAATACTACTTTCAAAGAATCCGTTTAGAGGAATTGAGCTTCTTAGAAAAACTGGTGTTCTATCCTTAATAATGCCTGAATTGATGCAGGGCTTTGGAGTTAATCAAAATAAATTTCATAAATACGATGTTTACTATCATATACTTCATACTATACAAGCAGTAGAACCTCTTGAAACAGAAGAATTAACTTTACTAGTAAGACTTGCAGCATTATTCCATGATATAGCAAAACCTATGGTTCAGAAAAAAATATCAAAGCAGGATGATCCTGTTTATTATAATCATGAGGTTGTTGGGGCTAATGTAGCTAAAAAAATAATGAAGCGATTAAAATACTCCAATTCAGAAATAGATTTTGTAACATTATTGGTAAGACAGCACATGTTCTATTATCAGGATGAATGGACTGATGGGGCTGTAAGAAGATTTATGAGAGCTATTGGAGTTGAAAATATTAAACCTTTATTAAAGCTAAGAGAAGCAGACAGATTAGGAAGCGGAAATAGAAAAGATAAAGAGAGCAAGGCTATACCTAAACTCTTAGCTAGAATTGATAGAATAATAGAAGAAGAGAATGCTATAACTGTTAAAGATTTAAAAATTAATGGAAATGATTTGATTAATGAGTTTCATTTAAAGCCTAGTCCTTTAATAGGTAAAATATTAAATTATCTTTTGGACTTAATATTGGATGAACCTGAATTAAACAATAGAGAATTCTTAATAGAAAAAACTAGAAATTTTTTAGAAAGTAATAATATAAAAGATGGGGCTTAAAATGTACTTACTGTCTGATATTGGAAATACAAGAGTAAAGTTGGCTATATTTGATAATAATAATAAAAATCCTATGTATTTTAAAGCTATAGAACATAGTAATGAAGCTGAACTTATTAATTCAATAAAATTTATTCAGGATAATTTTAAAAGCATAAAAAAAGTATTTTACAGCAGTGTGTATCTTAAAATAAATGATCTGTTTGAAGCAGCTATAAAAGATTATTTTAATATGGATGCATATAAGGTTACTCATAATGATATAAAATTAAAAGATAATCTTTATGAACCTAGAAACTCAGTTGGTATAGATAGAATTCTATCAACTTATGCTTCAATATGTTTGGAAGGCTATAATGATACTGATAAATACGCTTCAATAGTTATAGATATGGGTACAGCAACTACAATAAGTATTATGATATCAGATCTTACTTTTTTGGGCGGAATGATAATTGCAGGAACAAAAACCAGTTATCAGGCATTGTCAAACAGAACTTCGCTTCCATATTATGAAATAGGACCTATAGAATCAATACCAAATCCAATAAACAATAATATTAAAGATGCTATCATGTCTGGAGCTATATACAATACTATAGGAACTGTTAATTATGCTGTTTTAGAAACTAGAAAATATATAAAAGAAAAGTATAATATAAAGTCTAAAATATTTTTAACAGGCGGAATATCTAATTTAAGGCTATTAAAATGCAAAGTTTATCCATTTTTGGTGCTTCAGGGAATTTATTTCAATATGATAGATAAAAAATATTATATATAATCAAACACCTAATTATATCATCCTCATATAATTATTATGCTATTAATTTGACAAAAGACAAAAAACTGATATACTTTAAAATATATATAAGAATAAAATATTAAAGGAGTTCATCAATGACTACAGGTAAAGTTACTATACAAAACGAAACAGGACTTCATGCTAGACCGGGTAATGAATTTGTAACATTTATAAAAACATTACAGGGATGCAAAATTGAAATAGAAAATGAAGCTGGAAAGAGAGTTAATGCTTCTTCTCTTTTAAAGGTTTTATCTTTGGGAGTAAAAAAGGGATCGGTACTTACAATTTACTGCGATGGAGAAAATGAAGAGGACAATTTAAAAAAAGTGGAAGAGTTTATATCTAATTTAAAAGATTAATCAAATTTATTTTTTGGAATTTATAATATGGAAAAAAGAATTACTGGAATAGGTGTATCACCTGGTATAGCTATAGGAAAAGTATATTTACTTATCAAAAAAGATATAGTGATATCAAAATGTCCTTGTAAAAATGTATCTGAAGAGCAGGAAAAATTATTAGATGCTAGAAATAAAACTAGAGATCAATTAATTAAAATAAGAGAAGCAACTGCTAAAAAGGTATCAGAAGAGAAAGCCGCTATATTCGATGCTCATATAACTTTACTTGAAGATGAAGATTTGCTTGAAGAGGTTAATGATATTATAGCAAATGATAAAGTATGTGCTGAATATGCATTATCGCAAGGTATAGAAGTTTACAGAAAAATATTAAGTGAAGTTGAAGATGAATATTTAAGAGAAAGAGCTGGAGATTTAGTAGATATTTCTGACAGATGGATAAGAAACATACAGGGAGAAGAAATAGCTGATGTTTCTAATCTGCCTAAAGATTCGATAGTAGTTGCTAGAGATTTAACTCCTTCTGACACTGCAAATTTAGATTTGGATAATACACTTGCATTTATAACAGAAATAGGCGGACGTACTTCGCATACATCAATAATGGCTAGGTCTTTAGAGCTTCCTGCTGTTGTAGGTATAGGCGAAATAGTAAAAGATTTAAAAAATGAACAGACTATAATAGTTAATGGAAATACTGGAAATGTAATAATAAATCCGTCTGATGATTCTATAGATTCTTGTTTAAAACTTAAAGAAGAATTTGATAAGAAAAGAGCTTTACTAAAAGAATACGCCCATAAAGATGCTATATCAAAAGACGGCACAAAAATAAGAGTATATGCCAACATTGGTTCTCCTGCTGATTTGGGAGGAGCATTAAAAAATGGTGCTGATGGAATAGGTCTTTACAGAACAGAATTTTTATTTATGGAAAACACAGATTTTCCTACAGAAGATGAACAATTTAAAGCATATAAAGAAGTAGCTGTGGCTATGAGCGGTCATACTGTTACAATTCGTACTATGGATATAGGCGGCGATAAATATCTTCCATATTTAGAAATGCCCAAAGAAGAAAATCCTGCACTTGGATGGAGAGCTTTAAGGATATGTTTGGATAAAACTTCTATTATAAGAACGCAGTTTAGAGCTTTGCTTAGAGCTTCAGCTTTCGGTAAAATTAAAGTAATGCTTCCTATGATAGTTTCAATGGAAGAATTGAGAAAAGCAAAAACAATATTTAACGACTGTAAATTAGAGCTTATGAAAGAAAACATAGCATTTAATGAGGCATTAGAATTGGGTATGATGATAGAAACTCCTTCTGTTGTATTTAGAGCAGAATCTTTTGCTAGAGAATCTGATTTCTTTTCTATAGGTACAAATGATTTAACGCAGTATACATTAGCTTCAGACAGAGGTAATGAGAAAATAGCAGCTATATGTGATCCTTATAACCCTTCTGTACTTATAGCTATAAAAATGGCTATAGATGGGGCACATGCAAGCGGTATTATTATATCTATGTGCGGTGAATTGGCTGGTGATTTGCTTGCTGTACCATTATTATTTGGGCTTGGACTTGATGTATTCTCAATGTCTGCTATATCAATACCAGAAGTTAAAAAGATGATTATATCTTTGGATAAGGCTGAATGTCAGATGCTTGCTAAAAGAGTTCTTTCTCTTGACACAGCAGATGAAGTTAAGGCTGAGTTATTAAGATTCCTAGAAATACATGAAAAAGGCGGAACTATAAGCTATTAAAATATTTATAGTTTTTTGTAATCA
This sequence comes from uncultured Brachyspira sp., assembly GCF_944388875.1. GTDB lineage: Bacteria > Spirochaetota > Brachyspiria > Brachyspirales > Brachyspiraceae > Brachyspira. The sequence continues at coordinate 12,959 of NZ_CALXKQ010000039.1, forward strand.
AAGGGGCTAAGGAAATTAGCTCCTTTTTTATGTGCTTTATTTTTTTTCTAATTTTAATATACTAATACTATTCATTGTATCTAAATGATATATTTTATACTCTTTTAATAACTTATTAGTTAATATATATTTTGTTTCATCATTAATTAAAAAATAAAATTTACTGCCATTTGTTATAATGTTTAAATCATTTTCATTATCTATATAAGTATAATATAAATTTGTATTTAAATATTCATAAGAATATTTATAATGATTGAAAAATATTTTATAAGTATACACATGCAAATTTTCAGTTAATACATATTTATTTTTATCTATTTTTTCAAAATAGCTGAACCTTTTTGGGTTTGTAATATTATAAATGTACACTATAGAGATTAGAATGAATATTATATATTTTATTTTATTATTATTAATAATAGAAAATATTAAAGGAAATATAAATAATATTAATATATAACTAGGTGCTGAATATCTTTCAAGTTTGAATGGACTTGATAAGTCACCTAATATAGCATATAATAATCCGATAACTATAATGAAAACTAATAATTTAAATTTATCTTTATTTAAATTAATCAATAAATCTTTATTATTCTTTTTTATATAAAATAAATATATAATTGTAAGCAAAAATAAAAAAGGTAATAAACCATCGAATGATAGATTATTAATATAATCAAATAAATGACCTGAAAACCTTAATGAATTGCTTGCTCTATTATTAGCATTAAAAAGTGATGAAAAGAAGCTAACATATAATACCCGAGAAATAAATAAAGCAGATATAAATGCTGCTGCATAATAAAGTATTATTTTATAACTTTCTATTTTTATTAATGGATTAAATATATTAATTTTATTTGTATTTTTAAAATGTTCTATATAATTAATAAACAGCATTGCTGATAATATTAATACAAAAAGCATAGATGAATATAATGTAAGATATCCTATACCAGCTATAATTGATGTTATTATCAAATTTTTAATAGAATATTTGTTATTATAAATTGTATCTATCACTAAATATATAATTACTACAAAGAAAGTTTCCTGCATTTGATATGGTCTTAAAAACATTGAAAAACTTATCGATATCGGCGATAAAGACATAATTAAAAGTGAAAACAATATACAATCATATTTATATTCAAATATTAATTTTAGTATTTTATATAGAAAAATAAATGATATTATAAAAAACATACTATTTAAAATAGTACCTGTCATTATTATATTCTTTATATTAACAGCTTCTCTTCCTATAAAAGCAAGCCTTAATAAACTATAATATAAATTACTTATAAAAGGATCATTTGTATTTTTATATAATCTTTTTATATCATCAAAACAATCTTTTATACTAGGATTATCAATAGTCAAATCTTTTAAAATATCATATCCTTTTTTATTTATATAACTTTTTATATTATCTGAGTTATCCCAAGTTCCTTTGTTTAAGTATGTTAAACTATGATATTCATCCCAATACATACCATCCTGCTGATATGCCCAAAAAATCCTTACAAATATACCTAATAATATAACTAAGACTATATATAACTTTATTTGATTATATTTATAAATATTTATATTATCAAATACTATTTTTTTGTTCATAGTTAACTTATGAATTAAATATATAAGTAATATTATTGCATATATGTTTATTATCAATAAAATAAAATATTTTTTTATTTTTAATGTATATTCTATATTATCTATTTTATTATTATTAATAATCTTATTACATATAAGTGTTCCGAAAGGACTTCCGTTATCCTGCATAGATATATTCTTTATAAATTTGTATGTATTGATAATTTCATTTGTATTTAAATATACACCATATATATCATTATTTCTAAATATATTATTATAATATTTAATTCTAATATCATATTTAAATATTTTTAAATCTTCAATAATGTAAGAGTCTAATATTTCTATATATCCAATTCTAGTTTTGCTGCCTAATATAGACAATATTAAAAGTGTTATAACAGAAATTATAATTAATGTTATATAAATCACACAAAATATATTTCTATTTTTCACAGAATACTCCAAATAGAAACATATAAATATGATAATTTATTAATATTTGATATGTAATTATTTTATGTTGTGTTGTGTTGTGTTGTGTTGTGTTGTGTTGTGTTGTGTTGTGTTGTGTTGTGTTGTGTTGTGTTGTGTTGTG
>NZ_CALXKQ010000040.1 GCF_944388875.1 uncultured Brachyspira sp.
TTATCTTCTTCAATTAAAGTATTTTCTTCTGATACTGATTTTTCCTGAACTTCTGATGAAGCATTATCTTCTGATGGTAATTTATCTTCTTCAGTTAAAGTACTTTCTTCTGATACTGATTCTTCCTGAACTTCTGATGAAGCATTATCTTCTGATGGTAATTTATTTTCTTCAATTAAAGCATTTTCTTCTGATACTGATTTTTCCTGAACTTCTGATGAAGCATTATCTTCTGATGGTAATTTATCTTCTTCAGTTAAAGTACTTTCTTCTGATACTGATTCTTCCTGAACTTCTGATGAAGCATTATCTTCTGATGGTAATTTATTTTCTTCAATTAAAGCATTTTCTTCTGATACTGGTTCTGCTTCAACTTCTGATGAAGCATTATCTTCTGCTTCTTTTATATTTTCTGAAATTTCAGCCTGACGTTTTAATTCTTCAGATTCTCTTATACTATTTAAAATAGCTTCATCCAAAGATAAAGCTTCTTTTTTGTCTTCACTTTTTTCTATATTAGATAGATATTCTTCTATATTATTTAGAGTATCCTCATCCAAAGATAAAAGATCATCATCATCATAAGTTTTATCTTCTATCTCTCCAGTATATTCTCCTACATCATTATTATTTATTACATCATAGTCTAATATACCTTCTTCTATCATACTGTTTATATTAGATAAATTATCAATATCTTCCTCATATTCTTCATCATCATCTAATATATTATTTATATCCAAAAGTTCCTCATCGGTATATTCTCTCATTTCCCAATAATCTGATTCTTCTTTATCATCTTCTAGAACATCATCAGAACTATCTTCCAATTTAAAGTCTTCTACACTTTCAATAGAATCTAATTCTCCTTCTTTTAATCCTGATTTTTCTTCTGCTGATTTATGAATTTCACTTTGCTCTTTTGAATATATATTATTAACTACATAAGACTGTTCAGAAGACAGCATATCCTCTGAAGGTATAAATTCATCGTCCTCTTCTTCCTCATCTTCAGTACCATATTGATCAGAACGTGAAGGAAATAGTATTGATATATTATCCAAACTTAAATCATCAATACTGTCAGCTATCTCGAGATCATCCTCTGACAATTTCAAACTGCTTTCTAAAGTCTTATATTTTTGTGTTTCTTCTGCTGTATAAGCTATACTTGATGAAGCATCTTTATCATCTTCTTTTTTAACTTTATTAAAATCTTCTTTACTATATTCTTTAGTTGTTATTTTTCCATTTATTTTAGGGCTGTCTTTATCTGTATTGCCAATAGATATTATAGGAAAATCATTTTCACTTACTTCTATAACTCTTTCTATAAGTTTATCTATATCATACTCATTGAGTGAGACATCTTTATTGTAATCAAAAATACTGGCGAATTCTTTTTCCACTATTTAATTCTCTTCATAATTTTTTCTTATATCAGAGTATTTTTTAGGTATGGTAATAATTATATCATTTGTTATTGGAGTATTATAATCAAAATTATCAGGTAAAAAGCCCAATTCTGACATACCTCCGCACATCTCTAAAACATCTGCCACCGATGAACCATATCTACAAAAATATACCCCTTGACTAATAACAGCTCCTTTTACTGTAACACTAATCAATTCATCATTTACTTCAATATTCTTATGAAAAACATTTATCATTATTCCCAATAAAAATATCATTAGTATAAAAGATAAACAAAATATTCTATCTCTCATAAAATTATCGGTTTTTTATTTGTATAACTATATACAATTTTGTTTAATGATATCATTCTTTTTATTTAACGTCAAGATTATAAAATTCATATACTCCATATTATGTAAATAATTTTAACTTTTTGCTTGATAATTTACCAATAATAGTATACTATTTAAATATATTATATTTATTTCCGATAATATGGAAAAAATAAAATTATATGGTGTTTAAAATATGTTTGACTTAGATGTAGTAAATGCTTTCAGCAAAGGTACAGTAATTATATTAAAAAGCTACTTTAATTCTAAAGTTGGTAAAGGTAATGTAAGAATATACAGAAATGCCAATCATGTGGGCGGCGTAATAGTTTTTGTTGGAATAACAGGAGATTTAAGCGGAAGATTAATGTTCAATATGAGCAAAGCTACTGCTTTCAAATTGGCTTCTGCTCTTAATATGGAATCTATAACTACAATAGATGATATATTTATAGCAACAATAAAAGAATTTGTAAATATGGTTGCTGGAAGTGCGATTAATGACCTGTCTACTAAACATATAGACTTGGATATGACTCCGCCTGCTATATTAATGAGCGAACAAATGTCTATGCTTGAAAAAGAAAATGATAAAATATTATCCGTCAACTATAAAACAGAGCTTGGGGAAATATTTATGAATTTAATATTATTTAATCAGTCTAATTAAAAAATAAGTTGATAAGTGCCTAAAATTGTACAATATTTTATATTAATTTTTGTATTAATCTTTATAATAAAAATTATAATTAATAATATTGTAATAACAAAAAAATCAAATAATTTTTTAAATAAATATTTTAAAGATGAAGATAAACTCTACTCCTTAAAAGAAGTATCTGAAGCATTCAGGCTGGAAGAAGAGCATTTTAAAAAACTTATATACACATTAGAAAAATACAATTATTTTTCATTCTTTAATAAAAGAGGTGTAACAATGGTTAAAGACTTCTACTCTAAATATGAGCTTAAATATTTGATAAAACTGCTAAGTAAAAAGCAAAAACTTAAATATTAATATCACATTATTTCTTTTATAAATAGATCGCTTGAAGTTGATAAGTCCACTACCTCTATTCCATCGCTTACAGTACCATCAAGATGCTTAACTATAGAAAGCACAGGTCTTAAAGGCAAATTAGGATTCTGTTCTATAACCCTAGCTATACTTCCGTCAGAAAGTTTAACTCTGGTATTATTAGGATAAAAACCTACAGCCTTTTGAAAAGCCTTAACAACATCCGTATCAAAATCCTTTTTGGCAAGAGATATTATTACTTTAACAGCTTTATCAGGGGTATAAGGTATGCCTCGCTCTCCTTTAGTTATTAAATTATTAAATGTATTACAAACTGCTACTATTTTACTGTATAAACTTATATCTTTATTATCCTTTTGAAAAGGATATCCTGTACCATCATATTTTTCATGGTGTTCTAATACAATATCTGCTATATTATCATCTAGATTATCTCTTTTTACCAATTTATATCCTTGAGTAGGATGTTTTTTTAATACTGCTTCTTCCTCTTTTGTAAGATTCTCTTTTGTTAATATATTTTCCTGAATAAGCACCTTTCCTATATCATGCACTAAAGCACCAAGCATAATATTAGCCATATCAACCTTTGTAAGATTTAGCTCTCCAGCCGTAATTGCAGATAATGTAGCTACATCAACTGCATGTTTATACATGGTTTCATCCTTACGTTTAAGCATAGAAAGATAAGAATGGGCATCCTTATTATCAAGAACAGAGGTAAGCATACTATTAACTTCTTTCTTCATAGCATCAAAATCTATAGTAGAACCATTTTTTACAGATTCATATAATGATTTTGTTTTTTCTACAGCAGCTTCTTTACTTTTTGCAACCTCCTGACTGTCTATTTTTAATATTTTCTTACCATTTTCTTCTACAACACCTCTTATAACAGCTTTGCTTCCATCCCCAGATGTATTTACAGTATTTTCCTTCTTAAGATTCAAAAGCTCCATTACGCTTATAGTTGTAATAGAATTTCTTTTTAATGTTTCTATTATATCTTTCGTAATTACAGTACCAATATCAACAATTCTCTTATCATCACTGTTATATATATTGCTAGCTACTTTCATTCCTTCTTTAACTTCGCTTAATGGTATTGTAATTTTTGCCATCTATAATATCCTCAAAAAATAAATTATTATATTAAAGTATATAATATCATATAGTGATATATTATCAAGTAAAATTATATATCTAATTAACCCTATATTGTAAATATAATAATTTACAGTTAAAAAATATCAAATAAAAATAAAAAAATATACTTGTTTCAAAACTAATTTTATTTATTAATTATGTACTCTGCATCATTCCGCAGCAGAGAAGAACTGTATATTTATATATTAAAATAACAAATTATACAACATATAAAACACTACTTTTATAATTTATAAAAATTTTATATATAATCTTGTCAAGCACTTTTGAAGCAAGTTTAATATATAATCATGTATTTTTGCTAAAACGCATTGATGTTATATTATATTTATTAAGCCGCAATATAAACACAGCAACTATAACAGCCATAAAAAAAGCAATCATTATAAAATAATTAGCTACGGACATACTGGTATCGCTTTGAATGGTATTTAGCCTTTCAGATTTTGAATTTATACTTTCATCTATGGCATTAGCCTCAGATATGTTGCCGCTTTCCATTAAAGAGCCTTTTCTCATTCTCAAATTATCTATTTCTTTAATTATACTGTCAACCTCTTTGTCTTTTTTAATTTTATTATACAAATTATACCCCCATATACCTATCCCAACAACAGAAAGAACAGATGTTACTATAATTAAAACAAGTATAGCAAATTTTCTTTTCTTTATACTTAAATTTGATATATTAAGAGATTTATTTTTTATATCTTCTATATGATCAATAAGCTCTTTAGAATCAGGGTATACTAATCTAGCCTCTTCCATACATGATAAAAGATTAACCATAGATTTGTACCTCTCAGATCTCTGAAATCCAAGATAAAGTTTATCTATCTCTTTTATTTTATCTTCTACAGTATGTTTAACCACCTTAGGTTTTAAAAAATATGATTTTTTCTTTTTCTTGACTTTCTCATCTTCATTGCCGTTATTTTCTTCTTCTGAGTTTTCGTCATCTGTTAAATTAATATTTTCATTATCATCAACGAAGCCCTTATCAAGTTTTCTAATTCCTCCCAATGTACTTTCCTGACTTACAGTATTTCCATTTTTATCCTTGACTTGAACTCTTATACCGAAAGTATTTCTAAACATAGCCTCAGCACTTTCAACACTGGTATCTTTATTTATAACAATGAAAGCCTTTTGATTTTTTCTTGGATCTGCAATCTCAAATAGTTTAATATTATCAGATTTATGAGCACCTTTATATATTCCAAGCGATATACCGAATTCTCTGTCAAAAGCGTCAAGCAGCTTTGATATAGACATATCTAATGTAATCTTCATAAGAAACCCTCTTTATGTGCTTATTTTATCATATTTTACAATAAATAAAACATATAACTACAAAAAAAGAAAAAATATAGAACATAATACTTGATTTTTATTAAGTATAATTTATAATCTAAGCAATTAAAAAGTATATTTTTAATTGCCGAGATGGCGAAATTGGTAGACGCAGCAGACTCAAAATCTGCCTGAGGCAACTCAGTGAGGGTTCGAGTCCCTCTCTCGGCACATTAATTTACATAAATGAGTGTGCCTTATGAATAACTCAGCCATAATAATAGATGATGACAATAATAGATCTAATAAAGTGAAAGCTGCATTAGAAAGTTCATCCATAGAAGTATTTATAGCTGAAAATTTATACGAATTAATGAGTAAAATTTACAAATATAGCATACGCATATTAGTTTTTAATCCTAATTTGGTTTGGATTAATGTAATAGAGTTTATTAATGAATTAAAAAAACTGCCTAATTTTGATGAATTTACTATCTTCTTTCTATGCGAAAATATAAATAAAAATTTAGAAAAAGAAGCTAAAAGACTAAATATAATATGTATGAAATATCCATCTCATATAAATAAATTAGTAAGCAAAATAGAAGCACTGTAACCTATACCATAAATTTTATAAAAAATGTAGTACCTTCTCCAACTATAGACTCAACATCTATTGTTCCGTTATGTTCCGATATTATTTTTTCTACAGTAGCAAGACCTATTCCTGTGCCTTTTTCTTTAGATGTAAAATAAGGTTCAAATATTTTATGGAGATTATTTTTATCTATACCTACTCCTGTATCAGTGATACTTATAATAAAAAATTCATTTAAATCTATTATTTCATGGTAGGAAGAAATGTATATTATTGAACTGCTGGAATTTTCCATAGCCTCTACAGCATTTTTCAATAAATTCCTAAAAGCCATAGCAAATTTTTCTCTATCCATATTAATAAAATGATCATGCCTGCTTAAAACAACATTAAACTGAATATTAGGTGTGTTTTTAAAAGAATCCACAACCTCCAAAATAACGCCATTAATTGACTGCTTATCCTCAGAAAGTTTTATAGCAAAAGAAAACTCAGAAAAAGATTTTATTAAAACAGATATAACATTTGCATTTTTAACTATTATTGAAGTTGATTTCTTTACTTTTTCTATATCCTTATCAGACATATTACTGGAAATTCGCCTATCAATAAGTTCAGCATTCATAATAATAGGCATAAGAGGATTTTTTATTTCATGTGCAACCTTTATAGCAGCCTCTCTCCAAGTTTCAAGTCTAGCCCTTGTGTTTTCTCTATCTCTGTGATACTTCAAAGCCCTTGCCATAACATTAAATCTATGTATTAAATTTCTCATATCATGCACACCGCCCAGCTTCATATCTATATTAAAATCAGCATTGGTTATTGAATTTGTAGCATCAAGTATCAAACTTATAGGTCTTGTAATAAGCCTTGATATTGCTATACCAAATATTATAGAAAAGAAAGTTGATATCCCTAATATAAATACATATAAAAGATTCAATATCATAGAAAACTCATTAGTAAACATATTAACAGAATTATAAAGCCTAAATGCCTCTAAAGCATTGCTTCTAATTTCTATGTAATTTTTAGGCATAACCTCCGACCATATAACATAATTATCTTCTATTTGTAAAGGTATAATAGCATTAACATAAAATAATCCATTATATTCACTATTTAAGAATATTATTTCCTTATTATCTAATTTATAATTAATATCAACTAGTATATAATCTCCAGAATTAAAGAAAATAATGTTATTGCCGTTATAAGAATTTGATAAAAAAACTATATTATTAAAATATTCAGATCTATCTATAAAGCTGGATACTCTACCATAATTTGAATCATTTAATAAAATATTATATAAATTATCAAAATATTTACTGCCTACATTTGAAATAACATCAAGCATATAATTCTGCTTATTAATTATATCGTTATTTGATATATCTATTAAATATGATATAGATGCATTAATATTTTTGTCCAAAAACAAATCTAAATTGCTTTTAATTATGTATGTAGATATCTTACTTACAAACATACTAGGAACTACAGTCATAAGCCCCATAATAAAAACGATAACTATTTTTAAATGTGATCCTTCCTTTTTCATTATAGCATCAACTATAAATTTAATTATAATAATAACACCTACTATAATGCTTGTAAAAGGGAAAAATAATACAGCAAAAACATAAAAAGGATTCACTATATTAGGTTCATATATAAAACTGCTAACCCATATAGATGCTATCAAATTAACTATAGTAGATATAGCTATAAGACTAGGAACTACTATACCATATCTATTTTTAATCTTTTCGTATCTTTTTTTAATAAAACCCATAAACTATTTCAATTCATCTTTTAAAACATCATACATATCATCTATATTTTTTAGATGAACAGATTTAATACCCATTTCTATGGCAGAATTAACATTTTTAATATTATCATCTATAAATAAACATTCATCAGCATTAACATCAAATTTATTTAAGAAATATTCAAATATTTCTTTATCAGGCTTAACCATTTTTATATCAGCTGATATTATTCCTCCTATACAAACCGAATCAAAAAAATCTGTTTCCTTTCTTAATAATTCAAATGTTTCAATAGGCATATTAGAAAGATAATATATATTGTATCCTTTAGCATGATAATCTTTAAGTAATTCTATATTATTGTTATCTTTGTTAAGACATACTGTTAATGATGTATCAAATATTTTATTTACAGTATCCTTATACTTATTTCCGCATACCTCAATAAAATGCTTTCTAGAATCTTCAAAGCTCACAACACCTTTATCCATAAGTATCCAATCTTTGCTGTTAAATGTATTATTAAAAAAACTTTCTCTGTCTTCTTCATCCACATAATCATTTAAAAAATCTTCAACAATAAATTCATATAAAACATTCCCTATATCAGATATTATATTTTTAATCATAATTTAAACCTTAATTAGTGTATTCGCCTACTCTATCATTCACATATATTATATTTTTCTATAATTTCTTTGTCAAGCAGTATTGACAAATAATAAAAATAAATTTATAGTTAAACAACTCTGCTGTTCTCGTCAAGCGATTGTACATTCTTGCGCCAGTATAAATTAATGCATGAGGGATCTGGAGCGAAGCATTAATGATAGGCTCGCCGGTATCGCGATACGGTTTTGAGAAATCAAGGTCATGTTTCTGAGGAACCCACCTGACGCGAAAAGTCAGGCGCATTTATGTCGCATACGGCTCAGCGGAGGTCTTATAATAAAATAAACCTTTCAAGTAAAATTGCTTTTAGCCGATAACTAATAATAGTTTTTTATGATTTTTTCTTAAAAATATAACAATTTTTTAGATTTAAAGGCTAAACATTATGAATGATAACAGAAATCAAAAAATAATCAAAACTATATTAAGTCTAACAATATCATTTTTAATAATATTTATAGTTGCCATGTTTGCAAGAGCAGCAAGCGATACAATACTGCCTAAAAATAGTGCTGCCTCTTCATTTATAAATGATTATTTAGATATGATGATGCAAAGAATAGATAAAATAGCTGTAGGTATGAAAATAAAAAGAAACAGCGTATCTCAGTATCAAGTAAATTTGATAACTCAGTCAATATCCGATTATGTAGGATATAATATGTATCAAACATCTGATACTTTAAAAAATTATGACCCAAATAAATCACCTACTAAAGCTCAGTTGGAAAAATATAAAAATGATTATTATAGAATGACTGTTGAAAATCCTTATTTAAAAGGAATGACCGTTTTTGATATGGACGGTAAAATGATGCTTAATTTGTATTTATCAAGAAATAAGTCATGGCCTTTAGAACTTCAAAATAATTTAATAAGAGAAATAAAAGAAAAAGGTTCATTAGTATTAAATGCAAGCAATGAAAATGCATTTTATATAATGGAGTACATAAAAAATGATAATGGAGAAATGATAGTTACAACTAGAAATGATTACTCTTATGTATCTGATATAGCTATGTATTATCAGGTTGCTGACAAAAGTTTATTTGTAAGCGATTCAAGAAACTCTGTTTATAATGTTAAAGAACCTATAGGAAATAATATAGAGAAAGTTTCAAGCGTTATTAACAGATATGCATATTATAAAAAACAGCCTAGCTTTGTAGTTAATGATTCTCTTTCTGTATCTATGATAACAAAAGAATATCCTAACTATTTTGAACTTATAGTTTTAGCTATAACAGCTTTATTGATATTGATTTGTCAATTAATAATAAAGGGAATAATAACTTTCTTCAAATATCTTATGCAGATTAAAACTAATAGGGATTATGTTGAAAGTATTAAAGGCAATGATGAATTAATAAGTGAAAATATAGTAAATACGGTATTGCCTGTTTCCAATACTCATGAAGAAATGCCTCCTATGATACAAAAAGTTCATTACAATATACCTGAAGAGTATTTGAAAAAGAATGATAAAGAAAATAAAGATGGAGAATTCAATATTGGTAAAGATATATTAAATATAGTAGCAAATATTAAAGAAGAGATAAATAACTGTAAAAATAGATTTTCTATAACAAAAGAAGATTTGAAAAAAGAAAACAACAAAGAAGATGATGTAAATGAAATAGAAAAATCAGAAGAAATAGTAAAAGAAAATAAAGAGGATAAAGAAGAAATAATAAATGAAGAATTAATAAATAAAGAAATAGAAACTCCAAATATACTAGAAGAAGTAGAAAATGAAATTGATAATGAAGAAGTAAACAAACTTAATAATGAAGAAGAAATCATAGTATCAGAATATGAAGATAAATATGATACTGATTATGATAAATATATACCGTCATCTTATTATGATAAAAAGGAAGATGATATAGAAAAAGAAGTAGAAAACATATTCAGCAGTATTTCAAGTAAACTTAGAGAAGAAAGCATGGAAGCTCATAAAGATGATACTATTATAGTAGAAAATGAAAAAGAGGAAGTATTATCTAATAATGAAATAATACCTGAAAATAACTCTATTAATAACATTATTCTTCCTAAAATAGAAAATAATTCTGAATATAGAAAAATTAATGAAGAAGATATATTCAAGAAAAAGATAGTAAAAGAAAACTTATTATCATCTCATAAAGAAAAAGAAGAAGAAAAAAATAAAGAATATGCTAGAAACTTGTTTAATAAAAAAACTGACAGCTATATAAAAAGTGATTCTAATACTATTAGCAAGGATATATTAAATTCATATAATAAAGCTGTTGATAATATAGATTCAAAATCTGATAAAGAAGAAAAAACAACTAATTCAAGAACAGATGATGTATTTGCTGCTTTTGATAAAATGCTGTCTTCTATAATAAACAAGGCAGAAGAGGATGCTAGAAATAGTATAACAAAAAAATAATTTCATATTGATGCTGAGGGGATTTATATGTTGAATAAACATAATAAGATATCTATCTTTGAATATATATCTATTTTAATAAATATAATAGTACTTGCCCTATTTATAACATTTGTATTCGGACTTAAAAAGGATGCTTTTGATGTAGATACAAAGAAATTAGATAGGAATGCATTGATATGTCAAAACAGTATAGTTAGTCTTGTTAATGATTATGATAACAGATTAAATAAAATAGTTGAAAGTTATCCGTTTATTAATTTCTTGCAAAATGTTGTATTAAACGGTATTGATGAAGGAGAAAGAGATAGAATCATATCAATATTCAGAAGCGGAAACTACCCTTTTGATACAGTAGCATTATATTTGGCAGATGGTAAATCGGTATTTTCTTCGCCTGCAAAAACTAAACCTGTAAATTTAGATAATCAGAGAAATTCTAATGTAAAAGCATTTTTTGATAAAGATTATGATGGTGTTTATTTTATTAAACCTATAAAAAACAACAGAGGCATAGAAGTTGGTTATATTGTAGCGAGTGTATTTAAAAAAATATTTGAAAATACCTCATATAATCTCAATTTCGTAGTATTGCCTAATGGGGTTGTTTATTATAATCCATCTATAGATATTAATAGCATATCGAGAGATGCTTTATCTCAATATATGAGCAGCAATGAAGGCGGTTCTGGAACTATAGATTCTGACAGCAGTTCATTTACATTTTATTCAAGTAAAGTTAAAGATATAGACAATTTTAGTATTGGATTACTAGAATTAAATGTACCTGCAATACAAAAATATTTAAAATATGCTATACTTGGATTATTATCTTTATCATTATTATTTTTAATAACAACATCTTTACTTGAAAAAAATGCTGTTAAAGAAAATATTAGTGAAAATAGTGAAGAAGAGGATGATGAAGATATATATGATGAAGGACCTATTGAAAATGATTATGATAATAATATAGTTAATGATGATGAAAATTTTGATATTGATGACTATGATATAGATACATTGGATGATGATAGTATAAAATATTTAAATAATACAGATAGAAATAGAATAACAAAACAAAGCAAAGTTGATTTACCTAAAATAGATGAAGTTGAAGATATAAAAGTTGATGATGATGATGAAACATTAAAATTAGATAATTTTGATGATGTATATTCTTTAGGCGAAGATGAAAAAAATGAAATACCTAGTTTAGATTCTATTTTGGAAGAAGATGAGAAGCCAGAATTAGATGATATACCTACTTTGGATGATGTACTAGAGGAAGAAAATATTGATGATAATCAGGAAAATGATGAATTAGAAGATGTTCCTACTTTAGATGATATACTTGATGAAGAGGATAATACTGAAGAGCCTAAAGATGACAATGAAGACGATTATCCTGAAATGAAAGAGTATACGGATGATGAATTATTAGATACTGATAATATATTAGAAGATGAGGAAGATGTACCTAATTTAGATGATATAATTGATAAAGAGGATAATAATGAAGAAGACAAAGATGGTAATGAAGATGATTATCCTGAAATGAAAGAGTATACGGATGATGAATTATTAGATAGTGATAATATATTGGATGATGAAGAAAATAAGGATGATGACAATAATATAGATGACACTGATGATATACCTAGTTTGGACGAGTTAACTAATGAGGAAGAGAATACTGAAGAAGACAAAGATGATAGTAAAGATGATTATCCTGAAATGAAAGAGTATACTGACGATGAATTATTAGATAGTGATAATATATTGGATGATGAAGAAAATAAGGATGATGACAATAATATAGACGACACTGTAGAAGATTTGGATGATATACCTAGTTTGGACGAGTTAACTAATGAGGAAGAGAATACTGAAGAAGATAAGGATGACAATGAAGATGATTATCCTGAAATGAAAGAGTATAC
>NZ_CALXKQ010000041.1 GCF_944388875.1 uncultured Brachyspira sp.
AAAAATACTTATCCTCAGGCTGTAGTAATAGATGCAGAAAAAGAATGGGGTAATTACAAAGTTAAATTAAATAACTTTATGGAGCTATTTATAACTGCTAATGGGCAATTAATGGGACAGAAATTTGACGACTAATTGTATATATATATCTTAATTAAAAAGAGAGAGTTTTTTATGGCTCTCTCTTTTTTATCATCTTATTAAATAAATAACATCAAAAATTTTATAATCGTTTTTTTATTGTCTTTTTTAAATTTAAAAAAATAAAATAGAAAAAATTAAAAATATTTTGATGCGTATCAATTCTGTTTATTATCTGGTTTTAAAGATGCTTTTAGATTTGAGAAAAACTCCTCTTCATTCATAGACATCTCTTCAGGAAGATTTTCACTCATTTCTTCTAAAAATACAGAAGGAGTACATTCTACTTTTCTTCCCATTTTGGTTCTGCTTCTGCAGTAGGTGAGAGTTAAATGTTTTTTAGCCCTAGTCATTGCAACATAGCAAAGACGTCTTTCCTCTTCCAAACCATTTTCATCCAAACTTTTTTGATGAGGCATAATACCGTCCTCCATACCGCATATATAAACATAAGGAAACTCAAGCCCTTTAGCAGCATGTATACTCATAAGCATAATGCCTTTTTTTCTGTCCTCTTCATCATTCTGCTCTTCTATGCTCATAAGAAGTATTCTGTCTAAATAATTTTTTAAAGTAGCATTTTTATTGGACTTCTCATATTCTAGTATGCCGTTCATAAGAGATTCAACATTCTCCATTTTTTTAGCACCCTGTTCTTTTGTATCGCTAGAATTAAGAACCTCATTATGATATGCTATAACATCCAAAAACTTATTTATGTTTTCGTATAACTTTGGACGTTCAATATCATTTTTATCAACGGTAAATAAATTATGATAATGCTCTATAATCTCAAGAAAATCTTTTATTCCTGCTTTAGCTTTTGGGGAAATATCTTCCATACTCTCATAATTAAGCAAAGTCTGATATAATGAAACTCCATTTTTTATACTTGTTTCATTAAGATTATTTATAGCAACAGCTCCTATTCCTCTTTTAGGTATATTTATAACTCTAAGAAGAGAAACTTCATCTTCAGGATTAACAAACAAATTAAGATATGCAAGTATATCTTTAATCTCTTTACGTTCATAAAATTGAAAAGCTCCGACAACAGTATAAGGAAGTCCTCTAAGTCTGAAAGCCTCTTCAAAAAGTCTTGACTGAGCATTCATTCTAAAAAGTACAGCAAAATCTTCATAATTTAATCTTTTGCTTATAGAATAATTAATAATAGAATCCGCCACAAACTGAGCCTCTTCTCTTTCATCTTCGCAAGGCATTATTACTGGAGGTATTCCTTCTTCTCCTTCCGCTACAACCTGTTTATCTTTTCTTTGGGTATTATTGCTTATTACAGAATGAGCTGCTTCAAGTATGGCTTTAGTACTTCTGTAATTTTTTGTAAGAGTTACTATTTTAGCATCTGGGTATTCATTTTCAAAGGAAAGTATATTCGATACATCAGCACCTCTAAATGCATATATACTCTGATCATCATCCCCAACTACTGCAATATTTCTATATTTTGATGCTAAGAGAGTAGTAAGTTTATACTGAGCAAAATTTGTGTCTTGATATTCATCTACCATAATATATCTGAATCTTTCCTGATATTTATTAAGAACTTCTGGAAACTCTATATATAAATCTATTGTAAGGTTAATAAGATCGTTAAAATCAACAGCATTATAACCTTTTAAATAATTCTGATAAACTTCATATACTCTCTTCGCTATTTTTTCTAAATCATCATGCGGCTCTACATCATAAGGCTTCATCAAATTATTTTTATATCTGTCTATATACCAAGCAAATAAATTTTCATCATAGTTAAGCACATTTATTTTTAATTCTTTTAAAATATTTCTTATAAGTGTTCTGCTGTCGGATGAAGAATATATGCTGAAATTATTTTTGTATCCTAATTTTTCAATATCGCCTTTTAATACCCTTACGCAGAATGAGTGAAATGTACTTACTACTAATTGTTTAGGCTTTTCCTTTAATAATTTTGTTATACGTTCACGCATTTCTGCAGCTGCTTTATTTGTAAATGTAACAGCAAGTATCTGACTAGGCAAAACTCCGTGTTTTATTAAATATGCTATTCTCTCAGTAATAACTCTAGTCTTTCCGCTTCCAGCCCCTGCCAATGCAAGCAATGGGCCGTCTATATGTTCTACTGCCTGTCTTTGTTCATCGTTTAACATTAATGCCATAATTTGTAATTTCCTCTCATTTTGAAGAGTTATTATATATTATATTGAAATAATGTAAAATTTTTATTAAAATAAAATACAATAATATGATTGTAAAAAACAATATATAAAAACTTAAAATCTATTTGCAAAAATATTTTAAAATGATACTATAATTAAAACATTCTTAAATTAAAAGCAAACTTAATAAGGAAACTAAATGAATATAGATAATATTAATGATATAAGAAAAAAAGTAAAAACTGTAAAGATAGGAAATATACTTATAGGAGGAAATAATCCCATAAGCATACAGTCTATGACGAATACGGACACTAGAGATATAAAATCAACAGCAGAGCAAATTAAATCTCTTGAAGATGCAGGCGTTGATATAGTGAGGCTTGCTGTTTTGGATATGGATGCGGCAAAGGCTATAAAAGAAATAAAAAAACAGACTAAAGTTCCTTTAATAGCGGATATACATTTTGATTACCGTTTAGCTTTGGAGAGTATGGAAAGCGGTATTGATTCTTTAAGATTAAACCCAGGTAATATAAAAGATAAAGAAAAAGTAAAAGAAGTTATAAAAGAGGCAAAAAATAGAAATCTTACAATACGTGTTGGAGTAAATGGAGGAAGTTTAGATAGAAGTATATATAAAGAAGTAACGCCTGAAAACATGGTGAAAAGTGCTGCTGAGCATATAAAGCTTATGGAAGATTTAGATTTTACAAATATCAAAGTATCTTTAAAATCTTCCGACATAAAAACGACAATAGATGCCAATGTATTATTCAGAGAGAAATTTGATTATCCTATACATTTAGGCGTAACAGAGGCAGGAACATTAAGAAGCTCATTAATAAAAAGTACAAGTGCTTTATCATATTTAATAATGCAGGGAATAGGCGATACTATAAGATATTCTATAACTGGGGACCCTGTAGAAGAGGTTATGGCTGGCAAAATGCTTCTTAAATTTTTAGGTATTAGAAATGAGCCTTCTATAGAAATAATATCATGTCCTACTTGCGGAAGATGTCAGGTTAATGTTGAAGAAGTTGCAAGTTTTATAGAAAAGCATGTGCAGAACATAAAAAAGAATATAACTATAGCTATTATGGGATGCGTAGTTAATGGACCTGGAGAGGCTAGGCATGCTGATTTTGGAGTTGCTGGAACTGGGGACGGAAATTTTATATTCTTTGAAAAAGAGAATGAACCTATAAAAGTAGCAAAAGATAATATTATTAATTTTCTTACCAAAAAAATAGAAGAATTTTAATTATTAATATACGCTTGGGCGGGTGTGCTTTTATTAATTAAGCAGAAAAATAATAAAGATAGAAATTTAAAATAAAAATAAAGAAATTTAAAGGGCGGGGTATGTAAATAAAATTTTTTAATATTTAACAAACCCCGACGCTTTATTTTTTATTTTTATTTATTTTTATAAGTTTAGGTGCTTTAGTTTTTTTAATAGATATTCTTTTTTTATTGGTTTTATTATTTTTTATATTTGCCTCAGCAAGACTTATAGTATTTTCATCATTATTAGCTTCATCTTTTATTGAACCTTTTATTTCTTCTATTTTATCAGATTCTATTTCTAATATGGTATTTTTTATTTTTTCTATTTTCCATGCAAGATCATTTTCTTTTTCATTTATAACAGGTATTATTAATTGATTGAGATTATCTTTATCAAAATATACACCCGAATTTTTTGTATTTATAAGAGTTATAAGTTTATTAGTATCTATTTTTGAATATTTATCTAGTTTTATATATATATTATATTGTCCTTCTATTACAGATAATACTCTTATTTTTTTCAGTAATACTTTAAGTCTTGCAATATCAAAAATATCTTCTAATTCCTTTGGAAGTTTGCCGTATTTATCAATCATATAATCTTTAGCATAATCGATATCATCATTGCTTTGGGAACGCATTATAAGTTTATATGCCGATATTTTTTCTTTTATGTCAGAAATATAATTATCAGGTATAAATAAATCATGCTTTAAATCTATAACAGTATCGAATGTAACTTCTTTAATTTCACCTTTATATTCATTTGTAGCCTCTTCAAGCATTTGAGTATAAAGCTCGTATCCAACCTGATATATCATTCCAGACTGTTCTTTTCCTAATATATTGCCTGCTCCTCTTATTTCCAAATCACGCATAGCAATTTTAAATCCAGCCCCTAAATCCGTATGTTCTGATATGGCTTCAAGTCTTTTATATGCTACTTCCGTTAATGCCAAATCGCTAGGATAGAACATATAAGCATAGGCCTCTCTGTCGCTTCTTCCTACACGTCCTCTTAATTGATAAAGCTCTGAAAGTCCTAATTTATTTGCATTATCTATTAATATAGTATTGGCATTAGGTATGTCTATTCCGTTTTCTATTATAGTTGTTGATACTAAAATATCGTATTTATGATTGATAAAGTCATTCATAATTTTTTCTAATTGATTTCCAGACATTCTTCCATGTGCTACGCATATTTTTGCTTTGGGGCATAGTTTCTTTATCATAAGGGCAAATGATTCTATTGTTTCTATTCTATTGTAAAGATAGAATACTTGTCCGTTTCTTTTTAACTCTCTCTCTATTGCATTTGTAACGGCTTCCTCTGAAAATTCTGTTACAAAAGTTTTTACTGGTATTCTATTTAAAGGAGGTGTTTCTATAATGCTTATATCTCTTATTCCAGTTAAAGCCATATTTAAAGTTCTAGGTATAGGGGTGGCTGAAAGCGTAAGAACATCAGTTTCTAATCTTAATTTTTTTAATTCTTCTTTATGCTTAACTCCGAAACGCTGTTCTTCATCTATAACTATTAAGCCTAAATTTTTAAATTCTATATCTTTTGATAAAAGCATGTGAGTTCCTACTATTAAATCACATGAACCGTTTTTTAATAATTCTTTATTTCTTTTAGCCTGTTTAGTACTTACAAATCTATTAAGAACTTCTATTCTTATAGGGAAATCTTCAAATCTTTTTTTGGCATTATTATAGTGCTGCTGAGAAAGTATTGTAGTAGGGCATAGTATTGCACATTGTTTTCCAGCCATTATAGCTTTAAATACCGCTCTGAATGCTACTTCTGTTTTCCCGAATCCTACATCTCCGCATACAAGTCTGTCCATCATTTTGCCGCTTTCCATATCTTCTTTTATATCGTTTATAGCCCTTAATTGATCAACAGTTTCTTCATAATTAAATGAAGCTTCAAAATCATCCTGCCACTGAGTATCAGCTCCGTAAACATTTCCTTGAATATTAGACCTTATGGCGTATAATTTTATTAATTCTCTTGCAGTAGCTAATGCATCCTCTCTTGCCTTGCTTTTTATCCTATCCCAAGCACTTCCTCCAAGCAATGTTAATTTAGGAGCTTCTCCATGACCTGATATATATTTCTGTACAAAGTTCATCTGCTCAACTGGTATATATAATTTATCTCCTTTGGCGTACTCTAATGTAAGATAATCTTTTTCTTTGCCGTTTGATAATTTTCTTGTTAATCCTAAATATTTGCCTATTCCGTAATTGACATGAACTGCATAATCTCCTACATTCAAATCAACAAATGTTTCTATTAAGTTTTTATTTACTTTAGGTATTTTACGTACCTTTTTTCTTTTTCTTCCGAATACTTCCCAGTCTGCTATGAATATTGTCTTTATATCATCCTTTATGAAACCAGAAGAGGCTTGAGTTGTTATAATATAAAAATCATTTTCATTATTAGAAAAATCTATTTTTTCATCATCTTTTAAAATATCTATATTGCTGCCTTCTTCATTATCATTATTATAATTATTATCAGAGGCATCCTCTGGAATTATGATTTTAGGTTTTAAATCATGCATTATCTTATAAAACCTATTAGCCTGATCATAATGCCCTGTAGATAGAATTATTAAATAATCTTTTTCTCTGTATTCTTTTACATAATCCAAAAAATCAGTTAATCTTGATTTGAATGATACTCCTTCATTGAAACTGAATCTATAAATTTGGCTGTCTGTTATAAAAGGAGAAATATTAATTGACTTTTTTATAATATCAGAAAAATAATTATTATCTATATATAATTTTTCAGCTTCTCCTATTATGGTAAATATATTATCTATATCATTAAAGTTTTCTCTTATGCTGTCTAATATATTTATCAATTTGCTTTTTAATTTTAAAGCATCATCTATAAATATATAATCATCATTAAAGTAGTCGAATATAGTTTCTAGATTAGAATAAAACATAGGAAGTAAATTTTCGCTTCCTGCAAAATATTTTCTTTTGATTATATTATCTTTAAGCTCATCTTCTATATTATTATTTTTAATAAACTCTTCTACTTCTGAATCCTCATATACAACTTCTCTTACAGGATATATTATAATATCATTTATATTTTTAAATGATCTTCCGTCTTCTATATTAAATAGCCTTATGCTTTCAACCTCATCATCAAACATTTCTATTCTTATAGGATTATCATATTCTACAGAAAATATATCTATGATGCTTCCTCTAACGGATGCAGTGCCTTTTTCTGATACTTCTCTTTCTATAACATATCCTAAATCATATAATGCCAGTCTTAAATTTTCCAAATCTAATTTATCATGCACTTTTATAGGTATATAAAGTTCTTTTAAATCCTCTCTGTTGGCTATTTTTCTAGTTATGGAGTTTATAGTTGCTATTACTATGCATTTTTCTTTATTTATTAATTTATATAAAATATTTATTCTCTCCTGTGCTATATCTGTAATAGGAGACATTTTTGTAAATGGAACTGTATCATAATCTGGAAAATAATAATTAGGTATATTATAAAAATTTAAAGACTGGCTAAGCAACATAGCTTCGCTTTCATTTTCTTTTATTATAAGAATTGATTTATTTTTATCAATAAAAACTGCAGCAAAAAATAATGCATCGCTTCCGCCTTTAAGACCAGTTATACTTTTTGTACTATCTATATCAAAAGATTTATATTCTTCGCTTTTTAGAAATCTATATGATAGTATTTCATTTATATTATTATTCTGTTTCATATTAACTTTATTAATTTTAGAATTTAAAATGATTTTACATATTTTTATATAATAAATAAAATTTTATTAAAAAGCAATAGATTATAAAACAATATAATTTAAAGTTTATAGTTTATTTTTTGATTTAATTTATTATAACTGAATTTTATATTTTATAAATTGAAATTATATTCATAATATCAATTTATCATATTTAATTCCGAGAATATATACATAATATTTTTATTTGGATATGGTGATTTATATGTTTAGATTATATATAGTATTCATTTTATTGTTCTTAATAAACTCATGTGTTTCTAATGTAAAAACTGTATCTGAAAATAATACTAATTATAATGATTTATGGATAAAAAAAGTGAGCGGTAAAAAAGTTATAGCTCCTAACGGTTATCTTTATACATTTGATGAAAAAGGCAATGTTGAATATAAAATAAGCGGAATGGTTAGAGGAAAAGGTGTGTTTGTATATGCCGAAAGCGAAACTAATGCATACTATTATGAGAAAATGCCTTTGGATTATGTTGCTAATGATATAAGAGGTTTATCAGAAATATCGGAAAGCAATGTTAATATGTTCGTAGGGTTTGTTATTTCAAATGATAAGATTAAAATGACTTCAGGATATACAAAAGAATATAATGATAGGTTGGCAGATTGGAAAAAGAATAATCTAACTATATATTCAACTTTACGCGAGGGTAAAGATATGTCTGAATATCCCATACCAAATATCGAAGAAGTTAATTTGTATAATACAATAGAGTTCGGAGCATTAAGATAATAGTTTGCCTATCAATGTATGACTTTTTATCTCTGTAACTTCGGCATCAAAAATATCACCCATATTAAGTTCTCTTTCTTTTTTTACAAGTATTATTCTGTTTTCCTTGCTTCTGCATAAATAATGCATATTATCTTTTGCTGTATCATCTACCATTACAGAAGTTTTATTTCCAACCTGTTTTGATAATAATTTCTGAGCCAATTCTCTTTGATAATTTACAAGATTAGTAAGCCTTTTTGCACCAGCTGTTTTATCATATTGTACTTTCTTTTTATAAGCGATAGAGCCTTCTCTTTCTGAATATTTATAAAGATAAGCCTCTTCAAAGCCAATACTTTCAAGCAATTCTAATGTTTCATTATATTCTTCCTCTGTTTCATCAGCATAGCCAACTATTATATCTGTTGAAATTGGGAAATCATCTGCATAAGCTCTTAAATATGATACTTTTTTTATATATTCTTCTTTTGTGTATTTTCTGTTCATTAAATTTAATATTCTGTCGGAACCGCTTTGAAAAGGCAAATGTATATGCTTGCATAAGCTATTTAGATTCCATATAGCATCAGCTAAATCTTTATCAAAATCTTTAGGATGAGAAGTTAGAAATCTTATCCATACTTTATTTTTAGATTTTTCATCAACAACTTTGTCTAATTTGTATAGTAATTCTGTAAAATTAATTTCATTATCAATATCAAGCCCATAAGAATTGACATTTTGCCCTAATAATGTTATTTCTTTAGCTCCGTCATCTATAAGTCTTTTTAATTCTTCTATTATTTCGGAAGATTTTCTGCTTACCATTTTACCGCGTGTATGAGGCACTATACAGTAAGTACACCAATTGTTACATCCATGAGATATTGGTATAAATGCTTTATGCGGTTTATCCTCATCTACATAAGATTTATTGAATACATAATTATCATTAAACTTTCTTACAAATACCTCTTCATCTTTTAAATAATCTATAATATTAACTTCATTATATACATCAAATATCTTATCAGCCCCAAGATTTTCAAGATGTTCTCTTGAAGTTTGAGCCATGCATCCCATGATGATTATTTTAGTATCTTTTTTATTCTTTTTTCTATTTGCATTGAATAATTTAACTCTTGAAAATACCCTTTCTTCAGCATGTGCCCTTACACTGCATGTATTAATTATTATATTATCAGCATTTTCATGGTTTTCTGTCTGTATGAATCCTTCCTGCATTAAAGAGTTTATTAAACTATTTGAGTCTGCCTTATTCATTTGGCATCCGTAATTTTCTAGGTAAAAATTTTTCATATTATATTCTTTATTTTATAAATTTTGATTTTATTTCATCTATTAATATTTCTGGTACAAGACCGTCTATAGGACCATTGAATTTTAATACCTCTTTTATTAAAGATGAACTTACATAAGCATAATTTTCAGATGTATGTAAAAATATAGTATCCATTTCAGGATATAAAAGTTTATTCATTCTAGCCATTTTAAGTTCATAATATAAATCTTCACTATCTCTAATTCCTCTAGCCAGTACTTTTATATTATTTTCTTTCATATAATTTGTAACAAGACCTGATATAGATACGATTTCTATTGCTTCATTTTCTCCTATGACTTTTTTTATCATATTTTTTCTTTCTTCCACAGTAAAAGTAGGAGATTTCTCTAGATTAACGGCCACAGATATATATACTTTTTCAAATATATCTGCCAATCTGTAAAGCACATCTAAATGTCCTAAGGTAAAAGGATCAAATGTTCCCGGGAATATTACTTTTCCATTTTTCATAATGAAACATTATATACAAAATTTATATAATATCAATATAAAAGCATTATTTTTGATTGTTTATATATATTTTTTATATCTGTTTTGTATAGATAAAATTATTTCAAAAGTAAATTGATAAATATTTATAGTGGTTTTAAAATTATTATTTAAAAATAGCCTTAATATACGCTTTTCATATTTTTCCAGAGTAAAAATTAATACAAGAACAATTTCGCATGTAGAAGAAACCCATTAACATAAATATTTTTACTTTTTTATTTTATCAAAAAATAAGAATTTAATTTCACATGCGGTGATTATGCTTTAAATTTAATAACGTTTGGGTGGGTGTGCCTTTCATTTGTACGCAATTAAAACATAGTAAATACACATTATAAAATAAAGTATCAAAATCTAAAGGGCGGGCAAGTGTAATAGATTTTTTATTTTTAATATTTTAATTTAAATTTTTAATTATATAATAAAACACTGATATAATTAACACTGTATTAATTCATATTGTAGTATTTGTAATATAAATAAAAATATATTAAGTTGTAAAAAATAATATTTGATATTTTCTATTATATGTTATAATTATTTATTATAATTTGAAATTAGGAGTTTATTTATGGCTCATGTTAATAAAACAGAAATAAGAGTAATATATGCTGATACAGATCAAATGGGGGTAGTATATCATTCTAATTATCTTAGATATTTTGAGATAGGAAGAACAGAGTTATTACGTGAACTTGGAATTTCATATAAGGATATGGAAAATAAATATAATGTATTGCTTCCTGTAAAAGAGGCTTTTGTTGATTATAAAGTTTCTATAAAGTATGATGATATTATAGTTGTGCATACAAGGGTAGAAAAACTAAAAAATGTATCATTAAAATTAAAATATGAGATAAGAAGTAAAGAAAATGAGAAAATATTATATAGTACAGGGTATACACTGCATCCTTTTGTAAATAGAATGGGGCAGATAGTAAAACCAGATGAACATTTATATGAAATAATGTCTAAAGGTGTTTAATTATGAGTTGGATTAATGTTATATTAACTGTTCTCTCTTCGGCTAATATGGTTGGAGATTTGGTAAAGAATACTGCAATGGAAAATAGAGCTAAAAAAATATACAGTAAGATAGATGAAAGAGAGAAGGAAATAATGGATAGAGTGGATTTAAAAATCAATAGAGAATTAGAGAATGTATATTCAGAATTGAATTCATTGAAAGTAGTTGTAAAATTCCTTTTTTTAATCTCTTTTATTTTGCTTATTTTATTTATATTATCATTGATATTTATTATTTTTATCTTAAAATATAAGACTATAATTTAATTTTGCGAGTATTAATAATGGCTACAGTTACTAAAAAGAATCAAAAAGCATTAACTTGTTCTGTAATTACTAGAAACGGTCCTATTCTTAGATCCATGCGTATAGATCATGTGGAAATACCTTCTTATGACGGATATGTTTCAGTATATTTGGATCATTGTCCATATATTGTTAGAATAAGCTACGGAGAGCTTAGAATATATACAGAAGACGATAAACTTATTAATATGTATGTTGAAGACGGTATAGCTGAAGTAATGCAGAATGTTATAGGAATATTGGTTGAATCTGCTTTATATCCTAAAGATATAGATGTTATGCTTAATAAAGAAAAGATAGAAAAATTATCAAAACAGATGGTTATCAATGAAGAGGAATCAAGAAGAAATAATGAACAAATAAAAAAATTAAAGAAACAAATAGAAATTTCTTCTAAATAATATGCTATTGTAATTTTGGTATTATCCGATAATTTAGTTGACATATTTTTTAATTATTAATATAATTTAATATGTTAACTAAAAAAATTTACATTAGATGATTGAATATGCCTAAAATAGAAGATTTAGAAAGATTAGGAAGTATTGCCTTTTTAATAGGTAATAAAGATTTACCTGAAGAAATATCACAAAGCGACTATGATCGTTTTAAGTCAGTTTTTACAGATGAACACATGGCTAATTCTATGCCTGCAGAGGATAATGATTTGCCGTCTATTGATGATTTGGATAGTTTAGATGATGCAGATACTAATGATGATAAGAATTCAGATGATGATTTAGAATTACCTGATTTAGGGGATGATAAAGCAGATGATTTAGATTTGGATGATCTAGGATTGCCTGAAGATTTAGGTACTGATGATAATCTAGATTTACCAAAAGATTTAGATACTACAGAAGATGAGAAAGTATCAGTAGATACAGATAATTTAGATTTACCAGAAGATTTAGATACTACAGAAGACGAAAAAGTATCAGTAGATACAGATAATTTAGATTTACCAGAAGATTTAGATACTACAGAAGACGAAAAAGTATCAGTGAATACAGATGATCTAGATTTACCAGAAGATTTAGATACTACAGAAGACGAAAAAGTATCAGTAGATACAGATGATCTAGATTTACCAGAAGATTTAGATACTACAGAAGACGAGAAAGTATCAGTAGATACAGATAATTTAGATTTACCAGAAGATTTAGATACTACAGAAGACGA
>NZ_CALXKQ010000042.1 GCF_944388875.1 uncultured Brachyspira sp.
GACAAGACAAGACAAGACAAGACAAGACAAGACAAGACAAGACAAGACAAGACAAGACACTTATCTAATATACAAATTAATAATACATCATATATTAAAAATTACAACCAATGTTTCAGTTTAGAATTAATCTAAATTGGGGCATTGGTTTTTTTGTGTTTTAAATAATTTTGGAGGTAGCAAATGACAGAAGAATTAAAAAAAGATATTGATAATATAGTGTGGTGGATTCCTTTTAGAAAATTGAGATGCTCTATAAGAAATTTATTAAATTCTTTAATTGAAGATGAAGATAAAAATCCTATATTTAAGCCACTTATGACAGATAATGAGAGAAAATTATTTCTTGATACGGTAAAAAAATCAAAATATTATCTTGAATTTGGTTCTGGAGGAAGTACATTTTTAGTTTTAAAGACAACAGATGCAAAAGTATTTTCTGTAGAAGGTGATAATAATTGGATTGAGCATATGAGAAGTAATGATTATATATATGAGCAAGAATTGATATTTAGGTTATATTTTTATTATGTTAATATAGGAAAAATAAAAATAGCATCTTACCCAATAGATAGTTCTCGATATAATGAATATCCTAATTATTCTTCTAAAGTGTTTTTAGAATTAGATAGAGAATATATTAATAATATAGATACGGTTTTTATAGATGGAAGATTTAGAGTTGCTTGCGTTTTGAATAGTATTTTAAATATTAATAGAAATGCAACTATAATAATACATGATTTTTTTAATAGGGAATATTATCATGTTTTATTAAAATATTTAGATTGTGTTAATCAAGTTGATACTTTAGGAATTTTTAAAATTAAGAATGATATTAATGATGATGACATAATAGAATTAATAAAAGAATATCAATATGATTTAAGATAATTTAATAAAAAATATAATTAATTTATTACCAAATGTTTATTCATTTTGTTTTATTCAATAAAATAAAATATTTGTAATTTTTACTATTTCAATAAAACATTAATAATGTTGTTTAAAAAATAAAATATTAACAGAAACTTAATGACTTAAAAATCACAATTTTTTAAATATATTTTATTTTACTATATTAGTTATTTTGATTTCAACAATTAAATAAAAAACTATAAATATTTATCAATCTATTTTTTAGTTTTACTAAAGTAATGATATAAAAAATCGAATATATAAAAAAGGATGAGAAATGAAAATAATTTATTTTGTTTTTATTATTATTGTTTTATTTTCCTGCAGCAATAAAAATAATAATAAATTAAACAGTAAACCTATAGAATATAAAGTATTTGAAGGAGATTTTATATATCTTATGGATTCATCGTATTTTATTGATTATAATACTTCAAGTAATTTTCAAATTGCATCTGAAGGAGAATATTATAATCTTGAGAATGAATTTTTAAGTTTTAATTTTGAAGAGCCTGTAAAAGTTTATCTTAAAGTTGAAGGATATTTAGAAGATAGAGAAGGCATAGAAAAAAATAGTATAGAAACATTTTTAATAGTTACAAAAATTATAGGTTTTGACACAAATAGAACCATGTCATTATTATAATTTGATAAAAATATTCTATGTATCAAAAAATAATATTTACTATTTACAAAAAAAGTTATTAAGATATAATCATAAAAATATTTAATTTTGGACATAGATAAATTATGAGAAAAAGTAATATACTAATTTTTTTATTATCATTAATTATAACCTTAATTGCACTTTTGAGTATAAATTATATAAGTTATAATGATTCAAATACATCGTTAAGTGATATCAATATAATGAATACTAATTATAAAAAAGTTAGAGATTATGCATTAGATGATTATTATATAAGTAATTATAGCGGAAAAATAGATAAACTTAAAGAAATATTTAAATCAAATCCTATAACAGCAAGATTAAAATATAGAGCAAGTTTAATATCTTATTTGGGCGAAGAAGAAATTATAATAAACGGTATTGATGTAAAAAATGATAAAGAAGTTTTTGATGTTATAAGCAGAAGTACTGTTGAAAATTTTAATACAAATAATTCAATAGTAATAAGCAAATCAACAGCATCTGTTTTGGATGTTAATACTAATGATACCGTAATATTAAAACTTATTACAAAAACAGGACATTATAATGCTGAAGAATATACTATTATAGAGGTATCTGAAAAATTAGATTATAATTATGCTTTAATAGATATTAATAATTTGAATGAATTTATTGGTTTAAATGATACGGCTACAGAAGTATATATAAAAAATGAAAAATTTGAAAATTATAATGATGATATAAAATCTATATTCTCAGATGATTTTGGTATTTATTCAAAAAAAGATATTCTGGGAGATGATTATAATATAAGCTCAAATACCAAAAGATTTAATATTTATATACTTATAACATATTTATTTGTTTTATTTTCAGTATTTATGTTTATTAATTCTCATACATTTTATGATTATAATATATTGATAAAAAGTAAAATATTATTTTCTTTTATAGGTTTTATTGTTTCATTTATAATATATATAATAGCTATAAAATTTTATTATCAAAAGGACTTTTTATTTAATTATATATATATTATTATGCTTGTTATTAATATAGTTTCTGTTTTATCTGCTAATATTAAGTATTCTATTTTAGAGAAATTCTTTATAAAAAAAGATGAACAGTATAATAAAAATAAAAATATATTAATTAGATTAGGAATTATATTTGTATATACAATAGCATTTATAATACTTTATTTATCATTTTTTAAATTTATTAATGAAGAGTATGTACGATCAAATAATTCTTCAGAAGAAAATAAAGAAACTATTGTAAGAATAATAAAGGCAAATACATCCAAAAATACATTTTTGTTTAATGGTTCAATAGACAGTATAAATAGCAATGATAATATAATGAATATTCTAACTAAAGAAATTAATCTATATGATAAGTATGCTGAAATAGAAAGAGTATTAAGTTTTCCAGTAGGAGTTGTCATAAGAACAGGAAGTATTGGTTCAAGAGTTTATGCTTATGAGAATAACATATTAGAAAATGGAATGATGGTATCAAATATTATTATAGAAGGTGCAATGTTTGAAAGTCCTAAGAGAGAAATTATTGTTGGAAAGGATTTAGCTAATTATTTGGATTTAAAAGTTGGAGATGCTTTGTCTTTGATAGCTAAAGCATCTAGAGGATGGCTTGAAACTGGATACTTCTATGTTGCTGGTATATATGATTGGGAAGATAGAAACTATGACATTATAGGAGATATGACATCTGTTTCAAGTTTTATATATTTAAAAGAAGGAAATAAATCCCCATACAATGAAAGTATAATTGTTTTTTCTGAGAATAAAGATATTTATTCATTATTAAGCCAAAGCCCTATTATAAGTGATTATAATTTAGAGATATTTAATGCATATATAAAATCTTCGCTTGAAATGAAAAATATAATTATTGTATTTATAATAATTATAGCATTTTCACTTTCTTTATTATCTTCATCAATATTATCTATTTTTTACAGAAGATTAGTTAAGTTTATAGATTTGCTTCATAGAAAAGCAATATTGTACACTTCATATATAATATCATTATTGGTATCTGTAATAATATCAATGGGAATAATATTCTTTTTTATGTCATTTAGTTTTAAGTTTTTAATGTTTACAATTTCTATAGTATTATTATCGTTCATATTATCCCTTTTAATATCGAATTGTAATAATGAAGGATAATATAAAATGAAATTTTTAAAAAAGATATCAAAGAGAAATAAAATAATATTTTTAGCTGTAATTATAATTTTGGTATTGATTCATATATATATGTATAATACGATACATTCTTTAAGAGTAAGATATATTACATTGGAGTTTGAAGATTTACCTAAAAGTTTTGATAATATGAAAGTAGCTCTTGCAGCAGATATGCATGCAGGACTTTATATACCAGAAAGCCATATAAAAAAAATGTCTGATATGATAATGGAAGAAAAACCTGATATGATATTATTTGCGGGCGATTATATTTACAGTGCCCCTCATAAATTCAGTCATTATGACAAAGAAAATACAGAGAAATTTTCTAATGGCATAAATGTATTAAAAGCAAAATATGGGAAGTATGCTGTACTTGGAAATCATGATAATTGGGAAAGCACAGAGGATGTTTCAAATGCTTTATATTCTAATGGATTTAAAGTTATGGATAATACTATTTTATTTATAACTAATGAAATGGGAGAGTATATATCTATAGGCGGAGTAGGTGATTATTTAACGGATGATGTAAGATTTGATGCTGCTGTAAGCAATGTTCATACTAATGATTTTCATATACTTTTATCGCATGAGCCTAATATGCCTTTGAAGAAAGCCAAAGACGGAGGATACATTAAATCAATAGATTTCTTTTTATCGGGTCATACACATGGTCTTCAAATAAGTTTTCTTCCTATGTGGGTTTGGGAAGGTTTGAATAATAATAGAGAATATCCGCGTTTTCCTGTTATTTATGGTATTTTGAATTACGGAAATATGAAAGTATATGTTACATCAGGTGTAGGTTC
Organism: uncultured Brachyspira sp.; assembly: GCF_944388875.1. Taxonomy (GTDB): domain Bacteria; phylum Spirochaetota; class Brachyspiria; order Brachyspirales; family Brachyspiraceae; genus Brachyspira. The sequence goes on from NZ_CALXKQ010000042.1 coordinate 4,581, forward strand.
TGTACTGTTTCCTTTTAGATTATTTGCTTACCCTGAGGTTGTTATAATAACTTTGAAAAGCGTAAAGAACAAATAAAAAAGAGACTCATTGAGCCTCTTTTATATTTTTTGATATTATTTTCTTACTAAATTTTAAAATAATTTTGTGTAGAAATGACAATAAGGCATTGAACCTTTTTTGGCATAATAATCTTGATGATAATCTTCTGCCTCATAAAAGTTTTTAAACTCTCTTATTGTAGTAGCTACATCAAAATTTCTTTCTCTAAGCATAGCAACATATTTTTCTGCTATTTCTTTTTCTTCGTCATTTTGATAAAAAATAGCTGATAAATACTGCGAACCTATATCAGGACCCTGTCCATTTTTTTGAGTAAAGTCATGAGTTTCAAAGAATAGCTTAACTAATTCTTCATAAGTTGTTTTTTCAGGATCATAACAAACTCTTACAGTTTCTAAATGTCCTGTAAGTCCAGTACATACTTCTCTATATGTAGGATTTGCTTTATGCCCCCCTGCATATCCGCTTACAACAGATATTACTCCATTTGATTTTTCAAACCAATATTCTGTTCCCCAAAAACATCCTGAAGAAAAATATGCATATTTAGCATTTTCTGGAATTTCTGTTATTTTATTTTCCACATTATTATCCTTTGTATTAATATTTTGACTATTTAATCTTTCAGAACAAGATATTATTGATAATAAAGTCAGTATAATTGTTATTTTTTTTACCATATAACTCCTTTTAATTATTTTTGGTTTGTAGAACTTTCGTTTGTAAATTTATTAACAAAGTTCAAAGAAACAGAGTTGATACAGTATCTAGTCTGTTTTTCTGTAAATCCTTCGTTATAGAATACATGCCCCATGTGTCCCCCGCAATTGGCACATACCACCTCAAGTCTACTTCCATCCTTTACTAGTTTGATGTTTTCTTTTATAGCATCATCAAAACTAGGCCATCCCGTACCCGAATTGAATTTAGCTTCAGAATGAAATAAAGGCGTACCGCATATTTTACACGTATATATACCATCCTCTTTTACATTTAAAAGATCTCCAGTGAATGGTATTTCCGTACCTTTTTTTATCAGTACATTATATTCCTTTTCTGTAAGCTCTTTTGTGCTGTATGATGCTTTATCATTATTATTTGTATAAGCAACATATTTCTTTTCAGTTTTAACTTCTGTTTCATCGCAAGATATGAGAAATATAAAACTTACTGCAATTAATAATATTATATATTTTTTCATAATACATATTATATAACAATTATTTTTTAAATCAATAATTATGTTAATTTATTTATATGACTGTAATGGAAAAGAATATGCTGTTCTGTCTTTAACATCGAATATGTTTCCAGAAGTATCTATTAACCTATAATCAAACATCTGAGTAAATCTTTTGTATTTTATTTTAGTTGGAAGCTGAATGGAAGTAATATTTCCAGAATATGCATCTATACTATATAATATCATATCATTATTTTGATTATCTGATAATTTCTCCTGAATTATTGCAGGAGTATCTAAATATATTTTATTATCTTCTTTCATATAGAAGAAGCCGCCTTCATAATGGTTTAGAAATGAAAGAAATTGTATTTTCCATATAAGTTTTTTTCCGCTGTATAAAGAAACCGATTCATTATTATCTAAGAAAAGCAAATCTTTGTCAGCTGCTTTAAAAATTTTAGATATTTTTATATCAGAATATCCTATTTCTTCTTTTGTATCTGTAAGAGAATTAAAGTTTAAATAACTAATTGTTTTATTTTCTGAAGTATAAGAATATACGAATATGCTTCTGTTTTCATTAAAGCATCCATTTTTTATAAAAATACTTTCCTTTAATAAATATACAATTTTTTTATATTCTATATCATATACAAAAACATTCATTTTATTAAATTCGCTTGCTCTTAAAAATATATATCTAGGATTTGAAGTAAAATATGCTTCATATATATACATATTTGACATTTCTAATAATACTTTATTAGTACCTATTTCAATAATCTTGAATACATTGTTTTTTGAGTCATTTGCCGTAACAGATATAGTCATTACTTTTGTTCCATCTAATGATAAATCTACTATGGAATAAGTTCTAGGATTTTTATGAAAAGTTCTGCATATATCTAATTTAAAATCATATAAAAAACTGTTTCCGCTTCCTTTATAGTATGGGGTGAATATTCCCTTATTAGTTTTTTGATCTATATAAATGAAGTAATCATCTTTATCTATACTATTATATATTACATTTTGTTTTGATACCATATAATCACTGCTCCTTTATTTTAACTTTCATCATCACTTCTATTTTTTCATCGCTTTTATTTTCCAATACAGCATAATTATCATATAATTCTATAACTTTGGCAGACGCTACTAAACTTTCAATATTTTTATAATGTCTGTATTTATAAAGCATTTCACTTGTATACCAAACATCCCCATTTTCATTACTTCTAACTGAAATATATGCATCTGTATTATTAGTTTGAAAGTGTATTTTTGGTATATTGCTTATATTGGTTATAGGAGATACTTCATTTGTAGGCATTTCAAGTACTTTATCTGTTTTATATATATTGAATTCATCTCCGTTTTTGATATTATTTTTTTTACCTAGATTTATATATAATTTATTATCTTCTATCCTTGTTATAACACCAGTTAAAGGAGGATTGTTAAAATAGTCTGCAATATTATATGCTATTTTATCAAATGCCGTTACAGAAGCCTGACCTAAAGCACTTTCATTAAATAATGCATCTTCGGATGAATATACTTGGCTTGTATTTGGTAATGTATAGCTTCCTTTTTCAATAAAAGATTTTACTATTTTTAATGTATTAATATCTAAAAGATTTACTTTAAACTCTACATTTGCCGTATATTTTCCGCCTTTTTTTAGATCGAAATTCAATATTTCTCCAGTTATAAGATAATCTGAATTAAATGTTTCTTTTATAAAGTCTGCAGCTATCTGTAAATTTGTTACTAAACTTTTATATGAAAGAACTATATCATAAGATGTAAAATATGATATTAATAAATCATAGTCTGTAACATCAAACATTTTGGTATTGATTATAGATTCCTCCAATACTCTAGGCATTCCGTCATCTACTTTATATTCAGATATCCATTCTTCATTTTCACTTGAAAAAGGCAGAATAGTAAATGTTATTGAATATGCATTAATACCAATAGATAATATTAGTAAAAGTAATAATGTTTTATTTTTTAGTATAAACATATTTTAATAATCTTTATTTATTTCTTTTTCTTTATTAGGTTCCTTATATGAAATTAAAGCATGTATAGATATAAATGCCATAATTACACCAAAAAGGAAAACAACTTTTCTATATATTTTCATAAATACATCCGTAAAAATTATGATGCTGGTATTATATTATAAAGTATAACAATTTCAATAGCTTAATAAAAAAATTAGTATTAAGTTATTTGACAACTAACTTAACATAATATATTATATAGTATATGAATAGTAATAAAAAGAATAATAATGATAAAGCATTAAAAACCATAAGCTATGCCAATAAAAGAGCTGTTATGCTGATTACAGTATCTATAATAGCTTTAACAAGTTTAGCAATTTTTATATTCTATTATTTTCTAGTAAGCAGGCTTGATATTGCCAAAAAAAGAGATGAGCCTGTTTATTTTTCTGTATTATTTTTGGATGAAAAGAATGAGCCGTATGGAGCTTATGTAGGTATTATATCAAGTTTGCATAATAGGATAGGATTAATAGGGCTGCCTAGGAATATTTCTTTATGGGAGAATAAGAATTCTGTTAGAAGCGTGCCATTATCGGAGTTGTATAAAAATGGGGGAGAAAGTTCTGTTTTTAGGGCTATAGAAAATTCGGTAGATAAGCCTATAACTTACAAAATCACTATTGATAATAATGGAATTTCTGATATTATAGATTTGATAGGCGGGGTAGAAATGTATGTTGAGGAGCCTATAGAATTTGAGGATAAGGAGAGAGGATATAAACTTTCATTTGATATAGGCGAATGGTTATTTACAGGTGATAAAGTTATATCATATTTGCACTATTTACGCATGAAAGGATATGAAGATATAGAAACTTTATACAGATTAGAAGACGTTATAGTAAATTCTATGATAGGATTAATTCAAAATCCAGAACTTAGAACTATAATATATTCTAAAGATATGAGAAAGTCTATACCATCACATATAAAAAGTAATTTTAGACCTCCTGACATAAAGGCATTTTTTTATATATTAGCTAACAGCAATGAAAGGACATTAGTTATAAATAATATAGATGCAAGGTTTGATGATAACGGTATTTTAACTCCTATATTTGATGGGAGTGCTTTTGTAAAACAGATGGAAGATTTAACGGCTTATGTTGAGCTTAAAACTCAAAAGAGCGAATTAAATAATGAAGATGTAAATTTAAGCGTATTAAATGCCACAGATGTTGCAGGGCTTGCAGACAGAATAAATATCAGAATGCGTTACAGGGGCTTTTCTGCTGGGGAATACGGAAACTTTACAACCAATTTGAATGAAAGTGTAGTTCTTGTTAGGGACGGACAAATAGAAAAGGCATTTATGGTTGCTAATGAAGGAAGAGTTACAAGAGTATATGCCAGTACAGACAGAAGGGTATTAAATAATGCAGTATTAATTTTGGGGAAAGACTATTATGAAATCACACAATAACGAAAATAATTCAAAAACTAAAAAGAAATTTATAGATAAAGATACGGCTAAAGAATTGACATTAAGAGCAGCAAAGGCTTTAGATGATAAGAAACTTGAAAATATTGTTGTACTTGATTTGGAGGGAGTAACTTCATTATCAGACTATTTTATATTGGCTACAGCATCATCATCGCCGCAGATGAAAGCAGGTTCTGATGCAGTGTACAAGGAATTAAAAGAGGATGGAGTTTTGCCTTATGCTGAAAATGATAATGATCCTGAGGCTCTTTGGTATTTAACTGATTATGGATTTTTAGTAATACATATATTTACAGAAGAGGGCAGAGAGTATTATGATTTGGATAAATTATGGCATGAAGCTAAAAAAATAGAATTAAATTATTGATAATTTTCTTTATAAGTATTACAATGTAAGTGTAAATAAAATAATATATTATATAAGGAAATATTTATGAAAAAATTGAAAGTGTTTGCAATACTAGTATGTACATTATTGTTTTCCAAGTTATCATTTGCAGAAAGCGGATGGCAGTTTAATATAATGGTGCCAATAGGAGCTAGTTTTAGTTTTTATAATGTTCATTTTAGTTCTCAAGCTACTGCTGATTATATGAATAATTATCAAAAAAGAACTGGAACTATTGGTTTTGATGCAGGAGTTAATTTACAAGGCGGATATATAGTAACAGACGGAGATAAAGGTATTAGTTTACTATTAGATTTGGGATATTCACATGATTCTTTCGGACTTACAAGTACTTCTAAGGATGTGAATACGCAAGAAGATATAAAAACTAAAGAATATTATACATTTGAAAATTTATCCATAGGCATACTTCCTAAATTTCATTATAAAGAATTTGCCTTTGGATTGGGTTTAGGAGTAAAGCTGCCTTTGTATTTAACACATTCAGCAGAATTTACAATTGATAATACAACTACAAAAACTTACGGATATTATAACACTTCAAAAATTAATTCAGTTTTGAAAAATTCAGTTATAACTTATGTTAAATTAACATTTGATTATTCTTTCAATGTTCATGATGATATAGCCCTTTTACTTGGAGTTTATGTAGGTACAGATTTTGGATTAGATTTACGAGGTTCTGAATTAGTTATGGTTGACAGCAGAGATTTGGCTTCATTTGATTTAGGTGTTTTATTGGGTGTTAAATTTGGTGAGGGATTATTTGATTAAAAATATATAATATTATTTGCAAAAAAATATTAGTTGTGATATAATTGCCAAACTAAAAAGTATTCAAGTGCCTGTAGCTCAATTGGATAGAGCATCAGATTGCGGTTCTGAAGGTTGGAAGTTCAAATCTTCTCAGGCACAAATTGGAGAGATGTCCGAGCTGGTTGAAGGAGCACGATTGGAAGTCGTGTGTACGTAACAGTACCGTGGGTTCGAATCCCACTCTCTCCGTAAGCTAGTTTTATTTATATATCTCTTATAGCGGGGTTCTACGGCAGTTGATGATGAATCCGCCAGGTTCGGAAGGAAGCAACGGTAAGTCAACCCAACTGGGTGCTAGTTCTCCTGCTGTAGGGGGCCTTTCATTCTTCTTAATATCGTTAAACTGCATTACTTAAATAATTAATTTTACTATTCTTAAATTAGTTATCTATAAAAGATATAACAATTTTTATAGTATAATATTATATTGATATATTTAATAGTTTTTGTAAAAGTATATTATACTTGTTTCAAAAATACTTGACAATATTTATGTATAAAATTTTGTAATTTATCAATTATTAAAATAATCTTTTATATGTTCTATAAATTATTATTTTTTATATATAAATATGCAGTACTTCGCGGCTGTGGGCTATACCTGCTTCTCGCCGTAGGGGCCCAAAAGAAGTGGGCTTGCCAAATTCATGCACAACGGGGGAAAAGCACCAACTATAATTAAAAGAATATTAATTAAAAAAATATAGATATTAACAAATTTAGTTTTGAAACAAGTCTATTATCAAGGATAAAAAATTATATTACTGATACCATGAACAAGTACTGCATGGAGGAATTTTAGTAGATTTAGCATATAAATATTTTCTCATTTTTGAAGATTTTTCACTTGTAAATATTTCAAATATCGTATTTTTGCTTATATCCCCCAATATCATATGTTCATGTTCTTTGATATCAGAACGTAAATCACAGCATGGCATAACCATCCCATTATAATCTATGTATATATTATTTAAAGGCATAGAACAGCTAAATTCATTATCTATACTTTTTACTCCTTTTATAATCCCACCTCTATCGCTTCCTATTTTTGAAAAATCCATTGCTCTATAATTTATAGATATATTTTTATATATTAAATTATAATAAATATAGTAGTCATCAACTATATTAAAATTTTCAACTTTAAAATTAAATTTATCTATATTTTTTTGCATATTAAATTTTAATTGTTCTATATTGAATTCTTCATTATATTTTAAATAGTAAGACATTATCATATAAGAAATTCCAACTTCTGATAAATCATCTAAATATTCAGTTGTCAAATAATCACCATTAGTAAATATACCAATTTTAGCATTAGGTAATATTTCTTTAGTTTGTCTTATTCTTTTTAATATTAATTCTTTAGCTGATAAAGGTTCATTGAATCTGTGAAAATGAATATTATTAGAATATTTGATTTCTGATAATTCATTTATAATTTTTAAAAATAATTTTTCATCTAATTCTTTATTTTCACTGTGTCTGTCTACTATAGAATTAGGGCAAAACCAACATTGTCTGTTGCAGTAGGAATGTGTTTCTATTTCAATCGAATTAATATTCTCCTTTAATATTTCTTTCATTTTATTATTATTAAATTGTCCTTGAAAAAGACCTGAATATTTTATAAATAATTCATTTCTAACCTTATCTCTTAATTTTCTTATAGGTATAAACCATACTAATTTATTTATTTGTTTTATAGTCATAAATTTATCCTTAATATAAGAATATCCAATAAAAGAAAATTGGATAAGATAAAAAAATAATTTATACTAGGCTGGCTGGCTGGCTGGCTGGCTGGCTGGCTGGCTGGCTGGCTGGCTGGCTGGCTGGCTGGCTGGCTGGCTGGCTG
>NZ_CALXKQ010000043.1 GCF_944388875.1 uncultured Brachyspira sp.
GGAGCAGGTCCCAAGGGTTTGGCTGTTCGCCAATTAAAGCGGTACGCGAGCTGGGTTCAGAACGTCGTGAGACAGTTTGGTCCCTATCCGTTGTGGGCGTTGGAAAGTTGAGAAGAGTCATTTTTAGTACGAGAGGACCGAAATGAACGCACCGCTGGTGTATCTGTTGTTCTGCCAAGAGCATCGCAGAGTAGCTATGTGCGGACGGGATAACCGCTGAAAGCATCTAAGTGGGAAGCCTCCTTCAAGATTAACTTTCCCTATGAGTTTCGTTGGAGACTACGACGTTGATAGACTGCAAGTGTAAGCAGGGAAGAAATACCTGTTCAGCTGAGCAGCACTAATCAGACCAATGGCTTGACCATATTATCGTTTTCTTCTTAATTCAAATAAAGAAATCATAATTAGGCATAATGAGACAAATCTACGCTTCTATATATCTGGCAAAGTTGCTTTTAATTTTGTTCTTTAATTTGCTAATATTATTTCGGTGACCATAGAGAAAGTGATACACCCGTTCCCATTCCGAACACGGCAGTTAAGCCTTTCATCGTCAATGGTACTGTAAGGGTAGCTTTACGGGAGAGTAGAACGTTGCCGGGTATATATTATATATTTTATCCCAATAGAGTTTTTCTGTTGGGATTTTTTTTATTATGAGATATCTTATTAATAGAATAAATAATAAATTATGAATAAAAAAGAAAAAGTAATAAAAATTATTAAAATTATAGCTTATATATTTTCTTATATGATGGTTACTGTAGTTGCTTTCAATTATGGTTATATGTATTATGCTGTTAAATTTGATGGGGCTTCTGCTCCTCCTAGTGTTTCTTTTATTTTTGCTGTTCCTTTTATCATTGCTATATTGGTATGTGTTATTACAATTAAAGTAATTAAAAAAAGATTTAAAGAGTAAGTAATATGAGTTATTTAATTAAGCGTATCTGTTAATCTAAAATCCCATATCAATAAGAATCAATAATGTATAAACAAATCTATAAGAAACTTTTTTATTATTTCCATTAGAAAATTCTATATTTATTTTAACTTTATCTTTATAATCAATATCATTATTTGCATTTATTTTATTTCAAAATAATCGTTATTGTATAGTTTTAAATTATAACTTTCAACTGTACCATATTCTAAATAACTAGGATTCATTGAATATCTAACACCGAATGCCTTAAAAGTGCCATAAGATATTTCTATGTCTTGTAATTTCTTTATTTTCTCTTTCTAAATTATTTTTATTTAATTTTATTATACTTGATTGCTGTATAGGTTGGGTTAATTCATAATCTTCTAATTGTTTTCTCCATTTTATTTATAGTATCTTCATTCATCTCTATATGACTAGTTAAACTTATAAAACTATTTTCATCAATATTTATTTCTTCGTTTTCGCAGTTTGAATAGCTTCCATCATTAAATTATCTAAATGTTGTTAAAAACAAATTATCTTTATCATACAAATTCCAAATTAGATATATTCCATCTAGAAATATCTTCATTAAAATTTACGCACTCACTTGAACATATAACTAAAGTCTATAACATTGCTTACATACCAATTTCCTATGCCTGAAAAATCTTTTATATTTCAAATAAGAATAGTTCGCTCATGTCGGTAATTAAACTAGTATCTATATCTCCCAAGTAAATATTTTCATCTTCTACAAATTCTTTCAATTCTTCTCTAGTTTGAGGTTTGTATTTCATTATTATGTTTTCTTGTTATTTTTTATTATTATATATTTTATTTATTGTTCTTTTTTCCGCCGCAAAAAGAACCAAAAAGTGCAAATAAAAAATTACTATGAATAAAATTAAAGTGTTATAATATCCTATTAAATAATTCTACTAAAACTTCATTGATACTAAATGTATTCTTAGAAATATATTTATCTATTTTTAATATACCTAAATCAACTAATTTGATAGTAGCAAACTCCCCAGAAATTCCAAATATATATATAACATATTCTTAAACATTATTGCCATATTTTTATTAATATGTTGATTATCATAAAATAAAAAATTTTTAGTTATACAATATTTCTTTCTAAAATAATACCAATGAATCTCCATAAATATATTATTTACTAAAAAATTAGAGGTAAAAATATTAGCTTGCATTTCCATTTTTTTATTTATATTTTTTTATATAATATCATTTTCTAAAAATATATCTGTAATATTATCTTCAAATATATCCATATATTTTTCTAAATATTGTTTATGTAAAATAATATGACCTATTTCATGTGCTAAAGTGAATCTCCATCTTGTACTATCATACTTTAAGCGATTTGATATAAATATTGTATTTTTTTTAATGATATTAATCCTAATATTGTATCTCCCAAATTTATATTAAATTCAAAATTTATATTATATTTATTACTAAAAAAATATATGACTTTATCTGTATCCAATCTATCATTTTTATAAATACTAAAATAATCAAATTTTTTAGTTATTATATTAATTATTTCTTTTTCTGATATAAATGGTATTTTTATTTTTGAAAAATATTGTTTTGTTTTATCTAAAATACCAAACTTTAATAATATTTTAAATATACTATAATATATATAGTTATCTTCATTTCTTTTAAGAATTATGTCATTTTGATTATTGATAACTATCAAATCAATTCTTAATTTTTTGGCTATTGAAATTGCATCTTCTGCAAAATCACTTTCTGATATTATTATTCCACTTTTTGCTCTTGAATTTTCTATTTGAGTATTAAAATATTCTATATTTTGCATTGATAATTTTCTATTATAAGATTTACATTCTACAGCAATCATTAAATAATGTTTTATATTTTCACCTTTTTTCTGTTGTATTTTCCATAAAATATGAATATCCTTAAAATAATAAATCAATATATTAATATTCAATAATTATATATTACAATTTTTTAATTATACAACCTTCAAACATAGAACTAATATTTTCTACATTAGAAGCATCCAAAGTTTTTATACCTGAGAAATCTTTCCTATTGCTTCTTTCAAATAGTTTACTCATATTAGTTATTAAACTTGTATCAATATCACCCAAGTAAATATTTTTATCTTGTACTAATTTTCTTAGCTATTCTCTTGTCTGAGGCTTGTATTTCATAATTATATGTTCTGATTACTTTTATGTTATTTTATATTTTTTGAAATATTTTGCAATTTTCAAATTTTTATATTTAATAAATAAATTATAACATTTGTCTTTTTGCAGCTTTGGCAAAAAAGTTGATATAATTTTTAATTAGTTAACTTTGTAAATTTGATAATCTTTTTAACGCACGCTAAATGCATTTTTATAATAAATTTAAATTGTATTAATAATTAACCTTATATTTTTAATATAGTTCTGCGTGCGGTGAAAACACAACAAGTTTAAATAAAATTTGGGTGGGTGCTAAAAATTCTAATAAGGCTTATAAATATGATGGAAGTAAAATACTTAATTAAAATTCAAAGTTATAAAGGGTGGGAGTAGAATAAAATTTTAAAATTTATTTAATACCCCGCCCTTTAAAATTTAATGCTTTAATTTGAATTTAAAATATTATTTATATTCAATGTTTAAATTATAAAAGCACACCCGCCCAAGTTTTAATTAGATTGAACGCACGCTAAATGCATTTTTATAATAAATTTGAATTATATTAATAATAAAACTTATATTTTTAATATAGTTCTGCGTGCGGTATTTTTGATATTTTCTATATAATAAAAATTAGTGTTATAGTTTATTAAAAGTTGACAATAGTTAGTTTTTAGTATATAATTATCGCAAACATAAAATGATATCTAAAAAAATCTAATATATAGAGGTGTAATATGTCAGGACACTCCAAGTGGGCTAGTATTAAACATAAAAAAGCCGCAAACGATTCAAAAAAAGGAAAAATTTGGTCTAAAATAGCTAAAGAAATAACAATTGCAGTAAAAGAAGGCGGAAGCCCAGACCCAGATCAGAATGCTAGATTAAGAATGGTTATAGTAAAAGCAAAAGGTACTAATATGCCTAATGATAATATAGACAGAGCTATAAAAAGAGGTGCAGGAGCTGGAGAAGGTGCTAATATAGAAGAAATGTCTTATGAGGGTTATGCTCCTGGTGGAGTTGCTATTATTGTAGATGTTGCTACTGATAATAAAAATAGAACAGCTGCCGAAATAAGATCAATATTCAGTAAAAATGGCGGAAACTTAGCAGAAAATGGTGCTGTTTCTTGGCAGTTCAAGAAAAAAGCTGTAGTAATGATTCCTGCTGCAGGCAATACAGAAGAAGGATTAATGGATATAGTTCTTGATGCTGGTGCTGAGGACATAGAAGAAGACGGAGAAGTATTTACTATTACAGGACCTATGGAATCTTTATCTTCTATAGTTGATGCTTTAAAAGCTAAAGGAATTGAACCTGAAAGTGCTGAAATAGTACGCGTTGCAGATAATACTATGACTATAGCTGAAAATGATGCTAAAAAAGTTATGAAAATTATCGGTCTTTTTGAAGATCATGATGATGTTTCTGCTGTTGCTACAAACTTAGAAATTACTGACAATTTAATAGAAGAATAATATTTTATCATAAAATAAAAGCAATTATATACTTTATGATAACTTTAGGAATAGACCCAGGATTTGCTAGATGCGGGTATGCTTTTATAGAATCTAAAAATTCAGAATATCGAATAGTGAATTCTGGGCTTATTGAAACATTTTCTAATCAGCAATATAATCAAAGACTTTCTAATATATATATAGAATTAAATACTCTTATAAATAAATATAAACCAGATAATGCTGCTATAGAGGAATTATTTTTTTCTAAAAATACTAAAACAGCTATAAAAGTGGCTGAAGCTAGGGGGATTATAATATTAGCATTGACTTTGAATAATATTGATTTTACTGAATATAAGCCTAAAGAAGTAAAATCCCAAATAACTGGAAACGGCAATGCTAATAAAGACGCCATGATGAAAATGGTTAATCTTTTTACTGGCTCTAATATAATTCAAGATGATACCGCAGATGCTGTTGCTATTGCTTTAGCTCATGCTTCAAGAAATAGAATTTTTAAATAATATTTTATATTTCACATAATTATAAATTTACGGTATCAAATTGAATATTATTTTAAATATCATCAATCATATATATATTATCATTGCGGTTAGTTTTCTGTTTTTCGCTTTCTTTTTCTTGAATGCTATCTTCTGTATTATCAGAATCCAAAGAGGATGGAGATTCCTGCTTTTGTAATATTATAGCTGTAATTTCTGATTCATAATTTTTAAGCATAGTATTATCAAAATTAGCACCAAGCAGTAATTCTCTTAAAGGCTTTAAATCATATACATAAGTGTATGTATGCTTAGCACTTTCAATTTGTTCCACAGCTCTTATTGCAAGTACATCAGATGATAATAACTCTTTTAAAAATACTAAACTTCTTCCGCTTGAAATCTGATTATTAGTTAATGAATATACTTCTGATTCACCATATTTATTTAACATCATATTTCTAGGCTCATTTTTATCCAATCTATACATTAAATGTATTTTATCTTCATCGTTGAATCTCTCCTTAAATAGAAGAGATGGAGTATACAGATTTATATTAATACTGTCTTTAGTTATTGTCAAAAATAAAGTATTATAATTTAAACTGTCTAGTTCCTGAGCTTTAACATATATAGAAATTTCTTTTTCATCAGTAAAAGGGTCTATTTTTTCAACTATATTCCATTTTCCTATATCATAATATTGAGAATACAGTGCAGATGCTGCTGCAAAAAGAATCATAAAAATAATTTTTTTCATAAGTTAACTCCGTTTAACTTTTATATATATATTATGATAGTTTTATGAATTTAAATCAATAAAAAATATATTTTTTTTGTAATTTTAGTTTACATAATGATGCAATTTGTTTACATATTAATGAAATTTGCTGTAATTTTTAATCTTTTATGAGCTGTCCGTATTGTTTTTTTGTTTCTATATATGAACTGTATAAATCATTTTTTATAGTTTCAATATTATATTTTTCGCCATTAACTTCGGCGTATATTAAATCAGTACTATTATTTTGTATTTTAAATTTTAAAACAGATTTCCATTTATTGTTGGCAGATACTATATTTACAAAAACATAATTATTGTCATCTTCCCATTTTACATCATACCCAAGTTTTGAAAATACAGTATCTATGATTTCTCCAATAGTAGCATCTCTATGCGGAAGAAAATAATTATTCCTCACAATATTAACTATTGTATCTTGATTATTGTTTAAATTATTATTATTTAAACCTGCATTATTATTGGGTTTATGATAATTAGGCTTATAGTAATTATTGTTTTGATTTTCATTATTGTTATTTTGATTAGGTTTGTAATTATTATGTTTTTTATATAACTCATACAATTTATTATCTATATTATCTATACTATATGCAACGCCGTCTATCTCAATGGCATTTAATTCCCAAGAATACATATCTATTATCCTAAACTGTATAATGACTTTTTCATTATCAGAATAGGCATTCATATTAACATAATCATTTCCGTCTACTCCATCTATTTTTTCCCATTTTACATTATCAAATATAGTTTTCATTATATCGCCTATTTTTACATCTCTGTGAGATGAGAAATAATTATCTTTAACAAGGTTTATAAATTGGCTGTCAGTTAAATTAAGATTTTGAGTATTATTATTTTGATTTTTTTTATTCATATTTTTCTGATATAGATTATATAATTCTTCTTCTATATTTGATATATTATAAGGTTCATCATTAAGTTCTGCAGCATTTATATACCAGTCATTATTAATAATTCTAAATTGAAGTATAAATTTCTGCGATGGAGTATCAGTTATCATATTAACATATTTATTTCCGTCAATGCCTTCTATATCTTCCCATTTTACATTATCAAATATTGCATCTATAATTTCATTTATAGTAACATTTGGATATTTATCAAAATTGCTGTATTTTATTAAATATATATTATATGATTGTGCAAATGAATTTAAGCATAGTATAAAAATTAATGTTAATATTTTTTTAAGCATAAACAACTCCATACTTTAAATATATTTAATAATCATATTAATTTCAATATATTTTTTATTTTTATTATCATTTCATGGCAGGTATATTATGAAATATTTTTTTGACTTTTTTTGTAATTGAATTATACTTTATTTATTAAAATTAAACTTTTTAAATTGGAGTATAAATATGGCTGTTTTAGTATGCGGAGGAGCTGGTTATATAGGTTCGCATGTAGTTAATGAACTTTTAAAGCAGAATATAGAAACTGTTATAATTGATTCATTAGAATATGGGCATAAAGAGGCTATTAAAGACTGTAAGAACTTTTATCAGGGTAATATAGGAGATAGTGCTTTACTCGATAAGATATTTTCTAGCCATGATATAGATTCGGTTATGCATTTATGTGCTTATATAGAAGTTGGTGAAAGTGTACAAAATCCTGCTAAATATTATCATAATAATGTATCTAATTCAATCAATCTTCTTAATGCAATGCTTAGAGCTAAAGTGAAAAATTTTATATTTTCTTCAACAGCAGCAGTTTACGGAGAGCCAGAGAAAATACCTTTAGAAGAGGATTGCAGAAAAGAGCCTACTAATCCTTATGGAGATAGTAAATTGGCATTAGAGAAAATATTATCATGGTATTCAAAGGCTTATGATTTTAATTATGTAGCTTTAAGGTATTTTAATGCATCAGGTGCACATCCAGACGGACATATAGGAGAAGACCATAATCCAGAGTCGCATTTAATACCATTAATTCTTCAAGTACCTCTTGGAAAAAGGGAATCCATAAAAATATTTGGGGATGATTATCCTACACCTGATGGTACTTGCTTAAGAGATTATATACATGTATGCGATTTGGCTTTAGCACATATTGCTGCTATGAATTATCTTAAAAATGGCGGTAAAAGTGTTGCATGCAATTTAGGAAATGGTAATGGATTTAGTGTAAAAGAGGTTATTGAAGTGGCAAGAAAAGTAACAGGACACCCTATACCTGCGGAAGTTTGTCCTAGAAGGGCAGGGGATTCATCTGAGCTTATTGCAAGCAGTAAAAGAGCTAAAGAAGTTTTAGGCTGGACTCCTACTATAGATTCATTAGAAACTATAGTACAAACCGCTTGGAATTGGCATAAAAATCACCCTAAAGGCTATAATGATAGATAAAATTATTGCAAATTTTTTAGTATATTCTATAATTATGAATAGGGGTATTTGTTAATGGTAGAAAAAATTAAAAATTTTTACAATACTAAAAAAAAATTATTTTTCTTAATAATAATTTTATGGTTATTATTAACAATAGGTATAGGTGTGCTTATAGGTTCTTGTTCAAAGCCTAAAGTCATCCCTTTAACGCCTGAAGAAGAAAATTCTAAAGCCGTTAACAATATGAAAGAAGATGAAGAAAAAATTATAAAAGGAGAAATGCTTTCAACTAAAAATAATTTGGATTTTGATGAATTAGAATATTCAAGGAATTATACAGAAAACCGAAAAAAATAATAAATTTAGGAGAGAATCATGCGTGTTTTTTTATATTCTTGCACATTAATTATGTTTACTGTATTTAGCTCGCTTTTTGCTCAGTCAACTATAACAGTTCAGCCTGATGACAAAGTAGTAACTAATACAACAGCTGCCCGTATTAAAGGCGGTCCTATAGAAGAAGATTTGGTTAAATCTGTAGATTTGGCAGAAAATACTCTATTCTCTATCAAATTAAATGCTACTAATTTTGATAGATATATACGTATAACAAGCTATTCTACAAATTTGGATTTTGTCAGATTTACTAGAGATAAAACTAATGCCTTCATAACTTTCAGAACATTAACTGCAGGTATTGGAAAGCTTGATTTCCAAGTTGATAATGAAGAAAGTATAATAAGAAAGTATTTCTATACTATTAATGTTACAAATGCTCAAGGCACAGCTGTTATGGAAACTAATGCTATATTAGATACTGACAGTACAAATGATATGAATATGGCTGATACTAATCAGACAGCTACTAATATGCAGGCAGGAACTAATCAAACTGCTACTAATATGATCAATACTAATCAAGCAGGAACTAATCAAACTGCTACTAATATGAT
>NZ_CALXKQ010000044.1 GCF_944388875.1 uncultured Brachyspira sp.
TGATAATAAAGGTGTATCTTTAGTATTAATAAATACATATAAAGGCAACAATACATTTAAGTATTTGAATAATAAACGAAAATACAAAAATATTACAAAAGTTAAACCTTTTAATGGCGGACTAGGAGGTAATATATCTATATTTTCTAACAGAAAGTATTTTTTTGATAATTTATACAAAGAACCTTTAGAAGAATTATATAAAAATAGTAATAATACAAAGTATAATGTTGGTATAGTAAATATGGCTTTTCAAGATAATTATGGTGGGGCTTTAACATATTATGCTCTATATAAAGTCATAGAGCAATTGGGATATAATCCGTTACTTATTTATGATAATAAACTTCAAGATAGCTTGTATAATAATTTTATAGGAAATAAATTCCATATAAAATATTCCAATATAGCTAATGAATATTTTTCTGAAGAAATATTGAATCAACTTAATGAAAATTGTGATACTTTCATTGTAGGTTCAGATCAAGTTTGGAGATATGATTTTTTTGAGGATAATATATTTTATTATCTCTTTAATTTTACAAATAATAGTAAAAAGAAAATATCTTATTCATCTTCATTTGGTATTCCAACATATAATGGAGGATATTGTAACAAATTACTCTTTAAAAATTATTTAAAACAATTTGATTATGTATCTGTTAGAGAAGATGATGGTATAAATATATGTAAAAATGAATTTGATGTTGAGGCTACACATGTATTAGATCCTGTATTTTTATTAGATGTAAAATATTATGATTATTTGATATCAAAAAGTAAATTAAATATAAAATATAAATATGTGGCATCATATTTAAGACGAGGGGATAGTAATATAGATAAATATTTGTCTTTTGTATCTGATAAATTATCTTTAAAAGTTTTTAAAACAGGTAGAGTTGATTTTAGCAGTAAAGTTGAATACGATAAATCTTTTTCAATAGAAGATTGGCTTTATATGATTAAAAACTGTGATTTTTTTATATCAGATTCTTTTCATGGAATATGTTTTGCTATTATTTTCAATAAGCCTTTCATTTTAGTAATAAATGATGGTGCTATTTCTAAATATAAATCTTTAATTAGAATGTTTAAATTAGAAAATAGAACTATTAACAAGTTCTATGAAATATTAGAGGATACTAATATTATTAACACAAGTATGGATTTTGAACAAATAAATGAAAAACTAGAATTAGAAAAGAAAAAATCATTGGAATGGCTTGTAAATGCACTTGAAACTCCAAAAAAAATTAATAAAGATTCATATAAGGATGATATGATAAATTTGCTTATAGAAAAAAATCAACAGTTAAATAATGAAAATAAACAATTAAGCAATAAAATAAATTATTTAGCAAATAATATAAATTGGCTAAAGTTTTTCGGAATATATAATAGCAAGAATTATATTTATATATACTTATTTGGTATTAAAGTCACAATTAAAGCTACTGAAAAAAATATTAATATGATAGCTTGGTGGATACCAGTAAAAAAGTGGCGTGAGTCTTTTAAAGATAAATTCAGAAAATTATATTAATAGTTATGAATTCCTATAAAATCATTATTAATAAAATTTAGTATTTTGCTACTACATTTTTAAAATTGAAATATAACATAAACTTATTTTATCATATAATGAAATTCTTACTTAAAAAATATAAATGTATATGACACCTCATTTAATAAAGTTTTAATAGGAGACAATATATAAGCTAATGAGTTATAGTATTCTTTACTTTTTATAAGAAATAAAAATTTAGAAGATAGTAAAATAAAAGAATATTTTAAATTATAGTATATTGAATTATTTATTTTATCTTATATAATTGTATTATGTATTTATTAGAGTTTGAAGAAATATCAAAAGAAGTTATTTGGGGAGGCAATACCCTAGCATCATTATATTCAAAACCATTTGATAAAAATAAAACTATAGGTGAAAGCTGGGAGATTTGCAGTTTGCCTAATGATGATAATATTGTGCTTAATGGAGAGTTTAAAGGAAGAACTTTATCTTCTTTAGTAGATGAATACGGAGTTAAACTTTTGGGTACAAAATGCAAGGATAATTATTTCCCTCTTCTCATAAAACTTATAGATGCAAGAGATAAATTATCTATACAAGTTCATCCTAATGAAGAATATGCAAATAAAAGACATAATAAGCATGGCAAGAATGAAATGTGGTATGTTATGAATACGGACGGCAATGCAAAACTTCTTATAGGATTAAAAGAAAATGTCACTAAGGATGATCTAAAAAAAGCTGTGTATAATAAAGAAAATATAGAAGATATGTTTAATTATTTTGAAATTAAAAAAGGAGATGCTTTTTACATTCCAAACGGATGCATACATGCTATACTCGGAAATTCTGTTATAGCTGAGATACAGACTCCAAGCGATGTTACATATAGGCTTTATGATTGGAATAGGGTTGATAATAATGGAAAATCAAGAGAACTTCATATAGAGGATTCATTTAATGTTATAAAGGATATAGATGCTTATAGTTTGAAATCTAATAAACATAGTAAGTTTAAGAGTTCATTATTGGAAATTAATACAGTATTTTCAAATAAATATTTTACAGCAGAAGAATATATTATTACTGATAACTTTGATTCAAAAACAGATGGTGAAAGTTTTGAAATTATTATGGCTGTTGAAGGCAATGGTACAATAGAATCTAATATAGATGGTAATGTTATTAAACTTTATTCTGGTAAAACGGTTTTAATCCCTGCCAGTTTGGGTGATTATATAATAAAAACTAATAATAGTATAAAATTTTTGAGGATAACTTTATAATATGAGCGATGTTATAGAATTAAAGGATGTTCATAAAAGTTTCGGACAGCAAAAAGTATTAAATGGAGTTAATCTTAAGGTAAACAGAGGAGAAACATTATCTGTAATAGGAAATTCAGGATGCGGTAAAAGTGTTCTTATAAAACATTTGATAGGCTTATTGCAGCCTGATTCTGGAAGTATAATAGTAGACGGACATGATATTAACAAAATTTCAGATAATGAATTGACAGAAGTTCGTAAAAAATTTGCTATGGTGTTTCAAGGAGCAGCTTTATTTGACTCTCTTAATGTTTATGAGAATGTGAGTTTCGGACTTAGAAGAATAAAGAAAGGTATACCTGAAGATAGAATAAAAGTAAAGGTAGCAGAAGTATTAGAAATGGTAGGCATGCCTAATATAGAGCATAAAATGCCTTCTGAACTTTCTGGAGGTATGAAAAAGCGTGTTGGATTGGCACGTGCTATAGCTATGGACCCAGAAATATTGCTTTATGATGAACCTACAACTGGTTTAGACCCCGTTATGTCTAGGGTTATAGATGATTTAATTGTTAAAATGCAGTCTATTCTTAATGTTACCAGTATTGTTATAACACATGATATGACTAGTGTATTTAGAATGTCAGATAGGGTGGTTATGCTGCATAAAGGACAGATCATAGAAGGAGGCGACCCTGATCATTTGGGCGAAACAGAAAATCCGCATTTGAAGTTCTTTTTTATGAGCAGTATAGCTAAAAAGGGTGAGGATATAGAAAGCATTAGACCAAAAGATTAATATCTTTTTTATATATATAATTTTTAGGATAAGGAAAAAATATGAAAAATAAAGTTAAATTGGGTATATTTTTTATCATTACAATTGTAATATTTGTAGGTGCTATAATATTATTAGGTAATATAAAATTAAAAGGCGATGGATATAGATTATATGTAGATTATGTATTTATTGGTGATTTGCAGGAGAATGGTAAAGTTTCATACAGAGGAGGCGGAATACAGATAGGATTTATTGAAAAGATAAGTATTAATGCAGACGGTACTATAAGAGTAACTTTATTTATAACGGATAAAAATGTTATTATTCCAGAAGGTACTAAATTTTCTATACAGACGGTTGGTTTAGGATTGGGTGAAAAATACATAATGGTATCTCCTCCTGCGATAAATACAACAGGTATGAAAAGTATTGCTCCTGAAAGTGTTGTTAAAGGAGTTGAGCCTTTTAGTATAGAAACTACTTTAGGTTCTATTGGAGATATAGGAAAGGATTTGAATTTTCAGGAATTTTCATCTATAATTACTAATTTGGCACAAACTATAAATATGATTGCCGATGTTATAGGAACTAATGAAGAAAATATTACAAAATCTATTTCAAATGTTAATGACAGCTTATCTCATATTAACAGTATTACTAAGGATTTGGCATCGGTTATTAATGATGTTGAAAGAGGAAAGGGAACAGCAGGAGCTTTATTTAAAGATACTGGATTGCAAACTAATATATCATCAATAATTACTAATTTAAGAATATTTAGTGAAAAATTAAGAGATAATCCTTCTGTTTTACTTTTCAGAGAAACAGAGAAGAAATAGAAATTTTTTATTATTTATACGGAGGGCATTTTATGATAGATGATATTATGACTTTAATTATGAAGAGTATTTCTAAAAACAAGAAGAAAAAAGAAAAATTAACTGATAAAGAAATAGAATATATCAATATACAAAATGAGATAAAAAATTTTTCTAAACAGAAGTTAAATAGATGTCTAAAAGATGCTGAACGTATAGCTGTTAAAGTAGGTAAATATTCTTTAAAATACTTTGGATGTCCTAAAAAGGTATCAAAAAAGGGTAAAACAGATTTATTTACAGAAATAGATGTAAGAAATGAGGGAGAGATAAGAAAATATTTATTAAAACATTATCCTGATTTCGGATTTTATGGAGAAGAGTCAAATAATCCTGATAATAAAGATTTTCTTTGGATAGTAGACCCTATTGACGGCACCAGTAATTTTATACATGGATATCCTTTCTATTGTATATCTATAGGGCTTGCTTATAAGGGAGTTCCTATACTTGGTGTTGTATATGCCCCTTTAACTGATTCTGTTTATAAAGCACATGCTAAATCAAAAGCATATAAGAATAATAAATTGATTAGAGTAAGCAATAGCCAAAAATTAATAGAATCTCTTATAATAACAGGTTTTTATTATAATGCCAGTATTGATGATGACTTTCTGCATGACAGAATGATAGATTTTGCCAATATGGTTAGAAGAAGTTTGGCTGTAAGAAGGGACGGTTCTGCAGCATTAGATATATGCATGGTAGCTGAGGGAGCAGCTGACGGATTTTTTGAGTATGGATTATCTCCTTGGGATGTATGTGCAGGAACTATTATATTAAAGCAGGCTGGCGGCATGGTTAGTAATGTGAAAATGAAAGAATATAATATATTTTCAAAGAAACAGTATATAGCAAGTAATAAAAAAATTCACAAAGAAATGATAAATGTACTTGAATAAGTTTGCAATAAGTATAAAATATATAACTAAAAAATAATTTTTATAATTTAAAGGAATGTTTTTATGGTAGAAGGAAAAAGAGGAAAAATTATTCAGGTTGTAGGTTCTACCCTAGATGCTGAGTTTGAAGAAGGTCATCTTCCTCCTATATTGAATGCACTTTATATAGATAAAGAAATAGAAGGTGTAAAAAAACACATAATTTGCGAAGTTCAGCAGCATTTAGGCGGAGGAAGGGTTAGAGCTATATCTTTGGAATCAACTGACGGATTATCCAGAGGCGATGATATATTTGACAGCGGTAATCATATTATGGTTCCAGTAGGCAATGAAACTATAGGAAGGATATTTAATGTACTTGGACAGACAGTAGATAAAGGAGAGCCTATAGCAGCTAAAGAATATAGATCTATACATGCTTCTCCTCCAAAATTTGATACATTAGAGCCTAAACTAGAAATTTTTGAAACAGGAATTAAAGTTATTGACTTGTTAGCCCCTTATATTAAAGGAGGAAAAACTGGTTTATTCGGCGGAGCAGGTGTAGGAAAGACTGTTCTTATAATGGAGCTTATACATAATATAGCAAGTGAGCATGGCAGTTATTCTGTATTTGCGGGAGTTGGAGAGAGAACAAGAGAAGGAAATGACTTATGGAGTGAGATGAAAGAGTCTGGCGTTATTAATAAAACTTGTCTTGTTTACGGTCAGATGAATGAGCCTCCTGGAGCAAGACTTAGAGTAGCATTGTCAGCATTAACAATGGCAGAATATTTCAGAGATTCAGCAGGATTGGATGTATTGTTATTTATTGATAATATATTCAGATTCACTCAGGCTGGAAGTGAAGTATCGGCATTGCTTGGACGTATGCCTTCAGCTGTAGGTTATCAGCCTACTTTAGCAACTGAAATGGGAGGCTTGCAGGAGAGGATAACATCTACTAAAAATGGTTCTATTACATCTATACAGGCTGTTTATGTACCTGCAGATGACCTTACAGACCCAGCACCAGCAACAGCATTTACTCACTTAGATGCCACTACTGTATTATCAAGAGAAGTTAGTGAAAAAGGTATATATCCTGCGGTAGATCCTTTGGCTTCAACAAGCAGAATATTAGACCCTAATATATTGGGGCAGGATCATTATGATACAGCTAGAAAAGTTCAGCATATACTTCAAAGGTATAGAGATTTGCAGGATATTATAGCTATACTTGGTGCTGATGAGCTTTCTGAAGATGATAAATTGATTGTATCACGTGCTAGAAAAATAGAACAATTTTTGAGTCAGCCTTTCTTTGTAGGAGAGCAATTTACAGGGCTTCAGGGAAGATATGTAAAATTAGAAGACACTATAAGAAGTTTTAAGGGTATTTGTAATGGAGATTATGATGATCTCCCAGATCAGGCGTTTAGATTCGTTGGTTCTATAGAAGAAGCTGTATCTAAAGCCAAAACTATGGAAAGTTAACTTTATTTTGTTAAATAAATAACTATATTATACCGATGATTGAAACAGTATATAAATTTTGTAGGTTTCGTATATGATTTTTAAAGTTAATGATGATGTCTTGAAAAAGAGATTAAAATTTTATATGCCTGCTCTTTTTCTTGTAGTAGGAATTGTTTCTGTAGCTATTTTTTCAATTTTGCTAAAGACAGTTTATCAATTATCTAGTTCTCTAGTTAGTTATTTATATATATTTATTTTTATTTTAATTGCTGTTTTTTGTGTAAGTATTTACTTTGATTGCGTTAAGCTTGAAAAAGGAAAATCTTTTTCTATAGGAAAAAGATATGTATTAAAAGCTGGATTAGCAGTAGTTTTAGTAGCTATATTTTCATATAGTATACATATATATTTAGGGAAAATTACTATATTTGAGATGCTTAATATACGTCTTATAATGGTAATATTTTTAATAGCCATTGCTATGTCGGCATCTTCTGTAATATTTAATATATTACTTGGACCTTTATATAAAAAGACAGGTCAGAAAGAATATTATCTTCCTATGATTTATCATTTCGTACCTATTGCTATGGCTACAATGATATTCGTTGTTACTTTAGTTAATGGTATGCATTATAGAGCTGAGTTAGACTATGATGTAAGCCGTGAAATCACTTCAAAAAAAGAATATGCTAATGACTTTGCTAACAGTTTTTACTACAGTATTAATAAATATATAAATATATCTGATAATATAGTATCATATATGGATTTAATATCAGGCAACAGATATAATTTAAATGATTATATAGGTATCATATCAAGATATTTAAGTACAAGATATGTTAATGATAATAATATAAGGTCTTTTTCAATATTTTTGAGTGATATTGAGAATGCTAATGTTAATATAACAGGTGAAAACATAGAAAATATATCTTTAATTTGGCAGTATGATATTGATAATCTCATAACAATTAATACTAATTTAAGACCTAATATTCCTGCTAATAATATGACCAAACTATTATCAGGCACTAATTCTGT
>NZ_CALXKQ010000045.1 GCF_944388875.1 uncultured Brachyspira sp.
GTCTTTATTCACCGCACGCAGAATAAAATTAAAAAATATGAATCTATATGCTATTCAAATTTTATTATATTAAAAAATTTTGTTTACCGTGCGTTAAATCTAATCAAAGCCTAATATATATTATAATTAATCTTTCAGATAAATATAAAATACAATTTCATAAATAATAACAAAAAAGTAACTATATATTGAAAAATCAAACTATTAAAATATATTTTTATACTTTTTTTATACATAAATATATTTTTATAGCAAATAAATATTGACATAAAATAAATATCATAGTACTTTTTTACAAAATATTATTTAAGAGGTTACAAAATGAAAAAAATTATTTATTTATGGTGTTTTTGACAATTGTCAATTTTTGGGGATGTGCTAAAAATAACAATGTTACTGCTCCTTCTTCAAGTATTAAAAAAACTGAAATTTCGTTTTCATATTTAGATGATCAATATCAAATTTCAGAAAATAAAACTGACAATATTCTTATGAAAACAAAAGATGTAGCAGAAAATTTTTCTTTAATCTCAAAAAAAACAGGAGAAAACGAATATACTGCTATAATAACTGATGAACAAAATAATATATCTGTTGCTATGGTATATAAAGATAATAAAGAATTTCCAGATCATATTTCTTTTTCTAAAGATGATAATTTAATTAGAGGTACAGCTTCAGATCATGTTAATGGGGCATTTGATGTATTATGGAGTATGAATGGTATGGAAGAAGTTTTTTATAATATTAAATTATCTGATGATATATATAATTATAATAATATTTCTTCTTTAGATTCAAAAGAAAATTATCAGGCTAAAACTCTAATTATAAGTTTAAAAATATGGGATGCTATTAATAATTATGTTCAGGATAGTAATAATCAGCCTAAAGGAAGATTTTTCTTTCTTATTTTTGGAATAATAGCAGCAGTCGCCGCAGTAACAGCTACAACAGTAGCCACATTCGTTACAGCATTAGTAGTAACAGCTGCAGTATTAACTATAGGAGCAATAGTATCAAAACCATCTGTTCCACCAGAAATAAATGATGGTCCATATCCTGAAATTTCTACTTTTGATATTTTATATAACGATAAAAAAATAGATAATAATACTACATTTACAATAGATTATGATACGGGAGAGATAAATATGAGAAAATCAGTTACTGCCAATATACAAAATAAGGCAAGATTGACATTGAATCCTGTTCATTCGGGTGCTAAAAACTCTAATAATGAATTAGAAGTTTTTGTAAAAATGGATGGAAATTATGGAGATCCTATTTCATTAATAAATGCTTATTATAAATTTTCATTAAATGGTACATCAGGAGTTATAGAAAGCCATGATAAGAGTATTTACCAAACAATAGATTTAAAAGCAGGTGAAAGTAATTTTATGACATTAAATATAGATAAGATAAATAAAACTCCAGATAATCTTAATAATGTGGTTTTAGATTTTGTGTTTAAAAATAATATAAAAATTTTTGGAAGAATGGGAAATAAATTTACTTTGCAAATAAATTAAGGAATAGTTATGAAATTTTTATTATCTGCTATATTAATTTTATTTAATATTAATATTTTATATTCAATGAGTCTTTCTCCAGAAATTGGTATATTTATGAACATAGGCGGTTCAAAAATTTTCACTAAAACAGATGTGGGATTAAAAAAATCAGATAAATCTTATTATCAATTTGGAATATACAGTGCATATTATGATACTATAAAAGGCGATATCTTTTTAGATTTTGAAGCTATTTTTCAATTAGGTGTAAAAAATAATATTAATAATAATATTGTTACAGGCTTAACTTCCCTTTTAGAAATAGGATATAGTCCTTATATAATAAGCACAAAATATGAAGGTAAAAGCGGAATTAATAACTATATTTATACTGATAGAGTTATTCTTTATAGTTTAGTTTTAGGAGTATTAGAAAAAATAGTTTTTAATAACTTCTCTATAGGAATAGGGGGAGGATTGCTTATTCCTATAGCAGGCTTAGGAACTTCTAATAATATAGAATATGATAATAATTCATTAGTTATTCCATCAAAAAATAAATTAAGTTACTATGATATAAAAAAACTATTTAAAGTTCCTGTTGCTCCGTATATAAAGATAACTGCCGAATATGCATTCAAGCCTTATAAAATGGATAATGCTGAAATGGATTTTGTACTTGGAGCATATTTAAGTTATAACTTTGGTATGCAGTATGATGTTTCTATATTAAATGAATATACACCGCAGCAAACTATACCTCCGACTATAGGACTTTTTAAAGGTGATATATATCATAAATATGATTATTCCAATTTGGATTTTGGTTTTACATTGGGTGTTTCTTTTAGAGCTTTAGAATAATTCAATATTTAATAAAAACCGTTGTGATAGTAAATATATCATGGCGGTTTTTAATTTTATTCTAAGCCACCCTTTATATTTTATTATTTAATTTAGACATTTTAACTTTATTATCCTTATCACTTAATAAGAAATTTTAGTACCCACCCAAGTTTTTTTAAATTTATTATTCTATTACCGCACGCAGAATAAAACTAAAAATACAAATTTAATTATAATTCAAATTTTATCATTCTTTAAATTTCATTTACCGTGTGTTAAATATATTATAAATTTAATTAAAACTTGGGCGGGCATGCTTTTTCTTTTTAATTTATTTAAGAAAATAGGAGTATATAAATGTAATTAGATAAAAATATATAGAGGGCGGGATTTAGAAAAAGCCATAAAACAAAAAAATAGCCAGTCCCATTATAAAAATGAGACCAGCTATTTTTAAATTAGTATGCTATAAACGTACTAAATCATTGTACCAAACGTAAAACGCCTTGAGTCATAGTATTAGCTTGAGCCAACATAGCCAAGTTAGTCTGACTTAAAATTTGGTCTTTAGCAAATTTAACAGAAGCCTCAGCCATATCAGTATCTCTTATTCTACTTTCAGAAGCTGCAGTGTTCTCATAAGCGATCATCAAGCCTTGAGCAGTAAGCTCTAATCTGTTCTGATAAGCACCAAGATTAGATCTTTGTTTAGAAACTTTCATTAAAGCTTCATCAACTAATCCTATAGCAGTATTAGCTTTATCTATAGAAGAAATAGAAACGCCAGTACCTTCAGCAGTTTGTAATCCTAAAGCAGCAGCAGTCATAGTACCTATATAGATTCTTCTTCTTTCATCCATATTGGCACCCATATGAAACCACATAGAAGCAACAGGAGCTCCGCCTTCATTAGGGTTAGAGAATCTTCCAGTTAACATGTTAAGAGTATTGAATTGAGCTTGGCTAGCAATACGGTTAACCTCATCTACTAATTGAGATACTTCAACTTGAATAAGCATTCTGTCAGCATCAGTATAAATACCGTTAGCAGATTGTACAGCTAATTCACGAATTCTTTGTAAGATATCTTGGCTTTCTTGAAGATATCCTTCAGTAGTTTGAATGAAAGATATACCATCTTGAGTATTTCTTTCAGCTTGACGTAAACCGCGAATTTGTGTACGCATTTTTTCAGATACAGCAAGTCCTGAAGCATCATCGCCTGCTCTGTTGATTCTTAATCCAGAAGAAAGAGCAGCCATATCTTTAGATAGGTCTACATTTCTGAATTTTAAAGTACGTTGTGCATTTATAGCACTAATGTTATTATTGATGATCATCGTCATCCTCCATGATATTTATTCAAAAAGGCATCCGTGCCTAATTGGCAAAAAATATTAAAGAGAATTTAAGGTATTCCGACAATCCAAGTAGCTATATAAAGTTGCCAAAATACCATTAAATCCTATATGTATTTACGCCAATAAATACATTTAATTATATGGTATCAACTAAGCAAACAGGGAGTTCGAGACCGCCAAATACTTGAACTCTCATTTGCTATACATTAATTTTCGACCCTCTCGGCATAAAGTTTAATTTTATTTAGTACTTTTTTCTCTTTTTTAAACAAAAAAATATATAATATTATATTTACGATACATTTTATACGTTATATTTATGTTTTTTCAATTTTTTATATAAAATTATAATATACTTCTTTCAAAACTCATTTTATTTATAATTGTATGAACTGGAATTAGGCATAGGGTATCAATAATCCGAGTGCTGTATAGTCCTATCGAGAAAAACATACCAGCCATATACATAATAATAATTTATTGCAGCATATAAAATACTATATTTATAATCCTAATACTAATATAATAAAAACTTATTTATTAACCAATAAACTCCTTATAAATATTGTTTTATAAGATAAATTAATAAGCATTTTACATAAAATTTACTAAAAAAGATAAATATTGATATTTACATACTATTTTTAGACTTAATGTAAATAAAATTTTACATTATTTTTAATTTAATCATCAAATATGTATTATAAGTAGTATACATGATAATAAAAATATATATTTTGTAAATTTTATGTAAAATAATTGTAAATAAATATTGCACAAAGTCTGTAATATGCTATAATAATAATTGTAAAGAGATTTTACATACACCCTGATAAAAGGAGATACACTATGACTAACAGCTTAAAACTTTTTATAAAGATAACACCTAGCCAATTACCAGAAAATATTAGAAGATTTATTTCTGCTAATTACAGCAAAGCAAAGATAGTTTATATAGATAAAAGAAAAGATGAATACGAAATCAAATTAAGCAATGGAATATATATAAATTTCGATAAAAATGGTGCTTGGAATTATATAAGCAGTGATGACAAATTATCAGAAAATATACTTCCAAAAAGTATAGCAAATAGAGTAAAAAGTATAATGAAAAAATATAATAATGCTTACATATTTGAGATTAACAAAAGAATAGAATTTTATAAAATAAAATTAAGCAACTCTTTAGAATTACGCATAAGAAATAATGGGGAATTATTGGCATAAGTTTTTAGTTTGAAATAGTGTATCTTTTAAGATATTTTTTTTATTAAAGAATTTATATATTAAAACGACAATGATAGCAGTATTTTTTGTTTTATGGTTTTTATATGAAGTTTAATATATATATTCTTTTAATATTATTATTTATCATTAATAATATAATATTAGCAAATAATTTCAAAGTTATATCAAGACAGGGAGAAGCTTCTGTTATCGTTAATGAAGAGTATTCTGATATAGATTTAAAAAAAAGTTTCCCTAATGATTATTTTTCTATATCTACAAAAGAGTCATCATATATAGTAATAGATAATGGAGAGAAATCTATTATGCTTATGCCAAATTCGAAACTAACATACGAAAATAATATATTTACATTGGACTTAGGATATATGTATATAAAAACTAAACATAATGATGACATACAAATAAAAATAACTAAAGATGAAAAAACATACAGCTTTAAAGGAAAATCTTTTGCTGTAGTATCTTATGACAGTGAAGTTTCAGTAATAACTTATGACAACGCTGTAAAAATTATTCCTGAAATGTCTATAGGAATGAGCTATTATTTAGAGCCTCATCATAAAACTTCCATAATACCCATTATGAACGGTCCATACAGAACGACAGCAAATGAAAAAAGTTTAATAGAAAGTGTATCAAGACAATTAGAAGGTGAAGTTGCAAGTCATTTAAATGAGGATATAGACAGATACAGTTTCAAAATCATGGAAGGCACAAAAAATGAAACAACTATATACAGGATAGTTCATCCTCAAAAAGGTCCTAATATATTTTTAATAGTGCCGCATGGAAATGAAAGAGTAGGAACTGATGTAGCTATGGAAAGACTTAATATGCCTATAAAAAATGGAAGTTTAACAGTTGTACCTATTGCCGTACCTGAAGCATATAGATTAAATACAAGAGCTATAGAAGGACAGGATATTAACAATAGATTTTTCGATAAAAAAGTGAACAGAACTGATACTGATAAATTAGCCAAAGAATATATGAATATGCTTGATGAATATGATATTGATGTTGTACTAACATTGCATGAAGGAAACGGATTTAAAGAGTTCTTTGGAGATTCTATTATATATGATACTAGAAAATTAGATGATAAGGTTGTGAAAGTGTTGAATAACATAAACTCAAGAATAGAACCTATGAAGTTTAAATTCAGACAAATGTATTATCCGATGCCAACTACAATAACATTTTACGCTGCTAAAAAAAATATCGAAGCATTTGGAATAGAACTCACAAGAAATTTGGACTATGATAAAAAAAGAATAATAATGCACACAATTCTAAGTGAATTTTTTAAAATATATGGTTTAGAATAAAATATTTTTTACTTATACCAACCCAAGTTATTATCAGATTTAAAATTTTATTAACGCACGGTAAACAAAATTTTTTAATATAACAAAATTTTAATAGCATATAGATTCATATTTTTAATTTTACTCTGCGTGCGGTGAATAAAGAT
>NZ_CALXKQ010000046.1 GCF_944388875.1 uncultured Brachyspira sp.
ATTCTTTTTACAAAATTATTATTTCCTACAAGCTGTATTTCAATAATTATTTTTTTGCCGTCTTTTGTTTTTGCTTTAACATCAAGGATTGACTCTTTTAAATTTTCATTTTCAGGCAGATTATAAGGATTAATAATTTCAAGATTGCTTACTGATTCAAAACCAGCATTATTTAAAACAGCATTAACAATATTTTCCAATATATCCTCATCGCCTTCTTTGCCGATTAGATACCGCATAAATAAATCATTAAGTCTGTTAATCTCTTTCATACTTGAATTATAACAGAAGAACATAAATTGTCAAAATAAATTTATCTTATATATATGTTTTGAATATTGAAGTAAAAAAATTAAAAAAATAATAAAAAATGTAAAGAAAATATTGACATAAAATATAAAAAAGCCTATCATAAAGGCATGAAAAACTTATTAATAAACACTATTCATATAGCTGAAACTCAGCACTCAGCACTCAGCACTCAGCACTCAGCACTCAGCACTCTAACTATTCTTTAAACAATAAAAAATATTCTAATCACAAAAATAAGCCTAACATAATACTAACTATAATAACTCTGCAATCTCTTTTTGTGTTGCAGAAATTAATTAATTTATTAAGTAAAATATATTCTAAAACATTAAATAATTTTTCAATAAATAAACTTAACATAATATTGGAACACTCTTATTCCATTCACTCAGAAATAAGCATTAGAAATAATGTTTATAATAAAAAAAATTTATTAAAAGGAGTTCAACTTATGAACAAAAAGATTTTATCTATTTTCGTAATGGTAATGGCTTTATCATTGCTAGGCGTAAGCTGTAACAAAAAAACTACAGATCCAACTAATGACGGAGGAAGTACTGCAACTACTACTTTAACAGTTTCTCAAATAAATGAGAAGATAAAAGCATTATCTACAGTGAAACTAGATGCTAATGGAGTAAATGCTGATGCTAGTAATAACGCTATCTCATTTGATTTTGCGAGTGTTGCTGGTGAAACAACAACGTTTGACATTCAGGGTGTAGCAGTTACTACTGCAGCATCTGTATCAGCTCAAAGCTTACTAACTTACTTACAGCAAAATCTTACAGGTTTATCTGTTACTGCAAAAGATGATAATGTTCCAAGTGGTAGCGAAGAAGATTTAGTTGTGGAAGTAAAATCAGGAAATAATACTGTAACACTTAATATTAAAACTGTAGCAAGTACTAATTGGCTATAATTTGTATTCAATATAGTTTTTACGTTTGTAGAGTATATAGGGGTAGGTGTTACTCCTCCTCTATATACCCGTTACCCTGACACATTATAACATAAAAACTAATTTATAGCTTATAATACTTACAGATATGCCAATATATTTACTCAAGCCTTCATAATATACTAATGGGTTTGATTGAATAATATAATACTGTGCCCCCTTTGCTTGTTTCTCAGGTGAAGGGGTTTTTTTATAATTATTCTACGCACGGTAAACTTAGCTCTATACATAAATAAAATTCTAATAATCAATTCATTCATAATCACAGATCAATTAAGCGTGTGGTGAGTTGATAATAAATTAAAAAATGCTTGTGGGGCAGTGCTATGACTATTTTTAACCAAAAATAAAAATAACACATAAATTACAGATTAAGGCAGAAAATATAAAGGGTGGGAAAATTAAAATAAGTTTTAAAATCTTATAACATACCCCGCTCTTATAAATTTTTTGCTTCTATTAAAAATCGTATTCTAATCAATTTTACTGCCTAATTACAAAGCACACCCTCCTTGCTTTTATTAAATTTGGAATTTTCATTAACGCACGCTGAAGCAAATTTTTAATATAAATAGATTTGAATTGCAAATAATTATATATTTTTAACTTTATTCTGCATGCGTGGAGTTAGCAATAAATTTAAAAAATACTTGGGTGGGAAATGCTATGACTATTTTTAACCAAAAATAAAAATAACACATAAATTACAGATTAAGGCAGAAAATATAAAGGGTGGGAAAACTAAAATAAGTTTTAAAATCTTATAACATACCCCGCTCTTATAAATTTTTTTGCTTCTATTAAAAATCGTATTCTAATCAATTTTACTGCCTAATTACAAAGCACACCCTCCTTAGCTTTTATTAAATTTGGAATTTTCATTAACGCACGCTGAAGCAAATTTTTAATATAAAATAAATTTGAATTGCAAATAATTATATATTTTTAACTTTATTCTGCATGCGGTGAGTTGACTATAAATTAAAAAAACGCTTTGGGGGGTAGTGCTTTAACTATTTTAAACTAAGAAGAAAAATAATACAGAAATAATATATTAAAGCAGAAAATATAAAGGGTGGGAAAATGAAAATAAATTTAAAAAATTCTAGTGCTGGTATTAAAATAATACAGAAAAGACAAATTAGATTGAAAATATAAATGGCATACCAACTATAATAAATTCTTAATCTTAAACTTTATCACTAAATATAATATAACTTAATCTTTATTTCTTATTTTTAGAATTAATATTTTTATGCCTAGTAATTTTTTTTAATGCCATTTTTCTATCTTTTTTTATTTCTATAGAAGATTTTTGTAATTCTCTGTTTTCATTAAGAAGTGTTATATAAGCATCATATCTCTCGTAAGGTATTTCATCATTTTCAAGAAGTTCTAATATATAGCAGTCTGGCTCATGCTGATGAGTACAGTCTTTAAACTTGCATTTTTTAGCATATTCTTCCAAGTCTTCAAAAGTTTTCTTTATACCTTTATCATCTTCCCATAAACCTAAATTCCTTAATCCCGGTGTATCTATTACTACTCCGCCACTGTCTAATACTAAAAGCTCTCTATGAGTTGTCGTGTGCATTCCTTTAAAATCGTACTCTCTTACTTCCTGAGTTTTCATCTTCTCATCTTTTAATAGATAATTAATAATAGTAGATTTTCCTGCCCCAGAAGCTCCTATGAATACTGATGATGTATCTTTTTTAATGTATTTCAAAAATGTATCTGCATTTTTACCAGTTTTTGAACTATAAGCAAAAGCTGTTTCATTAGGATAAGTTTCTTTTATAAGTGCTAATAATTCTTTATATTCTTCCTCTTCATACAAATCAATTTTACTTATAGCTATTATAGGCTTTATATTAGAAGTATGAACTACCGACAAATATCTTGCTACAGCAGACATTGGCATTTCATTATCGATACCTACTATAATAAACGCATAATCAATATTACTAACTATAGCCTGAATATCATTTTTTTTAATATTTGCCTTTCTATATAAAATATTTTTTCTAGTAAGAATAGTATCAATAAATGCATTATTATCTGACTTTTTCATAAGCACCCAATCACCTACAACTGGAAGCTCACTCTGTATTTCAGAATTATACCTAATCTTCCCTTTAATTCTAGCTAAAAACTCACCTTCATCAGAAAACAATGTATAATATCTTTTATTAATTCTTATTACCCTTGCAGGTACAAGTTCCTCATTATTAATTTCTTCCAAAGAATTAATTTTCAAACTATTTAATACCAACTTTTCAAAATATCCATCAAAACCTATATCTTTTATTTTCAATATTAGTAACCCCATAATAAAATATCATAACAATATAATACTAAAATAAAAAATATTTGTCAATTTAATTATTTGAGGCAATAGAATTAGTTTCTAAATCCTTATTAATTTCTTCTATGTATAGTAATATTTAATAAGCTATTATTACAACTTTTTTAATGTAACACAAATTTCTGAGAAAATCATATTCATCGTAATTAATAAGGCAATGTATAAAGTCTATAATAGTACTCAGCATATACTATATATACTATAACCATAATCTTTTTTCTCTATTATAGTAGATTCTTTCATACCTATTTTAGGATATAAATTAACACTAGAAATTATAATTAATAATACAACTATTTTTTCATATTAAAAATCTTATATAAATTAAAATACTGCTATTATTAATTGTATCAATCAAATATTTATTATATGTTAAAACTTATAAATTAATATTCTAATTTTTATCTAAAAAAATTAGAATAATAATTTCTTATATCCCTATACTCCAATAATTCAAAAATTACTATATCAGGTTTCATATCTACTATTAATTGGTTGCTTATAATATTAAAATATGCATAATATGATTCATTAAAATATCTACTAGAATACAAAGATAGAAGATGTCCAAATGAATCTCCAATAACCAAAATTTTTCTACTATCATCAGAATTTGAATTATATCCATATAAAAGACCACCATTTAGTATTATATTAACATCCAAATATTTGGAAGTAAAACCAGATATAGAATATCCTTTATCATCTTTTATATATTTATCTAAAGCTAACATAGATAATGAAGATTTGTCATAAAAATAATTGGTATTTATTTGAACTCTATCAATTAAAAGTAAATTTCCTTTACCTATTTTTTTTAATAATACATTATTGGCAATAAAGGCACCTATATTATTCCAATGTAAATCATATTTATTATATAATTGATACTTATTCTTATATTTAAGAAGATCATTTTTAGGGTAAACAATTTTTATTCCATTGTTACTTAAATATTTCACCAATAAATCTGTTCTAGTAAATTTGCCTTTTAATATATAATTAGGCATATAGTCGTAATATATCTCTTTTTGTTCAGGTGCAATAAAAACATAAAAATCTGATCCATTATTTGATAAACAACTTTGAACATCTAAAAGATTTTCTTTTATCATTTTAAGCTCAGAATCATCATATAATTCCATTCCCATATAAAATTTTAATATATCTATATTTTCAAATTCTATATTTTTACTTTTATAAAAAAACCATCCTTCTTTTCCCAATAAAACTCTATCTGATACTAAGTTTCTAAATATATAAATATCTATTAAATTTTTAATTTGTATCATTTCATTTTTAAAGGGTAAATAATCATTAAAATATGCTTCATACTCTTGAGGATAGTCAATAAAGCTAGAGTTAATATCTGGATATTTGGAAAAATTCCTATTCTCATAATTCTTATGATCAAAAGACTCATAAAAACTAATATATACTATTCTAGGCAATATTAAAAAACACAAAAATAAAATAATAATATAAAGATATCTTTTATTCATACCTATAAAATATTTTAAATATATCTTTTCAATATTTGAAATTAATAATAAAGCTACTAATATAAAAAATATAATTGAATAATTAAAAATTTTAGGCTTTATTTTGAGAGTATATTTAATATTATCTATATTATTTTCTGTTATTTCTTTAGAACTAATTAAAGTACCAAATGGAGTTCCTAAATTATCATTCATTTTTATTTCTTT
>NZ_CALXKQ010000047.1 GCF_944388875.1 uncultured Brachyspira sp.
AAAAAATTAGATATTCAGATAAAAGAGCAAAAAAATGTATTAGCTAGAGAAACAGAGTCTTTAAACTCCAAATATGAAGAATTATCTAAAAATATAAATGAATTAATAAACAGCAATAATTCTAAATACGATGAGTTAATTTCTGATACGGCTAAAAAATTAGATATTCAGATAAAAGAGCAAAAAAATGTATTAGCTAGAGAAACAGAGTCTTTAAACTCCAAATATGATGAGCTTAGTAAAAATACAGAAGAGTTGATTTCGAAAACAGATAAGAAGATTGATGATCTTTTGTTGGAGCAAAATTTAAAATTCTTCAAAGAAACAGAATGTTTGAGAAGAGAACAGGAAAACATTTCTGAAAACATAAAAAAAGTAGAAGAAGATACTAATAAGAAACTTGATAATCATATAGAAGAGCAGAAGAATCTATTATCTAAAGAAACAGAAAGTTTGAGAAAAGAACAGGAAAGTCTTTCTGAAAATATTAAAAGAGTGGAAGCAGATACGAATAATAAATTAGACAATCATATAGAAGAGCAGAAAAATCTATTATCTAAAGAAACAGAAAGTTTGAGAAAAGAACAAGAAAACATTTCTGAAAATATCAAAAGAATAGATGATGAAAACACTCAAAATAATGC
This sequence comes from uncultured Brachyspira sp., assembly GCF_944388875.1. Lineage (GTDB taxonomy): Bacteria > Spirochaetota > Brachyspiria > Brachyspirales > Brachyspiraceae > Brachyspira. The sequence continues at coordinate 645 of NZ_CALXKQ010000047.1, forward strand.
CAAATATGAAGAGCTAATTTCAAAAACAGATAAAAAAATTGATGATCTTTTATTGGAACAAAATTTAAAATTCTTCAAAGAAACAGAAAGTTTGAGAAAAGAACAAGAAAACATTTCTGAAAATATCAAAAGAATAGATGATGAAAACACTCAAAATAATGCCAAATATGAAGAGCTAATTTCAAAAACAGATAAAAAAATTGATGATCTTTTATTGGAACAAAATTTAAAATTCTTCAAAGAAACAGAAAGTTTAAGAAAAGAACAGGAAAATCTTTCTGACAATATAAAAAGAATAGATGATGAAAACACTCAAAATAATGCTAAATATGAAGAGTTAATTTCAAAAACAGATAAAAAAATTGATGATCTTTTATTAGAACAAAATTTAAAATTTTTCAAAGAAACGGAAGGTTTAAGAAAAGAACAGGAAAATCTTTCTGACAATATAAAAAGAATAGATGATGAGAACACTCAAAATAATGCCAAATATGATGAATTGATTTCAAAAACAGATAAAAAAATTGATGACCTTTTATTGGAACAAAATTTAAAATTCTTCAAAGAAACAGAAGGTTTGAGAAGAGAACAGGAAAATCTTTCTGAAAATATTAAAAGAGTCGAAGCAGATACGAATAAAAAATTGGATAATCATATAGAAGAGCAGAAGAATATATTATCTAAAGAAACAGATGCTTTAAAATCTAAGATTTATAAAGATACTGAAGATTTAATAAATAAAAATAATATAGGTCATAGAATATTAATTGATGATATAGGCAGAAAGCAGGAAGAATTTATAAAATCAGCAAATGATACTTTAGATAAAAACAATGCTAAATACGATGAATTGATTTCAAAAACAGATAAGAAGATAGATGATCTTTTATTGGAGCAAAATTTAAAATTCTTCAAAGAAACGGAAGGTTTAAGAAGAGAACATGAAAGTCTTTCTGAAAATATTAAAAGAATAGACGATGAAAATAATCAAAACAATGCTAAATATGAAGAGCTTATTGGTAATTTAAATAAAAAATTAGACAGCCAGATAGAAGAACAAAAAGCCATATTAAATGATGAGAGAAAAGCATTAAATTCAAAATATGATGAATTGGCTAAAAATAATTCTAAATATGATACTCTCATTAATAATTTAAATAAAAAAATAGAAGACAGCAGCGATATTTTAAATTACAATATTGACAGCAAATATGCATCATTTGCAAAGAATATAAATGAATCAATAGAAAAAAATGATGCTAAATATAATCAATTTGCTGATACTGTAAGTAAAAGATTGGATATGCAGTCAGAAGAACAAAAGAATAAATTAGAGGCTATAGCTAAAAATAATGAAGCATTTGTAAATACTATAAATGAAATATTAGAGAAAAATAATATGAAATATGAACAATTAGCAGAAGTTTTAAATAAGAGATTGGATATTCAATTTGATGAGCAGAAAAAATATTTTGATAAAGAAAATAAAGATATTAATATTAAGTATGAGGCATTTGTGAAAAGTATAAATGAAATATTAGAGAAAAATAATATCAAATATGAACAGTTAGTAGATACTATAAACAGCAGGTTAAATAATAATAATAAAATTTCCAGTGAAAATAATTATAAAAATTCTTATATTAATAATAATAATGATGATTTGTTTAATTATGTGGAAAACCGAATCGGTGAGGAAAGCATCAAGAATAAGAAAAGAATTAAAAAAATAGAGCATAGATATGCCGATCTTGTAAAAAATACTGATGAGATGTTTGAAAAACAAAATAAAAAACATGATAAATTGATTGAATATGTTGATAAAAAAATAGATGAAGAGCATATAATAACTGATGATAAAGTTAAAGGAGTTGATAAAAAAATAAGTAATTTGGCTATAGTATCAGTTTCATTATTTGCCGTTATAATTATAATATTGATTTTTTATCAATTATTGTAATTTTTATTTATATATAATTTTATTTATAATGGGGGATTAAGTTATGGATATTTTTGATACTAAAACCATTATAGATAAATTTGCTTATGAAAAAGAATATTTATCATTAGGCTTTAAAAATATATGCGGTATAGATGAGGTTGGCAGGGGATGTTTATTCGGGCCTGTTACAGCTGCTGCCGTCATAATGCCTTTGGAATTATTTAATGATGATATTAAAAGGGATTTAATAGTTAAAGATGTAGATGATTCCAAAAAAATAGCGGCAAGAAAAAGAGAAGAGCTTTATGAAAAAATAATTGAGAATGCTTTATGCTATTCTGTTTACTCTGTTGATTCAAAGACTATAGATGAGATAAATATATACAATGCTGCCAAGCTTGCTATGATTAAGGCTGTAGAAAATTTGGAATTAAAACCAGATGTACTTCTTATAGATGCTGTAAAACTTGATACAGATATAAAACAATGCTCTATAACAAAGGGAGATTTTAAATCTTATAGTATAGGATGTGCAAGTATAATTGCTAAAGTTACCAGAGATAGGATGATGAATGAACTTCCTGAGGAATATCAAAAATATAAAATTGCTAAAAACAAAGGATACGGCACTAAAGAACATATTAAAGCTATAGATATGTATGGGGCAAGCGATATGCATAGATATTCATTTGAGCCTATAAAATCTTTAAATAATATAGATAAAAACGATTCTCTGCCTTTATAGAAGTTTTAGTATAAAAAAATAGAGCTTAAAAAATAAGCTCTATTTTTTATTAAGAAATTATTTATATATTATTGACATGATGCTTTTCCAGTGCGTACATTTATTCCGCCTGCATCTTTTATCATTTTTATAATGTTCTGATTTCTTGATTCACATGCATAAGTAAATGCACTTTTATTAAGCTGTTTGCTTACTATATTCACATCAACCTTTTTATCAAGTAAAAATTTTACAGCATCTTCTCTGCTGTTTCCTGCTGCTACCATAAGCATAGTTTCACCATCTCTTTTATCCTGCTCATTTAGATTTAACTTCCCTTGATAAAGAGGGTATAAATACTCTATAACTTTTATATTTCCTCCAAGTATAGCGGATTTAAAAGCACTTGTAACATCAGCAGTATCTCCTGCATAAAGATTTGCCCCTTTATCTACTAAATATTGAACCACATCTAAATATCCAATGAAAGCAGCCCATCCTAAAGCAGTTTGCTTTAAACTTGCCGTATCCTGAACCTCTATATCCTGTCCTGCCTCTACCATTCTTTTAATTTCTGCCAAATTTCCCTCTTTAACAGCATCAAACCATTTAGCATTAGGACCTTTCGATCTTTCTCTATAAAATATTCTGTGAGAGAGTCTTCTTGGATTAGCCAAATTGGTTAATTGTGCTGGAGTAAGCCTTGTAAATCTTTCTGTTTGCGAATACAATGGTATTGATGAAATGATTAAAGTTAATAGAAGTATTATTTTTTTCATATCTTTCTCCGATTTTTAATATAGTTTTATAATAAAACTTTTGTAAAATATATTTGTAAAAAATCTTTAATAATAAATATTATTATTAAAAGCATTTAATTTTTATATTTTATTATTGACATAATTTTTTTTTAGGTATATAATTGAATACCTTGTAAATTTAGGTTATAGAAATTTATTCTTAAAGGAGTAAATAATGGCAGGTGCAAAAGTAAAAACAGAACAAATACATCTTCAATGTACAGAATGTAAAAGAAAAAATTACATAACAACTAAAAATAAACAAAATGTTCCAGAGAAATTGGAATTGAAAAAATATTGCCCTCATGATAAAAAACATACAATTCATAAGGAATTGAAAGTATCAAGATAATATTTTTTAATTTTATAAATTTGGGTCAGTAGTTCAATTGGTAGAGCACCGGTCTCCAAAACCGGGTGTTGCAGGTTCGACTCCTGTCTGACCTGATT
>NZ_CALXKQ010000048.1 GCF_944388875.1 uncultured Brachyspira sp.
CGTAAGATGATAGAAGCTAATCCGCAAAACATAGAAAGCTACAAAGAAAAAATAGAGTTCTTAAATCAATTAGCTGAAGCGGCTGAAAATAGTTATAACGAAGAAAAATATTATAACTTAGCTATAGAATGCTATGATAAAATGATAGAAGCCAATCCGCAAAACATAGAAAGCTACAAAGAAAAAATAGAGTTCTTAAATCAATTAGCTGATAAATCTAATTCTAGTTCTAATAGAGAAAAATATTATAACTTAGCTATAGAATGCTGCCGTAAGATGATAGAAGCTAATCCGCAAAACATAGAAAGCTACAAAGAAAAAATAGAGTTCCTAAATCAATTAGCTGATGAATATAGTTATGACAGAAGGGAATATTATAACTTAGCTATAGAATGTTATGATAAGATAATAGAATTAAATCCTAATTATGCAGAAGCCTATAAAGGCAAAGCCAAAATATACATAACTTTAGCTGATAAAAATAGTTATGACAGAAGGGAATATTATAACTTAGCTATAGAATACTATGACAAGATGATAGAGTTAAATCCTAATGATATGGAAGCCTATAAAGGCAAAGCTGATGCTTGTTGTAAATTAGTTGATACATATAGTAGTATTTATGACATAGGAAAATATTCTAACTTAGCTATAGAATGCTATGATAAGGCCATAGAGTTAAAGCCTAGCAGTGAGCTTTATCGATGCAAGTCTGAAGTTTTATCCTCATTAAAAAGATATTCTGAAGCTGATGAGTGCAGAAGAAAAGCTAATGAGTTAAGTGAGTTAGGATTGTGATTTTTTAGGGTATATTTAATTATAGGGCTGGGTTTCTTTTTATTTATATTTGTTAGATTTCTAGTTCTAACTTTGTCTTTTAGTATTTGGTTTCTTTTCTTCTTCTTTTGCTTTTTAGTTATGGGGGTGTTTTCTAATATCAGATATTTTTTCTTCGTTCTTTTTTTGTTTGTGCAAAAAAAGAACCTTATATCCTCGATAAACTCGGATACGCTTCGCGAAAAAGCACATTTCCTTTTTTGTCAAAAAAGGAAAACAAAAAACATTTACAATCTTGAGGGTTTACTTTTATTTTTTGGGTTTGCATTTTAGGGTTTGAATGCCTTTTATTTATATTTGTTTTCGCTATGGTTCTAACTTTATCTTTTAATATTTGATTTCTTTTCTTCTCGTTCTTTTTGGTGTAATGAAATGTAAAAAACCGCACCTATAGAGGGCGTTTGATAAGGTAAGATGGTACCGTGAGGGTTGGTGGTACAGCTCGTACAAAAAGTAGGGCAAAAAACAATTTTTATTACTGTTAAGCTCGCCTACGCCTATAAACATCAAATAAATAAATTTATTTGATGGCTTCGGCTCGCTATTATTCTTGGGGGAATACTTTTTACTTTCTGGGTTTGCTTTTATTTTCTGGGGTCGCTTTTTATTATTCGTTATCTTTTTTATTGCTATTTAGTTATGGGGTTGCGTTTTAGGGTTTGAATGCCTTTTATTTATATCGTTATCCCTATGTTTATTTTTTGATTTCTTTATAGGGTTGGGAATGCATTTTAATATTTGATTGCTTATTAATTTATTCTTGATGGTGTGCAGACAATACTAAATATTAATATATACATTAATTAAATATACCCTATATACCTACTTGAAATTTATATGATGTTATGATATAATTGATATTGTTAGATTGATTTAACTTTTATGTAATATATAATAATTGCTATTATATAATTACTAATTAAAGAGGTTTCGTATTATGAAAATGACTTTAAGAATAGGCGGAATGCATTGTGCTGCTTGTTCTAGGGCAGTGGAAAGGGCATTGAAAAAAACTGAAGGCATAGAAGAAGCTAATGTTAATATAGCGACAGAAAAAGCTGTTCTTAATTTTGACGATAAAAAGTTAAAATATAATGATATAGTTAATGTAGTTGTAAAGGCTGGATATCAGGTAGTAGGCAAGGAGGAAGACCCTGCCGAGAGAAAGGCTAAAGAGATAAAAGAGCAGAAAATAAGATTAATAGTATCTGCCATATTTTCTATACCTCTTTTTTATATATCTATGGCACCGATGGTTAGCATAGTAAAGTTTCCAATACCTAGCTTTTTGGTTCATCATATTAATCCGCAGGTTTTTTCTATAGCTGCTATACTTTTATGCGTACCTGTTATGATATCAGGCTATAAGTTTTATACATTAGGATTCCCTGCACTTTTCAGAGGCTCACCTAATATGGACTCGCTTGTAGCAATAGGCACAACTGCTGCATTTACCTACAGCATTTATTCTACAGTTTTGGCATTTATGGGACTTAATCCTCATGGTGAAAATCTTTATTATGAGTCTGCTGCCGTTATAATTACTTTAGTTCAGTTCGGAAAATATTTAGAGGCTAGAAGCAAAGGAAAGACTGGAGAGGCTATTAAAAAACTTATGGGACTTCAGCCAAAAACTGCAACTATAATAAAAGACGGCGAAGAGAAAGAGATAAAAATTTCAGAAGTAAAGGTTAATGATATAGTTTTAGTACGCCCCGGTGAGAAGATACCTGTTGACGGGGAGATTATAGAAGGATACAGCAGCGTAGATGAATCAATGCTTACAGGGGAAAGCATACCAGTTGAAAAAAGTGTAGGCGATAAAGTTGTTGGTGCTTCAATTAATAAGACTGGAAGTTTTAAGTTTAAGGCTCAGAAAGTTGGTGCTGATACGGCATTAGCCCAGATTATAAAACTTGTAGAAGATGCACAAGGTTCAAAAGCTCCTATAGCACATATTGCCGATGTTGTGTCTTCATACTTTGTACCTGCTGTTATTACTATAGCCTTGATATCAGCTGTTATATGGTTTATAGCTTTGCATAATTTTGTATTTTCTTTAACTGTATTTGTGTCTGTACTTGTTATAGCTTGTCCTTGTGCTTTGGGGCTTGCTACTCCTACTGCTATAATGGTTGGTACTGGAAAAGGTGCTGAGCTTGGAATACTTTTTAAAAATGCGGAAGCCTTAGAAATATCTCAAAAAATAAATGCTGTAATGTTCGATAAAACAGGTACTCTTACAGAGGGTAAGCCTTATGTTACTGATATTATTTCTGATGATAAGGATAAACTTCTTTTAATAGCGGCAAGTGCTGAAAACGGAAGCGAACACCCATTAGGAGAGGCTATAGTAAGAGAGGCTAAAGAAAAAAATATTAAACTTCTTGATATAGAAAATTTTAAAGCCATAGCTGGTTTCGGTATAGAAGTATTTATTGATAATAAAAAAGTATTAATGGGCAATGATAAACTTATGAATAAAGAAAATATAAATACAGAAAATTATCATTCATATATGGAAAGCCTTTCAAAAGATGGTAAAACTCCAATGTATGTTGCATATAATAATAAACTTTTGGGTGTTATAGCTTGTGCTGATAAATTAAAACAAGAAAGCATTGAAGCAATAAAAAGACTTCATAAATTGGGTATAAAAACAGCTATGATAACAGGCGACAATAAAAATACCGCCAATTCAGTTGCCAAAGAAGCTGGTATTGATATAGTATTTGCAGAAGTTCTTCCAGAAGATAAATCAAAAGAGGTTAAAAAACTTCAGGACGAAGGAAACATTGTCGCTATGGTGGGAGATGGTATAAATGATGCTCCTGCTTTAACTCAGGCTAATGTTGGTATTGCAATAGGAAGCGGTACTGATGTTGCTATAGAAAGTGCTGATATAGTATTGGTAAAATCAAATACAAATGATGTAGTAACTGCAATAGAATTGAGCAAGGCCACTATGAGAGATATTAAGCAGAATCTTTTTTGGGCTTTTTGCTACAATGTTATAGGCATACCTATAGCTGCTGGAGTTTTGCATGTATTTAGAGAGCCTTTAATAGCTTCTTCTATAGGTGATTTTTTAGTTGCTATTATGGGTAAGGATTTGCTTTTAAATCCTATATTTGCAGCTCTTGCTATGAGTTTAAGTTCTGTTTCTGTAGTTACTAATGCTTTAAGACTTAACTTTTTTAAACCTAGCCATTCATAAAGTTTTTTGAATCATACTTACTCCAAAAAATGCCGTAGAAATTAGATAATAATTTCTGCGGCAATTTTTTAATTAAAAAATAAATTATTAGGAACTTTTAATGATAAAAATCGTATAATAAATAGCATACTATATTATATTTTGAAGTTCTTGTAGATAATAATCTCTGCGGCATTTTTTATATTAATATTCTGTTAAATCCACTTCTATATTAGAAATTTTTTTAAGTATTTCATCATAACTCATTTTAGCAAGAGAACTGTCGCTTCCGCATGCTATATAAAGATCATTAAAGCGGGACATACTTTTATCAACTAATATATCTATTTTATCTTTATCAATACCAAAAGGACATACCCCTCCGAATGTAAAGCCTGTCAAATTAAATGTATCTTCAGCATTTGCAAAACTTGTTTTACATCCGAAATATGTACGCATTTTTTTTGAGGATATTTTTTTATCTCCTGAAGCTATGATCATGGCAAAGTTCTTTTTAGAAGGTTTTACTAAAATTGACTTGGCAACCTGTCCTTTTTCTATATTTAATGTTTTTGCGGCGTCCTCTACAGTTTTTGTAGCTCCAGCCTCTTCAAACTCTTTATATTCTATATTAAGTTCTTTTAAAGCATTAAGCACCTTATCACTAATCATAACTTCATCCTATATATTAAAAATTTAAAGGTTCATAATTATTTGTTTTAACATACTCTATTAAACTTAAAATTCTATCTTTACATCCTCCGCATCCTGTAGAAGCCGCAGTTTTTTCAACAACTTCTTCAAGAGATGTAAGTTTATTTTCTGCTATAGCAGTATATGCAGTTCTATATGATACATTCTTACAATAACATAATGTTTTGTCATAATTTACGGATGTTTGATTTTTTAAATACTCTACATCATATTCCATACATATCTCCTATTATTCAATTTATATATATATTAATATAATAAATAAAATTAAAATAAGTAAAAAATAAAAATAACTGTATATACAAATAATATAGCTATTTTCATTAAAAATCAATTACTATTTAAATTTTATATTTTCTATTGACAATAATTTTGGTATGATATAGCTTATTACATAAAAAAAATTATTGGGAATATGGTATGGATAGTGAAAATAAGGAAAATAAAGAAAACAATAAAAAACCTTCTTGGTATACAATGTTCTTTTCTTTCTTTTATATAGGGCTTGTTACAATAGGAGGCGGACTTGCAATGCTTCCTATAATGGAAGAGGAGTTTGTAAATAAGAGAAAGTTTTTAACCAAAGATGAAATAATAGATATATTTGCCTTAGCCCAAAGCATACCTGGGGTAATAGCTGTAAACTCTTCGCTTCTTACAGGATTTAAAGTGGCTGGCATTTTCGGAGGTATAATGGCTAGTATCGGAGTTATGATGCCTTCTTTCATAATTATACTTATGATAGCTCCCATATTTGAGAGATTTCAAAATGCTGAGTATGTGCATAAGGCTTTTTTGGGTATTAGAGGTGCTATTGCGGGGCTTATACTTTTATCTGCTTTTGGTATGGGAAAACAGGTTATGAAGGATAAGTTTACTGTTTTTATATTTATATTAAGTTTTATATTAGTTGTATTTTTGAATTTCAATGTTATATATACTCTTCTTTTATCTGCATTAATAGGATGGCTGTATTTCTTATTAAATAAATATGTTTTAAATAAAAAATAATTATTGGATTTTGTATCATGATTTATGTCAGACTTTTTTATATATTTGCTAAACTCGGACTTTTTACTTACGGAGGAGGATATGCTATTATAGCATTACTTCTTGGAATATTAGAGCAGTACGGATGGATTACTTCTGCTGAGTTTTCTAATCTTGTTGCAATATCGCAGATAACTCCAGGACCTATTGCCATTAATGCTGCTACTTTTGTGGGGTATAAGGTTGCTGGTGTTTTAGGATCATCTGTTGCAACGCTTGGAATATTTTTTCCTGCTTTTTTTATTACTATGGCTGTATCTAAATTTTTCTATTCATTAAAAGATAATGAGCAGTTTAACAGTATAATGAATGCTTTGCGTGTATGTGCTGTTGCTTTGATTGGTTCTGCCGTTGTAACTTTCACTAAAGATGCATTTTTTGTTCAGCTTACAGAAACTTCTATATTAAGAAATATTGATTTTATTCAGAATATTTTTAAATACATAAGTCCTATAGGAGTATTTATATTTGTTTTATCAATATTTTTAAAAATAAAAAAAGTTCCAATACTAGCTATCATAATAATTTCTGCTATTTTGGGTATAGTTTTGTATTAGAAAAATTATTTTTAATAAAGGCATAATTTATGGATATACTTGAAAATGTCAGCGAAGTTCAAAAGGAAGGAATTTTGCATACAGGAACTCCTTTGCTTCTTTTAGCAGGGGCAGGAAGCGGAAAAACTTTGGTTATTACTAGAAAAATTGCATATCTTATTAATGAACTTGAAGTGCCTCCTGAGAATATACTTGCTGTAACTTTCACTAATAAAGCAGCTAATGAAATGAAGCATAGAGTATGCAGTCTTCTTCCAGATATTAAGCCCAGCAGATTATTTATAAGAACTTTTCACTCAGCATGTTTAAGAATATTAAAAGAGAATGCACACCGTTTGGGATATAAATCTAATTTTCTTATTTTAGATGAGGGAGATAAGTTATCCATTGTAAAAAGAATAATGAAAGAAGAGAAAGTATCAAAAAATATATCTGCTAAAATGATTATGAGATTTATTTCTGCTTTAAAAAATGAAATGGATGACGGTATTATTTATGACAGAGATATTTTTGAGAATGTTTATAAAAAATATACTGAATATGAACTTAATGAAAATGTAATGGATTTTGATGATCTTATACTAAATACAATAAAATTATTTGAACAGGAAAATACTGTTTTGAACTATTATAGAAATAGGCTTAAATATATTTTAGTTGATGAGTTTCAGGATACTAATCCTCAGCAGTATAAACTTATTAAGCTATTGACAAAAGATGCAGGAAATGATTTAACCGTTGTCGGAGATGATGATCAGAGTATATATGCTTTTAGGGGTGCTAATGTTTTGAATATACTTGACTTTGAAAAGGATTATCCTAATACAAAGATAGTGCGTCTTGAAGAAAATTACAGATGTCCTAAGGATGTAGTAGAGGCTGCATTAAGCGTCATAAAAAATAACAGCAACAGACATGAAAAGAATGTATTTTCTAATAAACCTAATGAGTTTAAAATAGAAAATTGGATTTGCTACAGCGATTTGGAAGAGGCTAGAAGCGTTGTTAATGAAATAGAATATTTATTTGATAATGGTTTTGATGCAAAGGATATTGTTATTTTATTTAGAACAAACAGTCAGTCAAGAGCCTATGAAAAGGAATTAAGGCTTCATTCTATAGATTATAAAATAGTAGGAGGAGTAGGATTTTTTGAACGTATTGAGATAAAAGATTCTATTTCTTTTTTAAGACTTATGACTGGATTTAGTGATAATTTCAGTGTAAGACGTACAATAAATACTCCTCCTAGAGCCGTAGGAGATAAAACTTTTTCCAACTTTGAAGTATTTGCAAACTCAAGAAAGATGTCTTTATTTGATGCCATTGATATATTAGAAGATTCTGATTTAAGCAAAAAAGCTGTTAATAACATAAAAGCGTATAAATATATAATAAATGAATATGCTTTAAAAATAAAAAATGATATTGTAAATGAAGAAGGTATAAATATAGAAAGTATGTTTTTTGACTTTTTAAAAGAAATAGATTATTTTTCAATATTTAAAAGCGATGGAAACGATAGAATAATTACAGCAGAAGAGAATATAAAAGAGCTTTTCAGAGGTTTTTATGATTATAAAGAAACAGAACCTAATGCAACGCTTATAACATTTTTGGAAGAGAACGCTTTATACAGAGATTTAAATACAAATGATGAAAAAGAAGATTTTATTACATTAATGACAGTTCATAATGCTAAGGGATTAGAGTTCGATGCTGTATTCATTACAGGGTTAGAGCATCAGGTGTTTCCTCATTATTTCTCGCTTGAAGAGGAAGGCGGCATTGATGAGGAGAGAAGACTTTTTTATGTGGCAATAACTAGGGCTAAGAGAAAACTTTATTTAACTTATTCAAAGAGGAGAAGAGTTAATACTGGAATAATGGAGCAGATGCCTTCATCTTTTTTAATGGAGATACCTAAACGTTTAATGCTTATTAAAGAAAAAGCTAATTATACTGGAAATTATATTGATATAGATGAGGATGCTTTTGATTATTGATTTTTTAATTCTTCTAAATATTGAAAAGCATAAGGGAAATCTGAATAGCTTTTAGTATTTATATTTGAATAATTATCTATTGACGTAGGAATTTTTTGATTATGTTCTTTTAAATATTTATTTACAGCATTATTATGATCGTTTTGAAATATTTTATTCCAATGTTCTATAACATCTCTTTTCATTTGTTCTTTACTAGTTTTTTTATTGTAATAATATTCAAGCCAGCTTTCCAATGCCTGATAATTAAGTATAAATAAAGTTTTATCTTTAAATTTGTTTTGAAATCTCAATCTTAAATCATTAATATTTTTTGGATCAGTTTTATCGCAGTCTGTTATAATAGCGATAATTTTTCCTAAACCATATTCATTGCTAGGTATTCTTTTATCAATATAATCTATTATATCCTTGATTAAATAATCTTTATTTTGATTTCTTATATTAGGATTTATTTGTGTTATCAACTCTTTTTTGGGAGAGAAATCTATTTTGTCTTTTAGAATTTCGTTAACATATTTATTAAAATAAACTAATTCAGTAGCCCCTGTAGAAAAACAGTATAAATAATATTTTTTATTATTTAACAATTTTATTTTTCTCATTTATTATTCCTCATCATTAATAAAAAATTTTGAAGGAACTTCAAATAATCTGGAATTATATTTTGCTTTCAGGTTATTTTTTTTATACTCTTTTTCTAAATCTTCTCTTTTTAAATCTTCAAAGTCAGAAGCACAATATAATTCGCTTTTATTATCTTCTTTGTTTAAAAACCAATAATTATTTAACAATGTATTTTTTAAACACATTAAATTTGTATCATGTGTTGATAATATTAATTGAGATTCAGGATTATCTAAATCTTCAAACATATTTTTTTGAAATAAACTTATAACAAGCTCTAAAAGTTCAGACTGCACACCTTGAAATTCATCTAATATACATAAACTTTCTCGTTTTAAAGATGATAATATATCAAATAGATTATTAGCATATATTTTAGTGCCATCAGATTCCACTTTACTAAAATCATCTTCATAATCTTTATGGAAAGATATAAATTTATATTCATTGAGTTCATTTAAAAATTGTTCTAGTTGATTATTGTACTTATTATGACTATTATTTTTTACTGCTTTTATGTCATCTATTCCTACATCAGCAAGAGAAATAAGTTTTTTATATAATCCCCAAATTTTGTATTCAGTAAAATTAGAATATATATTGCCCATAGGTAAAAAAGAATATCTATCGGTGTATTCTTTTTTAATTAAATTAAATAAAAAATTATAGGCAAAATCTAATATGTAATTTTTTACATATTCTTTGTAACTGTCGACACTATTAAAATAAGATATTACTGATTTATTATTAGGTATTCCATCTTTATTTTTAAATATATCTATTCCGTCAATAATTAAATTCAATTCTCTTTTAAAAACTGTATTTTCATTTTTTTTAATAATTCATATTTTATTTTTTTATTATCAAGTATTATAATATATTGATATAGTTCATTTTTATAATTATAAAATTCTAAAGTAAATTTAGTATCTTCATATTTACCATAAATCATATTTGGTATAAATAATTCTTTATAATAATCTTCAATATCCTCATAAATATTTATAGCAAATAAATACATTATAGCATTTAATAGATTAGATTTTCCGCTTCCGTTATGTCCGTATAGTATGCATAATTTGGATATATAATCATCATTTATTTTGTATACAAACGGATTATTTTCAACTTCCTCTCTGTTGCTGTCATTAACTTCTATACGCATATCAAGAGTAACTTCATCATAAAATGATTTATAGTTCTTAGCACTAAAACTTACAAGCATTTATTTTCCTAATTGAAAAAAATAATACAAATTCAAAAAATATTATTCATCAGAATTTTTACCCTTTCTATAACCTACACCATATCCGCCAAATCCTCCGCCTATAGTACCTACAGCAAAACTTATAATTGGAGGAATAACTATTTTTAAAAATTCAATATTATCTTTAAAAATAATGAGTATTGATAATATTAATAATGCAAAAAGTACAGTTAAAGTTATTACTAATATTAAAATAAATTTCCTTTCATCTTTTTTATCTTCATGTTTTATTTTGATACTTTCTTTTTCAGCTTCTATCATATTATCTATATTTTTTTCAGATAATTTAGATATAGGATTTGAAGATGATATCATCATAGACAAAGATCTCTCTATCTGACTATGTATAGATGAGGTTTTATCATTTTTATTAATAATGTTTTGGTTTTGTTCTTTACTAGAATTATCTTTATTATTAGACATATTACTACTTTTCTATTGCTCTTTTGATTATTTTGTTATATGTAGGAGTTATATATTTTTCTATAGAATTATTAATTTCTTTTTGAGCTATTCTGCTATAGCAAAAACTTACGATAGTATTAAAATCATTTTGAGTTAATTCTTCTCTATGTTTCAAAGCGAGATTAAGTAATTTTTTTTCTTCTTTTGTGTTATTAGAATACATAATCCCTCCTTTTTTAATTAGAATTTTCGGAAATTATATAAATTCCCTCTACATAAATTTTAGCATAAAAATAATATTTGTCAAGTGAATCAAATCGAATATAGTATTTTTATTTACTATTAAATTATACATTCTTTGTTTATCTATTTTATTTAAGTATAAATACTATTTTGCATCTTAATATTTTTTTATATCATTGAAATAACTTTTAATTTTTATTATTCTTTATCTATCAGTATGTAAATATTGTACATAAATTTTGTATGGTAAGGATAATTATAATTAAAAAATAAAAAAGGATAGAGATAAAAAAACTCTACCCTTATTTTATACTTAGAATAAATATTTTAAAGCTTATTCCATATTTTCTTGAAAAATACAGCCAAAAATACTATAACAGCAATGCTAATAGCTAATTGAAAAAATCCTTCAACTATGTCATCCAAGCCATGGAACATATACATTCCATAATATCCCATGCCTAGAAATCTTGGAGCAAGAAATAATAATAATATTACAGCTGCTGTAACTATTACTGGTATAAGCCATAATTTTCCTGATTTAATGCTGTTTTTTTCTTCAGCATTATCTTCTCTGTTTATTACAGAATTATCATTATTATTTTTTTTATCTGATGACTTAATTAAAAATGCTATTAATACTGATATTAAAGCAACAAAAATACCTAATTTTAATATTATCTCTGCTGCATCATCTAAGTTATACAGTAGGTAAAACATATAGGAATTCATGCCGAAAAATCTGCCTGCTATTATTAATAGTAAAACAATTAAAGCAGCCGCTGCAGAAATGACTATAATTTTTTTTGACATTATATTATTTTTCATATAACCTCCTTATCTTAAAAATAATTATCTTATCCTCTTATTATTATCAGACTTTAATTTATATTCAGGTTTTAATTCATAAACTTTTTCGTATCTAGAATCATTTTCTCTTTCATCTATTCTATTATTATCTTTTATATTATTAGGAAGCCTTTTCTCTCTTCTCTCATAATCCCTCATATCATATTCATATTGTCTGTCATCCATTATTTTATCTCTTCTTGAATTATTATTTTTTCTGTCATCATAATCTCTATCATCATAATCTCTTCTTCTGTCATCATAATCGTCATAATCATCATCTCTTCTTCTGTAGTTTCTATTATCTCTTAAATCTCTGTCATCTCTTACTCTGTTTTTTCTGTAATCTCTGTCATCATAATCATCATAATCTTTATCTCTATATTTTTTTATTCTTCCTGATGTTCTGTCATCATTTAATACATCTTTTAATCCCTTTTTTATAAAGTACATTACAAGAAGTATCATTAAAAGTATTATAACTAACTTTCCTATATCCTCAATAAAATCAAAAGCATCATCCATTAAATCAAAACAATAAAGATTGGCTGATATAATAAAAGAAGATATCAAAGTTATAAGCCCTAATTTTCTCATTTTTACTTTCCCCCTACATATAAATATTAATTATCAGAGCTATTATTTTTTTTTATATACTTTTTTAAGAAGTATACTGCAGCTGCTAATATAATAACGACACCTATTAATTTAGCTAAATCATCAAAGATAAAATCAAATGTATCTTCAATTAAATCAAAGCAGTAAAGATTAACACTCATAATAAAACTAAATATTAAAGTTATAATTCCTAGTTTTTTCATATAGTTTCCTCCTTTTTTATTTTCTTTAAGAGGTATGTATCATATCCTTATATTTAAAGTATAACATATTATCGTACTTTTGTAAAGTTTGTTTAAACAAATTTTACAATAAATACTATATTGTAAATTAAATGTAAATTAATATATAATACATATAATACATTTTTTATACTTTTTAAAATGAATTATTAAATTTTTATTTGTTTATATTAATTATAAGTAATTTCTAATATAGATTTGAAAGTTGTAAATATTAGATATTGTTCAATTTAGGAAGCTATAAAAAGAATGGGATTTTAATATGATAAAATAAATTTAAATTCCAGTATGGTTAGATTAGAAACCAAGAAAGACTAGAGAAAGGAGCTACAGCATCGAAATTTACATTCAAGTATGGTTAGATTAGAAACCTATAGCTTTGCTTTTTTGAAGTTCCGCTAATTTTACTATTTACATTCCAGTATGGTTAGATTAGAAACAGCATTGGTACGAAGTAAAAGATGAAGAAGAAATAAATTTACATTCCAGTATGGTTAGATTAGAAACAACATATCGCATTGACAGCCTATTTTCTTAAAAAATATTTACATTCCAGTATGGTTAGATTAGAAACTAAAGCGTTTCAGACGCAGAGAAATAAAGCACGTTCATTTACATTCCAGTATGGTTAGATTAGAAACCTTTTGAAAATCAGAAAGAACAAGGCTATTATTTTTATTTACATTCCAGTATGGTTAGATTAGAAACCCTTTTGGGTTTTCAAAAAAGATTGATGAGAATGTATTTACATTCCAGTATGGTTAGATTAGAAACTAAAACTTTGCTATAAAATTATACACTATAAATATATGTTTACATTCCAGTATGGTTAGATTAGAAACTTGACTTGTTTGCCTGATATTATTATCTTGTAAATAATTTACATTCCAGTATGGTTAGATTAGAAACTGTTTTTCCTTTTAAAAAATCTATACATTCATTTATATTTACATTCCAGTATGGTTAGATTAGAAACAAATAGACAGCTTTATAATATAGATACTTATTTTTTATTTACATTCCAGTATGGTTAGATTAGAAACGTAGACGAAACACTACAAAGACCGAAGTATCTGGGATTTACATTCCAGTATGGTTAGATTAGAAACTATTTATATCTAAATGATTTAGCAACTGCGAGAGAGATTTACATTCCAGTATGGTTAGATTAGAAACGATATGTTCAAAAGGGCAGGAATGACAACAAAGGAGATTTACATTCCAGTATGGTTAGATTAGAAACCTAGCAGTACAGTTGATAGTCCTCAGGGCAACCAAGTATTTACATTCCAGTATGGTTAGATTAGAAACGGTTACGTTCTCTATACTTATTTTTATAGTATCACCATTTACATTCCAGTATGGTTAGATTAGAAACGAGCAAGACGTACCAAGATGGACACCTAGCAATGCAGATTTACATTCCAGTATGGTTAGATTAGAAACTTAATGGTGATCTATAAGTCCTGGTTCGGAAATAAAATTTACATTCCAGTATGGTTAGATTAGAAACCCGTTTTTAATCTGTTCAAAAGGTCTAGGAAAAGAGATTTACATTCCAGTATGGTTAGATTAGAAACTAAAATCGGCTGGTTTTGTCGTTGGCAGACAGTTTACATTTACATTCCAGTATGGTTAGATTAGAAACACGGTGAGATATTTGGACAACTTAAAGAAGCAGATAAATTTACATTCCAGTATGGTTAGATTAGAAACTATAAAACAAGATACTGTACCACCTGAAACTTATGAATTTACATTCCAGTATGGTTAGATTAGAAACAAACAGAGTACTACACGGAGACTTTAAGAAAAAGTTATTTACATTCCAGTATGGTTAGATTAGAAACTATTTGTGTTTGCTGTAGTTTCTCTTAATTTTAAGTTATTTACATTCCAGTATGGTTAGATTAGAAACTTGTTTGAAATCTGATTTTTGCTATCTCGTCATTTAATTTACATTCCAGTATGGTTAGATTAGAAACTTGAATGGTTAATCGCTCGTTTTGATACCTCTCCACATTTACATTCCAGTATGGTTAGATTAGAAACGACATAGCGTTGCTACAAGTAAGTTTAGAGGAGACTTATTTACATTCCAGTATGGTTAGATTAGAAACTAGCCTGTTTTCTTTTTAATTTATCAAGCATATCTAATTTACATTCCAGTATGGTTAGATTAGAAACCAGACGTCTACCATTCCCCCGAAAGCATCCGCCTGTAATTTACATTCCAGTATGGTTAGATTAGAAACATGCGTATTTCTATGATAGTTTTATGAGATATAAACATTTACATTCCAGTATGGTTAGATTAGAAACCAGACGTCTACCATTCCCCCGAAAGCATCCGCCTGTAATTTACATTCCAGTATGGTTAGATTAGAAACATGCGTATTTCTATGATAGTTTTATGAGATATAAACATTTACATTCCAGTATGGTTAGATTAGAAACACAAGACGTACAAAAAAGTATGGAAAGAAATCAAAATTTACATTCCAGTATGGTTAGATTAGAAACCTATATTTTATACCTCTGGATATACAGCAAAAAAAATATTTACATTCCAGTATGGTTAGATTAGAAACTCACCGTCGTTCTCGGAAGAAAGAATTGTTTTCAGAATTTACATTCCAGTATGGTTAGATTAGAAACGAGATGGAGAAACACAGTCTGGGAGCAATACAAAAAATTTACATTCCAGTATGGTTAGATTAGAAACGAAATAGCGAAAGACTTAAATGATGAAATGAAAAAAATTTACATTCCAGTATGGTTAGATTAGAAACTTTTTTATCTCCTTATATAATAATAGTACTTCTGACATTTACATTCCAGTATGGTTAGATTAGAAACCTACTATATCGTTAGCATTAACATTTTGTAAAAAGCAATTTACATTCCAGTATGGTTAGATTAGAAACCATCTGGTGATGGTTTTCGCTATAGAGCTGAAGAGCCATTTACATTCCAGTATGGTTAGATTAGAAACTGACATGGACACTAGACGACGAATATGTAAAAGAATCATTTACATTCCAGTATGGTTAGATTAGAAACTCTTCCAGCATAGTGTCCTAGTTCAAACGCGTTCCCATTTACATTCCAGTATGGTTAGATTAGAAACCTTTAGTACTTTTACAGTATAGTTCTGATTTTTTAACATTTACATTCCAGTATGGTTAGATTAGAAACACAGTCCTGCTTTTAATATCCAGTCTGTATATATCTTATTTACATTCCAGTATGGTTAGATTAGAAACATTAAAATAGTGTATACTATGTATATAAACAAAACAATTTACATTCCAGTATGGTTAGATTAGAAACTTAAATTAGAAACAAAATAAGCACCACTAGAAGAAGATTTACATTCCAGTATGGTTAGATTAGAAACTTAATTTATTAAAACATTATTCTAATAGAATAACTCATTTACATTCCAGTATGGTTAGATTAGAAACTTTTCTTGATGATTGGTTTTACGAAACCCGTTATCAATTTACATTCCAGTATGGTTAGATTAGAAACATGTAGGAGATGTTGAAGAGGATTTTTTAGTTATAGATTTACATTCCAGTATGGTTAGATTAGAAACCTTGTTTTTTTAAAGACATACTAATTTTTTTAAAAATATTTACATTCCAGTATGGTTAGATTAGAAACGTTCAAACACTTTGTAGTATAAACGCCCGCTTTTTGATTTACATTCCAGTATGGTTAGATTAGAAACTTTTTATCGAAAAAGTCTTGACTTTTTCACGTTATATTTACATTCCAGTATGGTTAGATTAGAAACGATACTTGCAGATACTGAATTAACTAAGGCTCAAAAATTTACATTCCAGTATGGTTAGATTAGAAACGCAATACGTCTGGGATAATAACGGAGTAAGAGAGTTATTTACATTCCAGTATGGTTAGATTAGAAACTTTTCTTTACGAAAATTATTTATCCTTCTTGGGTATATTTACATTCCAGTATGGTTAGATTAGAAACCTGTTGGAGATTTTACTGGTAGTACTGGTACTACTTTATTTACATTCCAGTATGGTTAGATTAGAAACTTGTGGCATATGTTGTTAGAGCATACTAATTATGATATTTACATTCCAGTATGGTTAGATTAGAAACATATATATAAACAATGAGTGAGAGACACTCAAAAAAATTTACATTCCAGTATGGTTAGATTAGAAACCGTGATAAAAGATTTTGAAACTCAATATTGGTCGTAATTTACATTCCAGTATGGTTAGATTAGAAACTATTATTTTCTATAACATAATTAAATATTTTGTTACATTTACATTCCAGTATGGTTAGATTAGAAACGTTCATAACTGTGCCTCTGTATAGTACTATGTAAAGTATTTACATTCCAGTATGGTTAGATTAGAAACCTATCAAAATACAGATTGATGACACTTTTGTAAGAAAATTTACATTCCAGTATGGTTAGATTAGAAACACTGATGCACGTCTTCAAATTCCTGAGCGTCTTGGATTTACATTCCAGTATGGTTAGATTAGAAACTTATAATCTGGTTAAATATAAAACAAGATTGGTATTATTTACATTCCAGTATGGTTAGATTAGAAACAACGCATAAAAAACTCCTATCCTAACAGTTTAGGAAATTTACATTCCAGTATGGTTAGATTAGAAACAGGGTTCCAAACAGGAAGATTGTCTGTGAACGCTTCATTTACATTCCAGTATGGTTAGATTAGAAACTTTTAACGGCTTCTTTTACACCTGCTAATATTTTTAATTTACATTCCAGTATGGTTAGATTAGAAACTTCACCCCCAGTATTATTTACATTAACTGGAACTAAATTTACATTCCAGTATGGTTAGATTAGAAACATTTTTATATCCTATTATGTATCAAGAGTGTATCGCATTTACATTCCAGTATGGTTAGATTAGAAACTGGTTTTCAGATTTCTAACCAACCTTTACATTCTTCATTTACATTCCAGTATGGTTAGATTAGAAACTCTTTTTTTTAGGCATTATACACCACCTTCCTCTTCATTTACATTCCAGTATGGTTAGATTAGAAACGATAAAAAAAGAAGCCTTGATCAAAATAATTGGTATATTTACATTCCAGTATGGTTAGATTAGAAACTTTTCCACCGTTCTTTTTAATTTCATCCGCTAAAGTATTTACATTCCAGTATGGTTAGATTAGAAACAAACAATATCGTTAGGATAATGAACAGCAGTAAAAACATTTACATTCCAGTATGGTTAGATTAGAAACTTGGGTACGATATTAAATCGTGTTCAATTCTCAAATTATTTACATTCCAGTATGGTTAGATTAGAAACATTATTCAAATAATTTGCTATTATAGTTCTGTGGCAATTTACATTCCAGTATGGTTAGATTAGAAACTTAAATATGCCGTGTCATTCATTGAATTTAAATAAATATTTACATTCCAGTATGGTTAGATTAGAAACTATACTACTAAAAAAATGTACAGTGATAAAGTATATATTTACATTCCAGTATGGTTAGATTAGAAACGAAACAAGAAAAGATAGTAAATTACTATTTTTGACAATTTACATTCCAGTATGGTTAGATTAGAAACTTTGATTACGATAAAAATTTATTTTAATTTAATTAAATTTACATTCCAGTATGGTTAGATTAGAAACCTGGTTTTGTCGATTGGCTTAATGCAAATAATGCTAATTTACATTCCAGTATGGTTAGATTAGAAACTCAAAACCTAATTTACAAGATTTTAAAATAAACATATTTACATTCCAGTATGGTTAGATTAGAAACTCCTCAAGATTTAACATTAAAACGTCCTGAATATTTATTTACATTCCAGTATGGTTAGATTAGAAACATGATGCATCTGCACTTCATCAAGCACATGACTTTTATTTACATTCCAGTATGGTTAGATTAGAAACTTACTCCTAAATTAGAAATTAGAAACGGCAGTAAATAATTTACATTCCAGTATGGTTAGATTAGAAACTTGGATTTTAGTATTGTAGATGGTTTTTATAACGCATTTACATTCCAGTATGGTTAGATTAGAAACAAAATGGAGAGAGACCAGCGTTTAATGCAGATTTTTATTTACATTCCAGTATGGTTAGATTAGAAACGCATTTCAGGAGGATTGCTTTTAACATTGTCTAAAGATTTACATTCCAGTATGGTTAGATTAGAAACGTCTAATTTTTCTTTAAAATTAATAGTATGTCCTGTATTTACATTCCAGTATGGTTAGATTAGAAACGATATTAACGATTTTAGACAGATGAACGCTATACAGATTTACATTCCAGTATGGTTAGATTAGAAACAAAGACTAAAAGACCGCATTATCATGCTATTCTTTTATTTACATTCCAGTATGGTTAGATTAGAAACTGATAAATACATGAAGTCTTCTCGTAAAGCGACCTTAATTTACATTCCAGTATGGTTAGATTAGAAACATCTCCTTTACACCATCCCTTATTGTCTATTAGTATATTTACATTCCAGTATGGTTAGATTAGAAACAAAAAAAATCAAAGTGTAAGATGGAGGAACACGGTTATTTACATTCCAGTATGGTTAGATTAGAAACATATAGGGTAGTACCTGTTAGACAGAGACTACCCGCATTTACATTCCAGTATGGTTAGATTAGAAACTACTGTATGTATTAAAAGATAGAGACTATTTTACGACATTTACATTCCAGTATGGTTAGATTAGAAACCGGTTCTCGTTATATAGAGTTTTTAGAATATCAATTATTTACATTCCAGTATGGTTAGATTAGAAACACTAGCACGAGCAAAAAGTTTGCCTGAAGTAATGCCATTTACATTCCAGTATGGTTAGATTAGAAACGATGAAATTAAAAAGAAAAAAGAAGAAACTTCTATAATTTACATTCCAGTATGGTTAGATTAGAAACCTGTTCAAACTACAGCCCCCCAGATAGATTTATCATTTACATTCCAGTATGGTTAGATTAGAAACACTAGCAAGTATTTCTAATTCAGTACCTTTACTAATGATTTACATTCCAGTATGGTTAGATTAGAAACCCTTATAAAAAATATTCGTCATACCCAGACAAAAATCATTTACATTCCAGTATGGTTAGATTAGAAACTAAATTGTCTTTGTGCGGCTTGCACTTGTTGCAAATATTTACATTCCAGTATGGTTAGATTAGAAACAAGAAAATCAAAAGAGGCATTAATCAAATTATTTGAATTTACATTCCAGTATGGTTAGATTAGAAACAGAGCGGAACAGAAACTTATTTAATAAGCAAGATGAATTTACATTCCAGTATGGTTAGATTAGAAACAAATATACAAAAAGTAATAAGCTTAAATAAAAAACAATTTACATTCCAGTATGGTTAGATTAGAAACGATATTAACGATTTTAGACAGATGAACGCTATACAGATTTACATTCCAGTATGGTTAGATTAGAAACAAAGACTAAAAGACCGCATTATCATGCTATTCTTTTATTTACATTCCAGTATGGTTAGATTAGAAACTGATAAATACATGAAGTCTTCTCGTAAAGCGACCTTAATTTACATTCCAGTATGGTTAGATTAGAAACAACTTTATTGTATTCATAATCGTAATAAATAGTGATATTTACATTCCAGTATGGTTAGATTAGAAACGTATACGTCTTTAATTTTTTAATTTAATTTAATTTAATTTACATTCCAGTATGGTTAGATTAGAAACTTTGAAAATATAATGACAGAAGGTACTTTATATTATATTTACATTCCAGTATGGTTAGATTAGAAACTCTAATAATTATAGTTTCTTACTAAAGTTTAACGATATTTACATTCCAGTATGGTTAGATTAGAAACTATCAGAAAAAACAACTATTCTCGGTTTGTTTCCTTATTTACATTCCAGTATGGTTAGATTAGAAACCTGATTTGCTTTTACTACCAACTGTTCTTTTATTATATTTACATTCCAGTATGGTTAGATTAGAAACGAGATTGACGCTTTTTTTGTTCCTTATAGAATTTTAATTTACATTCCAGTATGGTTAGATTAGAAACAGCAGTACAGCGTAGAGCAAAAGACTTGCAAAATGCATTTACATTCCAGTATGGTTAGATTAGAAACAATGAAAATTGATTATAACTCTTGTACAAACATTAAATTTACATTCCAGTATGGTTAGATTAGAAACTTATAACGCATAAAAACACTCCTATCCTAGTAATTTATTTACATTCCAGTATGGTTAGATTAGAAACCCGAATTTTTATTATTTCTATCCATTAAATAATTTTATTTACATTCCAGTATGGTTAGATTAGAAACCTGGAACAAGGTACATTGAGTTCCTTAAATCACACTAATTTACATTCCAGTATGGTTAGATTAGAAACCTGGAACAAGGTACATTGAGTTCCTTAAATCACACTAATTTACATTCCAGTATGGTTAGATTAGAAACGAAACTGAATTAATTGATTTTTCTAAATAAAAAAAAGATTTACATTCCAGTATGGTTAGATTAGAAACTGGCGTAAATCGTTCAAATGGCGTAAATCGTTCAGAATTTACATTCCAGTATGGTTAGATTAGAAACTAATTCTATATTTTCTTTTGGATAATATTCATCTATATTTACATTCCAGTATGGTTAGATTAGAAACCTTAATACAGACAATGTTCAAGTAAAAGTTTTCTCATTTACATTCCAGTATGGTTAGATTAGAAACGTTGAGGGCAAAAGCAAGCAGGATTTAGCAACGCGTATTTACATTCCAGTATGGTTAGATTAGAAACAATGAATATTATCTCAAAAAGAAAAATAAAAAAGTATATTTACATTCCAGTATGGTTAGATTAGAAACCTTACCATATATTATGCTCCTATCATTTTTCCAAAAATTTACATTCCAGTATGGTTAGATTAGAAACAAAATCAATTCTAACAGAAGGTGAGCCAGGTACTTGGATTTACATTCCAGTATGGTTAGATTAGAAACTTGAAAGAGAAGACAACGCAGTTCAAAGAAGAGTAAATTTACATTCCAGTATGGTTAGATTAGAAACAACATATCGCATTGACAGCCTATTTTTTTCAAAAATATTTACATTCCAGTATGGTTAGATTAGAAACTTTCCAAAACTTATTGCTCCATAATCCCATTTTTGCATTTACATTCCAGTATGGTTAGATTAGAAACTGTTTAGTATATTCATAGTCATACCGCCTAAATATTTATTTACATTCCAGTATGGTTAGATTAGAAACTTTCAACAATTAGGCGATCCTGTGGGTATTCCTATTGATTTACATTCCAGTATGGTTAGATTAGAAACTTCATGTTTTTACTCCTTTTTAGCTGGGGGGTCAAGATTTACATTCCAGTATGGTTAGATTAGAAACAAAGACTAAAAGACCGCATTATCATGTTATTCTCTTATTTACATTCCAGTATGGTTAGATTAGAAACCTATGGCATATGTTGTTAGAACATACTAATTATGATATTTACATTCCAGTATGGTTAGATTAGAAACTTAGATAAATCTATCCTACCGTTTTCAGTAAGCCAATATTTACATTCCAGTATGGTTAGATTAGAAACGTTTAACAGAACTTCATAAGAAATATCTTGACGAAAATTTACATTCCAGTATGGTTAGATTAGAAACAGGAAGGTCAAAAGTAACATTGCCAAGACCTGTGATATTTACATTCCAGTATGGTTAGATTAGAAACTTATCATTCCTAAAGTCTTCAATATAAGTTTTAGGAATTTACATTCCAGTATGGTTAGATTAGAAACAAATTAGTACCAACTACAGCACCAGCACCAGCCTGTATTTACATTCCAGTATGGTTAGATTAGAAACTTATAAGTTATCCCAAGTGCTAAAAAATGATAATGATTTACATTCCAGTATGGTTAGATTAGAAACAAGTCCTTTAATTGATTGATACCAAAAACAATTATAATTTACATTCCAGTATGGTTAGATTAGAAACCTATTTTTAATGGTACTCTTCCGTCTTTAGAAATAACATTTACATTCCAGTATGGTTAGATTAGAAACTACTAAGCCCCCGCGTGCCGAAACCCTAACACATTGATTTACATTCCAGTATGGTTAGATTAGAAACCACGATTTCCAAGCTCAGATGTCGCAGTAGTTTCAGATTTACATTC